>DHSR01000023.1:591-44373 GCA_002410555.1 Bacteroidales bacterium UBA5281 | reverse complement strand
ATGAAGTTTTTCGAGATGCCCATGAGGCTAATATGAATAGCATCCTTAATGCTAAAACTTTAATGGTGGTTTGCATGATCTTATGTTGTTTAATACCATTCATCAGCAATCATTTTTATTTATTTTTCTCTCGTTCTCTATTCACTATATCCCTTATGGAAATTTCATTGATCAGTACATCCTTCAGCACAGCTTTACCGTCTTTAATTTTCACCAAAGCATAAGTCTTCTGATTGGTATCAGGCAAGGATTGTCTATATATCTGTTCAGCTTCATATGCTTTTGATTCTTCCATGTAATACCTGTCAAAAGGATATTCAAAAATAACTTTCCTGTCGGTACTCCTAAACTTAACTTTAGCTTTAACAAAAGCAAGTTCATCAGCTGGTTTGGTCTTTGAAACAGATGCTATTGTTGCAAATCCATGTTCATCTTTTGTAAGAATAACATAAATATCTTCATCTCTAAGCCAAGCCTCTGCGCTTTGAATTTCAGTCAGGGTATTTTCATACTGAAGATTGATGTACTTCCCTCTAAACGGATCGTTGGGGTCAATTGGAGCTGTCCTGAACTTTAACTCTATGCCATTGGCCAATACATTTTCTCTGTCGAGTATCATTTTAGTAGGGACGTAAAGTTGTGCCAGGGCTACAAGAATAAATGCGGCTAATATTAACTTTCTGTTATTCATGTGTTTTCCTATTTTTAAGCATCCAGTAATTTGTCATAAAAAACCCAAATCCTACCGAAATGAATAACAATCCTCTGATTACAAAACTCAAATCAGTATCAAAGAATCGGCATGCAATCAGAGCCGTAATAATCAGTAACCCAAAGTTTAAAATGCCCAGGTGGTCCTGCTTTGCACCATCGATTATGGTTAATATCCCAATAGCCAGCAAAAGAATGTTGATAATCAATATTGCTACAGGGGAAGCAAGCCCAATGAAAAAAGTGACAATAAAACCTACAAAAACCACTGAGATGGGTTTAATGCCAGCCAGATCCCTGAGATAATGCTTCCGGTACTGGAGCGTTCCTGCCAGAAGGGTAAAAAGAGCAGATACATAAAATTCAGGGGATACAATTATTTCAGAAAAATGAAAAGTAGTATATCTCAACTCCTTCCAAAACCCATCAAAACTTAATGCCAATAACAACACTATTGTACCCAGAGATCCAATAATTAAATAACTATTGTTGCTCAGCTTCTGCTTTTTGAAACCTTTCAGGCTGCCGATTTGATAAAGCAAACCAAAAAGGCTGAAATAAGCAATAAACATAAGCTCTTCCATCGATTTTGCCACTGTTCCCAGTGTAATTACAATTGAAAGAGGAATAAAATAATTATGAAAGATCGTGAAATTGCTGGCTGGCTTTTTCTTCAACAAAAAATAATAATGAGGCAAAACCATAATCAGAAGTACCCAATAGGTATAGGACTCTGACGAAGGATGGGACCAATAGCCGGTTTCACAGGCAAAGTAGGTTATCCCAATGATGTAAAGAAGGGAAGTGATGGACGATTTCATTAAATAGATCAAAGGAAGACAGAGGAGCATCCATATCATTAGAAAAGAACTTAAGTTTCCGGGGATGTTGTATATCTGACTAACCAGAGTAATGGTTGCTCCGACCGAAAAGAAAACAAAGGCAGAGGTGCTCTCTCTCCAGGTAATATTTTCCTGCTTTCTGACGATTACATATCCACCCAGCGCTTGCCCGCAAAGCAAGGGTATAAATGCCAGGAGAGTTTTAGTCACCCGCGGAAGATTATCCCAATTGTGTGCAATGATCAAGATGATTCCCAAACCAATCAAAATCCCTCCAAGAATACCAAAAATCACAAAAAGCCGATTCACAGACAACCCTTTTTTATGGTTATAATAATCCTGAATCTTATCGGCAATCTCCTGCGAAATAATGTTTGCAGCCACAAGTTCATTCAAGTTTCTTTGCATGTTTATGTACATATTTTGAATTATTCAACCACATTCCGGCTAAACTACATCATATTAATTCAGTTCAGGCTTTGCTGTAATCTGTTTATTTCTTTTTCTTTTGCAGATTGAGATATAGTCGCTCTACCTTATCTCTGGCCCAGGGTGTTTTTCTTAAAAACTTAAGGCTTGAATTAATTGAAGGATTATCCTTAAAACAATTGATGTTGATTTTCATTGACAGTCCTTCCCAACCATACTTTCCCACTAATTCCTCCAGTATAGTTACCAACTTCACTCCGTGCAGGGGGTTGTTGGGCTGCTCATTTTTAGTATTGCTGTGGTTGTCCATTATGAAGACGATTTAGTGAAGTTTTTGTTTATGGAAATTGGCTGCAATGATTGAGGGTATGCCCTGGCAGGCAGTTTTCAGGAATACCATTCCGACCAGCACAAACATCCAGTAAAAGTACAATATTTCTCTTTACCACCTTGCGGCCACAGGCGTTTAGCCTTTATCAGCAACTGTTTTTATTCATTTTCAGTCATGATGAAACCGGCATTCCGCAATTAATATTTCAGTGATTAAAACTTAGTGAAACTTTGAGCCTTTATGCTTTAGTAGCGATCCATTATAAATCTTAGTGAAACTTTGAGCCTTTGTGCTTTCGTGGCTATCCATTATAAAAACTTAGTGAAACTTTGAGCCGTTTATACCTATTCATTTATTGTATAGAGTTTTGCATAGAGTGTGCGTATCCAGCTTATATAGTTTTATGCTTTTCAGCAAAATTGCGACATATGCTAAAATTGGCGTCCAAATCAGTCTACTTCTTGTAGTTTTCTTATATCATTTAAAATAATATTTCACCTTCATTCCTTGTAATCAGTTAAATGTTTGATACCTTTGCAGTCTTAAACAGGTAAAACGCACTTAATTTCTGTTGTAGGCTGACAGTCAATTTATTAAATGATACCAGCAAGTATACTGATGTCATTTAAAGTCAGCTTAAAACGCTAAGGTTTTCGATACTCAGAGGAGGGTTTCAAAACAGATTGTTTTGTTGCCCTTTTTCTATACACTATACATTGCTAAAATTGCTAATCAAAAAATCATGGATTTTAACTTAACCCCAACAGAAAAGCTTTTTTTACAGATGATCCGCCGGTTTGCTGAGAAAGAAGTAAAGCCCCTTGCGGCTGAAATTGACGAACAGGAACGTTTTCCGGTTGAGACTGTTGCTAAAATGGGAAAAATCGGCCTCATGGGTCTGCCCATTCCCGTAAAATACGGCGGTGCAGGCGGCAGCAACCAATTGTACAGCATGGCTGTTGAGGAGCTGTCACGCGTATGCGCAACCACCGGTGTTATTTTATCGGCCCACATTTCTCTGTGTGCGGCCCCCATACTTGAGATGGGTACCGAAGAACAAAAGGAAAAATATCTCCCCAAACTCTGCTCAGGAGAGTGGATTGGCGCATTCGGACTTACTGAGCCAAATGCGGGTACCGATGCTTCTGCCCAGCAAACTGTTGCATTTGAGGATGGTGACGAATGGGTGCTCAATGGCACAAAAATTTTCATTACCAATGCGGTGTACGCATCCATTTATATTATCATTGCCATGACCGACAAATCACAGGGTACCCGTGGCATTTCAGCTTTTATAGTCGAAAAGGGGACACCCGGTTTTTCCATAGGCACCAAAGAACGTAAAATGGGCATTAGAGGATCGGCCACCTGCGAACTTATTATGGATAATTGTCGCATTCCCAAGGGAAATTTATTGGGGAAAGTAGGGAAAGGTTTTGGTCTGGCTATGAAAACCCTGGACGGTGGACGCATAGGTATAGCTTCTCAGGCATTGGGCATTGCTCAGGGTGCCATGGACGAAACCATAAAATATACCAAAGAACGCAAGCAGTTTGGCCGAACCATCAGCCATTTCCAGAACACCCAGTTTCAGATGGCAGATATGGAAACCCGGATTCAGGCTGCCCGACTACTTGTGCGCAGTGCAGCATTTAAAAAGGATAATGGCATTCCTTATTCTGTGGATGCAGCCATGGCCAAGCTCTATGCCAGCGAAACCGCCATGGACGTTACTTCCAAAGCCATTCAGTTTCACGGTGGTTATGGCTACACCCGCGATTATCCGGTAGAGCGTATGATGCGTGATGCCAAAATTACCGAAATTTACGAGGGTACTTCCGAAGTGCAACGAATGGTAATTGCTGCCGATCTTTTAAAATAATCAAATCATTTAAAACCTTCTGCAACAGCAGAAATCAGGGGGGCAAGCCTTGAATATCTGGCATGAAGGTTTGTCAAAAAAATAAATATTATGAAAATTATTGTTTGTGCAAAGCAAGTTCCCGATACCACGGAAATTAAGATCAATCCGCAAACAGGCACCCTGATCCGTGAGGGTGTGGCCAGCATTATGAATCCGGACGACAAGGGTGGGCTTGAGTTGGCATTACAACTAAAGGAGCAGTACGATGCCCACATCACCATCATCACCATGGGCCCACCCCAGGCCGATGCCATTTTGCGTGAAGCTTTCGCACTTGGCGTTGACCGGGCAATCCTGCTCACCGACCGTAAGTTTGCGGGAGCCGATACACTGGCTACTTCAAATGCTCTGGCCGGTGCCTTGCGAAACCTCGAATATGATCTGATTATTGCCGGTCGTCAGGCCATAGATGGCGATACTGCACAGGTAGGCCCACAAATTGCCGAATTGCTCGATCTGCCTCAGGTAACTTATGTAGAAGGGTTAAAGTATGATGGTGATAAAGCCCTCACCATTCGCAGGCAAACCGAGGAAGGTTACCAGTTGCTTGAAACAGAAATGCCCTGCCTGATTACCGTTCTTGCTTCAGGATACGAAGCCCGCTATATGCCGGCGCGGGGAATTGTTGAAGCTTACGGTCGTGAAGTAGAGATATGGGGCTTTGACAACATTGCGGTAGATGAATCAAGACTTGGCCTCAAAGGCTCACCTACCCGGGTGCACAAGGCTTTCAGCAAGGGTGTGAAAGCAGCCGGAGAGCAGTTTGAGGTGGAAGCAGACGAAGCCGTTGGTATCATCATCAGCCGGCTGAAACAGAAGTTTCTCATCTAATAAGACAAAATTTACTTTTTAAGACCTTTGAACATGGAAATATCAGCATATAAAGACATTTATGTATTCGCAGAGCAACGTGGAGGAATAATTCAGGGGATAGCCCTTGAACTGCTGGGCAAAGCCCGCGATCTGGCCCAGACTACCGGCCAGCAGGTGGTGGCCATACTTGCGGGGCATCACATCAGCGAAAAGGCCAGATCATTGATTGCCTTTGGTGCCGACAAGGTAATTGTGGTGGATGACCCGGCACTGAATGAATATCTTACCGAACCTTATACTCAGGCAATTACTCATGTTATTCAACAATACAAACCTGCAGTGCTGCTTATCGGAGCTACTACAATAGGCCGCGACCTGGGTCCACGCATCTCTGCCAGAATTGGTACCGGACTTACCGCAGACTGTACCCGTCTGGAAATAGGTGAGGAGGGCGAATTGTTGATGACGCGTCCTGCTTTTGGCGGCAACCTCATGGCTACCATCGTAAGTAAGCAACATCGTCCGCAAATGTCTACCGTACGACCGGGTGTAATGCAGAAAATCGACCGCGATGACAGTCGAAAAGGAGAAATAGAAAAGCTTGATGTGGAATTTGATAAATCGAAATTCAAAGTCAGGTTGATAGAAAACGTAAAAGCCAAACAAAGCCTGAAAGACATTGCAGAAGCAAAAATCCTTGTTTCCGGTGGACGTGGCGTAAATTGTGCCGAAAACTTTGAAAAACTAAAAGAACTGGCAGTTATGCTTGGTGCTGAAGTGTCTGCCTCCCGGGCAATGGTTGATGCAGGTGTAGTTCCGCAAAACCGGCAGGTGGGACAGACCGGAAAAACAGTGAGGCCTGACCTCTACTTTGCCTGTGGCATTTCAGGTGCTATTCAGCATCTGGCCGGTATGGAGGAAAGTGGGTACATCGTAGCCATTAATAAGGACAAATATGCTCCTATTTTTCAGGTAGCTGACCTGGGCATTGTTGGAGATGGAAATACCATCATTCCTATGCTTACCGAAAGGCTGAGAAAAGAAATGAACCGGTAGAGCCGGATCAGGCCGGTTTGCAACTTATATTAACCGTCATTTTAAACGCGAATTCTGTTAAGCTGAAGGGTATGATTTCCGTAAAAAATGACCAGAGAATGATGCCTGAGAGACAGGCTTTAAATAACCGGTTTTCAATCCGCACAGTGAGCTGATTTTACGGATATGCAATTTTTAGGTTTGTTTTTCAACATTTAATTGTGTATAAGTTTGTTGAAAACGAATTTATATTTACCTTTGCACCCCTTTTAAAAGGATAAGTGGGTGTGTGGAAGGCCGTAACCCGAAGTATATCAGACTTATTCATGTTTAAATGGCATAGCCGTGGACAATTGATTCTCATGCCCGTGAATGGATTGCAGAGGCGGTTAGTAAATAATTTTCAAGCTAATTTTCAACAAAATGAACACACTGAGTTATAAAACTTTATCAGCCACACCTGATAATATCCAGAAGAATTGGGTATTGGTAGATGCTGAAGGTCAAACTCTTGGCCGGCTTTCGAGCAAAGTTGCCAATCTGATCAGGGGCAAACACAAAACCAATTTTACCCCAAATCTGGATTGTGGCGACTACGTAATTGTGATCAATGCAGAGAAAATTCAGCTCACGGGCAAAAAAATGACCGATAAGGTTTACGTGCGTCATACCGGTTATCCTGGTGGACAGCGTTTTACCACTGCACGCGAGTTGATGCAAAAACATCCTGAACGCCTCGTTGAACGGGCTGTTAAGGGGATGTTGCCAGGTAACAAGCTGGGCAATGCGCTGTATCGTAACCTAAAAGTGTATGTTGGCCCCGAGCATCCGCATCAGGCACAGCAGCCACAATTGATCAACTTAAATTCAATTAAATAATCATGGAAGTAATCAACACCCTCGGCAGAAGGAAGAAAGCTATTGCCCGCATCTATCTTAAAGATGGTAACGGAGCAATTACGGTGAACGGCAGGGACTACAAAGAGTATTTTCCCACCGGAACATTACAGTACGTGGTTACCCAGTCACTCGAAATAGCTGATGCAATAAGCAAATTCGATATTAAGGCCAATCTTGACGGAGGCGGAATCAACGGACAGGCCGAAGCCCTGCGTCTTGCCATCTCGAAAGCCTTATGCGAACTGGACCCCGAAAATCGTCCCCCGCTCAAGGCCAAAGGCCTGTTGCGCAGAGACCCACGTATGGTGGAAAGGAAAAAACCCGGTCAGAAAAAAGCCCGCAAAAAATTCCAGTTCAGCAAACGATAATTTTCGATTGTGTTTAGTATCTAAATTACCGCGACTTTACTTTTTTCAGGCTGTGGCCTGAACGGTAAACTACCCGGTAATTGTTTTTCACAGAATGTAAACAAATAATAAAAAAAATTAATGGCAAGAACAACTTTTGACGAATTGCTGGATGCAGGTTCACATTTCGGACACCTTAAACGGAAATGGAATCCAAACATGGCTCCTTATATCTTTATGGAGCGCAATGGTATCCACATTATTGACCTATACAAAACCATCGCTAAGATTGATGAGGCTGCAGCAGCAATGAAGCAGATCACCAAGTCGGGAAAGAAAGTACTTTTCGTGGCTACCAAAAAACAGGCAAAAGAAATTGTTGCCGAAAAAGTAAGTTCGGTGGGTATGCCCTATGTAACTGAACGCTGGCCGGGTGGTATGCTAACCAACTTTGCCACCATTCGTAAAGCCGTGCGCAAAATGTCGTCTATCGACAAAATGATTACGGGCAATAGTTTTACAGTACTTTCTAAGCGCGAGCGTCTGCAGGTAACCCGTGAACGTGCTAAACTTGAGAAGAACCTTGGCTCTATAGCCGACCTGAGCCGACTGCCGGCTGCAATTTTCGTGGTTGACATTGTAAAAGAACACATAGCCATCTCAGAAGCCCGCAAACTCAACATTCCTACTTTTGCTATTGTTGATACCAATTCTGATCCTCAACTGGTGGATTTCCCTATTCCGGCCAACGATGATGCCTCCAAATCCATAGCACTCATTCTTTCCAAAATGGTAGAAGCCATTGAAGAAGGATTGACTGAACGTAAAATGGATCGTGACAAACGTGCCGACGATGAGCGCGAAGAATACGATGCCAAAGAACGTAACTATGATGTGGACGAGGACGATGAGGATTTGCCGGCAGCAAGTGAGCGTCTTCGTACTAAACCTGTTGCTGGTGAAGAAGGTACTGGAGAGGGCCGCCCGCGTAAACCTGGCACCCGTCGCCCCATTGGACGTAAACCAAGTGGACCGCGTAAATAATTTTTTTACCCATTTAAACATTTGAATTTTATGGCAAATATAACCGCAGCCGATGTAAATAAACTGCGCCAGATGACTGGTGCCGGTATGATGGATTGCAAGAAAGCATTGCAGGAAAATGACGGCGATTTTGATAAAGCTATTGATTATCTGCGCAAAAAAGGACAGAAACTGGCAACTAAGCGTGCTGATAAAGATGCCAATGAAGGTATCGTAATTGCACGGACAAATGAAGCCGATAATTATGGCGCCATCTTTATGCTTAATTGCGAAACTGATTTTGTAGCTAAAAATCAGGAATTTGTAGATTTTACAAATGCGCTTATGGCCAAAGCTATGGAAAAACAGCCTGCTGATATTGATGTATTTAAAGCCTTAGACCTAAATGGCAGAAGTGTGGAAGAAAACATCACTGAAATGGTAGGAAAAACTGGCGAAAAGATGGAACTGGCTCATTTTGAAACCATTCAGGCTGAAAGCGTGTATGCATACAACCATCCCGGAAATCGCCTTGCAACCATCGTTGGATTCAATAAAAAAGGCGTAGAAAACCTCGATCAGGCTGGCCATGAAGTAGCCATGCAGATTGCTGCTATGGCCCCGGTAGCCGTTGATCAGAATGGTGTTTCAACAGACATCATCAACCGCGAAATGGAAATTGGTAAGGAACAGGCCCGTCTGGAAGGCAAACCTGAAGAAATGATTGAACGTATTGCCCAGGGTAAACTCAATAAATTCTTTAAGGAAAATACCCTGCTGAGTCAGGAATTTGTACGCGATAATAAACTGAGCGTGGGAGAGTATCTCCAGAAAATAGACAAAGGCCTCACCGTAACCGGGTTCTATCGTTTTATGCTGGGAGCTTAAGCATAACTCATTTTGATCTGTAAGTAATAAGGCCATCCGTTGGGGTGGCCTTTTTTACGATTGAGCTGATCTTTCGGTACATTGATAACTGGTTAATAACGAAATCAAAAAAAGGCTGCCCTCGATCACGAGGCAGCCTGCAAGTATTAGAAGGTTAAGGTAATAGCTTTATTTTTGGCCCAGGGCTTCTTTGATGATGGATGCAAGGGTCTTATTGTCGGCTTTTCCAGCCAGTTGTTCCCCGGCTATGGCCATCACTTTACCCATATCTTTAATGCCGTTGGCTCCGGTGCTGATAATAATGGCTTCTACTTTTCGAACAATTTCTTCTCTGCTCATTTGTTCGGGAAGATAAGTGGAGATAATTTCAGCCTGGTATCTTTCCACTTCAGCCAGTTCGGGACGTTGTTGCTCAGCATAAATATCTGCAGCTTCACGACGCTGTTTCACCAGTTTCTGAAGCAATCTTATCTCATCCTGTTCGGTAACACTTGCTCCGCCTTCGCTGGTAAGTGCCAGGAGTAAGGCTGATTTTATGGCACGGAGCGCCTCCAGCTTGTCCTTTTCGCGGGCTAGCATGGCCTTTTTGATGTCTTCGTTTATTTTATTGGTAAGACTCATAGTACTATCGAATGGTTAATCCACATTATCGTGCAAAAATGAATTGTTGGATTTTATTTCTACCGCGTTATTATCCTGTTTTGACAAAGTATAGCGTGAAACTTCGGAGTCGTCAGAAGACGGAACCTCGCGCAAGGTAACATTTCTGCGCAGGTAAGCAGGCTGTCTTTCTACTTCGTTCAGGCCTTCGGGAGTAGCAATTTTATAACTCATTTCCCGCATTTTATCGTCCCGGCTTTTTGAAACTTCCTGCTGTAGCTGTTTATCATGCGGATTGTTCATTTCATCATCAAAGGCTTTCAGGAAGTTGAAACCTGGCTCCCGGGTAGTGCTTTTATGTGGCACTGCTGAAGGTTCAGAGGTATCCTTTTCAGCAGAAGCTGCTGACTGGCTGCCTACTTCGAACGTAAATGTCCGCTGATTCGTAGTTTCCGTGGTAGGTGGGCGGGTGTCGTCAGTTTTAGCGGGGATTTCTTCTTTCCTGGTGACAAGGGTGATCTCTTCGATGGGTGCCGGAGCTGGATTTTCTACTTTATGCGGAGGCGCCGCGGCAGGTGTGGGCTTGTTCAGCTCATGAACAATCACATCGGCTCTGGGCTGATTGCCTGGCTTTTGCTTTTCGTCAAATCCTGTTGCAACAAGCGTTATGCTGATTTTTTTACCCAACGATTCATCGGTGCCATTGCCCCAGATGATGTCAGCACCGGACCCGGCCTCATGTTGGATGTAATCGGTAATTTCCATTACCTCATCCAAAGTTATTTCATCTGTTCCCGAAGCGATATAAAGCAGGATGTTGTTTACCCCGCGAATGGTAGCATCGTCGAGCAGGGGAGAGGTCATGGCCATTTGAACGGCTTCAAGTGCCCTGTTTTCTCCTTCGGCAGTGCCTGAACCCATGATGGCCTTGCCACTGTCTTTCATTACCGTTTTGATGTCCTCAAAGTCAACATTTATGTATCCGGTAACGGTAATAATTTCAGCAATACCTTTGGCGGCAACGGTGAGAATGTCGTCAGCTTTATTGAAAGCCTGAGTAATGGTCAGATCGCCTTCCAGTTCTCTTAGCTTGTCGTTACATATAATTAGCAGGGTATCAACCGATTTGCGCATCTCCTCAATGCCGAGTTGTGCCTGTTGGCTGCGTTTGCGCCCTTCAAAAGAGAAGGGAATGGTTACAATGCCGACGGTAAGTATGCCCAGTTCTCTGGCCAGCTCAGCAATAACGGGTGCAGCACCAGTGCCTGTTCCACCGCCCATTCCGGCAGTAATGAATACCATTTTTGTATTGCTTTCCAGTACTTTCCGGATGTCATTTATGTTTTCATTGGCTGCTTCGCGGCCTACCTGCGGAATAGCTCCGGCACCCAGGCCCTTGGTACCCAACTGGATTTTGAGAGGTACGGTACTGGTCTCAAGTGCCTGAGCATCGGTGTTGCAGATCATAAAATCTACCCCGCGTATTCCCTGGTTAAACATATGGGTTACGGCATTACTGCCGCCACCACCGACACCAATAACTTTTATGATGGATGATTGATTTTTCGGTAAATCAAATTTGAGCATATCTGGCATAGTTTAAGTCTCCTAAATTAAATGAAATAATGAGTGAAATTAGAATTGATTCAATGAATTTATCAACAGCTCAACTGTTAATATCTCAGGTTAAATTGTCTTCTTCAAAAAACTTTTTAATCACATCGAGAAAAGAACCCCGCGAAGGTTTTTTTGCCTTCACCTGAAGTTTGTCTTTCTTTTCAGCTTCTTTTTCAAGACGCTGAAGGCCAATGATCACCAGTCCTACTCCAGTAGCATAAGCCGGGCTTGCCATCTCTTCGGGCACCCCAGGAGCAAGGTGTTCGTTGGGATACCCGATGCGCGTATCCATTCCGGTAATAAATTCGGTAAGCTGGGTAATGTGGCGAAGCTGGGCGCCACCGCCCGTCAGCACAATCCCTGCAATCAGTTTTTTCTCAAACCCTGAGTTTTTTATTTCGAAATAAATGTGTTCGATAATTTCTTCCATGCGGGCCTGAATAATGCTGGCAAGATTGCGCAGGGTAATTTCCTTGGGAGGGCGTCCCCTCAGACCGGGGATGGCTACTACTTCTTCGTCCCGGTTCTCACTGGCCAGGGCCGATCCAAATTTAACTTTAAGATCTTCGGCATGTTTTTTAATTATTGTACAGCCTTCCTTAATGTCTTCGGTAACTATGTCACCTCCAAACGGAATCACAGCAGTGTGCCGGATGATATTATCATGAAAAATGGCAATGTCGGTGGTGCCGCCCCCTATATCAACCAGGGCAACTCCCGCTTCCTTTTCCTCTTCGCTTAGAACTGCTTCGGCTGAAGCCAATGGCTCCAGAAGCATGGAGTCTACCTCTAAACCTGCCTTTTTGATGCACTTTACAATATTGCGGGCCGCCATGGTCTGACCGGTAATGATGTGAAAATCGGCCTCAAGCTGATGTCCCAGCATACCTTTTGGATGTTTGATGCCCCGCTCACCATCTACTGTATATTCCTGAGGAATTACATCAATGATTTCCTCACCCGGATTCATGGCAAGTTTAAACATACTATCCGTAAGTGTTTCAATATCGGTCTGATTGATTTCAATCTCACTGTTGGAACGTATGCTTGAACCACGGTATTGTATGCTTTTAATATGCTGGCCGGCAATGCCTACATTAACTGTCGCCACGGTGATATCGGAGCGACTGTCGGCCTCTTTTACAGCATTAACGATGCTTCGTACTGTGTCGTCAATATTGGCAACCACGCCCCGTTTTACTCCTATGGATTCGGATCGCCCAAAACCAAGGATTTCTATTTTGCCTATTTCATTACGTTGTCCGACAATAGCCGCTATTTTAGTGGTGCCTATATCGAGACCAACAACAATTTCAGATGCTTCCATTTTGTGTAGTTTTTGTGCAAATAACCTGATTGCGGTATTTTAAACTGATGCTTCGGTAATTGCTCCAGCCTTCAGCATCCATACCGCGGGTGTAAAAGGTGTTCAGATTTTCAATTTTTTCAGTCAGACGCGTTGTATCCCCCAGCAGAATAATTTGTTCGCCAATTTTGGGAATGAGTTCGAGCTCGCCCTGAGTATTTATATATAGCTGTTCTGCCAATGCCCGCGTGAAATCCTGCTTATTTAAAGCAGATGCCGCAACATAGACTTTTTGCAAATCAGGGGTCAGCATTTTGAAAGGTTCGGGGTGAGTTCCCGCTGAATACTCTTTTTTGACGGATGTCCTGGTTCTGATAAGCCCGCTGGCTACCATTACCCGGACAGGAAATCCCGGACTTAAGGGCATAATGGCGCCCTCGGTATCCAGATAAAAAGGGACTCCCTCAGCGGGCATAACCTTAACCAAAGGTATTCGTTGCTCAACAAATACATTTACAATGCAGTCGACACCAATGCGTACCGAGGATTTTTTAATGTAAGGGTTTTTAGTCAGTAATTGCTGAATCTCTGCTATAGGTATATGCTTAAGCGGCTGCCCCTTGATCCTGATGCCTTCTCTGGTAATCAATTTTACAATGTAAGACTCATTGATCAGGGTTTCGGCATTTTGGTATTCAATTTTCACCTTTAATGTCCGGCAGGTTTCATTGCTTTGCTTTTTGTTGGCAAATACAAATAAACTTCCGATACCGCCAACCAGTAAAGCCCAAACTACGGTAATTAATATTTTTTTCATCCTCTGTAGTTTTCGTTCAACAATGTTTCAATTGGAACAATCAACTGGTCTATATCTCCGGCACCCATGGTAAGCAATACGTCGATAGGATTCTTCTTCAAAAAGTCCAGTAAGCCCTCACGACTTAATAAATGCTTATCTCCAAGATTTGTTTTCTTCAATAATGCGGCAGAGGTAATGCCATTAATGGGCAATTCTCTTGCGGGATAAATATCGAGCAGCAGAAGGGTATCCAGAGCTGCAAGACTTTTTGCAAATTCATCCATAAAGTCCCGGGTACGGGAAAACAAGTGTGGCTGAAAAATGCCTGTAATTTTGCGCCCGGGATAAATTTCTTTCACAGATTCAATACATGCATTGATCTCCTTTGGGTGATGAGCATAATCATCCAGATAGGTGAGGCCCGGCAGATCAATGCGCTGATCAAAACGACGAACCACGCCGGTATAGCTGTTTATACCTTTACAGATCTCCTCTTCATTTACACCAAAAAGCCAGGTAGCTGCCGCGGCTGCTATGCTGTTTTCAAGATTGAATCTTCCACGGGCAAGCGGTTGTAAATTCCTGATGACTCCTTTGGGCGTTTTAAGATGAAAACTGAACATTCCTGAATGCAGTTGCAGGTTCAAAGGCATAAAGTCTGCCTCTTCTTCCAGCGAATAGGTATATCGTTTAACTCCTTGTTGAAGTCTCTCAGGCATAATTACTGATTTCTTGATCAGCAGTATACCATCCGTTTTAATTTTTCCGCTAAAATCTGCAAATGCATCCCGAAGGGCCTCATGATTGTGGTAAATATCCAGATGATCGGCATCAACGGCAGTAATTACTGCCAGGGTGGGGTCTAACTTCAGAAATGAATAGTCGAATTCATCTGCTTCAACCACCACCACATTACTCTGAGGATTAAGAATGAGGTTAGACTGATAATTTTTGGCGATACCTCCTAAAAAAGCGGTACATCCAAAAATCGAATGATTGAGTATGTGTGCAATTGCCCCGGAAATGGTGGTTTTTCCATGGGTGCCGGCAACAGCAATGGTTTGTTTTAGCTGAATAAGGTAGTTAAGAAATTCTGATCGTTTTAACAGCGGTAACCCCCGGCTTTTTACCGCCCTCATTAACTCCAGGTCTGAAGGCACCGCGGGCGTATAAACCACCACATCGGTATCCACAGGGATATTTTCTGCTTCATCCATGAAATGAATGTGCATGCCTTCTGCTTCAAGTTGCCGGGTAAGGGGAGTTTGAGTCTTGTCATAACCATACACCTTTACCCCGGCCTTATTCAGGTACCGGGCAATAGCACTCATGCCTATACCTCCGATGCCGATAAAATAAACCAGATTTAATTGTGTGGTCATAGCGATGATTTTTTTTGCTCGATACAATCCAGTATAACGCGGGCAATATGATGCGCAGCGTCAGGATGTGCCATTTGAGCGATGTTTTCACTCAATTCAAGTCTTGTTTCCGCATCCGGAGCAAGCCGCAAAACTTCTGTGACAAGTTTCTCTCCGGCTTCTTTGTCCTTTACCAAACGTGCCGCTTTAACCTTAACCAATGCCATGGCGTTTTTGGTTTGATGGTCTTCTGCAACGTTGGGCGAAGGTACCAGGATGGAGGGGCGTGCGGTTGCACACAATTCCGAAATGGCAATGGCCCCTGCCCGTGATATAACCAGGTCGGCAGCCGCATAAGCCAAATCCATTTGGGTAATAAATGCATAAGTATGTATGCCGGCTTGCTCAAAAGGCCTTACTGCTGCTTCTGCAAGCGGAGCATAGGTTGTCCCGGTTTGCCAAATCAACTGAATGCCGGCATCGGCCAGTCGCCTCAGTCCGCTGTGGATACTCTCGTTAATGGTGCGCGCTCCCAGACTGCCTCCCATCACCAATAAAGTAATGCGGTTGCTTTGTAAATTGAAAAAATCAAGGGCTTCTGCCTTTTTGGCAGTTGCATTTATTATTGAAGCCCTCACCGGATTACCGGTTTCCACCAGCTTCTTTCTGGGAAAGTATTTCTCCATACCCGGGTAGGCAACACAAATCTTTTCAGCCTTTTTGGCCAGCATTTTATTGGTGATACCGGGGTAAGAATTTTGCTCCTGAATAATGGTGGGTATATTCATGGAGGCAGCCGCTTTTACGGTTGGGCCGCTGGCATAGCCGCCCACGCCGACCACCGCCTGGGGTTTGAATTTCCGAATGATTTTGCGTGCTCTCACAGTGCTGTGAATCAGCTTAATGGGAAAGGACAGATTTTTCCAGGTAATCCGGCGTTGTAAGCCGCTTATCCACAATGGTTCAATGTCGTAGCCTGCTGCAGGTACCTTTTCCATTTCCATACGACCCAAAGCCCCCACAAATAGGATCTCTGTGTGGGGGTTTATCTTCTTAAGACTGTCGGCAATGGCTATGGCCGGAAAAACATGCCCTCCGGTGCCGCCTCCGCTGATGATGATCCGTGTTTCAGACAATGACATTTTCAACAGTTTTTTCTGGTTCCTGTTTGTTGTTTTTCTTTTCAGCTTCTGCTGATTCTGCAAGTTCAACTTCGCAGCTTACGCTTAATATTATCCCTATGCCTATGCTGGTAAACCAAATGGAAGTACCGCCCATACTTACCAATGGCAAGGTTTGTCCGGTAACCGGCAACAGGTTTACTGCCACCATCATGTTGACCATAGCCTGAAATACCAGGCTGAATGCTACGCCAAAAGTGAGGAAAGCCGCAAAGTTTCGCTGGCTTTTGATTACTATTTTTACCGCGCGAAACAGTAAAATCAGGTAAAGCAAAACAAGCGTTGTTCCTCCAATTAAGCCATACTCTTCGATGATGATGGCGAAAATAAAATCAGAGTAGGGGTGAGGTAAAAAGTTTTTCTGGGTCGAATTACCCGGCATTTTACCCGCAATACCACCGGTGGCTATAGCTATTTTTGCTTGTTCTACCTGATAATTCGACTCGCTGTCGCCACTGTTGAAGTTCTCAATGCGATTTTGCCATGTGCCAAAGCGCCCGCTTATACCAGGGGTATTTCCAGCCACCAGTATAAAAAGTACCACACCTACCACTCCCGATAAGGTAAAGAGAATCAGGAATTTAACCTTTACCCTCCCAATAAACATAATCACCAGACAAGTGGTAAAAATCAAGGCTGCCGATGAAAAATTTGCAGGTAATATTAAGCCGGTAATGATCAGCACAGGAACAAGCAATGTTAAAAATCCTTTTTTAAAGTCATGAACCATATCCTGCTTTTTAGCCAGTAACCTGGCCAGATAAATAATCAAAGCCAGTTTGGCCAAATCAGAGGGTTGAAAAGTGATGTTTATAAATGGCAGTGTATACCAGCGACTTGCCTCATTCAGGCTGGTGCCGAAAAACAAGGTGTAAGTCAGCAGGGGAACAGAAACATAGAGTGCCAGCTGAGCTAAACGGCCATAATATATATAACGTACATTGTGAGATATAAACATCATCCCAAGGCCAAACAACAAAATACCAAGATGCTTAAGCAGATAATACTCGGTATTGCCTGCATGCTTCCTGTAAGCCAGTGTACCCGTGGAGCTGTAAACGGCAAGCACTGAGAATATAGACAATAGGAAAACCACCGTCCATATTACTTTATCACCTTTGATATTTTTCAATATTACCTTCATATTGTTTTTTCAAAGTTGCTGGACAGCAGCTTTAAATTGCCGTCCCCTGTCTTCATAATTTTCGAACAAATCAAAACTGGCACAGGAAGGCGAAAGCAATACTGTGTCGTTTTTATCGGCCAGATTATAAGCAGTATTTACCGCCTCTTCCATGGTTAGGACTTCTGTCATCACAGGAACCAGGTTATTGAAGGCTTCTTTGAGTTGATGGTTGTCAATGCCAAGGCACACAATGGCTTTTACCTTTTGCTTAACCAACTCAGTCAGTTTACTATAATCGTTACCTTTATCGATGCCTCCGGCAATCCAAACCACTTGTTTATATTGTGATTCCAGCGCAAACCAGGTTGAATTTATATTGGTAGCTTTCGAATCATTTATAAATTCGATACCATGAATGTTAGCTACAAATTCAAGCCGGTGCTCGGCATTTCTGAAATCGGCCAGGCTTTGTTTGATACTTTCCTTTCGTAAACCAATAAGTTTACCAGCAATGCCGGCTGCCATTGAATCGTAAATGTTGTGTTTGCCCTGTAGGGCCAGTTCTTCAAGTGTCATGGTAAATGTTTCACCTTTTATATTAAAAATGATGTTGTTTTTTTCCAGGTAAGCTCCCTGATCTTCCTTTTGGGTAAGACTAAAGCGGTACTGTTTTGCCTTTGGCATAAATTGTTCTACCTTCCGGCAGATGGTTTCATCGTCGCTGCACCAGACAAAGGCATCGGTTTTGCGTTGGTTTTGAATGACCCGCATCTTGGCATTCGCGTATGCGTCAAAATTGTGATTGTAACGGTCAAGATGATCGGGAGTAATGTTAAGCAGTATGGCAATATCAGCTCTGAAATCATAATTTCCTTCCAATTGGAAGCTGCTCAGTTCCAGGGCGTAATATTCATAATCCTTTTCAGCCACTATGCGCGAAAAACTTTGACCTATATTTCCAGCGGCTGTGGCATTCAGACCGCCCTGCTGCATTAGATGAGCAAGCAGGCCGGTAGTGGTGGTTTTCCCATTGCTTCCGGTTATGGCAGCAATGGTGGCGGTTGTGTAACGGCTGGCAAATTCAATTTCGGAAATCACGGGAATATTTGCTGCATGGGCAGTACTGATTATTTCAGCAGTGTCAGGAATTCCCGGACTTTTAATGACCTCACGGGCCTTGGCAATCAGTCCGGCACCATGCCCGTTTTCTTCAAAGGCTATTTTGTTTTCAAGCAGTAATTTTTTATAAGTCGGTTTTATCATTCCAGCATCAGAAACCAATACATTTACCCCTTTAGCTTTGGCAAGCAGGGCAGCGCCGGTACCACTTTCGCCGGCACCCAGAATCAGGGTATATGTTGGTTTTCTTGTCATCCGTTTATCTTATCTTCAGGGTTACAATGGTAAAAATGGCCAACATGATGCCGACAATGAAAAAGCGCTGTACTATCTTAGGTTCAGCATATCCTTTCATCTGATAGTGATGATGTAACGGCGACATGAGAAAAATTCTTCTCCCGGTACCATATTTTCGTTTGGTGTATTTGAACCAGCTTACCTGCATCACCACTGATAGGTTTTCGACCAGAAATATCCCACACAGTATGGGAATAAGCAACTCCTTGCGCAACATTATGGCCAGTACTGCAATGATGCCTCCCAGTGCCAGCGAGCCGGTATCGCCCATAAATACCTGAGCAGGATAAGTGTTGTACCACAAAAATCCTGTGCATGCACCTACAAAGGCACTCACGAAAATGGTGAGTTCCCCGGTGTCGGGTAAATACATAATATTAAGGTAATCGGCAAATACATAATTGCCTGACACCCAGGCAAGCAATCCAAGGGTAACTCCAGCTATGGCTGAAGTCCCCGTAGCAAGACCGTCGATTCCATCGGTAAGGTTTACCCCATTTGAAACCGCTACAATGATTAAAATAACAATAGGTACAAAGACAAGCCAGGCATACTGCATGGCTCTCTCTCCAAATGGTTTAAGTATCAGGGCATAATCAAGTTCATTGTTTTTAAAGAAAGGGATGGTAGTCTTCGTTGATTTTGAGGATTGCCTTGAAAAACTTCGGGTATGACTGCCTACTTTTTCAAATTCACTCAGTTCAGTGGTTGAACGTGAACTGGTGTAACGCATTTTTTCACGAATCACCACGTCGGGATGAAAATAAAGCGACAGACCTATAATCAGCCCAATAATGATTTGACCTAAAATTTTGGTATGCCCTGCCAGTCCCTTTTTATTTTTGCGGAATACCTTAATATAATCGTCAACAAAACCAATAAATCCAAGCCAGATGGTTGTAATCAGGATAAGGATAATGTAAATGTTGTTGAGTTTGGCAAACAGCAGTGTCGGAATAACTATGGCTGCGAGGATGATGAGTCCGCCCATAGTGGGTGTACCTTGCTTCTCCATTTGCCCTTCCAGGCCAAGGTCACGAACCACTTCGCCCACCAACCGGCGTTTCAGATAATTGATAAGCCTGTGCCCAAAAATAAGTGAGATGGTGAGGCTGGTGATTACTGCCAGGGCTGCCCGGAACGAGATAAACTGGAACATTCCTGTCCCGGGAATATCAAAATAGTTGTCCAGATAATCAATCAGATAGGTCAACATCTCGGCTCACTTTTTTATTTAACAGATTCATTAATGCCAAAGCATTTCCTTACTTCTTCCCTGTCATCAAAATGGGATCTTACGCCCATTACTTCCTGATAGGTTTCATGCCCTTTTCCCGCCACCAGAACCACATCTCCGGCAACAGCCAGTGTACAGGCAGTTTTTATGGCTTCTCTGCGGTCCAATATCTGAAGGGTGTTTCTTTTTTTGTTCACTTCCACGCCTTCAGCCATTTCTTGTAGAATTTTGCCGGGGTCTTCGCTTCGTGGATTGTCAGAAGTCAACACGGTAATTCCGCTTAATCGTGTGGCAATCCTGGCCATTTGAGGGCGCTTGGAATGATCGCGGTCGCCGCCGGCCCCTACCACGGTTATTATCTTGCCGCTGCCCTGCAAAATGTTGTTTATGGTCTCCAGCACATTCTTAAGGGCATCGGGAGTGTGAGCATAATCTATGATAGCCAGTATGCCTTCCGGGGAACGTACATACTCGAAGCGGCCATGCACCGGCGTTAATGCACTCAGATGGGTCAATGCTTCTTCCTCGCTTAAACCTGAAAGCCGGGCGGTAGCATAAATCGCCAGTAGATTATAGGCATTGAAAGTACCCACCAGGCTGCACCATATTTCTTTGCCATTGATGAGCATTTTCAACCCCTCAAACTGGTTCTCGAGTATCTTGCCCTGGTAATCGGCTGGCCGTCTTAATGCATAAGTCACCGCTTTTGCACGGGTGTTTTGAACCATTACTTTCCCATTGCGATCGTCAATATTTACCAGTGCAAAAGCATTGCGGTCAAGTAAATCGAAAAAAGACTTCTTAGCCTGAAGATAGGCATCAAAAGTCAGATGGAAATCAAGGTGATCATGAGTAAGATTGGTGAAGATGCCACCGGCAAAGGCAATGTCAGCTACCCTTTGTTGAACTATGGCATGTGAACTCACTTCCATAAAACAATGGCTGCAACCCTTTTCTACCATTTCGGCGAGCAAGCCGTTCAATTGTATTGCGTCGGGCGTAGTATGGGTTGCGGTTATTTTGCGCTTGCCTATTTTGTTTACAACTGTCGAGAGTAAGCCGGTTTTATAGCCTGCATTGGTAAAAAGTGTGTGAAGCAGGGTGGCAATAGTGGTTTTCCCATTGGTGCCGGTAACCCCGATGACCGTCATTTTACTTGCAGGATTATCGTAAAAGTTAATGGCCATTAGCGACAAACTTCTCGCACTGTTATGTACCTGAACGTAAACTACATCCTCAAGCAATTCTTCAGGAAGTACTTCGCAAACCACTGCACTAATGCCCTGTGCAATGACCTGGGGGATAAACTGATGACCATCATTACGGGTTCCTGGAATAGCAACAAATACCTTTCCTTTGGTGGCTTGTCTCGAGTCAAAAATAATCTCATCAATTTCTATATCGGTATTTCCCGATATACGCTTAATGTTGACTATGTATAATAGGTCCTGTAGCGTCATCTTCTTCACTTTATCCTAAGTCAATAATACATTTGCCGCCTTCGCTCATTTTACTTCCGGCATTGGGCGATTGGGTTTTTACTTTGCCTTTTCCCCTGACAAACACAGAAAAACCAGCTTTTTCAAGCAGATAAACTGCATCGCGGGCTCCCATGCCCCGCACATCCGGCACCAGATCTAAATCAATGATCTTTTCCTGCAATCCTCCGTGCTCCATGCGGGTGTCATATACTGTCCAATCGGTAGTTTGCTTCACTGATGGTACATTAAAATCCAGTTTCTTCAACAAGAGCCTAATATCACTTCCATGTCCGGCTACGTAAACGGGATGAGTTTTCAGCAGGGAATCATTTTTTACTTCCATTGGATCCAACCGGGTAGCATATACCTTGTCGGCCACCTCTTTAAATACAGGCCCGGCAATGGAACCGCCATAATAAACTCCTTTGGATGGATTATTAATGACCACAATCATTGAGTATTGAGGATGGTCTGCCGGAAAATAACCAACAAACGAGGCTTTGTAATTGGTTTTATTGTATCCGTTGCGGGTCTGGGCAATTTGTGCGGTACCTGTTTTGCCCGCAATTTTATATACCTTGTTTTTAAGATGAGTAGCTGTACCTGATGCCACAACTCCCTCAAGCAGGGAACGCGCCGAATCAATGGTTGCTTTGTTTTTTACAATATTCTGCTGCAGGATAACCGGCTTAAATTGTTGGACCGGCTTTCCGGTTGATCTGATCTCGCGTATAAATTGTGGCTTAACCAGGGTGCCGTTATTTGCGATGGCATTGTAAAAAGAGAGTATCTGCATTGGAGTAAGCGCAACTTCATAGCCAATACTCATCCAGGGTAACGATACTTTTGACCAGTATTTATGTTTGGTATCTTTAATCTGAGGCATGCCTTCTCCTGAAATTTCAAGTCCAAGCGGCTGATTCAACCGCATGGCATACAGGCGGTCAATAAAAGCCTGAGGCTTGTCTTGATAAACCTGGTGTACCATTTTGGAGATACCTACGTTGGATGATAATTCAAAGGCCCTGCGCAGGCTGATGCGTCCATAACCTCCATGATGTGAATCACGCATAATGCGATTGGCAAAGCGTGTCACACCGCCTTTGGTATCTACGGTATCACTCAGGGTTACCAATCCGTCATCCAGGGCAGCCATCAGTGAAGCCAGTTTGAAGGTTGAACCCGGTTCACTGCTTTCGCCGATGGCATAATTGTATTTTTCTTCGTAAGCCCCTTTGCTGTTTTTGCCAAGATTGGCTATGGCAACTATAAAACCGGTCTTAACTTCCATTAGTATAACACAACCATGGTCGGCTTCATGGGCAATAAGTTGTCGCATCAGGGCATCCTCAGCAACATCCTGAATGTTAATGTCAATGGAAGTAACCAGATCGCTTCCATCGGCTGGCTCAATTTCGTTGTGGTCATTCAGTGGACGCCAGGCTCCATTCCCAATACGCTGCATCAGCCGCCTGCCACTGTTGCCCTGTAATATGTCGCTGTAAGCTCCTTCCAGACCCACATCATTTTCTTCACCCTCTTTGTCCCATCCCAGCGTCCTGAATGCCAGCCATTTGAATGGGAGTTCCCGTTTGCTTGTGGTGGTGGTAATTATCCCTCCTCTGTATTTGCCCAATCTGAACAAGGGAAACTTTCGCACAGCTTTAAGATCATCATAGGTAAGGTTACGTTTGAGCAAAAGATAGCGATTGTTGGTTTTTCGTCCGTTTATCAGTATCTTTTTGTATTCACTGCTACTTCGGTCACCAAAATAATGTGCCATATGCCAGGCCAGCGAATCCACGTTTTCATAAAAAAAATCGTCGGTATAATTGGTGTTGCCTGCATCTATCCTTAGTTCAAATTTAGGTATGGAGGCGGCAAGCAAACTGCCATCTGCCGCGAGTATATTGCCCCGGTTTGCTTCAATGGTTTCATACTGAAGGCTGAATTTTTCAGCTTTTTCGCGCCAGTAATCGCCCTCTGCCACCTGAATATATATTACCCTGCCGAGAATAATTAGTCCAAGCAGTACCATGATGCCATATACCAGGTATACTTTTAGTAATATTTCCCTTTTCTGCTTATCCATTATTTAGGGCTTTTTACAATTATTTTTTTAGGAGGCACAAGCGATTCCTTAATCCCACTTCCCGAAAGTTTGAAAGCAATTTCCGACTGCTTGCTATGGAACATCAGGTTTGATTTGGTGGTGATATATTCAAATCGTAATTCTTCAAGTTCTTTTTTGGTTTTGCCTATTTCAATAATGGTTTTTTCAGCATTATAGGAATTGGCAATATATACTATGGCCAGCAAGGTGATAAACAGCATGAAAGGGAGCTGTTTCACCAGTTTTTTTCTGGTAAGGATGCTGCCATCAATTATGCTGTGTAGCGAACTGCCCACATTCATCTTTTGATTGAGGGTGTGAAAGACCTTCAACCTTTTCATGCCGGCCTTTGGTGGAGCCTGCTTTGGCTTACGAGTATTTTTCAATGTTCTCATAATCAGTTCGTTCTGCTATGCGTAGCCGCGCGCTGCGTGCACGCGGATTATGTTCAATTTCCTCATCCGTGGCCGTGATGGCTTTCCGGTTAAGCACTTTAAATGGAGAAAGCACATTTCCATAGAAATCTTTTTCTACGGTATCATCAAAGTTTCCTGACCGCATAAAGTGCTTTACCAGACGGTCTTCCAGCGAATGATAGCTGAGTACAACCAGCCTTCCGCCAGGTTTTAAAGATTTGGTGCTCTGTTGCAACATCGATTTGAGGGCATCCAGTTCTCCATTTACTTCAATGCGTAAGGCCTGAAAAACCCGTGCGTAAAACTTATTTTCCTGACCCTTTCGTGTAAAGCGTAGCAGCACCTCTTTTAGCTGCCCGGTAGTCACAATCTCTTGCTTTTCACGGGCTTCAATAAGGGTAAGAGCCAGTTTCCAGGCATTGGGGAGTTCTCCAAAATCGCGAAAAATGCGGGTAAGTTCCTCCTGTGAATATTGATTGATTACCTGGCGGGCCGTTAAGCCTGCATTGCGGTTCATGCGCAGGTCAAGGGTGGCCTCAAAACGAGTGGAAAAGCCCCTTTCGGCTGCATCCAACTGATGCGACGAAACCCCCAGATCGGCCAGTATGCCATCTGCCGGAAGGGCTTTGTACAAACGTAAAAAATTAGTGAGGTAATTGAAGTTTTGATTTATAAAGGTAAAACGGCCATCTTCAGGCAGATTGGAAAGCGCATCACTGTCCTGATCAAAGGCAAGCAGTCTGCCTTCACTGCCAAGTTTTTCAAGAATGGCCCGTGAATGTCCTCCTCCGCCGTAGGTAACATCCACGTATAAGCCTGCGGCCTTAATGGCCAGCCCATCAATACTCTCTTTTAACATTACCGGCGTATGGTACATGATTGCCTTTCACTTTTGCCGTTTTATTAATCACTTTTATGGTCTCCACCCATAACTTCTTCTGCCAGTTTCGAAAAATCTTCAATATGTGCAGAAACCGATGCTTCATATTTTTCTTTGTCCCAGATTTCAATGATATTGATCGCTGATGCCAGCACAATGTCTTTGTCGATGCCTGCAAAAACAGCCAAATCTTTGGGAATTAGAATTCTGCCTGTGTTGTCTGCCTCTATTGTGCGTACACCTGCCATGAAAATCCGGATGAAGTCATTGTTCTTTTTTACAAAACGATTTAATTTATTCACACCCTTTACTGCTTCATCCCATTGTTGCCTCGGGTATAATTCAAGGCAGGGCTGAAAAATGCTCCTTTTGAGTATAAATCCTTCGTTCAGTACGTGTTCCAACTGGCTCTTCAATGCCGAAGGAAGCATCAATCTTCCCTTGGTATCAACTTTGCAGTCGTGAACGCCAATGACTTCCATACAGATTAAATTGCTTAGTTTTGTGGTGTAAATATAGTATCATTTTACCACTTTTTACCACTTTTTACCACAATTGTTGATAACTTTTTGTGGAAATTAATGTGATATCCCGATTTAAAATATATAAATCATTGGTAATTAAGGTGATGCAGTTTTACTTGCTCAGATTGACAGATTTAAAATTTTGTGCTGATATTCACATATTTCGTTTTTTTGTATTTTTGTAATGCTCATTTGTGTTGTTTTCTGAACTTTAATGATACCCAATACCATAAATACCTCATCTGAAGGGGATGCCGGAATCATAAACCTTGAACAGGTTATTGCTGGAAAAAATCCACGCCTGCTTAAACTTATCCCACGTTTTTTGCTGCGATACCTCAAGCGCGTCATTCATCAGGATGAATTGAATGGCATGCTTTGGAGACATCGTGAATTGACCGGACAGGAATTCCTGAGGGCTATTTTAAAAGATTTTGGCGTTAATATTCAGGTGACAGGGCGTGAAAATCTGATGATATCCGATCGTTTTGTGGCTGTGGCCAACCATCCATTGGGTGGACTTGATGGTATGGCACTAATTCAGGAAATTGGTAGAACCCGGCCCGATGTCATTACTCCGGTAAATGATTTTCTCATGCTGTTGCCAAATCTGGCTCCGGTTTTTATTCCGGTAAACAAGCATGGTTCAAACGCGGCAAACATCGAAATATTCAACGAAACATTTAAGTCGGATAAAGCAATATTATACTTCCCTGCTGGTTTGTGTTCACGTAAGATAAAAGGGAAAATTGAGGATCTGGAATGGAAAAAGACTTTTTTAACCAAAGCCCGGAATTACAATCGCGATATTTTACCCGTTCATGTTAGTGGCCGGAATTCGGACTTTTTCTATAACCTTGCAAATTTTCGTAAACGCATAGGACTTAAAGCCAACATTGAAATGATTTATCTGGTGGATGAAATGTTCAAACAGCATGATAAAGATATTATTATTACTTTTGGTAAGCCTATTCCCATTGATGTTTTCGACAAAAGCCATACTGATGCACAATGGGCAGATAAATTAAAAAAACATATTTACAAGCTTGCCGAGAACGAGAAAGCTGGCTTTAATCCTTAAATACCAACTAAATGCAGGAGCAACCCATTATTCCCCCGGTGGACCGCGGGCTTATAGAAGCGGAGCTTACACCCGACAAGCTCATCAGAAAGACCAATGCCGGCAACAACCACATTTACATTGTTAATTACCATAATGCACCGAATGTTACCCGCGAATTGGGGCGCCTGCGCGAAATTACTTTCAGGGATGCCGGCGGTGGCACCGGGTTGGAGTGTGACCTGGATGATTTTGATACAGGTGAAAACCCATTTCAGCAACTGCTGGTATGGAATCCTGTAGAACGGGATATCATTGGCGGCTACCGGTTTATCGACTGTAATAAACTCACGCTGGGGAAGGATGGTGCCTATCATACGCCAACGCTAAAGCTTTTTCATTATTCCAATAAGTTTGTTGAAGAATATTTGCCATACACAATTGAGCTTGGCAGGTCGTTTGTTCAACCCAACTATCAACCGGCCAATAATATCCGAAAAGGAATGTATTCCCTGGATAATATCTGGGACGGGCTTGGCGCTCTGGTACATTTGTATCCTGAAAACCGCTACTTTTTTGGCAAAATCACCATGTACCCCGACTTTGACCGTACCTCACGTGATTTGATATTGTTTTTCATGAATAAGTATTTTCATGATCCGGACAGATTGGTTTTTCCCATTGAAGCCCTGAAGGCCGATACGCCTTACGATGAATTGGAAGCTGCTTTTCCGTTTAATGAATACGAAAAAGATTACAAAGCCCTCATTCAGAAAGTCAGGCAAAGAGGAGAACACATTCCCCCATTGGTGAATGCCTACATGAACCTATCGTCAACCATGCGCTATTTTGGCACAGCCATCAATCATGATTTTGGAGCAGTGGAAGAAACGGGGATCATTGTCACCATCAGCGATATTTATAATATTAAACTGGAGCGGCACATTAAAACGGGGCCCGGCGTATGATTATTCATTCCGCTGAGTTCACAGGCAGTAGCCCCGATTATCTTAAATGTCCAAAACCTGATAAAGCAGAATATGCATTTATCGGCAGGTCAAATGTTGGCAAATCATCTTTGATCAATGCTTTGCTTAACCGTAAAAATCTTGCCCGCACTTCTGGCACTCCAGGAAAAACAAGGCTCATCAATCATTTTCTGGTGAATGCTTCCTGGTATCTTGTAGATTTGCCCGGGTATGGTTATGCGCGAATTTCAAAGAAAGAACGGGAAAAATGGGAGGTTATGATTAGGCAATACCTAATAAACCGGCCCAATCTCATGCATACTTTTGTGTTGATCGACGTGCGTATTGAGCCAAAACCCATTGATATTGAGTTTATTAACTGGTTCGGAGAAAATCAGCTTCCGCTTAAGCTGGTGTTTACCAAGGCCGATAAGCTCACCAGGCCGGCCCTGGATCGGAATGTGGCAGCTTTTAAAAAGGCATTGTCAGCATGGTGGGATGAACTTCCTGAATTTTTTGTGACTTCAGCGGAAAATGGTGAAGGATGTGAAGCTCTGCTCCAATTTATAGCATCACAGAACAAGCAGTTTCAGGAATGGGCGGCCGGCGGTTAAAACTTAAAATACCAGAGGTTTACTTTTTTATTTCAAGCAATACAATATTTTTTGATACCATATCGCCCGATTTTACATTTATCTTTTCCACAACGCCATCATGGGGAGCTATAATGTTGTTCAACATTTTCATGGCTTCAAGCTCAAGCAATTTGGTGCCCTGCTTCACCCTGGCTCCTTCTTTCACAAATATTTTCCGGATGGTGCCTGGTATAAAAGATTGTATCTTCCCCAAATCAACGGGTTGATACACCTTCCGCTGCTGATATTTGGTGGTAAGCGTAGTCTTGTATTTAATATTGTCGATAATGAGGGTTTTATAAACCGGGGCATCGTTTTGTCCTTCCATAGCACTTAATTAAAATGGGGGAATACCATGTTTTTTCTTTTGAACCACTTCAACCTTGTCGGTTGAAATTTCTAATGCGTGGATGAGCATATTGCGGGTTTCGGCAGGTTCAATTACCGCGTCAACATAGCCATAAGCCGCAGCTACATATGGATTGGCAAACTTTTCTTTATATTCTTTGATTTTGAGTTTGCGCATCTCCTCCGGATTTTCTGCATTTTTAATTTCGTTGCGGAAAATAATGTTGGCGGCTCCCTCCGGACCCATCACAGCAATTTCAGCCGTGGGCCATGCGAATACGAAATCAGCACGCAGGTGGCTGGAACACATTGCAATATAACCACCCCCGTAAGCCTTACGAAGAATTACCGTCATTTTAGGGACCGTAGCCTCGCTGTAAGCATACAGTACTTTTGCTCCATGGCGAATTACACCTGCATGTTCCTGATCTACGCCGGGCAAATAACCGGGCAAATCAACCAGGGTAACCAGGGGAACATTGAACGCATCACAATACCTGATAAAGCGGGCCGCCTTATCGGAGGAGTCCACATCGAGCACGCCTGCCAGCACTAAGGGCTGATTTGCCACAAACCCAACAGTGTTCCCATTAAGACGGGCAAACCCAATAACAATATTGGCGGCAAACATGCTTTGAACTTCAAAAAAGTCAGAGTCATCGGATATGGATTTAATTACATCCTTAACATCATATGGCTGACGCGGATTGGTGGGAAAGATGTTGTCAATATTATAGGTACGTGTACGGGGTGGCTTCTTGGGAAATGCTTCAGCCTTTTTCACGTTGTTCCAGGGAATGAAACTGCATAAGGTTTTGATCTGCTCGAAACATTCTTGTTCACTTTCAGCAAAAAAATGGGCATTACCGGTTATTTCACTCTGAACGCGGGCACCGCCAAGTTCTTCCATTGAGATTTCTTCGCCAAGTACTGTTTTTATTACTTCCGGACCGGTGATAAACATCTTGGATATCTTATCTACCACAAAAACAAAATCGGTTAATGCAGGAGAATAAACTGCCCCGCCGGCACAAGGACCCAATATTACACTTATTTGAGGAATAAATCCCGAAGCCTGAGTATTGCGGTAGAAAATTTCACCATATCCTGCCAGCGAATTTACCCCTTCCTGAATACGGGCGCCCCCCGAATCGTTGATGCCGATAATGGGAACCTTCAATTTCATGGCATGATCCATAATTTTAGTGATCTTTTTGGCATGCATCCAGCCCAGTGAACCACCGGCTACGGTAAAATCCTGAGCATAAATGCATACAGGATAACCATTTATAGTTCCGGTGCCCGTAATTACACCATCACCGGGCAGGTATTTGTCTCCCATGTTAAAATCTTTGCCTGCGTGCTCTACAAACAGGTCGTACTCATGAAACGATTTGGGGTCAACCAGCGCTATGATGCGCTCGCGGGCAGTCATCTTTCCCGTGGCTTTCTGCTTTTCTATGGCTACCTGCCCACCCCCCATTAATGCATCACGCATACGTTTCTTGAGGTCAGTTGTCTTTCTGGTTAATGACATATCCGAAGTTTTAAACTAAGATCTTTTTAATATCCCTGATACCGGTTTGGACTTCCGGCAAAGCATACAAAGGTAATGATTATTTAAAATGCAAACTCCTGCATTGTGCAAATAACTGATATTTGATGACTTGAAATGAATTAAATCATTTATAATCAGCATATTATAACTTATTAACAATGTGTTTGTGATCTTATATCTGTGCCTGCCTCCCTCTGGCGAAACTGTGAAGGGTAATTTGTGAACAGCAATCAGTAGCAATCAATTCCGTCCGTTTAGGAAAGGATTCTGGCATCACATAAAAATAAGAAAATATTACTTTATATTTGCAGATAACCTGTTAAATAAACACCGGGAGAAGGAATTACGACTAATATTAATAATCAACATATGAGCTCATTCTGTCCGTCCCTGATGGACAGGCAGCTAATTAAAACATCCCGCCTGTGGCGGCCAGATAACACAACAATGAATATAGAAGAACTTCGTGAATTTTGCCTTTCTCTGCCCGGAGCAGGAGAGGATTTTCCTTTTGATGAAACCACGCTGGTGTTTAAGGTCGGCGGTAAAATATTTGCACTGACCGATCTGGAAAGTGAACTTTCGATCAATTTAAAATGTAATCCCGGGAAAGCCATTGAACTCAGAGCGCATTATCCTTGTGTTAAACCGGGATACCATATGAATAAAAAACACTGGAATACTGTGAGTATAAACGGATCTGTGAAAGATGAGTTGATAAGAGACTGGATAGTTGACTCCTACGAATTGGTTAAACCATCGGGAAAGAATAAGAAGCGGGTTTAAGATTCAGAAGCTATCTTTTTATTTTTCAGTTTAAACAGGTCAAAAACCAGATAGCCCATAGCTGCACCCCAAAGTACACTCATATATGGATTGGAAGTAATGGCACAGGTGCCGGAAGTACAACCTATATTAATATAATACAGATAACCGGTAAGTGCACCCAGTAGCAGGCCGGCAAAATTCTTTAAGGTATTGCGGGAAGTGAACCAGATTTTTATTTTATCCATTACGATGGTATTTTTGTTTTGAATGATGCAGTTAAAACAATATCAGGTGAGTTCAGTTCAATAATCAGGCCGTAAGTAAGCTTAAAGAATGTTAAAATTCCCGGATGCTTCAGCTAAAACGTACAATAGTAACTCCATGCCCGCCTCTTTCCAGGCTTTCATCTTCAAAACTCACCACTTCACGGGTGTCTCGCAGGTGTTCGTGCAAGAGGTTACGCAATACCCCATCACCTTTGCCGTGTAAGATTCGTACTTCTTTTACATTCAGCAATATAGCCTGGTCAATATATCGGGCAATAAAAGTACTGGCTTCTTCAGCCTTTTTGCCACGAATGTCGATTGACATTTTAAAACCGGCCATTTTGTCATTCAATTGGTGAATAACTCCTGAATGCGTTTTGCCAAAATGCTGATTGGCTTCCCACATCCTTACTTCCTGTGGTGTTGCTGGAATCAGCCTTTCGGTTTTGGTGCGTATGGTTATATTTCCGAAAATGACGGTGGCCTGCTTCCCTTTTATATCCATAACCTTACCTATACTTTCCTGTCCTTCCATTTTAACGAAATGGCCTGCCTTTATGGGTCCTCTGGGCCGGTCATTCATCTGTTTGGTTTTGTCAGACTTTTGCAGGAATATTTGGGAGGTGGTAATTTCGTTTTCGTGTGGCCCGCTGAGTAAAGCCTCCTTTTTCTGTTGCAATTCATCGCGCAACTGACGGGTGATTTCCTTTTCGGCCTGATTCTCTTTTATATCCCGAATCGTATTTTCAATCAGGCGGTTAGCATTGTCGAGCAGTTGCCTGGCTTTAGCCTTGGCATCTTTTATATGAGCCTGCCTGGTGGTTTCCAGTTCTTTCAATAGTTTTTCGTAACGTTGAACCAGTGAAGCCAGGGTTTCATCAGCTACCAGAAGCTGAATCCTGGTTTGCTGCACTGCTTTTTGATCTACCTCCAACTGATTGAGTTGCTGCTCAAAATTTAACTGACTGCTGCCGACTTTACTTTTGGCTGCATCCAGCACCTGATCGGGAAAACCAATCTTTCGGGCAATTTCAAAGGCAAACGAACTTCCGGGCTTGCCGGGACTGAGCTTAAACAGGGGTCGCATTTCGCGGGTGTCGTATAGCATGGCGGCATTAAAAATGCCCGGATGTTCAGCCGGCATAAGTTTCAGGTTGGTGTAATGGGTAGTAATTATACCGTAACAACCCAGGGCGTTGAGCTTTGCCAGGCTTGCTTCGGCCATGGCGCCCCCCAGTTGAGGCTCGGTGCCTGCTCCAAATTCATCAATGAGAATTAAGGTCTGTTCATTGGACTTTTCCAGAAAATGCTTGATGTGCATCAGGTGTGAACTGTAGGTGCTAAGGTCGTTCTCCAGCGACTGCTCATCGCCTATTTCCAGAAAAATCTGCTTAAAAATACCGGCTTCCGAAATTTCTTTCACGGGTATAAGCAATCCGCATTGAAGCATATATTGAAGCAATGCCGTAGTTTTCAGGGTAACAGATTTTCCCCCGGCATTGGGTCCGCTAATAATCATAATCCGCTCCTGTGGAGACAATGCAATATTCTGATCTACAATCTTACGGCCTTGTTGTTGAAGCGATCTTTTGAGCAGAGGATGCACTGCGTGTTGCCAGTTAAGCGCCGGCCCTGAAGATAATAAAGGTTTAACTGCCTCCATTTCTGCAGCCAGTCTGGCTTTGGCCCGGATAAAATCAATGACTCCAAGAAAGATATAAAACGCTTCCAGTTCAGGCAGTTGCGGGCGGATAGAGGAGGCAAAATCCTGAAGGATCCGGATGATTTCCTGCCGCTCTTCAATGCTAAGGTTCTGAATTTCATTGTTGATTTCAAATACTTCTGCCGGTTCAATAAAAACTGTTTGTCCTGTGGCTGAAGTATCATGGACGTAACCATTCAGTTTGCGTTTATTGCCGGCAGGGATCGGGATTACCAATCTGCCATTGCGGATGGTAAGCTCGGCATCGTCATTTACCAGGTGGTTCCTTTTGGCCAGGGCAAAAACCTGATTAATCTTCCGGTCAATGCTCGACGTACGTGAGTGGATTTCTTTGCGCAGCTTAAGCAAACGTTCGCTGGCATTGTCGCGGATGTCTCCCTTTTCGTCCAGCAAACGGTTAATTTGATGAATGATCTCCTGAGGAGGCAGTTGCGAAGGGTTTATGGCAGTAAGATGGGGATAGCTTTCAATATCCAGCTTGCTGATCAGTTCCACAATACGGGTAATGGTAATCAACGAAAGCTGAAGATTTATAAGGGTTTCAGTATCAAGATAGGTGCCTTCTACCTTGATTTGTTTGAGTGCAGGTACCAGGTCAAAATAATCTTGTGAGGGAAACCCATTGTTTGAATCCAGTAAACGGCGCATTTCATCCGTCTCGCCCAACAAACGACCGATGATGACGGCATCTGACAAAAACTGCATTTGATCAACCATCACAACGGCAGCCTGGCTAAGACAATACTTTTTCAGCATCGTCCTCACCTGATCAAATCCGGTTTTATGTTCAAATGTATGAGGATAAATCAAAGCCTGGTAATTTTTTGCAAAATTACGAATTTTAGCCATGCCGGCCTGAAACGACGGTTTTTAAACGACGGTTTTGAGGCTTCGCTGCATAAGTAAAAAATAGAATGCCACAAAATTACTATGCGGTTCACTGAGCCAGAAGAAGAAACCAGGGTTCACAAAGAAGTTGAAATCAGAAAATTAAATTCAGTGAATCTTTATGTCTGACTGCATGGACAAGCAGGCAGGTCTTTGGCCTTTCGGGCTATGATGCACTCCTCGGAGCGGGCTCAGTTTTAGACTTTCTCAACCGGAACAATCCAATGACGACTGCCAACGATAGTAGACTATAGAATACTGTTAAATAGTAGGATTTAATTAAAGTCATGGGCGCATAATCTCCAATGGAGACATAAGCTGCCCAATAATAAGGATGGGCGTGTAACATGTCGCCCTCATTCAATAAATCGAGTTTGGCCTTCCTGAGAGCCTGGTCTTTAGGCATTCCACGAACCAGATACTTGTAAAATTTCTTAACAATTGTGGCACTGGTCTGATCCTCTACCGACCATAAAGTCATCACAATGGATGGTACGCCTGCATAAATAAACCCTCTGGCAAGATTCATAATCCCTTCACCCTCTATCAGCCGTCCGGAACCTGTATTGCAGGCGCTTAAAACGGCCAGCCGGGCATTGAGATTCATGCCGAAAAGTTCATAAGTGTTAAGCATGCCATCTTCAATGCTGTCATTATCCTGATAAAATACCAGTTTCGACAGCATAGGTTCTTCATTATTAATCAGGGTATGCATGGCAAAGTGTAGAATATTATAGTCCGGAGCTACTTTTTTAAATGCCCGCTCTGTAGCCTGTGCGCCCATAAATGTTTTGCCCGGAATGGTTTTGCGAATTCCTCTGATTTCTTCTTCTACACCAGGAATTGGCATCAGGTAAACTGTATTACCCGATCCATCGGTGAAGCCATTCTTATTCAAATCGGTAAGATTATTATAATCAGGAGCAAGTGCAAGTAAATTGCGTGCTGCCCTTTTTTTATTCTTTGCCAGCATTGAAAATTGAAGGGTGGCCGAAGTGGAGTAACTGATAACATAATCCCTGATTAAAAAGGAAAGTTTCCTGAAATCCATGGAGGTGGTATCAGCAGGTGTATTCAGTAACATGTCAAAGGAAAGGTAGCCTATCTCACTGTCCGGAATAATGATCAGGCTTTTATCCGTACTGATTCTGGTAACAGGCAATAGCAAATCTTTATACAAGGCATAGGCTGCCCTGGTATAACGCAGGTAATCATCTTTGCGGATGCTCATAAGGTCATTGGCGCCGGTCGAAGCAGTGAGGTCGCGGATATGATTGAGGAATGAAGGGCCGATTTTGTGGATTACCAGATCGAATTTTTCTTTGTTGAGAACAAAAATATAAAGTAGTGTATCGGTCACCGTGTATTCAATCAGTGAGCGGCCTGGTTCAAGCTGACTTTGAATTTGTTCAGGATTTATGGATGGCTCGCTGAACTTAAGGGCATAATAATCAGGATAATCACGTTCCAGTACATTAACGAGACTATCGTAGCGGGATTCCAACTCAAAAGTACGACCGTCCCAGAATCGTAATTTGTTCTGATCCGGATTGTCTTTTTGGTTTTCTTCATAAATAAGCCGGTTGTAAGAGCCCAGGCTTAGTTTGAGCGACTTTTCCAACTTGCGGACGTTTTCAGGAATATTGCCTACCCGAATGGCTTGTAAATCTTTGACTGAAGCAAGCAAAACTGCGGACTTCCCCCGGTCGGCATAGGTGAAAGCTTCCTGCAGATATTGCTTTTCACGGGTAAGTTCGTACAGCCTCGCGGCTACTTTGATGGTGTTCTGATAGGTGCTGCGCTCCTCGGAAGCAATGATCAACTTACTCTCTTCATTTTGATAACTCCTGCGCAATCGCTCCATTACGGCGGTAGCCAGCTTTGATGTCTCAAGACTAAGCCTGAGTAAGGGTAAGCTAGGGGCAACCCCCTGGTTGGCAAGCAGATATAAAGCATCAGCCTTGCCATTCAGCGCATTCATCAGATATCGGTCGGGTACAATGGTATCTAAATCAGGGTTTTGACCATAGTCTTCATTGTTGAAGTCCGCAACATATGAAATAAGCGCTTGTTGATAAAGTTTTAATGCCTTAGCATGATCATTATTCGCAACCATTTCATAATTGCCCAAATAAGCTAAATTATTTGAAACCTCCCTGCTTTTTACGCCGAAATGTTTTTTACTTAAATCCAGCGCCTTTTCTATTAACTCATGGCTTTTAGATAACTTTCCGGCCTTCATCAGAAAGTATCCATATCTGGTATATAGCAGACCGGTTTCGGGATGCTCCGGCCCAAGTAATTTTTCGGCAGTGTGCATGGCTTTTTCATAATAGCCATTGGCCGTATCTAATTTATTCAGATTCGCATACAAACTTGCCATATTGCTGTAGGTTTTCACCAGAGATGGATGGTCTGTATTATCCGGTATGCTTTTTTTATAAAAGGCCAGAGCCTCCTTTAAATCTTCTTTCTTTTCATAAACATAACCAATGTTCATATAAAGCTGAAGAATACTTGGATGCTGAGGCGGGAAATGATTTTCAGCAATGCCCAGGGCTTTTTTAAAATAGATCAGTGCCTTCTCGTAATCGGCTAAATGGATGTAAAGCGAACCTTTGTTTTGATATAAACTAGCCAGATCAATGTGATCCGGAGAAACCACATTGATTAAAATTTTCTCTGCCCTATCATAATATTCAATCGATTCATTGTCTCTGTTAATTAATGCCATAAACCTGCCGGTATTCAGGTAGCGGTTGGCCAGGTCGGGGTCGTCTGGATGACTGATGTTTTCCATTATTTTCATGGATTCCTCAAAAGCTGCACCGGCCTTATCATAATCGCCCTGCTGCGCATAGATGATGCCAACGTTTTGTAAAAATCTCGACATGTCCGCATCCTCTGGGTGAGCCTTTTTACTCGCTAATTCTATGGCTTTGTTGTAATAGGTCAGGGCTGCCGGAAAATTGCTTTGGAAAAATCTGATGGTTCCCAGTCCATTGTAAGTTAGTGCTAAGGCAGTGTCGTTGGGTCCGTTTACGGCTGTACGATTGGAAAGGCTTTGCTCAAAAACAATTACCGCACTGTCGAAGGCTCCCCGGTCCATAAGCAACAAGCCCTTTCGGTGTAGCAGATCAGCCAGCAATAACTGATTGTTATCAAGCCGTAAGGATAACAGCCGGCCGGCCTCATTTACTTTTTCGCGGCTCAATGCGGTATTGCCCACCAAACGATACAGATCGGCGATATTTAACAAAACCTTAAACTGAGCTTCCCATTTCTTATCCCGTTCAAGCAGACTCAGTGCTGCTGAATAGTAACCCATGGCACTGTCTACATTCAGTTTTCCTGCCCAGGCATCAGCCTGTCGCAAGTACTCAGATACATCCATGCTGCCTCTAACCATCTCATTGTCAGGTTGCAGGTTCGACTCATTTTTATTGCAGGCTGTGCATATTACTCCCAGTAAAAAAATGTACCAGGCTGGTCGTAGTTTGCGTATAAGGATGTTCATCAGATTAGCGGAGCGTCCCGCAAAGGGCTTTTATTGCCTACAAATATAAGAAGTTACCCAATATAAAATAGTAACCGGATAAAAAAAACAGGGAATCGTACGATTCCCTGTCTCCCACAAAACCTGTTGATTATTAACGGGTTATTATCATGCGCCTGGTTTCGTTCAGGGGTTGGTTGCCTTTTGTCTGAAGGGTATAGTAGTATACTCCGGCAGTAAGACCTTCACTGTTCACCTCTACCTGATGGTTTCCGGCAGTAGCTTTTTTGCTGGCAATTACCTTAACCAGTTGTCCCTGCTGATTGTACAGGTTAATATTTACATATCCGTCTTCAGGTAAGGTGTATTTAATGGTTGTGGTGCCATTAAACGGGTTTGGGAAGTTGCCTGAAAGGTGTTCGCCTGCAGTAAGTCCGGGAACAGTAAAACGGGCGGCAACCAGATTGCCCTGCTTGTCAACCAGGTGGCTGCGGGCATCCAATTCAAATTTAAGATCACCACCCTTATAGGCGGCTGTAGTGTTTCCTTCAATTATCAATACCGCATTTCCACTGGTAAGCGATTTGCCGGTACCGGTTTCATTGACCCAGGTGGCTCGGATCTGACCATTTTCAACCGTATAGCTGAGGTCGCCAAGCGGGCTGCTTACCCGGGCAATGTCAATTTCATTGGCAGCATAATTTATAAGCATACCCAGTGCAGAAACTTCTGTCACATCACCGGCTTCAATGTTTAGGGTGAATTCAGGGGTTAAAGCCTGTTGGGTATAATTAACATCTATTGCAGGTACATCGCGGGTGGAGGGTACAAAGGTGCCGTTCACATCACCAGAACTTGAACCGCCCATAGTTGGCCAATTGGTTTTGTTGGCGGAGTGGGTATAGGTAGTGGTTTCAAAAACCCAGGGGCCTGCCGGGTAAGGATAGCCCTGAACAAACCATCCGGTCAAAACGGTAAAATAGTCGTTCCAGGTAACACTGCCATCGCCGTCAACATCAGCGGCTAGTTGCTGTATTGGACTAAAAGGATAGATGTTAAGTAAATGCATGAACATTAAAAAGGCATCGGCCATGTTGATGCCGCCGGCAGAGATTGAAGTGGAAGCTTCCAAAGAGTAAGTACCATAGGGCACATTGGCGAAGGTAAACGAACCATTTAATGCGGTGGTGGTGGTTGCCACTAAATTTCCATCTACATCTATAAGATTAAGATTTACAGATGGAATGGGTTTGTTGGCCATCTTGTGGTAGAGCACTGATCCGTTTATGTCAGATTGTGCCAGTACGGATGAGGCAAACAAGAGTACTAAACTGAGTACTGAAAGCGAAAGTGTAAGATTTTTTTTCATTGTTACGGGGATTTTTGTTAATAATCGGTTGTTTGTGGTTATAAATTTTGATTGCAAAAAAATCCTGGTTATTTTTGTTGTTCATTTAATTGAAAAGTTGGTACTTTTAATACCATACCAATGAGGTGATTTTTGATTAAAGAACTGATGCTCAAAAGTAGAAAAATTATCTTTGTTGAAAAAAAATATTAAAAGGTTAAACTCTTTTGCATTTTTCAGCATTTAAGGATAATGATTCCTCTATTAATCAGAAAAAATCAAAAAGGTAATACCAAAAAATGAAAGATTTTATGAAAAAGATATCGACAAAATGCTTATCAAGTTGATAATGAGCATGTTGCATGTTGATAATTTTTTATATTATCTTGCTTGCCAACAACTAAATCAACATTGTTGATAACTATTTTAAAAAAAAATGCTAAAAACCGTATTACCTTTTCAAAAAAATCTGATTAACATACAATAAAATGATTCACTATTCTGATGAAGCAATCATTGAAGGCTTGCGCTTACGAAGTGACTTCATCATTAGATATATATATCAGACTGATTATCCGATGATTAGATATCTGGTGATGAGTAATAGCGGAAGTGATGAGGATGCTGAAGATATTTTTCAGGATTCACTGATAGTGATTTATAAGAAAATTAAGACGCACAGTCTTGATTTAAACAGTTCTTTTCATACTTATCTTTATTCGGTAAGCCGTAATCTCTGGTTACAGAAACTGACAGAACTACGAAAGATCAGGGTTCAGCTTGTTGAATTGGAAAATTTTGCAGCCCTTCCCGAGAGTGAAGTTGCTGAATTGCATACTGAGAATCTGGAAAAAATGCGTTTATATCATCAACATTTCCTTACGCTCAATGCCGATTGTCAAAAAGTGCTGTTAATGTTTATGAAAAACATTAGTTTAAGGCAAATAGCTGATGAGATGGGTTACAAAACCGAGAAGTATGCCAAAACGCGTAAATACCTCTGTAAGGAGGAACTAAAAAAGAAAATTATCAATGATCCCAAGTGCCATAAATTTCTGTCCGATGACTAAAAAACTCAAGTATTCCCAGCTAATCGAAAGATTTATAGCCGGGGAAATGAAAGAGGATGAACTCCGGTGGTTCGGCAAAGAGCTGCAAAGCAATGCAGAGCTATCGGCAGAGCTGAAACTGGACAAAGAACTCAACGACGTTCTTCAGAACGAAGATGTTATAGAGTTCCGACGAAAAGTTGTCAGCGTATTTAATGATTCGAAACAGCAGAATGTTGCTCCCAAAATTATCAGCCTGCAACCGCGGAGGTGGCAATTAGCTGCTGCTGCAGTTATTGCAATACTGATAATAGCGGGCGGTGCATTACTGCTGACTCAGCAACGCTCCTACACGGCCGACAAGTTGTTTAGTATGTATTACGATTCCGATCGTAGTATTGAACTCACCCGTTCGGGAAATGCAAACATTGTGGAAGCTATTCTTAAGTTTCAGCAGAAAGATTACCAGGGAGCTTCCCTGCTTTTTGCCGAAATACTTGATAAGGATAGCTCCAATATTGCAGTATGGTTCTACAATGGAATTTCTTACATCGAAACTAATCGTATTGATGATGCTGTAAAGGCATTTAAATACATTATTGCGGATAAGAACAACCTCTATGTAGAGCATGCCGAATGGTACCTCGGGCTGTGCTATCTTAAAAATGAGCAAATTGATTTTGCCGTTGAACAATTTCGCATGATTGCGGCCGATAAAAACAACTACCATCACCAGGAAGCCGATAAAATTCTCGAAAAACTGGGCCGCAAGTAAACACACCCTGCATAAAGATCATTGATAATCCAAAAGGGCCGGACAAGCAATTGTCCGGTTTTTTTTTACCCACAGCCATGCATTGAGGTTATCAGAATGGCACAATGCACTGTGCCTGCCTGCATACGCATGCGGGCAGGCCTTAGTGGCGAAAATGCTTTACCGGAAGGAGGTTCATCTATGGAATTATATCCTTTGCTTTTGCTGAAATAATAGTGCAGTGCAGCAAATTGTTTGTACACCGCAAAAAAAAGGCCCTCAGAAATCTCTGAAGGCCTTGATTCTCTATGTCGGAGTGGTCAGACTCGAACTGACGACCACTTGCACCCCATGCAAGTACGCTAGCCAACTGCGCCACACCCCGGGTTGAGCCTGCAAATTTACTAATTTTTAGCTTTTAAAAACAAAAAAAGTATTAAAAATGAAATAATTCGCAAGTGTCAATTTGTCTATTTGATAATCAGCACGAAATCAATAAGTTAAATGTTTGGCATATTTTTGGAGCTAAGTCCAAAATGTTTACTTTTGAAAAGTTAAAAGAATGTTAATTCCTACAATCACATTATTATGAATCAAGAAGTTGAAAAAATTAAATGTTTGATTATCGGATCCGGGCCGGCAGGCTATACTGCAGCCATTTATGCTGCCAGGGCTGATCTTAAACCAGTAGTGTATCAGGGGTTGCAACCGGGCGGCCAGTTGACTACGACTACCGAAGTTGATAATTTTCCTGGTTATCCCGATGGGGTACAGGGTCCTGAGATGATGATGGATATGCAACGGCAGGCTGAACGTTTCGGAACCGATATGCGCTGGGGCATTGTTACCGAAGTGGATCTCTCACAAAGACCATTCCGGGTAGTTGCGGATGAAACCAAAACAATGCTGGCAGAAACGATTATTATTGCTACCGGAGCTACGGCACAATATATTGGACTGGAGTCAGAAACCAAATATATGGGTCACGGCGTATCGGCTTGTGCTACCTGTGACGGCTTTTTCTTCCGTGGTAAGAATATGGCCGTGGTTGGCGGAGGAGACACCGCCTGTGAAGAGGCCTCGTACCTGTCTAAACTGGGTCGCAAAGTTTATATGATTGTGCGCCGGGATGAATTTCGCGCCAGCAAAGCCATGCAAAAACGCGTAATGGATACTCCGAATATTGAAATCCTGTGGAATCATATAACCCGCGAAGTGCTTGGCGATGGTAAAATTGTTACCGGTGCTTTGCTTGAGAATGTCAAAACGGGAGAAAAACGTACCATTGACGTTGAAGGCTTTTTTGTAGCCATCGGACACAAACCCAATACTGAACTTTTTGCCAAATATGTTCACATGCATGATAATGGGTATATTAAAACCAAACCAGGAACCACCCAAACGAATATTCCGGGAGTGTTCGCAGCAGGAGATGTTCAGGATCATGTTTTCAGACAGGCCGTTACTGCTGCCGGCACCGGTTGTATGGCAGCTATGGAAGCCGAAAGATTTCTTGCCCTGGAAAGTTAATTAAATATAAAGGGAACTAAATAATAAAGGATGTCAACAGACATCCTTTTCTATTGGCTTATGTTTTAATGCTGAGCGGGTTATTTCCCTTTTTTCTTACGGAAGGCAGGGTTTTTGCGTTCAGGTTTTTTCCATACGTCGTCACTGTATTGTTTATCTCCTGAAGGCTTTCCACGCTTGCTGAATTTTGATGGAACAAACCTGGTTTTTTTATGACTGCCTGAATTGTCTTCATTGCGTTCTGAGGCTTTTTCTATTCTTATGCCCCGGGGGTTGGCATGTTCATTGGCAAACGCTTTGAGTATTTTACCTACCGAATTACTGTCCACATCTACAAAAGAATAGTTGTCAAGTATATCTATCCGTCCGATGCGGATTTCGCGGGAACGGGTTACCTCATTGATGATGCCGATGATTTGCGGAGGCAGCACTTTATCCTTGCGACCTACGCTGAGAAACATACGTGTGAAATCCGCATCACGATCGTCACGAATGCGCCGGTCACCCTTATCACCGCGTTCGTTTCGATCACGACTTTCCCCATGTTTGTCTCTGCGTTTGCCGCGATCTTCAGAAGGCTCTTTGTCTCTGGAACGCTGGGTTTCATCCACATTTAAATCACGGGCATCGCGATAATATTCCAGAAAGCGGTTAAACTCGAGGGAAACAAAGCGTTTGATAATTTCTTCACGGTTCATCCATTCCAGTTTGCGATAAATAACGGGCAAAAAGGATTCAATCTCTTCGTCTATATCCACATTTTCCATACGGTCGACGTGCTGAAACAGTTGTTTTTCACATACCTGAACACCGGTGGGAACTTTGGCTTTCCCAAATTCCCGGCCAATTTTTTTCTCTATTTGTTTGATCTTGTATTTTTCCTTCAGGTTAATGATTGAAACGCAGGTTCCGGTTTTGTCGGCCCTTCCGGTGCGTCCACTTCGATGAAGGTAAACTTCTGAATCGTCAGGGAGATTATAATTGATTACATGCGTTAGGTCATTTACGTCCAGGCCACGGGCTGCCACATCGGTAGCAACCAGCATTTGAATGGTTCTGTTGCGGAAGCGCGACATAACATTATCGCGGGCTGCCTGTGACAGGTCGCCATGCAGTGAATCTGCGCTGTAGCCGTCACGGATAAGCGAATCGGCTATCTCCTGAGTTTCGATGCGGGTACGACAGAAGATAATGGCGTAAATGCGTGGATTAAAGTCGGCAATGCGTTTTAATGCGGCATAACGGTCGCGGGCTTGTACCATATAATAAATGTGCTTTACATTGGCCGTACCGGTATTGCGTTTACCAACCGTTTTTATTACCGGATTGGTCATGTATTTGGCCAGAATACGTTCTACTTCATCGGGCATGGTAGCCGAAAAAAGAAGCGTATGTTTTTCTTTGGGTGTGGTTTCAAGGATGGTATCTACATCTTCCTGAAATCCCATGTCGAGCATTTCATCAGCTTCGTCGAGTACGGCCCATTCTACATGACTAAGGTCCACCTTTTTGCGGCGGATCATATCGTTAAGCCGGCCCGGAGTAGCAACAATAATCTGTGGTCCTTCGCCCAATTGCCTGATCTGTATCTCTATGCTGGCACCTCCATATATGGCGGCAATTTTGATTCCCGGAATAAATTCCGCATAACTGCGCATGTCGCGAGAAATCTGCAGGCAAAGTTCGCGGGTAGGACAAAGTACCAATGCCTGTACCTTTTTTACCTTAGGATCGATATGATGCAATACAGGCAATCCAAAAGCGGCAGTTTTGCCGGTGCCGGTTTGTGCAAGGCCTACCAGGTCGGTAGGTTTTTCGATGAGCACGGGTATTACTTCTGCCTGAACAGGCATGGGCTCCTTAAAACCCAGAGCTTCCACGGCCTGTAAAAGGGAGGGATTTAAGCCAAGTTGTTGAAAATTAAGCATAAATTGAATTAAAATAAAGCGGGCAAAGGTAGAATTAATTTTTTGATTGCAGGTTTTTGATTTCAAATAATCTGTTTTGAGGGACAAGGAGACATGGAGATAAGGAGATAAAGAGATAAGGAGACAAAGGGATGTTATTCAGGGTTCTAATTTCCAACCTCTA
>DHSR01000023.1:0-525 GCA_002410555.1 Bacteroidales bacterium UBA5281 | reverse complement strand
CTAACCTCCAACTTCCAAAGACCAAAGGCCAACAACCAAAGACCAAAGACCAAAGACCAAAAGGGACAAGGGGACATGGAGACAAGGAGATAAGGAGATAAGGAGATAAAGAGATAAGGAGACAAAGGGATATTATTCAGGGTTCTAATTTCCAACCTCTAACCTCTAACCTCTAACCTCTAACCTCCAACCTCTAACTTCCAAAGACCAAAGACCAAAGACCAAAGACCAAAAGGGACAAGGGGACATGGAGATAAGGAGATAAAGAGATAAAGAGATAAGGAGACAAAGGGATATTATTCAGGGTTCTAAATTTCCAACCTCTAACCTCCAACCTCTAACCTCTAACCTCCAACTTCTAACTTCTAACTTCCAACTTCTAACCTCCAACTTCTAACTTCCAACTTCTAACCTCCAACTTCTAACAACCAAAGACCAAAGACCAAAGACCAAAGACCAAAAGGGACAAGGGGACATGGAGATAAGGAGATAAAGAGATAAGGAGACAAGGGGATATTATTCAGG
>DHSR01000024.1:32497-32961 GCA_002410555.1 Bacteroidales bacterium UBA5281 | reverse complement strand
CTTCAAAGATACAATTCAAAAGCAATTCACAACATCATACCCATCCTTCTCTAACCTCTCCTTGTTGTGCTCAATACTTCAAAGATACAATTCAAAAGCAATTCACAACGCCTTTACCTTCGGTAAGTTCTTTGCCCCAGTTGTGCTCAATACTTCAAAGATACAATTCAAAAGCAATTCACAACCCCACACACTTTTACAGCACATTTGCAAAAGTTGTGCTCAATACTTCAAAGATACAATTCAAAAGCAATTCACAACCGGTGTGTCTGGTAATGGATTGCTGTGGAAGTTGTGCTCAATACTTCAAAGATACAATTCAAAAGCAATTCACAACTATTATCGTTCAGGTGTGTGTATTTAACATGTTGTGCTCAATACTTCAAAGATACAATTCAAAAGCAATTCACAACAAGTAAGACACATTTCGCATCCTACCCGTCGTTGTGCTCAATACTTCAAAG
>DHSR01000024.1:0-32218 GCA_002410555.1 Bacteroidales bacterium UBA5281 | reverse complement strand
ATTCAAAAGCAATTCACAACCGCACGCATTACCTCTTGAAACAGCATTTAGTTGTGCTCAATACTTCAAAGATACAATTCAAAAGCAATTCACAACGAGTTCAGAGTTCATCAGATTAATGTATAGTTGTGCTCAATACTTCAAAGATACAATTCAAAAGCAATTCACAACAACCAACCTAATTGACCTCTTCAGACAAGAGTTGTGCTCAATACTTCAAAGATACAATTCAAAAGCAATTCACAACACTGAGATAGGCTTTAAATTTAAATGTGCCGTTGTGCTCAATACTTCAAAGATACAATTCAAAAGCAATTCACAACGCTGCCTGAAGTGCCAGGAATGCACCAACCGTTGTGCTCAATACTTCAAAGATACAATTCAAAAGCAATTCACAACTGCCTGTTGTGGTGCTGTTTGTATTTCTTCGTTGTGCTCAATACTTCAAAGATACAATTCAAAAGCAATTCACAACAGGCTATTGATAGAATTGAAGTTCTTATTAGTTGTGCTCAATACTTCAAAGATACAATTCAAAAGCAATTCACAACTGACGCAAGTTCTATATAACAAGCAAGGCGGTTGTGCTCAATACTTCAAAGATACAATTCAAAAGCAATTCACAACGTTGCTTGTTCTGCTTGCACTACTGACGGAGTTGTGCTCAATACTTCAAAGATACAATTCAAAAGCAATTCACAACTAGCAAGTTACAGATTGTCTCAGGCGTGAGGTTGTGTTCAATACTTTAAAGATACACTTCAAAACCAAATCACACAAAAAAAGACCTCCCGTTTTCACAGAAGGCCTCTTTTAGTCGGGGTGAATGGATTCGAACCATCGACCCCCTGGTCCCAAACCAGGTGCGCTAACCGGACTGCGCTACACCCCGAAATATTTCAAATAAAGGATAAAACCCTCTCCGCGGTGAGGGGGGGATTCGAACCCCCGGTACCGTTTCCAGTACGACAGTTTAGCAAACTGTTGGTTTCAGCCACTCACCCACCTCACCAATGGGAGTGCAAAAGTACGAATTGATTTGTAATTCGCAAATTTTTTATTTTTTCTTTTTTATTCCGGCTATTCCGGAATTATCCTATTTTTGTTCATCTTAAGCCACTCATGTAATAAACATTGTTATGAAATCAGGTAATTATTTCAAATTATGGTGGCTTGTGCTGCCACTATTTTTAGGCGCTTGTGGTACTACCTCTTATCAAATGCAACTGCTTCAACCGGCAACCTTAACCCTTCCGCGCGATATTAAGCAGGTTGGATTGATTAACCGTTCTTTGCCCGATAAAGGGCAGGGCTTTTTAAATGTGATGGAAGGACTCATAACCGGTGAATCAATTGCAGCCGATAGGGAAGCATCTACAGAATGCCTTCGCGGACTTTCAGCGGGCCTCAACAACGGGCCACGATTTACAGCGGTAATCATTGAAGGTCTTGACCTGCGTGGCACAGGCACCAGGCAATTCCCGGAATTTCTTAGCTGGCAAAGGGTAGAGGAACTTTGCTCACAATTCAGGGTGGATGCTCTGATAGCCCTGGAAACTTTCGATTCAGACCTGGCCCTCCGGGAAAGTTATGCTGATGTGGAGCGCACCATTGATAAAAAGAAGGTGGTCGTAAGGGAATACTATGCTGAAGCCCGTATGAATGTAAATAGCGGCTTTACCATTTATCAGCCGGCAAGCCAAAAAATTATCGACCGAAATGTATTTACTGATGAGATGTCCTGGCGAGGAACCGGCGACAGCAAACAACAGGCTCTGGCGAATTTACCGTCAAAGCGGCGGGCGCTCAATGAGTCGGCTGTATTTTCAGGCCACCAGTATGCCAGCCGGATTTCGCCGGTATGGATAACAGCCAGCCGGGATGTTTATCGTAAAGCCAATGATGATTTCAAGATAGCTGCCCGTTACATAAAGCAGGACAATTGGCCGGAGGCCATTGCCATCTGGAAAAGATATACCAAAGATACTGATCATAAAATCGCCGGTAGAGCCAACTACAATATGGCAGTAGCCAGTGAAGTAGAAGGGAATTTATCCATAGCAGAAGAATGGGCTCAACGTGCATGGAGAGAATACGGCCTCAAAAATGCCCGGTCTTATATTGCATTGTTGCAAACCCGGAAATATGAGTTGGAACGACTCAAAGAACAAATGGATGAATAGTTAAGGGAGTTTGAATGTGTTAATATCCGTTAATTTAAACCCGGGCAGTTTTATATTGTTTACTTTTGTCCGCTGATGGTTCCCTGTCAACTATCATCTTGCAGCATTCCTGAATGAAAAAATATAGTCGGGCAACTTATGTTAAAGCTGGCGCATTATCACTTATTTTTGCGCTTTTTTCGGTATTGTATGTTCTTTTACTTACCGCTCTGCCTAAATACGCTGGAAGGCTGCCGCTGATGCTGTTGCTTGGTATGCTGGATTGGTTTCTGTATTTGGATATACGTCGTTACCTAAAGCTTAAATTAAATACCTCCGGAGTCATTTTTGCAATTTTCTGGTGGTTGCCCATGTTGTTGTTGCTGGCATTTCTGATAGCAACTACCTTTGTTCCAATTCAGGAACTCCCTGCATGGCCCAGGAATTTATTTCCAGGAATTGCCATTATAGGTTATCTGGTAAAGATGGTGCTGGTTGCTTTTTTTGTTCCTGCATACTTATTTACCGCAGGGATGCTATTGTTTAATCGAATTACCGGTAAAAAGGCCACCTGGCCCGGTATTACTTCTAACGTTTTTAAAAAAATGGGAATATTTTTTGGCAGCCTTGCCTTTGCTGGTTTGATTATAGGCAGCACAGTCTGGGTATATAAGTTCAAGATTCATCGGATTAATCTGGCCATAGCCTCAATGCCACCCGAACTGAATAATCTGCGTATTGTTCAGCTTTCTGATATTCATCTGGGTAGCTGGATGTCCACCAGGCCATTGCAACGCGCAGTGGACAGCGTTAATGCATTGAATCCTGATATCATCGTTTTTACCGGCGACCTGGTGAATTATTCTACGGCGGAAGTCAAGGGTTTTGAATCTATACTTGCCCGATTAAAGGCGCGTATAGAAATCTATGCCATTACCGGCAATCACGATTATGGTGACTATACCACCTGGCCCAGTCCGGAAGCAAAACAGCAGAATTTCGATGATTTGGTAGCTTTTTATAAGCAACTGGGATGGAAACTATTGCTAAATGATGTGGATTACATCAACGTTGATTCTGCGCGTATTCTGATAGCAGGTGTTGAGAACTGGAGTTCAACAGCCCGGTTTAAACGGTATGGTGATTTAGCTAAAACCATGAAAAATCATGAATTTGCGGATGTAAATATTTTACTTTCGCATGATCCCACCCATTGGGAAGCAGAAGTTTTTAAGCAATATCCGGAATTTGATCTTACCCTTGCCGGGCATACCCATGGCATGCAAATGGGTATAGAAGCTTTTGGACTTAGGTGGAGTCCAGCTCAATACGTGTACAAGCATTGGGCAGGACTGGCCCGTTATCATCAGCCGGATGGATCCATCAGTAATCTCTACGTTAACCGTGGCCTGGGTCATATTGCCTATCCGGGCAGAGTAGGTATTTTACCTGAAATTACGCTGATAAAGCTGATTGCAAAATAGCATTTTGAGAAGAAACGCTGAATAGAGACGAGGGACGGGGCGACATGGGGACGGGGGGACAAGGAGACGGGAAGAGAGAATTTCTAACTTCTAACCTCCAACCTCCAACCTCCAACCTCCAACCTCTAACTTCTAACTTCTAACCTCTAACTTCTCACTTCTCACTTCTCACTTCTAACCTCTAAAGACCAACAGCCAAAGACCAAAGACCAAAAGGGACGAGAGACGTAAAAGGGACAAGGAGACGTGGGGACAGGGAGAGAGAATTTCTAACTTCTAACCTCCAACCTCTAACTTCTAACTTCTAACCTCTAACTTCTAACCTCTAAAGACCAACAGCCAAAGACCAAAGACCAAAAGGGACGAGAGACGTAAAAGGGACAAGGAGACGTGGGGACGGGAAGAGAGAATTTCTAACTTCTAACCTCCAACCTCTAACTTCTAACTTCTAACTTCTAACCTCTAGCCTCTAACCCCGTAAGTAAGGAATGCAGGACACATCTGCAATCCGCAATCCTACATCCTAAACCATTCATTCACCCTGTCTGCGATCTGACAATTATCGGAAAAGTGCTTAAATTCATTGGTATGCTTATTATAAATATAATCTTTTTCCCATTGCTTGTGGTGAATACTAATTTCTTCCAGGGCATTCAGGATGAAATCAAGTTCCTGGTCGGTCATGGTAGGATGCAGAGAGAGTCTTATCCATCCGGGCTTTTGCGATAAATCACCATGATTGATCAGGTCGGTGATTGATTTGGAGTGTTCGTGGCTTACATCCAGCAGATAATGACCATAGGTGCCGGCACAGGCACAGCCTCCACGCACCTGAATGCCATAACGGTCACTTAGTAGCTTAACGGCCAGATTGAAGTGGATATCATCATAATAAAATGAGATAACACCCAGCCTTTTCCTTTGATTGTTTGCAAGTATTTTAATGGACGGTATTTTATCCAGTCCTGCAAAGGCCTTTTCAAGCAATTGTTCTTCGCGTTGGGCTATGTTTTTCACCCCCATTTTTTCTTTTATTTCAATACAAAGCGCGGTGCGTACGCATTGCATAAACCCCGGAGTACCGCCATCTTCACGCAATTCAATGTCATCTACATATTTATATTCTCCCCAGGGGTTGGTCCAGTCCACCGTGCCTCCGCCCGGTTGATCGGGAGTGCGGCTATTGTACATGGAACGGTCAAATACCAATACCCCGGAAGATCCGGGCCCTCCAAGAAATTTGTGCGGAGAAAAAAGTATGGCATCCAACTTCTCCATAGGATCTTCAGGATGCATATCGATAGGTGCATAGGGTGCAGAAGCAGCAAAATCAATAAAACAGAAACCATTATATTCATGCATAATTCTGGCAAGTTCATAGTATGGAGTATGAATACCGGTAACATTGGAACAGGCAGTAAAAGAACCAAGTTTAAGCGGGCGATCCTTGTAATTCTCAAGCTGCTTTCTCAATTCTTCCGGATCAACCAATAAGTCCTTCCCGGGAGGCAAAACAACAACATCCGACATGGTTTCAAACCAGGAAGTATGGTTGCTGTGGTGCTCCATATGGGTGACAAAGACGACGGGTTTATCTTTCTCCTTAAAACACCTGGAATCATTTAGTTGTCCGCACATCTTCAAACCCATCATGCGCTGAAATTTCACAATAACTCCCGTCATACCAAAGCCTGCGGTGATGATAACATCTTGCGGCCCGGCATTCACATGTTTCTTAATGCGGTTGTGTGCCTCATGATAGGCACGGGTCATAGAGGTGCCTGTTTCACTGGTTTCGGTATGTGTGTTGCCGATAAAAGGGCCGATGTCGTTGGTGAGCCGGTCTTCTATTGGCCGGTAAAGTCTTCCGCTGGCAATCCAGTCGGCATATATCAATTTTTGACGACCATAGGGCGTTTCATATTCCAGGTCGTGACCAACAGTATTCTTTCTGAAAGTTTCAAAATAGCTCTCCATAAACCTGCATTATATTGTGTGCGATTGGAATGCAAATGTCAGCATTTTTTTGTTCCCATTAGGGATATATCATACACAAAGTAATAGATTTAGAGGATTCCTGTTCCTTCCAGTGACTATCTACTGATCGGGATGGTAAAAATCAGTCGCCCTGGGCAATCTGCATCCTGGAAATCTCAATGCTGCCACCTTCAGAATAAATGGCTATCCAGTTGTTGTCTTCCCGGTACCAGCGGTCTTGTATGCTTACCCTGACCAAAAAGTCGCCATTTTCGTCACTGGTAATAGTGCGTAAAACAATTCCTCCGTTTTTCTGTGCGCTTCTGCCATAGTTCACGTACACTTTAGGGTCAGCTTCGCTGGTTTTTCGTGCAACTATGGAAACATAATTGTTCTTTCGCAGACGCATTTCAATGGGAGTAAAACTGAACTTTTTCTCATCTCCCGATTCTATAGTTACGGGACTGCTCACCAGATTAACCATGGCATGATCATCCAGATATTTCCGGATTTTGGCAATCATGGTCGAAGGATACGATTCATCGGGTTTGGCCAGGCCAGCTTCGAGATAAGCATCTATGGCCTGGTCGAAAATTTTATCCTGATACAGGCGGTCAGCGTTCATTATGAGTTTATTGTAGGCTTCCATCTGGTTACGCGATCGTTCCTGAAGTAAGGTTCGTATGGATAAAAGTTTTTCTTTGGGGTAATTTTCGGCAGGCTTTAAGGCGGAGGCACTTTCATAAAAGCGCACCGCAGTATTGTAATCTTTCTCAGCAAAAAGCCGGTCTGCCCTTTCAATGGCCTCATTGTAATCCTTATCAGCCAATTGTTTTTGTTCCTGCAACAGTATATTTATTTCCTCTATCCGATTAGCCGGATGGTCAGCATCTGGTTTATTTTCCAATGCTTTCTGATAGGCTTTTAAAGCTTCCTCATAGGCTTTGGATTCGTAAGATGCATCACCACTTTTTATGGCAGCGGCATAGGCGGTTGCCTTGCTCTGTTCGATTTCTCTCAATTGAGCAATGCGGTTCAACTGATTTTCAGGATATTGTTCTGAAGGCTTAATTGATTTGGCCTGCTTATAAGCTGTGATGGCTTCATCCCATTGGTTTTTATCCAAATATGCATCGCCCTGAGCAATGGCAGATTCATATTGCTGTTCAAGAGCTTGCTGTTCACCCAGTAGTTTCCTGATGGCGGCTATTCTTTCTGTAGGTTGAGCCGATCCGGGTTTCAGTTGCAGCAATTGTTTATATTTCTCAAGTGCCAATACATAATTTTTTGTTTCAAACAGTCTGTCTGCTTCGGCCAGAATGAAAGCATAATCTTTTTCAAGCTGCTCCCGGTCTGCAAGTAGTTGTTCAATGCGCTGCTTTTGCTCACGGGGATAGGTTTCTCCGGGTTTAAGTTCAAGGGCGCCGTCATACTGCCGGCTCGCATCAGTGTAACTGCCTGCATTAAAAAGGCGATCGGCTGCCTCAATGGCTTGCTGATAACTGTCGTTTAAGGCTTGCTCAGCAATAAGTGCCTTTTCTATCAATTGAATTTGATTTATGGGATGCTTTTCACCTGGCTTAAGATCAAGTGCCTGTTCATATGCCGGTTTTGCCTGACTGTATTGCTTGTTGGCAAATGCCTTATCACCTTCCACTATATATCTGGTGTAGTTTTCTTCCAGCGATTTACGATCTTCTAAAATCTTGTTGATGCGTAACATGCGGTCGGTGGGATGCTGTTTATCAGGTATTATTTTAATGGCCGCTGCATAAGCGCTAAGGGCTTCCTGGTAATTTCCTCCCTCGTAAAACTCATCGGCCCGGTCAATCTCGTTTTGATAGGCCTGTTGCTGAGCAGCTTTTTCTTTAAGTACCTGCTCAATAATGGCCAGTTGCTGCCTGGGGTGTATTTCCTGTGGCTTTAGCTCCAATGCCTGACGGTAGCCGGCGGCAGCTTCTTCATAATCTGTGGCAGCATACCGGGCATCTGCATCAGTGATTAACCCGACATAAAGCTCCTCCATTGAACGCAATTCATTCAGTTGATTTTCAATTTCTTTTAACTTATTCTTCGGATGTTCCCGATCAGGAAAAATCTGTGAAGCTGAAAGGTAATTTTGTTTCGCCTCATTCCATAGGTTTTTCGAAAAACTTAGATCACCTGCTTCAATTAAACCCTGATATTCATCTTCTCTCAGCTTCAGTTCTCTTAATATTGACTCTGTTTTTGAGATTTGAGCAGTAGCATAATCATCTCCTTTCCGAAGGTCGAGTGCCCGGTCATATGCCTCTTTTGCAGCCTGGTAGTTATGGGTGGAAAAGTGCTGGTCGGCTGCGGCAATGGTTTGATTATATGCTTCCAGTAAAGCTTGTTGATCAGCCAGCAGGTTGTTGATTTCCTTTATGCGTTCAGCCGGACGTGTTTCTTCGGGTTTCAGTTGTCGGGCCTCTTCAAATGCATGAAGGGCTTCCAACAGGTTTTCTTCAGCAAGCAATCTTTCGCCTTCATTCAGGGATTCACGATAAGATTTATCGCGTTCCGCTTCTTTTAATGCAAGCAGGGTCTGAGCAATTTCTTCAATTTTTTGTCTGGGATAAGCCTCTGCTGGCTTAAGATTATTCGCCTGCTGGAACTCTGACCGCGCCTCTATCCAATTTTCTGATGCGAGGAGTCGGTCACCCTCCGCAATGGCGCGTTGATAATCTTTTTCGAGGTGCTCTTTTTGTTGGAGCAGTCCATGGATTTTTTCGATTTGTTGCTGCGGATATTTTTCATCTGGCTGCAGCTTTGCCGCACTTTCATAGGCGCTGAGTGCCCCTTGATGATCTCCGCTGTTCATCAACCGGTCGGCTCCGGTTATGGTCTGCTCATAAAGCTGTTGCTGATTTTGCGCCTGCTTGCTGCTGGCTGAAACACGTTCCAGCATACTTGTCGGATAACTTTCACCTGGCTTTAGTTTAAGTGCCTCACCGTAATGAATCCGGGCCATCGTAAAGTCCCGGTTCATATAGGCTTCATCGCCTTTTGCAAGCGCATCTTCATACTCTTGTTTGAGCTTAAGCTCAGCAGCAGTTTTATCATCGATTTCTCTGATTTTTTGCTGGGGATAACTTTGTTCAGGCATAAGTTCCCGGGCTGAAATAAAGGATTCCCGCGCTTCGTCCGTATTTCCGGCAGCTAACAGCTCATCGGCTTTTTTAATCAGCGATTCATAGCTTTTGGTACGTTCGGCCAGTTCAATGGCAGCTTTCGATGCCTGCGACATCTGTTCACGGGCTATTCTATCTTGCGGCTTGATTTCAATGGCAGCTTCAAAGGCTTTAAGTGCCTCAGGATATCTTTTTTCTGCCATGCGTTGTGTACCGGTTTGCATAAATTGGGTAAATCGCGCCTCGTCTTCCGGATCAATATAAACCTTGCGAATCTGAGCAAGCTTATCCTTAGGAAATTGTGCTGTGGGATCGATTTTTAAAGCAGCCTGATACTGTGCTTTTGCTTCAGCATACTTGCCTGCACCGAGTAATTCCTCACCACGAAGAATGGCGTCCTCAAATTGCTGAAGTTTCTCCGCATTAATATGCTGTGCCAAAACCGGGATATTTGTCTGGAAAATTAGGAAAAGACATAAAATAAGCCGGGAAAGCCTGAAAATATTCAATTTCATTTTTAAAGGTTCTGATAAAATAACACAAGAATAACGCCGGGGAGGCGCTTTTATTTGGTCTGTGTCAGATTTTACTGTTTGATATAAGTCCATCCTGCATAAACAGTCTTCTGTCGGACAAGGCTGCAAGTTCCTCATTGTGTGTAACAATCACTATGGTTTGATGGAAGGAAGCCCGCAAATCAAAAAACAACTGGTGTAGTTGCCTGGAATTTTCAGAATCCAGGTTGCCTGAGGGTTCATCGGCCATCAATACCGCAGGACTATTGATCAGTGCTCTGGCAACTGCTACCCTTTGCTGCTCCCCACCCGAAAGCTCTGAAGGCTTGTGACTGCTGCGATCATTCAGATTCAGAAATTCAAGCAGTTCATTGGCTTTGTTTTCGGCTTCCCGTTTTGATTTCCCGGCGATGTAGGCAGGAATACAGATGTTCTCCAGTGCCGTAAATTCAGGAAGTAAATGATGGAACTGGAATACGAATCCAATTTTTTTATTCCGGAAATCAGCCAGTTTTTTATCGTTTAAGCGATTGAAATCTACACCATCAACCATTACTTCGCCCTTGTCAGCACGATCAAGAGAACTTAAAAGATAGAGTAAAGTGGACTTTCCAGCCCCGGAAGCTCCGGTAATGGCTATAATCTCAGCGGTTTTTATATGCAGGGATACACCTTTTAATACCGTTAAATTCCCATATGACTTCCAGAGGTTATTTGCCTTGATCATTTTTATCTGCAATAGAGGAAGGCAAAGGTAAAATAAATATTCAATTAAGAAGAAAACAGACCTTACAGTGCATAGATTCTTGAAATCTAAATATTAACTATATACAATAGTATGTTGCACCATTATTTTGATGTGCCAGATAAATATCAGCTCTAATTTTTTCCTTAATTCAGGCATTGTCAATCTCAAAATCATCTTCATAAACTTCTACCTCAAGCTCGGCACCTACCAATTCGGCCAGCCATTTGTATCCGTTTTTAACGATGAGTCTGATTTTGGTGTATCCCATGATGGGAAACTTTAATGTTGCGAACATAATCTTACTTTTTTGAGATGAATAAAACATCCTGATTGTTTGCAAAAGCTATGCCAGTGCTACAAAAGTTAATCATTTAAACTGGAAAAAGTAATCGGTTTAAATTAAATATTTGTATTGCTGAATGAAGTCAATGTGAGCGAGGCAATATTTGCTGAAAAACTTAATTTAAAATACATAAAAATCAGTATTTCCCTACTAATAAAGATAACCTTCTGTAACGGGGTACTGGCAGGTATTTCCAGAGGCCTGCATTCTTAGCTCCTTTTATTGGTAATGATAAAAGACTTAGGCCGTTCAGTTGGTGAGGTGTGCTGCATTATGACATTACTTTACTTTTCTCTTTTAACAAATTCGTTATAATCGAGATGGTATATCGCTTTTAAACTGAACATATTTAATTGAGGTCCTTTGATCATAGCATTGAAGTTGTCTTTAAAATTAATGCTGTAGTTTTTATCTTCAGTTTGAATGGTATTTTTCCATACAATGCTCAACATACTTCCGGGTGCGAACTCCCATCCAAGCATAAAATCAATGCTAAAATAATTATAATTGAAGTTGGCATCATAGATCAATTCATGATCCTGAATAAGATTGCCATCATCATTTAACTGATAAAATCCGGAATATTCACCCTGCTGCCAGAAATGACGACCCATAAGCTGAACTGAAATCAACCTGCTGATCATATAATTGCCCGCCAGCGTATTCTCAAAGGTGGTAACATCCCGATGCCCAAAATATATAATTTGAGGACTGTGACCGATATATCCAAGGTCGCCCGGATTAAAACCGTAACCTGATTCAAAGCTCAGATGAAGGCGATTGTTGACCCTGTAAATCGGACTTAATTCAATCCATCCCCATTCCATCTGATTGAAATCGCGGGAATAATCAATGCTGCCATCCAGTGCAAATTTCTTACGGTAATCAGAAGAAAACCCAAAATTTGCTGACCAGTAACCCGGCTTTAGAAAATACCTGTTGGCAACCCGGGGTTCATAAAAGTCGTATCGGTCAAAAGGGGATACTTCTGTTCCCCACCAAATCGTAAAATAATTGTTAAAGGTGGTATTCCCCTTGTATGAAAACTCGGTATCCATGTTCTTCTTTGAATCGAAAGTACGGGTTTGATCTACGCCAAAACTTTGCGAAAAGTTGCGAAATATGGCAAAAGGCTCATATATACGATAGCTGGTATAAAATCCCCGGTTGGTTTTGTTGCGGGTCCGGTTAATTCCCAAATCATTGATGTTAAAATCTTTATCAAGAATGCTGTAGTATACGCTGAACTGAAATTTGCCCCGTGTCTTTAAAAAGGAAATGGCATAATTTTCGCCGATTTCCTGTTTCCCATAGGTGAAGATTTTTTCTCCGGTAGCCGGAAACCATTTGGACACGGCTATACTGGCATTCAATTTATAAGTTTTAGTCTTATTACTCAGGGAAACTCCGGTTCCGGTAACATTTGAATGATCCCAGGAACCGGGCCGGGAAACATTGGTATTGATAAGATACACCGACGAGTTATTTGGTAATGCCTGATCGAGTACCACGATATTGTAGTTGGTTACCGGATCACTGAGAATAGTCCTGGTTTTACCCGTTGAATCCTTAATTGTTGCCCACGTATTGCCGGTCAAGGCATTAAATATGCCTATACCCAATCCGCCGGAAGTGCGACCCGAAAATTTAACGGCATTCAATAAGCGCGCAGCAACTGGATTGTTACTTACATTTTCGCCAGGTTGCAATGAATCGTATACACTGTAATAAAGCAGGGGAGTGCGGCCGATGCGTCTGGAATAAAACAGGTCACCTTTCTGAAAAAGATCAGTCCCCTCATTGAAAAAGGTACGTTTTTCATCATAGATCAATTCATAGGCAGTCAGATTCTTTTGTATTTTGTCCGACTGTACCTGACTGAAATCCGGCAGCAATATCATATCCACCGTAAAGCTTTCGTTGATGCCGTATTTGAGATCCAGACCGCCATTGTAGGCCATACTCCATTCTTCATCGTCGGGCAATTCGTTGTTTTTGTGTTGCAGGGTGGTGGAAATATACGGAGTAAGTGTAAGTCGCAACGGAGGTTGCAGATTGTTAAAATCTGTTAGTTTACCCCAATAAATCAATGGGTTTAATGCGCCTTTTTCTTCAAGTGCCCATACATTGTCCTCACGGTATCGTCTGATGGTTCGCGTGGCCTGAAAACCCCACGTTTGAGTGGCCAGCTTCGGGAAGCGCAATGCAGAATAAGGGATATAAATCTCAGCCAACCATCCTTCTTCATTGATCCGGACTGCACTTTTCCATACAGCATCATAAGTAGGGTCCTGAAAACGTTGATCAGCCTGAACGCCTGAGGCTGATACCATAAAGAAAAAAGCATCCTGTTGATTGTCATAGGTGTCAAATGCAATTGAAAAATAATCTGCATTCAAATTCCCGTTGTCACGTTGTCCCAACTGACAGGCAATACTGTCGGGGGAGGGGTCAAACAGCCGGGCAGCCAAATAGATTCCCTGATCGTCATAAAGTATATAAACATTTGTTTCAAAACTCGGGTCGGCATTAGATACCGGCTCAAGCTGCCTGAAGCCTGTTAATACCGAGGCACCTTCCCATTCGTCCAGGGAAAAAAAACCATCAATGCGTGGCGCCTCAGCAGTGCGCATCATCCTGGCATATCTGGTACTTGTATTGTTTTGTGTATATCCTCTGCCCATACCAAGGCAAAATATAAGCATAATGAGGATATTGTTTTTAAGGATTAGTCTATTCACCCTATATGTTTTTAGTTGCGTTAAAAATATAAAGAAAAGGTGGTAAAAAAAACTTGAATAAATGAATATTTAATAAAATTTTGAACTGTGAAGCACTTTGTTTGTTAATGGCGTGTGAAACAGCACAAATATACTTATTTTTTGAAAACGCAACATTCTTTTGCAATTTTCTTAAAAACTTAAATCAAACCTTATGAATCTTCATGAATTTCAGGCAAAACAGATTTTGAAATCCTACGGTGTTCCTGTGCCGGTTGGCATAGTAGCCGAAGTTCCCGAACAGGCTGTTAAGGCAGCAGAGGAAATACAACAACAAACACAATCAGTACGATGGGCAGTAAAAGCTCAGATACATGCTGGCGGGAGAGGCAAAGGAGGTGGTGTTAAAATTGCCGACTCATTGCATGAAGTTTATGAGAAGTCATCACAGATTATCGGGATGGATCTGGTTACACCTCAAACCAGTGAAGCAGGTAAACGAGTACATAAGGTGCTGGTTGAACAAAATATTTTTTATCCCGGCATCAGTGATCCTCAGGAATTTTATATGAGTGTGCTGCTCAATCGCGCTACCAGCCGGGTGATGATTATGTACTCTACCGAAGGAGGCATGGATATTGAAGAAGTTGCCGAGAAAACACCGGAACTTATCTTTACCGAAGAGATTGATACCAGCGTGGGACTGCAGGAATTCCAGTGTCGCAAAATCGCTTATAACCTTAAGCTTGATGGAGATGCATTTAAAAATATGCTCAGATTTGTTCGCGGCTTATACAAGGCCTATATGGGTAGCGATGCAGCCATGATAGAAGTTAATCCGGTATTTAAAACATCAGATAATCTGATTATGGCCGCAGATTGTAAGATGCGGCTTGATCAAAATGCACTCTTCCGTCATCCTGATTTGCTGGCCATGCGTGATTTAACGGAAGAAGACCCCGCTGAAGTAGAAGCCGGTGCGCATCATCTTAATTATGTTAAACTTTCCGGAAATGTTGGCTGTATGGTTAATGGAGCCGGGCTGGCCATGGCCACTATGGATATTATCAAGCTGGCCGGTGGAGAACCTGCTAATTTTCTTGATGTGGGTGGTTCCGCCAATGCCGAACGGGTGGAACAGGCTTTCCGCATTATTCTGAAAGATCCCAACGTGAAAATTATTCTGGTCAATATTTTTGGCGGCATAGTGCGCTGCGACCGTGTAGCCCAGGGTATTGTGGATGCATATAGAAACATTGGAACCATTGATATTCCGATTATCGTCCGATTACAGGGAACCAATGCCGAAGAAGCCAAAGAATTGATTGAATCATCCGGATTAAAGGTCTATTCTGCTGTCCTGCTTCAGGAAGCAGCAGAATTGGTCTCAGAAGTGCTCGGAAAACAATAATTTGTATAAAATATTTCATTAGAAACCGGCTAAAACACTTCTTCATGGGAAAGATTCATCACTTCGTCCCGGCCCGTCCCATATGTACGTGACTGAATTCTGAATGACAGCCAAATTGAAAAGTACGATTCTGGTCTGCTTTTTGTTTGGGTAGCTGGATCAAAATTGAACAATTTTTGTTAAAAAGTGTATATACATTTGTTCAATCAGCGTTTAATTACATATATTCACCTAAACCACCTAATCATGAAAAGAGTATTCTTTCTAATATCACTTTTGATGTTGGCATTCGGATCAACAGTAACTTTGGCCAACGATGCTGCTTCAACGATTAACACTAAAAAGCCGGCTGTTCATTCTAAAAGTGGAGATCATCAGATCACTGCAAATGAAGCAAAAGTTATGGTTGAACGTATTCACGAAATCCGTGATATGGACAAAAGCAATCTCACCAAAAACGAAAGAGCTGAGCTGCGTAAAGAGTTGAAGGATATGAAACAAAGTATTCGTAAAGATGGCGGATACATTGTTATTGGTACAGGTACACTTGTTTTGATCATCATTCTGATATTGCTGCTTACTTAATGCAGCTCTGTTTGTTTTGCTGATTCTAAAGCAGCCAGATTCTGTGAATTGTTCTTTCCCATTTAAAAAAATCAAAGCAAATCTGATTTTCGGATTTGCTTTGTTTTTTTATGCCTCATCTTCCTTTAGCCAGGATTATTTTCAGCAAGAAACCAACTATACCATTGATGTTATTCTGGATGATGTTCATCATCAACTTGTAGCCAATGCCCGTCTTAATTATAGAAATAATTCACCCGATACACTGCATTTTATTTATTTTCATCTGTATCCAAATGCCTATTCAGACAATCAAACTGCTCTTGCACGCCAATTAAGACGTGAACAGGGCAGATTAAAGTTGTTCAGTGATTCCGCAAATGTTGGAAATATCCAGGTAGAAGGTTTTTTTGTGTCACAATATAGTCTGAAGTGGGCATTGGATGAAAAGCATACCGACATTGCCAAAGTTTATCTTCCTTACGGATTGGCTCCTGGCAATGAAATCACAATTAGCATTCCTTTCACCGTAAAGATACCTGCTGCGGGCATCAGCCGCATGGGTCATAAGGGACAATCTTATCAAATCAGTCAATGGTACCCAAAACCTGCGGTTTATGATTCGCAGGGCTGGCATCCCATGCCATACCTCGATCAGGGTGAGTTTTATGCTGAATTTGGTAACTACATCGTCAACATTACGCTCCCTTCTAATTATAAGGTGGGGGCAACCGGCAACCTCTTGAGCAAAAATGAATCTGATTATTTAAATACATTGGCTTCAGACACCAGTTGGAAAAAAGAATCCGACTTGTCGGTTCCACAGATTCCTGAGTCTGATGCTCAATTAAAAACAATAAAGTATAGTGCCTCCACCATCCATGATTTTGCCTGGTTTGCCGATAAACGGTATCATGTAATGATGGACAGTATTGATTTAGTACCCTCTGGGAAAAAAGTATATCTTATTTCCCTGTTTACCAGTCGGCAATCGGGATTGTGGAAACATTCAATTGAGTACATCAGGTCAGCTATGCTTTTTTTCTCAACCCATCTGGGCGATTATCCCTATGAACATTTTACTTTAGTCCAGGGCGAACTGGGAGCAGGTTCAGGAATGGAGTACCCTGGTGCAGCAGTAATTGGATTTGTTAATGATGACTACACTTTGCAGCAGGTAACTGTGCACGAATTGCTTCATTCCTGGTTTTATGGCGCATTGGCTACTAACGAACGTCAATATCCCTATTTGGATGAAAGTCTGGTGAGTGCGTTGGAAAGCCATTACATTGCCAGCCTGTATCCGGATAAAAAATTATGGGACAAATATATACTTGAAGAAAAAACAGCACGATTTTTTAAGCTGGATCAACTTCCCATTTCCCTTATGGGGGAACTGGAATGGCTTTACGCATTGAATAACAATCTGGAACAGCCGTTAAATCTGCCCGCTGATGCCTACAATGAGGTTGCCTATTACAATATGATTTATAATAAAGGGGCAAATGCTTTTAATTACTTAAGGGCATATCTTGGTGATACCCTTTTTTTTGAAGGATTAAATCTATACTTTACTCAATGGAAAAATAAACATCCGGGACCCGATGATTTAGAGCAGGCTTTCGCGCAGGTTACTGGTAAAAATCTGGACTGGTTCTTTAGAGAGATATTGACTTCTGCCAAAAGGTTGGATTATACCATAATGCGGTTTGATTCCGGTAGGATTTTACTCAAAAATACGGGTCAGATTAACGGCCCTGTGTTGCTGAGTGAATTTAAAAAAGATTCTTTGATAAATACGACCTGGATTGAAGGTTTCAAAGGCAGCAAATGGATTACAGTTGATGGCGCTGATGCTGACCGGTTTATTATTGACCTATATCACCAGATGATTGAAACCAACCGGTTAAATAATAATTTATACAAAAAAGGCATTTTTAAAAAGCGTGATCCGCTGAAAACGCAATTGATTGCTACCTTAAGCCGTCCGGAAGAAAGATTGTTAATCTATTTCCCAGCCATCAACTATACCGGCATCAACGGCTTTATGCCAGGGATTGGTTTTCAGAACCATTTTATCATTCCACGTCCGTTTGAATTTTTAATACTTCCATTTTTTTCCTTTAAAACATCTACGTTGACGGGTTACACAAATGTAAACTTTTCAATACTGCCTCCAAAGCCAGGGAAAAAGGTGGAAATCCGGGCTGAAGCAAGCCGGTTTGGTGCACCGGGTAAGCAGAATTATCGCCGTTTAAATCTTGGACTGGTCTATAACTTTATTCCCCGACTGGCATTGGTCAAAGACAGGTACCGATATTTCGTTTCTCTGGCATATGTATCGGATCTGCAACAGATCATACAGGAAGAAAAAGCGAATTGGATACCAATAGTATCAGCCGGAATGGAATTTATACGACATTCAAATATTCATCCATACAATATTTTGCTTGCTGCGGAAGGGAATAATTTTTTTTCAAAATTGTCAGTTACAGCAAACTACCGCTTTAGTTATTATGGAAAAAATAGGGGGCTTGATGTGCGATTGTTTAGTGGAATACAGTTACACCTTGATTCTGAAAAAAAACCGCTGTTTGGTTTAAGTCCTTCAGCCCGCAGTGGTAAAGAACTTTATACTTTCGGAGGTACCTTTTTTGATCGCTTTTCCAATGTTGGCGACTCTTTTTTTTCCAGGCAAATCAGTATTACTGAAGGAAGCATCATTACACCAATAAATCTGTCTGTCTTTAACCCTTCATGGATGTTCTCCATTACCTTGAGTTCCAGCCTGCCATGGGACATCAAAGCGCTGAATATAAAACCCTTCGCGACAATTTTGCTCATGCCTGAGGGAATAAATAGTAACAAACATGCTCCCGTATTCCTTGCTGAAGCAGGGCTAAAAACCGGTTTAGGCGCCTTTTTCGAAATATTCGTGCCACTGCTCGTAACTCAAAATCTTAACGATACAAGTCCTTTGATAAAGGATAGGATTCGTTTTACCTTAAATCTTGAGTTCTTATCAAAGATAGGGGAGGTGCTCTAAAAAAAGATGACCGGACAAATAGCCCGGCCATCTTCAACCTAAAACCAAAACACGAACTTTATTATCTGTTAGGTATACTCCTCCAGTATTTTTTTAACACCGTCGGGAGCTACTCGGCCATAAACCTTTTCGCCGACAAGCACCACGGGGGCCAGCCCACAGGCACCTACACAACGAAGGCATGACAATGAGAATTTACCATCTGCAGTGGTTTCGCCCACCTTAATCTGCAGGTGCTTTTTGAACTCATCAATTACTTTTTCTGCTCCACGAACATAGCAGGCTGTTCCCAGACAAATTGAAATGGGATGCTCTCCTTTGGGAAGCATAGTGAAGAAGGAATAAAAGGATACTACCCCATAAACGTGGGCTACCGAAATGTTCAGTTCTCTGGCGATTATTTCCTGCACTTCTGCAGGCAAATAGCCAAAAATGCCCTGTGCCTTATGAAGCACATTGATGAGTTCCTTTTTATCGTTGTTGAACGATTTGCAAACATCCTTAAGTTGATCAAGTTTGCTTGCCGGTAATGTTATAGTTGCCATTTTTTTCTTTTTTTTGATGTAAATAACGCTTTATCAGCCTATTCAACAGTTATTTCCTTGCTTTTGTCAAAGTAATGTGTATGCAACAGGTGATGTGCCTTATCGCTCATGGGTTTGCCCAAAAACTTTTCGTAAAGTTCAATAATATAGGGATTCTCATGCGATTTACGGATGGCTTTATTCCTGTCCTCCTCATAAATGGCTTTCTGTCTTGCTTTAATTATTGACGAATCACCATGGTGAAGTGGCTGACCACCGCCGCCGATACAACCACCCGGGCAGGCCATGATTTCTATTGCATGAAAGTGCGATTTTCCATCTTTTATGTCCTGCAATAATTCGCGGGCGTTGCCAAGTCCATGGGCGATACCAATACGGATGGGAAGTCCGTCGAAATCGATGGTAGCTTCACGTATGTATTCCATACCCCGCAACTCTTTAAAGTCGACGTTTTCGAGCTTTTTACCCGTTTGTACTTCATATGCTGTGCGCACTGCAGCTTCAATAACCCCACCCGTGGTTCCAAAAATAACCCCGGCTCCTGTTGATTCGCCCAGTGGGTTGTCAAAATCCTCATCGGGTAATGACATGAAATCAATGTTTGACTGCTTGATAAGATGTGCCAATTCGCGGGTTGAAATTGAAAAATCCACATCCGGATTGCCATCAGTAGCAAATTCTTCGCGTTGACATTCATATTTTTTTGCAAGACACGGCATTACCGAAACAACGACCAGGTTTTCACGCTTCACCTGGATTTTATCAGCAAAATAAGTTTTAGCTATAGCGCCGAACATTTGCTGCGGGCTGCGCGCGGTTGAAGGAATATCTCTCATGTCGGGAAATTGATGTTCAAAGAAGTTAACCCAGGCCGGGCAGCATGAAGTAAGAATGGGCAGGGCAACTTTTTCTCCCTTTAGGTGTCGGTTAAGCCTGTTGAGCAATTCTGTGCCTTCTTCCATAATGGTGAGGTCGGCAGCAAAATCGGTATCAAAAACATAGTTGAAACCTAATCTGCGCAGCGCAGCGGTTAATTTACCGGTAACCAGTGTGCCTGCGGGTAAACCAAACTCTTCGCCCAGAGCAGCGCGAACAGCAGGTGCTGTTTGTACAATTACGGTCTTGGTAGGATCAGCCAATGCCCGGATTACATTATTGGTATGATCTACCTCGGTTAGCGCCCCGGTTGGGCATACAGCCACACACTGACCACAATAGGTACATACACTGTGATCAAGGTTCATTTCAAAGGCTGGTGCAACTACCGACATAAATCCACGGTTTACGGCTGAAAGTGCGCCTACTGTTTGTACTTCATTGCACATCATTTCGCAACGCCGGCACATTATACATTTGTCTACGTCGCGGATAATGGCGGGAGAAGTGTCTTCACGGTAGTGTGATTGCTCACCCTGGTAATGTAACTCCCTAATGCCCATTTCCTGTGCCATAGTCTGCAATTCGCAGATGCCGTTTTTGGCACAAACCAAACAGTCTGTCGGGTGATCAGAGAGGATGAGCTCAAGTACTGTTTTGCGGGCATTCAGTACACGGATATTGTGGGTGTTTATCACCATGCCGTCCGTGCACTCAGTTGCACATGCCGGAGCCAGGTTACGCCTGCCTTCAACCTCTACAACACATACGCGGCAACCTGCGGGTTTGTTTTCAATATTCAAGTCTTCCAGATGCAGGTAACACAAGGTAGGTATTTGAATTCCAAATTCTTTTGCGGCTTTTAATATGGTTGTTCCCTTGGTAGTAGTAACATCCTTGCCGTCTATTTTAAGTTTAATGGTTTCCATTTTTCAAACAGTTTTTTTTATTTTACAAGCACTGCATTAAATTTACATTTTTCCATACAAACTCCACATTTGATACAGATGGACTGATCAATGAGGTGTATTTCTTTCCGTTCACCAGAAATGGCATTAACCGGACAGTTGCGTGCACAGGCAGTACATCCAACGCAGTTCTCAGGAACAATTACATATTGAAGCAGGGCTTTACATTGGCCCGACCGGCATTTTTTATCTACCACATGTTCAACGAATTCATCCCAGAAGTTATCCAGGGTTGAAAGCACCGGATTGGGAGAGGTCTGACCCAGACCACAAAGAGCCGTGTCCTTAATTACATGGCTCAGGTTACGAAGGCGGTCAAGGTCCTCGCGGGTGCCATTGCCCTGAGTGATTTTATCGAGTATTTCATGTAAACGCTTGTTTCCAACACGGCAGGGCGTACATTTACCACACGATTCCTCAACGGTGAATTCCAGGTAGAATTTGGCTACTGAAACCATACAATCATCTTCATCCATTACAATCATGCCGCCTGAACCCATCATTGATCCGGAGGCAATCAGGTTTTCATAATCAATGGGTGTATCCAGGTGCTTTTCTGTTAAGCAGCCACCTGAGGGGCCCCCGGTTTGTACCGCTTTGAACTTTTTCCCATCTTTTATACCTTCACCTATTTCGTAAATTACCTCACGAAGGGTAGTTCCCATAGGTACTTCAATCAAACCAACATTGTTGATTTTGCCTGCAAGGGCAAACACTTTGGTACCTTTTGATTTTTCGTTACCTATAGTTGAGAACCACTCTGGACCCTGATTGATAATGGGGGGGACATTGGCCAGGGTCTCTACATTATTTACATTTGTGGGTTGTCCAAAATATCCTGAAACCGATGGAAATGGTGGTTTGACGGTGGGTTCTCCACGTAAACCTTCCATTGAATGAATCAGTGCGGTTTCTTCACCACATACAAATGCTCCGGCACCATACCTAAGCTCAATGTCGAAATTAAATCCACTGCCAAATATATCCTCGCCCAAGAGTCCATAATCACGGGCTTGCGCAATGGCAGTTTTAAGCCTTTCGATGGCCAGAGGGTATTCTGCCCTGATATATACCAGTCCAATGGAAGATCCTATACAATAACCACATATGGCCATGGCTTCGATGACAGAATGCGGGTCACCTTCCAAAATGGAACGATCCATAAATGCTCCCGGGTCACCCTCGTCAGCATTACAAACCACGTATTTTATATCAGAAACTGATTTTCTGGTAATTTCCCATTTCAGGCCAGTTGGGAAACCGCCTCCACCACGACCTCTGAGTCCTGATTTCTTTATAATTTCAATCACCTGTTCGGGTGTCAGTTCATTGAGGGAGCGGGCTAAAGCTTCGTAGCCATCTCTGGCAATGTATTCTTCAATATTTTCAGGGTCAATGAATCCGCAATTTCTAAGAGCAATGCGCAATTGCTTCTTGTAGAAATCCATATGCTTGGAGTCTGCCACTGTTTCCTTGGTCTCAGGATGGGTATAGAGCAGGCGGTTTACCTTGCGGCCTTTAATTAAATGTTCCTCTACTATTACCCGGGCATCGTCAGGAGTTACTTCAGTATAGAAGGTGTTGTCCGGCATAATTTTTACAATGGGTCCTTTTTCGCAAAACCCGAAGCAGCCGGTTACAATTACCTGTACTTCATTTTCAAGACCGTGCTCAAGAACTTCGGTTTTCAAATTCTGAAGTAGAGTTTCGCTTTCCGATGCATGGCAACCTGTGCCACCACATACCAGCACGTGCATGTTGTATTTTCCCATTACTTATTCTCCTTGTTGATTTCTATGGATTGATATTTAACCGGAATAATGCCTTCAACCAGTTCACCATTTTTAATGTATTTTTCAATAATCTCATCGGCCTTTTTGGTATCTACATAGCCAAAAACGATGGGTTCCTGACCGGGCACAGTTACTTCAATAGTAGGCTCCGCATAGCAATAACCCATGCAGCCGGTCTGAGTTACCACAGCTTGAATATTCCGTTTATCAAACTCGTTGATAAAAAATTCCATTACCTGTTTAGCTCCAGATGCAATACCACAGGTGGCCATGGCTACTTTAACCTGTACCATGCTCTCAGGATGGTTGCTTTTTTCTCTCAGGCTCATCTTACCCTGTAGATCTTCTTTGAGTTTTCTCAGGTCGGCCAGTGATTTTACGTGTGACATGTTGTTTAAGAATTAAAATTGGTTTTGGTTATGTTGCTACGAAAACTGGATTTCTCTCAGATTTTCGTTGATCATTTCTTTCAAAAAATTGTAAACCGGTGCCGAAGTGATAGACAACCCATCAAGCATTTCAATCACTTCATTTGTATCCAGTTTAAAACTACCCGAAGCCGTGGTGTGGTTATAGATGAAGCGAATTGCTGGATTGGATGAAATCAGCAAAGCCATGGTGCTGCCTATATCTCCCATGGAGGGCCTGTCAATATTGCTCCATCCAAAAACAACATTTATGCTTGTACCCTTCCCCGGTGTTGAACTTATACTCAAACTGCCTCCGGTGCGCTCGGCATTTTGCTTTAACAGAGGCAATCCCATACCCACCTTTCGTGTGGTACGTGAAGTGAAAAATGGATCAGTAACTCTATCCAGATCCTCAGCCTTGATGCCCCGCCCATTGTCAATGATTTCCATGGAGTATTGATCTCTATCCTGATCTTCCAGAATGCTAACCTTTATTTCCAAAGCCCCGGCAGAAATGCTGTTTTGAACAATGTCGAGTATATGCAGCGAAAGATCCTTCATGCAGCTATCACCTCCCTTCCGTTTTGGTGCAGTAAAGCCATCCTGAATTCATCAAAACAGGGTGTATCCATACGATAGTAGGTAAAGGAAGTCCCAATGAGGTCAGGTTGGTGTGCGTCAGAATTCCTTATAAAGGTACTGTTTTTTAGGTTAGGATAAACAGCAAGGAAATTTTTTGTCGGGGTATGCCTCGAGAGTTCAAAAGCATCCACAGCTAAGTCAGGTGGAATGAACCCCAATTGACTGGTCAAACTGTATTTTGGCTTATCAATGTGGGCAGGTATGAATATTCCGCCATACTTACGTACCTCTTTTTCAATCTCGTTTATTCCTTTATTTAAACCTGTTATCAGCAGAAAATCCTCTTCATAAACGATGTTTTCATTCTCATCGACCACTACCTGGTAGCCGAAAAGATCAGGGTTGTTCTTTATTTTTGGCAAGTGTTCATCCAGGTATTGCTGAAAAGCATCAAGAACATCAAGATGTTCGAAGAAGGCCAGACAATGAACCTCTTCGCGGGTAGTTATCTCAACGCCTGTAAAGACCTTGAGTTGCGTTTTATGGGCAACTTCAATCACCTGCCGGCATTGACGTGTTGAGTTGTGATCAGTAATACCTATAATATCGAGATGCTGATCCAGAGCAGCCTGCACAATATTTCCCGGGCTCATCTCCAGACTTGCGCAGGGAGAGAGTACGGAATGTATATGTAAATCGGCTTTGAACAGCTTCATCCTTGTATTACTTTTTTAACAGTTCGTAAAGTTTTCCAATCAGGGTAAAGGCATCTTCTGAAGAACTAAGAACAGGAATGCCTTCTTCATCACTTTGTGCTGCCATATCAGATTCGGGTTGCAGGCCGCTCACCAGAATCACAGCAGCCAGATCCTTAAGTGATGCAATGGCCATTACATTTTTATGTGTCTGTAAGGTTATCCAGACTTCACCTGATTTGGCATTGCCCATCACATCGCTCAGCAAGTCAGAAGCATAACCAAAGCTGATTTCGTTGCTTAGTCCGGAAGCTCCGCTGAGTACCTTTAAATTAAGTTTTTCTGCAATCTCTTTTACATTCATTTTAAAGTCCTTTTAGATCCCTGTATTTGTTTGTCTTGCCAAACCCCCAGATTTCCTGCATAATCTTAATGCTTTCCTCCAGACTGAGTTCGCCTTTTTGTTCTAATATTTTCTGAATAAAGACACAATCGTGTAAATTGGCCTGATTCAATGCAATATCTCTTGCCAAAGCCTGGCAGCTTGGGGCGCCGCACACACCGCAATCGACCATAGGAAGCAACTGCATAATCCGGTTCACCTTTTCCATCTTGCGCATGGCCTCAGCAATATTATCGTCCAGCTTCATTATAGAGCGTGGCTTTACCTCCTCAATTGTAATGTTCTTCCTGATTTCAGCGTGATTTTCGCGGATGTGCCTGAAGCCATCAGGGTGTTCACTATCAGAAGGCTCAGGGGTGGTGGTTTTATGGTTCCTTAACCGTTCGGCCGTTAAAAAACGGTTACTCACGGTAAGCACTCCGCCGGCACAACTTTCATCGCACGCTCTGAGTTCAACAAAATCAACATCGTTGATTTCGTCGTCTTCGAGTTTCTCAAGAAAGTCAATCACATTGTTAATTTCGTCAATGGCCAGTGTTCTGCCTTTGGCCAGCGGGGCTTCTCCATTGGTAAGTGCCCAGCACCTCGCAGTAGCAGGAAGATCAGTGTATACCGGCAAAGAACAACTTTGATTGTTTCGCGTTTTAACTTTACGGTACACTTTATTGAAAAGCACATCCATATTGATTACCCCGCTTATTGGCGATTTGTCTTCACCAACAGGGTCTTTAATGGCTGCTATTTTGGCAGCGCAGGGTGTAATGTAAAAAATCCCAGCTTCTTCATTGGTTATGCCTTTTCTTCGCATTTCCTCCCTAATGTGCAGGGCTGAAATATCCAGGGGAGGTTTAAGCAACAGAATGTTATCAACCAATGCCGGAAACTTCACCTGAATCAGCCTTACTATGGCAGGGCAAAAGCTTGAAATCAACGGCTTGCTGATACCTGGTTTGTCTGCATATTCATTCATGGCCTCCTGAAGCAGGGCTGTGCCATTTTCTACCTCGTATACGTGGGTAAATCCAAGGTCGAGCAATACGCTGAAGATTTGCTGAGGGGAAACATCTTCAGGAAATTGGCCGGTAAATACAGCGGGAACCAAAGCAATTCGGTATTTGTAATCGAAGATGAAATTAAAGTCATCGTGATCGATAATAATTGCACTTACCGGACAAACCCTGAAACACTCCCCGCAATCCACACAACGGTCACCATATAAAACGGCTTTGCCATGGCGTACTCTAATTGCTTCTGTGGGACACACATTCATGCAATGAGAGCATCCGATACACAGATCCTCTCTTATTTTTAAAGCATGATGAAAATTATTTTGTTCCACAGTTTTATTTGTTTAAATGCTAAAATTAATGAGCATATGTACATTTGTACCTTTGCCTACCTCTGAAGTAACGGTAAGTTCGTCGGTGTTGTTTTTGATATTTGGCAGCCCCATGCCGGCTCCAAACCCCATCTCCCTTACCAGTTCTGAAGCAGTAGAAAAGCCCTGTTGCATGGCCAGATCAATGTCTTTAATCCCAGGCCCTTCATCTTCAATGCGGATTCTTATTTTTTCAGTGTCGATATCAATTATGATTACACCCTGGTAGGCGTGAGCAACCACATTGACCTCAGCCTCATAAAGGGCTACAACCACCCTTTTGATGTCACGGGAATCTACATTCAGTTGTTTTAAAATCTTTTTTAACTGACTGGATGCAGTACCTGCTTTGGAAAAATTTCCACCTTCCACCTGAAATTCAAAGTGCATCTCCATCGCCTTTAATAAACCGGTTTAACACCGGATTGGTAAAGAATTCCACTGGCCTTGAACATGGAGTAGTCACACTCAATCAATATCATGTCGTTTTCATCAGCCAGTCTGATCATATCGTCACTTACTTTTTTCCTTCGTACAAAAACAATTTTGTTGATATCAGACATTTCAGCAGTACGAATGGTTTGCACATTTGCCAAACCCGTTATTAACATTAGGTTTTCTGTTTCAACCGTAAGTACATCACTCATCAGATCCGATGAAAAAGCCATTCCTACCTCGGAATCCAACTGATCCTGACCAACAATTACTCTTGCATTCAATAATTCAACAATATCTTTAATTTTCATGTGGCGGTTTTAAGTCAATTTTACGAGGTAAAAATGATGCTTTAATCTGCTGCAAAAATAGAGCTTATTTTATTATAAAACAAGTTTATTGTTATTTTTTTAACAGTGTTAATAAAATAACAATGTATTTAGTAAATATTTGATATAATGACAATTAAAAATAAAAGGTTGGAGCTTTTCCAACCTTTTGCTATATGGAATGATTCCAAATTAGTACCGCTTTCTGGGCTTGTAATGCGTATGCAATAATTCATGAGACAAATGACTCAGGGGTTGCCCAAGAAATTGTTTATAGATCTCAGTAATTTCAGGATTCTCATGTGATTTCCTGATCGTCATATGTTCATCCTCACTGTAAATGGCATTTGCCCGTTTTTGTCTGATTTCCGGCGAAGTAGGAATGGGCTGACCACCTCCACCCAGACAGCCACCCGGGCATCCCATAATTTCAATAAAGTGATAGTTGGTCTCTCCCCGGTTGACTTTATCCATTAAAAACCGTGCATTGCCCAGGCCATGAGCTATGGCAACATTCAGATCTACCCCTTCAAGAAAAGCCCATTCCGGCTTTACATTTTTAATTTTAATGGTAGCCTCTTTTACCCCTTCCATTCCCCTGACCGGTTGAATGTTAAGATTGGTAAAAGGTACCTCTCTACCGGTTACTATCTCATAAGCAGTGCGTAAGGCAGCTTCCATAACTCCTCCTGTTGCACCAAAAATGACTGCTGCGCCTGTTGATTCACCGAGTATACTGTCGTAATGCTCCTCTTCGAGTTTGTTAAAATCAATACCTGCCTGTTTTATCATCATGGCAAGCTCGCGGGTGGTTAGTACATAGTCAACATCCTGATAGCCGCTATCGCGCATTTCCGGACGTTCGCATTCGAATTTTTTTGCGGTACATGGCATAATGGATACTACAATCATATCCTGTGCCTTAATATTGATTTTGTCTGCATAATAGGTTTTGGCTACAGCTCCGAACATTTGCTGTGGCGATTTACAGGTGGAGAGATTATCCAGCATATCAGAGAACATATGTTCCTGAAACTTGATCCAGCCAGGGGAACAAGAGGTCATCATTGGTAGTCTGACAGTTTCATCTTTGTCAACCAGTGCTTTTTTCAAACGGGTTAGTAATTCAGTGCCTTCTTCCATGATGGTAAGGTCTGCAGCAAAATCAGTATCCAGAACTTTGTTGAATCCCAGTTTTTTGAGGGCTGATACCATCTTGCCGGTAACCCTGGCTCCCGGATCTATATCAAGATCTTCACCCAAAGCCACCCGGGTAGCCGGCGCCGTTTGAACAACTACAAATTTTGAAGGATCATAAATGGCATTCCATACTTCCTCAATGTAGTTGCGTTCAGTTAATGCACCTGTTGGACAGCGATTTATACATTGCCCGCAATTGGTGCATACCACTTCGTTCAGTGGTTTGTTCAAAAAGGTAGAAATCCGTTGCTGATCACCTTTGTTAATCACTCCAAGTGCGGCCACACCCTGGATTTCCTCGCAGGTTCTTACGCAGCGCTGGCAACGGATACATTTACTGTCATCTTTGATGATTGCCGGAGAGGAAATGTCCTGAATTTTACTTTCAGGCCTTACCAAATCCAGAAAGACATGTTCACCAATACGATATTCGCTCGCAATTTCCTGAAGTTCACAATGGCCATTTTTAAAACATTTGGTACAGTCGGCATTGTGTTCTGACAGCAATAATTCTACAATATGCTTTCGGGCGATTCTCACTTTTTCGCTGTTGGTGAGTACTTCCATGCCTTCAGAAACTGGGGTGGCACAGGAGGCTGCCAGCAATTTGGCACCTTTTACCTCTACCACACAAACCCGGCAGTTTCCGGCCACCGAAAGATCCGGATGGTGGCACAAGGTGGGTATCCTAAAATTGAGTTTACGTGCCGCTTCCAAAATGGTAGTACCTTCTTCTACCGCAATGGGCATATTGTTGATTTTTAAATTTACCTGATATTTGCTCATGACTTCTTGCTTTTTTATGAGTGCCTGTGCAGTGTGTATGCATCACAGATCACGCTGGTTAGGACTTAGTAAATTATTTCCTCTTTAAAGTTATCAACGATAGAATTAAATGGGTTACCCACCGATTGCCCCAGCCCGCATTTGGCTGCGATTTTCATGGTAGCAGTAAGTTTTTTAAGATCGTTGAGGTAAGCAGGTGGCTTGTCGCCTTTTTTTACGGCTTCGATACCTTTAAGCAATTGCTGGCAGCCTACCCTGCACGGGGTGCATTGACCGCAGCTTTCTTCAGTAAAAAATTCAAGATAGTCATGCAATACATTGTACATTGACCGGCTACTATTGAAAACCATCATTGATCCACCTGTTGGAATACCTTCAAAGCCGATAATGGTATCGCTGAATTTTTTGCGCGGCACACAATGCCCGGAAGCTCCTCCCACCTGAATGGCCTTGGCATCTCCATCGCCAAACTCATTGATGAAATCCTGAAGCGGCATACCCAATTCTAGCTCATAAATACCCGGGATAGGAGTATCGCCCGATACGGAGAAGACCTTCGATCCGCGGGAGTCAGTGGTGCCCAGCTCCTTAAATCGTTCAGGGCCCATATGACAAATCATGGTGGTATATACCAGGGTTTCTACATTATTGATCACCGTAGGTTTGTTGTTATACCCTGCAACAGTAGGGTAGGGGGGCTTGTTTCGTGGTTCACCCCGCTTGCCTTCCATCGATTCAAACAAAGCACTTTCTTCACCGCATACATAAGCTCCTGATCCGGATTTAAAATAAATCTGGAAGTCAACCCCTTTTTCGGTCAGCATCGCATTAAAATCATCCAGTTTCTTTTGAAGCGATTTTAGCAGAAAGTTGTATTCCCCACGCATGTAGATGTATCCTTCCCTTGCGCCAATTACATAAGCACAAATGGTCATTCCTACAAATATCTTTTCAGGAACGCGATCCAGAATTTCCCTGTCTTTAAAAGTACCCGGTTCACCCTCATCAGCATTGCAAATCACATATTTAACATCGCTGGTTTCATTTCTGGTAAACTTCCATTTTAATCCAGTGGGAAACCCTGCCCCGCCCCGGCCTTTGAGCCCACTGTCAATCAGATCGAGTATGATTTCATCGGCTGGTCTTTGCAAAGTTCTGTCAAGAACTGCCAGAGGTGAACAGCTTTTGTCAATCTCGAAAATAATATCAACTTTTTTTAATGTCTTTTCCATGATTGTGTGTGTTTTAATGCGTAAATCTTCAATACATTATTTCGGCTTTTGTGAATAGGCGCCTATGATGTCCAGGGCCTTCTCCACTGTTAAATCCGGATAAATGTCATCATTAATCAGCATAACCGGCCCTTTATGACACCAACCCAAACAATTTGCTGTAAGTAAGGTAAACTGTTTGTCACTGGTAGTTTCTCCGACTTTTATTTTCAACGCATTGGACAATGCATTGATGATCTCATCTTTGCCCTTCATGTGACAGGTAATGGTTTTGCATACCCGGATGATGTTTTTCCCCCGTGGAACCGTATCTAAAAAAGTGTAAAATGAAGCTGTACTGTAAACTTCTGCTACAGAAATATCCAATTCCTCTGCGACGCTCAGCATCGCTTCTTCAGAAAGAAAATTTTCTTCCTGAACTATGCCTTGTAAGACCGGCATAAGGCTGTTGCGGGTCCGGCCATTTCTTTTAACCAGATCCTTGACCATCAATTGTGTAGTTGACATTATTCCTCCAGTTTTTAGATTTATGATATTTTTAACTGAGTGTGACTTGTGAATTGATTAACAATTCAATTCAAAAATACAAATCTTTTGTTAATTGATTCACAATAGAAGTTGTTTTTTTTATTTTAAGTGCTATTTATATGCATTCTAAATAAAATGTATTACAAAGGTTACTTTTGTTTCATATAGAGAAAATAAGGTAATAGTCTGTCAATCAGAGCGTAGCGATGAATTTTTTAAATTTATCTGCTCACTGTGGTTTAGTCTGAGCTTTCTATTATTTTTGATCTATATGATAGTTATTCGTTTGATTTATTGATCAATAGCTTAAGCTAACAGACGCAACACGCACTCCAGATTGCGAGTGTCATTCTGACTTACCGTAAGATACAGGAAGATCCTGAAGTAGTGTAAGTCTCCATCTGCTACTTATTAACATCATCGATAACCAATATACCCTCAATTTCAGAAGAAAGGTTATTTTCTTAATTTTGTCGCATGCAAGAGTGGAGATACTGTATTGAGCTGGCCTATAATGGCGGGGGATACCATGGGTGGCAATTTCAGCCCAACGCCATTACTGTGCAACAGCGATTAGAAGATGCCTTACATAAGTTTTCCCGGATACAAATTCGAGTTACAGGTGCCGGACGAACAGATACAGGGGTACATGCGCGCCGGTTCTTCGCTCATTTTAGTATTGAAGCCAGACTCAATGATGATGAGCTTAAGCAATGGGTTTACCGTTTAAATCGAATTTTGGCGGCGGATATCGTAGTTTTTAAAATTCATCGGGTTTCCCGGGATTTTCATGCCCGCTTTTCAGCGATTTCGCGCACTTACCGCTATTTTATTTTAAAAACAAAAGACCCATTTAGTACCGAATTTGCCTATTATCCCGGCCTGACTTTAGATATTGAAAATATGCGAAAGGCTGCTGCCATCTTCCAGGAATATACTGACTTTGCCTGTTTTACAAAATCGAATACCCAGACAGAAAATTACAGATGCCGGATTATAGAATCATTTTTGGTTGAAACCGATACCCTTATTATATATCAGGTTAAGGCAAACCGTTTTCTGCGCAATATGGTCAGGGCAATGGTGGGTACGCTGATTGAAGCCGGCAAAGGCAGGTTGAATGAATCGGAATTACATGCCTTGTTGATTTCAGGTACACGCAGTGATGCGGGTGAATCAGTGCCGGCCAGAGGATTGTTTCTTGAAGATGTAATTTACCCTGAAAATAGCTTTGGAAGCCACTGACTTTTTTAAATGATAACTTTGAAGAAGTGGTACGTGAGGGCAATACTTACTGCAAGTTTCATTATTACCCCGGCTAAAAAACCCACAAAAGAGCCAAAGCCGGCTTTCAGGGCTGTGGATGAATTTTTTCCTGTAAGTAATTCACCCACCACAGCTCCCAGAAACGGGCCTGCAATCATACCAAAAGGGGGAAAGAAAATTAAGCCAAGCAGCAATCCTGCGGCAGCGCCCCAGACTCCGCCATTGCTTCCACCATATTTTCGTGTTCCCCAGATAGGTACGTAATAATCGAGCAGCGTTACAATAACGGTAATGGCCAGCCATACCATCAGAAATTTTGTTGTAAACGGAGGCGGCTCCATCGTGAAGTGCAGCAAAAGCAAGGCGATGTAATTCAACGGCGGTCCGGGAATAAAAGGAAGAATACAGCCAACAATTCCCGCAATGGCAATAACTACACCCAATGTGATCCATAACCATTCCATAGTAACCAGAATTGAAGGGTAAATATAAGCATAATTATCAATCGAAATTCAATAAATTATGTAAAAATTCTATCAGGCAGGTGCAGAAGGCAACAGAGGATTGTTCATAAGTGATGAAGGTCTCGTCTCAATAAAAAATAAGACATTTTACTCCGGTTTTACCGGAACTCAGGTATATTTTTCAGTATCAGAACTCCTGACCTCGT
>DHSR01000028.1 GCA_002410555.1 Bacteroidales bacterium UBA5281 | reverse complement strand
GTTGAGGCGTTGAGCCTTTGAAACATAATTCGCGTTAGTTGGTGATCTGTAATCTGTGATCTGTAATCTGTGATCTGTAATCTGTGATCTGTGATCTGTGCCTGCGCGCTTCAGGTGGGAGTTCTTGTACGATAATCTTCGTTAATCAGCCTCATACGGGCTTGGGATCTCAAATCCAGGATTCACCCGCAATATTCCCGATTGCCCCTGGGAGCATGAATACGACTTGAAATCTCAAATTAATTAATCTTTATGGCGTTCAATCTCCCGGCGTACATCTTTCGTTTTCAGGGTTTCCCGTTTGTCATAGAGTTTTTTACCTTTAGCGATTGCGATATTTAGTTTGGCCAGCCCTTTTTCATTAATAAACATAGCAGTAGGTACAATGGTAAGACCTTTTTCACGTGTTTTGGTGATTATTTTTCGCAGCTCCCGGCGGTTGAGGAGTAACTTGCGGTCACGTTTGGGTTCATGGTTGGCGTATGTACCAAATTTATATTCGCTGATGTGCATATTTCTAACAAAAAGCTCATCATCTATGAACACACAAAAAGCATCGGTCAGGTTAACCTTGCCTTCCCTAATTGATTTAATTTCGGTGCCGGTGAGCATTATTCCGGCTGTAAATTCCTCGGTGAGGAAATATTCAAAGCCGGCTCTTTTGTTTTTTATGGTTATTCCTGCTGCCATGTAATGATTTGTAGAGATGCAAAGTTAATTATTTTGAAGAAATGGCAAGCAAGCCTGCGATCTCATCATCCGTAAGCATAATATTGCGGTACTAGCCAGTTGGCAATATATGCAGGATCCCGCGGATAAACAGATCAAATTAACTGATACCTGTGTACTATGACTATCAGTGTATAACACAACACAAAAGCTATGGCAGGAGCAATCAGCCACATGAGAAAAAATTTCCTTACTTCGGTCTTTTTAAAAATATTCTCCGGGCCAAGCTTGGCAACTCCAATGCCCAGAATAGCCGCTACATTCAATTGCACCAAAGATGTTGGAATGCCTTTGGTAAGTGAGGCCAGTAATAGCAGGCTTGCCGAAACAAAAGAAATAATAATGGCTTCGAATTTGCCGAAGAGAACAATCTCTTTTCCGGTATTTTCGAGGATTTTATTTCCGAAAACGGAACTGCCAATACCAAATGCCGGAGCAATCATAAAAACTGCAAACGTTAGCAATAAATTAAAACCTTTTTCATCGGTCACTCCCAATTCATTGGCTGTCATCGAAGCAATCGGGCCTGCTGCATTGGCTACATTGTTTGATCCTATCGAAAAAGCCACATACAATGACATAATTATAATAATCGTATTCAATACCGGTTTCCTGTTTACATTGCTCGATCTTGAAATGGTAAGCCCTCTGCGTCTCATTGGCCGGTATATGTATTTGCCCATCAGATAGCTGATGAAAAATGATACTACAGGAAGGATAAACCATGCGGGTATAATTTCAGCAAAAAGCTTTTGAGGGTTGCCCTGATTAAAATAAGTTGCTGCAGCCATTACTGCCAGCACTGTGGATTGACTTGTGGATTGCGGAATACCGGATATGTTGGCAATAAGTAATGAAATAGCAACAGAAAACAATATGATGGAAACCAATTGAAGGTTCATCAATCCGGGATCAATGAGGTCTTTGCCAATGGTGGTGGCAGTATGCTTGCCGGCAATAATAGCACCCAAAAACACCATAATACCGAAAAGTCCGGCAATGGCGCTTTTTTTTAGTACTCCCGAGCCATAGGCTGCCGAAAAAGCCGGCCCTGTGCCGCTACCTCCCATAGTAATGGCAAGAAATAGCCCTATGATAAAAGGAATTACAAAATATCCGAGCAGTGAAGGAGGTAACATTATGCTTTTTTTAATGCTGATAAATAGGGCTGTTTTTATTATTCTGGTTTACAAATATAGGACTGATATCTGTGTATCCTATGTATTTTGACAATAATTTTGTGCAAAAGTTAAGACAGACGGTATTTTATAGCCAGGGTTGGCTTAACTTTGTTTCTTATGACTAACTTCATTGGTATGAAAAAGAAACTCATTTATATAATCCTGACCACTCTGGCGCTGGCCCTTATTGCTGGTGTGATTTACCTGAATTCACTTATACCGATAATAACCGGTTATGCAGCCAAAAATCTAGCTTCGGGGGTGTTTATTTCTGATCGAAGTGCTTCTGATGTTGAATCTTTGGATTTGAATTTTTCTTTTATTCGTTATACATCTAATGAGGTGGACACAATCAACAGGCGGGTTGTTAGCCGTTTTCTGTGGGGAAAGTCAACAGCCATATACCGCGATGGTTTTGGATGCACCCTGGTGCGCAAGGTAGATGAAGATGCATTACTGAGCACTAAATTCCCGGAAATTCCTCCATTAACTTACATCTCCGACCTAACGCCCTGGCCTTTGGGAAACATTCTGCCAGATACCTCAACGGGTATACCCCTGGAGCACTTGCAGAAAATTGCAGATGACCTGGTGGATAAGCAATATTATGGTGGTTATGCTTTTTCATTTTTGGTGCTTCATAAAGGAGTTCCTGTGGTAGAAAAATACAATGTGGGTATTAATCCGGAAACGCGCTTGTTGTCCTGGTCTATGGCCAAAAGTTTTACCTCCGCCTTAACGGGCATAATGGTAAAGGATGGGAAATTAAATATAAAAATGCCTGCCGGTATACCGGAATGGGCAAATGATGACCGCAAAAATATTACCATCAATGATTTGCTGCAAATGCAAAGCGGACTGGAGTGGAATGAAGATTATGGCAATCGATCTGATGTTACGGTTATGCTACATGATAAAGCCGATTTTGCCATGTTTGCCTATGATAAAATGCTTAAATATGAGCCGGGAACCGAATGGTATTATTCTTCCGGATCTACGAATATCATCAATTATATTATGCGCACCTCTTTTGCCAATGATGCTGAATATTACACCTTTGCCACAAACAGATTATTTAATAAAATCGGCATGACTAATGCGGTTTTTGAGGTAGACGCTTCTGGTACCCAGGTAGGTTCATCTTATATTTATGCCACTACCCGCGATTATGCACGGTTTGCCCTGCTCTATCTTCAGGATGGTATGTTTAATGGTGAACGCATTTTGCCGGAGGATTGGGTAGAATACTCCATTACTCCTGCCTCTGACAGTGAAGAGAGGTATGGTGCCGGTTTCTGGCTGAACCTGGATGGAACAATATCATCGGCCCCGACCAGTATGTATCGATGTCAGGGACACAACGGACAGCGTATATTCATATTTCCCGATCAGGATCTGGCTATTGTGGTTCTGGGCTATTCACCAAAAAAGACCAACGATATGGATTTTGACAGGCTGGTAGGGGATGTGTTCAAGGCGATTGAGAATTAAAAGCGCGCGTTAGGGCCAGGGCCCTCGTCCTCTCCTTTGCTTCGCTGCGGCAGGCAGGTCGCGTCCCTTTTGTCATTGGGTCTTTAGAAGTTAGAGGTTAGAGGTTAGAAGTTAGAAGTTAGAAGTTAGAAGTTAGAAGTTAGAGGTTAGAGGTTAGAGGTTAGAAGTTAGAAGTTAGAGGTTAGAAGTTAGAAGTTAGAAGTAAGAAGTTAGAAAATAG
>DHSR01000066.1:4763-46621 GCA_002410555.1 Bacteroidales bacterium UBA5281 | reverse complement strand
CTTCTATCTTCTATCTTCTAACTTCTCAACTCTAAACTCTAACTTCTAACTTCTCTCCACTAACCTCCAAAGACCAAAGACCAAAAGCCAAAAGACCAAAGACCAAAGGCCAAAGACCAAAGACCAAAGACCAAAGGGACGAGGGACATAAAAAAGGGACGTGGGGACAGGGAGATGGGAAATCAAACTTCTAACCTCTACCTTCTATCTTCTCACCTCTAACTTCTAACTTCTAACCTCTACCTTCTAACTTCTAACTTCTAACCTCTAATTTCCAACCTCCAACCTCTAAAAATCATCCCACCTCCAACACATCAATAACTTTACTCCGATTCAAATTTATAGATAACATCGAAACCGCTATCTCGACTGGAATTGTTCAACTGAAGAAACAGCCAGCGGAATATTTCATACTCCAGCTTTACTTCATAGGCCTTGGCATTGTTCTCTGATGTCTGACCAAAGAGTTGTTCATAACTAACAAACAAATCGTTGGTAATGTATTTACCTACAATAAGGGTGGCATTATCAAAACCATCACCACTTTTTAATTCTATATAATCGACATTTAAAGTATTGCCCAAAAATTTGGTTAACTGAGAGGACAATATAGATGCAGCGGCATTGGCGGCTACACTTCCACCGCCGGCACCTTCCACATTTTGTTGCTGATCCAGGGTGAGCTGGTCGAGACTTTTGCCGAACATGATGTATGACATTGCATCTCCTTCGCTTATGGCGCTGCCATCAAGCTCAAACTTAACTGCAGGGGTATCGATATCACCGGTAATGTTTACAGTAAGTTCCTGCTCAGCACGTTCAGTATTTCTAAAGGTATAAGATGCGGTAATGTCCATAACCGGATTAATTTTTTCTCCACCCTGCAGGCTCACGTGTCCTTTGTCTATTTTAAAGGTGCGTCCAAGGATTTCATATTGACCCCTGACAACGTCTACAGTACCAAATATTTCGAAATATGCCCTGGTCTTAATGAGCTCAATATCTCCTGAAAGCTCCAGACGCAAATCTTCGCTCTTAATCCAGGTATTTTTGGGGATATTTACCTTTAACTTTCCACTGACATTTTCCAGATAAAGCGTTGGGCCAGCCGTATCAATGCTTGCAATGGGTCTATGAGTAATTAGTGAGTCGCCCTGGTGTTTGTGTTCGGTGAGTTCGCGGACAAGGATGGGTGTTGGCATCTCAGGAGCACTAAACTTACCAAGCAAGGCCATAACTGCCGGCAGATTAAATTCCGATTCAGGAATCTTCAAATCGCCAGAGAAGACTACTTCTCCGGGCTTGCCTTTCAAATCAGCCTGACCAGAAAGCATCATATTAAATTGCTTGTGATCAAATGGATTGAATTTATCAAAAAAGACACTGATTTTGGAATCAGAAATATCACCCTTGTAAAATCCACCTCTAAAATTAAGTTTCCCATCAGCATACATTGCCCCGTCCTGACTGGTAATATTAAAAGTATCCAGAATGATTTCCTCAGGCGTAAAATTAACATTCAATTTAATGGTTTTATAATCTATTCCGTATTCCGGTACCTTTACCGAAGCATCTACCAGTCGCAGATTACCTTCGGGCCTGGGATCCTTTACTGTACCGCTTATGTTTACATCAGCCTGCAAAAAGCCGGCAATATCTTCTGTAATGTTAAAAGCTCTGATTACGCCTAAGGGAAATCTGTCAGCAATAAACTTTGCATCAAGTGGTGCTTCCGGGTTAAATTCAAATTGCATACTATCCAGTCTTATGGATGCCGGAATCTGACCTTCGATACTGATTTTGCCGCTGTCGGCAGGAATGAGATTTACAGCCACATTCAGCTCATTATTCTTCAAACCAAATGTCCCTCCGAATTCAGTAAACTTATAATCATTCAATGATGCTTCTTCCAGCACAAACTTTGCATCCATTACCGGAGCTGCCGCACTACCTGAAATTTTAAGATTCAAACTAAATATGCCCGATGCTTTCATTTCCTCATTAAAGGAATTTACCAATTCGCCTATGTTCACATTGGTGACATTTACCGCCAGATCCTGCGTTCCTGAACGATCGATAACACCTGCTATTTGAATAGCCTGAGCGCTGTCGGAATCTGCAGACGCCATTTTTAAATTATCAATTTGGTAAGCAGTTTCGCCTATGCTTATCAATGCTGGAGATTGTTGCAACTCCAGGTGCTGATCTTTGTAGTCAAGCACTAAATCGTCCAGTCTCACATTCATTGGTGTGCCGAAGGTAAGCCCGCTTTTTATGGTTGCACTTAGGTCCTGGTTACTCACGTTTCCGGCAAGATATACAGAGTCCATGGAGGCATCTACATTCATATTTATGGAATCAAGCACAAAAGATCCTGTACTAAAGCGCTTTGCGCGTATACCGGCATGCACCAGCGTATCGCCATGAGCAATAAAAGCATTGGCATCCAGTTGAAGTGCTTCCAGCAGAAGAGAGCCATACCGGGTTTCATTTATTTTAAGACTGGCTATTAGTTTAAGCGAATCGGGGGTTCCTGCAAGATTGGCTTCCAGTGTCCCACTTGTCTCGAGGCTATCCACCGGGATAAAAGCCCGAAACTCATCCAGTCCTGAAAAGCTTGCATTCAACTTAACAGATGAAGAGGCATTCATGCTATATCTGCCATGAGCAGTAAGCCGCAACGATTCAGTTGCAAGCAAAAGAGAATCTATATCAATATTCTCAGCACGATAGCCTACGTTAGCCAATAAAGTATCAAGGTGTATGGTCTGAAAAGTGCTGTTGTGTATTTTAATGTCCGCGTCGGCAGTCAGGGTGTTAGGATCAATGCCCCGTCCGCTCAATCTGGCATTTACATTCAGTGATGAATACAAGCTGTCATTGCCCGTAAGCATGGCCAGATTAAGATTTCTTGTAACCATCAACACCTTATAATCCGGATTGTCACCCATCAGATTTCTGGCATCGGGAATCACACGGAAACTGCCAAAATTGCCATTTCCGGTAATTAATCCCTTAACATCACCCTTATTATAATTCAAATCCAAATCAAGCTTATCTACCGGCTTGTTGCTCACGCGTAGATCATAAAAGTCGCCCACCAGTTCAACGACAGCAGATTCCGGGGAAATTCCGGAGCCATCAATCTTTAAGCTTCCATTAATTATATAGTTGAGATTACTTTCGCCTGTCCAATGAGCAACATCTATTTGTTTGATGGTTGCATTTACAAGATATTGTAAATCTTTCATCGTAGTATCTGTCAGAAATGCGTAAAGATTGCCGGATATCAAATTCATGTTAAGCTCCTGTCCTTCATCTGCAATAACAAGATTAGCATTCATCTGATCGCCTATCAACTCAGCATCAAAGTCAATATAGGGATGTGCGGGGAGTGTAATATCAGGCAATATAAATTTAAATTCTTCAATGTTAACCGGCTCAGTTTGTATGCTGGCAGTGCCCATTCTTTTTCCTTCGGCCTGGTAGGCTGCATGGGCAACCACCTGATTGCGTGCGGTAACCAATTTAAAGTCTTTCAGTTGCATGTGCGCCTGATTCCGGCTAAAATCGAGGGTAAGTTCTTTGAGTGTAAAATCTGGTTGCCTTGTTACAAAATTAAATCGCTTTAATTCAACATTCTGATTATCTGAACTATAATATCCGGACAACAAAAGATTCAGATTTATAATTTCTTCCGGAATGATGGTATCAAAGGATTGGACCCCTATATAAGCCTGATTGATGGAAAACCGGGACACGTCAATGGCAAATTTGCTTGCAGAGGTGTCACTGGCTAAGGTATCTACCGGTTGCGGCTTGATGAGATGTTGAACATTCCAGGTGGAATCTGCGTCCTGCTTCAGAAAGAATCTTGGCCTTTCGATAGAGGCAGTGCGAATTACAAGACGACTGTTTAACAAAGGAAGCAAGCGGTAAGTAGTGCTGATTTCCGGAATATAAGCCAGGGTATCGCTCCCGTTCATCCATAAGACTTCGTTCAATTGAATGCCGGTAAAGAAATTTCCGGTAATGGAACCTAGCGTAAGCTTGCCTTCAACAAAAGAGGCAGCCTGTGTTTCGGCTATTCCGGCAATTTTCTTTTTAACAAATGATGTTTGTATCAGCAAAGCAACCAACAACAACAGGCCAATGATACCGGCGAGTATCCAGGCGAGTACTTTAACTATTGTTGTAATGGTTTTGCTCATTGTTTTAAAATGCTTGTCCAACACTGATAAAAAACTGGGGTAATTTTTTTTTATTCCATACAGGAAAGCCCACATCGAATCTTACAGGTCCGATGGGAGTTTCAATTCTCAATCCCGGCCCAACAGCATAACCCAGATCATTTATATTATAGGAATAAGATCCTGTCCATACATTTCCCGCATCAATGAATCCTACTGCGCTCAGCCTCCAGAACAGGGGAAAACGAACTTCAAAACTACTTTCGAGCAGGCTCTTGCCTCCCAGTGGGGTTCCACTTTCACGCTTAGGGCCAAGTTGAGCCCGCCTCCACCCCCTGACTGAAATACTTCCTCCGGAGTAAAAGCGGTCCTCTACGGGAATAAATCCGCTGGTATCTGAAGAATGTATGCCTCCGGCGGCCATTTTAAAAGCCAGGGTAAAATCGCCTATCTTATGATATATCCTGAAAGTGCCCCACAACCGGGTATAACTGAAATCACCTCCAAACAGATATCCATTTACCTTGAATGCCAGTGATAGATTGATGCCACTTGTAGCAGAAAATCTGGGTTTAGAGTTATCGTATACTGAGCCCAAAATAACACCTGATTTATTGTAGGGGAACTTATCTCCCTGGATGTGTGCAAATTCAGGATCATCTGCTTCAATCGCCTGTTCCACGGCTTCAAAGTAATAGGTGAGTGAGGAAGTCAGCCAGTTGTTAAACTGATAATTCATTGGCACCCTCAAACCAAGGGTACGATTATCGTATCCCGGCTCTTTGTTTCTCATAATGTATGGATTAAGCTCAATGGTGCTTCGGTCTCCGATAAAACGGGGTTGTATCCACCGAAGGCTTGCTGAGTAAGGCAATATGGCTGAATGCTTCAACTGTAGATTTATACGCCGGGCCCCACCTAAAAAGCCCAGGTAATTTAAATCCAAAAATGTCCTGAATTTATCTTCTGTACCATAACCCAGCCCTAATTTCCCATTCAAACGGGGTGTTTCTTCTAAATATATTCTGACAGGGATAGGGTTTTGGGTAGAATCGGCGTTGGTTTGCGGCAATACGGATACAATACGAAAAAGCTGAAGATGATAGAGGTTTATTCTGGTTTTTTCCAGGGCTGAACGATCATAAACTTCGCCTGCCTCATATTTTAGCTGCTTGCGAATAAAAGAATCCTTAACATGTTTGGCACCCACAATATGGGTAGTTCCAACATAGCATAAAGGCCCCGGCTTAATAAAATAAATAATGTCCGTTTTATAATCATCCGGACGAAGATTTAAATCATAGGTTACATCAACGTAAGCATAACCCATGTTTCGGAAGGCATTGCCTAAGGCTTGTTGATCAGACTGCAAGTCTTCATCACGAAAACGTTTTCCTTTTGTTAAAGCCACCCGTTTGAATACTTTTCGTGTTAAGGAATCCATATTTATTGGTGACTTAACGGTGTCCGTCAGCCTGAAATAAACACTATCTACCCTTATCGGCTCTCCTTCGTCCACTTCTATGGTAAGTTTTACCTTTTTCTTCTTATCATTGATGTCCGGAGGCAACATTGTGGCTTCAGCTTCCAGGAAACCCTCAGTCTGGTAAATCCGGGTAAGCCGCTCCATATCCATTTCTATCATTTCTCTGTGATAGAGATAGGGCTCCTTTTTGGTCAATAACTTTTGAACCCATGACACCTCCTTTAATGCCATGCGATCAAGCAAAAAATCATCATCCAGGGTTTTGTTGCCTTTAAATTTTACCTTACGCACTTCATAATTTTCCTGAGCCATTGGAATAAAACTTCCAAATAAGAGCATCAAAAAAATGCATAAGCGTAAACTTCTGATCATAGGTGAAATCTTATAGAACTATAAATGTTTGAAAAATGAATTTGTTCATTGCTTAAAAGTTATGCCAATAGCGTGCCACGCGGCTTTTAACTGAAAGCATAAACCATCTAACCTTGCAACGTGAATAATTTTCCACACATTAACTATCAATGTGTGGCTGTTAATAGGCGTATAAGCATGATGGGGTCGGTAATTTACACTACTTTAGCTCCTGGCATAAATTTTAGTATATATGAAATCAAGTCTTATATATTTATGAAGGATTCAAAGGTCTTAAAAATTGCCGCCGTTCTTTTTATACTGGCCGCTATAATCACCACAATGATTTTCGCTAAAAGCGTATTCGTACCTTTAGCGCTAAGTTTCTTTTTTGCTTATTTGCTGTATCCTGTTTCATGGCAGATGGAAAAAAGAGGCATGCATCGTGGTATTTCTATTTTTCTGGTTATTTTGGCCGCTTTATTAATATTGGGTGGGATAGGACTCTTTGCAGGCATTAAGGTGTCAAACGCCAATATTGATTATGACGCTATTCAAGCGCAGGTTATTTCAAAATTTGATAACATGCAAAATGTGCTCGAAAAGAAACTGGGAATGAACAGCAGCGCCATGGACAATGTAGTAAGCCGTGCAACAAATGCCATAGGTTCCTCCTGGGAATCAAGTGTAGGCATGTTTTTTTCACGAACCACTTCTACCCTGTTTCAAATATTTTTACTGCCGGTATTTACATTTTTTGTGATGTTTTATCGCACCAAAACTGCCTATTTTATCTTTAAAATTGTTGGTCGTGAAAACAAACAGGTTACCCTAAATATTTTAAGGGAAGTATCAAAAGTTACCGGAAAATATCTGGGGGGTATTTTGCTGGTGGTTCTCATACTGGCAGTATTAAATTCTATTGGCCTTTTAATTATTGGGGTCCCAAATGCCATATTGTTTGGCTCACTGGCGGCATTGCTTAACCTGATTCCCTATTTTGGCACCTTATTAGGCGGGGCAATCCCGGTACTTTATGTATTCTTTTCTGTTTCAGATCCGTTTAGCATGGTGGTAAAAATCGTAATATTATTTATTATTATTCAGTTTACCGAAAACAACCTTCTTACGCCTAACATTGTTGGTAATAATATTAAATTAAACCCTTTTGCCATTATTATTGGCTTACTGATTGCAAATTTGATCTGGGGCGTTGCCGGAATGCTTATTGTCGTGCCTGTTATGGCAATTTTAAAAATCGTTATGCGCCATATTGATGGTCTTAAGCCTTATGCATACTTATTAAGTGACCGGGGAACGGAAAAATATTCTTTCAACTTTTCTAAAACAAAGAAGAAATTTTTAAAGTTATTTGGGAAATGAAAAACGCTACAATTCAACATCTTAAACAATGGTTCATAGATACCGGTAAGATATGGAAAGAAACCGTGATGAATTTTATGTCGTCAAACCCTTTCCAGCTGGCCGGCTACACCGCTTATATAGCCACTTTTTCGATCGCGCCGATTTTGATACTTATTATAGCTGTTTTTGGATATGTGATTGGCGACGATGTGGTCAGGTATAAGTTGTTTAATGAGCTTGATGTGCTTATAGGACACGACAGTGTTGATTTATTGGAAAGGGCCATAGACAATTATCAGATTTCAGAAAAAAAAGGCATTGGAACCATTGTTGGTATCGTTCTTTTTCTGGTATCGGCTACCACTCTTTTTGGCATTATCCAGAAATCCATCAATGAAATCTGGCGTATTAAGGTGAAAGGTAGTATTAAAACGAGCATCATTAAATTATTGAGAGACAGGGTAATGTCGTTTGGAGTAATCCTATCGCTGGGATTTCTGTTGCTTATCTCGCTGGTGGTAGATGCCTCCATTGCATTTCTAAAAGATATACTTATCAGGTATCTGTCTCCTGATTTCATTGTGATTGCTCAATTTATCAATATAATTTTATCACTTGGAATTGTGTCGGTTATATTCACGCTGATATACAGGTATTTACCTGATATAAAAGTTTACTGGAGTGCGGCCTGGTTTGCGGGCATCTTTACTTCTATCTTATTTTCTATAGGGAAGATTCTTATAGGATTAATCATTGGAGGCAATAATATGGGAGCGGTATATGGAGCGGTGAGCGCATTTATTGCCATATTGGGTTGGATTTATTATGCATCACTCATCTTTTATCTTGGAGTGGAGCTTAGCCGGCGTTATTCTCTCTATCATAATCATGAAAATACACCCAGTCATTTCGCAGTTCAATTCAAGATAACAACCATAGAAGATGAAGGCGGGCCCGATCAAAAAGAAAAGGTGACGGATTAATTCCATGAAAGCCATTGAGAAAACCTATGCAGACCAATGGACCACAAAAGAAAAGCAGCTGGCTGCCAGATGTTTTCAACTTTAGCTAATGATGTTAACTTCCGGCTGCAGGTTTATGTTAAATCTATTGCTTACTTCAGCCATAATAAGTTCTGCAAGTGCGAGAATTTCGCTTCCGGTTGCATGTCCGTAATTCACCAGTACCAATGCCTGATTTTGATGCACACCCGCATGTGAACTGCGATAACCTTTTAATCCACATTGCTCTATTAGCCAGCCTGCTGCCAGCTTTACGCCATCTTCCGCAGGATAAACCGGCATTTCCGGATATTTTACTTTCAATATTTGCGCCTGTTCAGCAGGTATTACGGGGTTTTTAAAAAAGCTGCCAGCGTTTCCCAGCACTGCCGGATCGGGTAATTTACTGCGGCGGATATTGGTTATACAGGTAGCGATATTTTTAACCGAGGGCGACAGTTTCATTTTTTGCAGTTCCTCTGCAATGGCCCCATAGGAAGTGTTAAGCACAGGACGCTTGTTCAATTTGAAGATAACGGCAAGAATGAGATATTTATCTTTCAGCTCGTTCTTAAAAACGCTATCTCTGTAACCAAAAGCGCATTCTTCAGCATAAAACTCCCTGAATTCACCGCTGCGCAAGGAAACGGCTTCCAGCATATGGAAAGTATCTTTTAGTTCCACACCATATGCCCCGATATTTTGAATGGGACTGGTACCAACATTGCCAGGTATCAGGCTCAGATTCTCAAGTCCTCCATAATTGCGAGTTACACAATACTGCACAAAATTATCCCAGTTTTCGCCGGCCATTCCCCGCACATAGATCACCTCATCATCCTGATGCAATGTTTTTATACCATAAAGTGATATTTTAACGATAAGTCCATCAAAATCACGGGTAAATAGAACATTGCTGCCACCACCAAGAAACATAACCCGACCAGGATACTGATTTATAATCTTTAGCAATTCAGGCAGTTCAGACTCGGAGGTAATTTCGACAAAATCCCTGGAAATAACACTCATACCAAAAGTGTTATATGGTTTCAGTAAAATGTTGTGTTGCAGTTTGAGGGTTTTGGCCGTTTCCATGGCGCAAAATTACGGAGAATGTCAGATAAATAAACCATCAAAGAACAAATACCGTATAATGTCTTAAAAAGGGCACTGCCATAGAAGGTAATGTGCGGTGTAAGAACATAATACCACAATGGAACGCATTATATCAGGGTAAAGAAGCTTTCTGAAACAACTTATTAACTGAAAGCGGATCGTCTTGTAACCTATTCAAAAATCAGGTACTTTTGCACTCCCATCGTACTACAACCTGATTTTGAAAAGCGTAATTGTTTCCGTAACCAACGATTTAAGCACCGATCAACGTGTGGATAAGGTCTGTCACACCCTTACCGACATGGGATTCAGGGTGTTGCTTGTGGGACGATGGTTACCGGGTTGTCTTCCTGTTAATGAACGGCCTTATGACACCCACCGCATGAAACTGATCTTCAGACGTGGCCCTTTTTTCTATGCAGAGTATAATTTCCGGTTACTATGGTTTTTGCTGTTTCATCAATGCAAATTATTGGTAGCCAACGATCTTGACACTTTACTTGCAAATTTCATTGCGCATAAGCTTAAAAAAATACCCCTGATTTACGATTCCCACGAATTTTACACTGAGACTCCCGAACTTGTTAACCGACCAGGGGTTCAGCATATCTGGCAACGCATTGAAGGGTTCATTTTCCCAAAGCTCGGCGACATTATCACCGTAAATGATTCCATCGCCCGATTGTATGAAAAAAAATACGGCAAGCCAGTGCATGTGGTTCGAAATATTCCCCGCAGCAGGGTAAGTAAGCTCAAAACTTCCCGCCAGGAATTGGGTTTGCCAAATGATCAGTGGATTGTTATACTACAGGGGGCAGGGCTTAATATACAACGGGGAGCCGAAGAAGCCATAGAAGCAATGGCATATTTGCAAAATACATTACTGTTGATCATAGGTTCGGGCGATGTTATTCAAACCCTTAAAATCCGTGCTGCGCAACCTGAAATCGCCGGTAAAGTGATGTTTCGCGATAAAATGCCCTATGCTCAGCTTATGGCTTATACTTCCAATGCCGATTTGGGGCTGACACTGGACAAAGATACCAATCTGAATTACCGGTTCAGCCTGCCCAATAAACTCTTTGATTATATTCATGCCCGGATTCCTGTGTTGGCATCCAACCTTCCGGAAATTGCCCGTATTATAAAAATTTATAACATTGGCCGGATTACAGACAATCATGATCCGAAAAAGCTTGCACTTATAATGGAGGAAATGCTCCACATTGAAACCGACCGGAATAAGTGGAAAGAAGGATTGAACCGGGCAGCCCGGGAACTTACCTGGGAAAACGAAGAAAAAAAATTACATAAGATTTATGGTCAATATGCCTGAACGCCATTTGCATATCGTTGCTTTTGATATACCTTACCCACCAAATTATGGAGGGGTCATTGACGTTTTTTATAAATTAAAGGCACTTTGCCAACAAGGAATAAAAATTCATCTGCATTGTTTCGAATATCCGGGTCGTGAGCGGGCACCAGAATTAGAGGATTACTGTATGGAGGTCCTTTATTATCCACGCCTGACCGGTTTAAAATCAGCCTTAAGCCCCATACCCTATATTGTTAAGAGCCGGAGATCGCCAGCACTCATCAGTCGGCTGCTCAGGGATGATTATCCTATACTGTTTGAAGGCATACACTCATGTTATTACCTGGATGATTCCCGTTTAAAAAACCGCATGCTCATCTATCGCGAAAGCAATATCGAGCATCAGTATTACCTGAATCTGTTCAGGGCCGAACACCGTTTTTTTAAAAAAGCTTATTTTTTAATTGAAAGTCTGAAACTTTATTTTTTCCAGCGATTCAGGCTCAAACATGCGAAACTTATGCTGGTAGTGTCACGCAGCGACGCCGATTACCTGAGGTCAAAATTTCCTGATCCGGGGATTGTACACTATCTGCCCAGCTTTCATGCTAACGAGGAAGTGGATATTAGACCCGGAAGTGGAAGTTTCGTACTTTATCATGGAAATATCGAAGTGCCCGAAAACGAAATGGCTGCCGGGTTTTTGATCAAGAAGGTATTTGCCAATACAGATTATCCATTGGTAATTGCAGGCATGAATCCTCCGCCAAGGATTATTGAAATGGCAAATGCGCATCCCAACATCCGAATTGTGGCCAATCCTGACGATGACATGCTTTTTTCGCTTATTCGCGATGCTCAGGTAAATATTCTGGTTACTTTTCAGGCAACAGGATTGAAGTTAAAGCTGCTGAATACCCTTTACAATGGACGGCATTGTCTGGTAAACTCACCCATGCTTGCAGGTACAGGACTGGAATCTTTGTGTATTGTTGCCGACAATGAACAAGAGATCGGCAATAAGGTTGGAACATTGTTGAATACCCCTCTGGATGCAAAAATCAGCCATCAAAGAGCGGCGTTGCTTGAGGCACATTTTTCAAATACTGCCAATGCCGGAAAACTGATCAGCCTGATTTTCGGTGGTTAATACGCGTCCGCCTTCACACTTCACTATTCGCGAAGGAAATTTTTCGATAAGTGCATAATTATGGGTAGCCATAAGTACGGCCCGGCCCGATGCACTGATGTTGAATAGCAACGACATGATGCCCTCTGAAGTTTCGGGATCAAGATTTCCGGTAGGTTCATCGGCCAGAATCAACTCCGGATCGTTTAATAATGCCCTGGCAATAGAAACCCGCTGCTGTTCGCCCCCGGACAACTGGTGAGGCATCTTAAATCCTTTGGTTCCCAAACCAACTTTTTCAAGAACATCACGAATGCGTTCATTGATTGCCGTTTTATCTTCCCATCCGGTTGCTTTAAGCACAAAAAGCAGGTTATTGTGTACACTGCGGTCACTTAAGAGTTGAAAATCCTGGAAGACAATGCCCAGCTTACGTCTGAGATAAGGAATGTCCCGCCTGCGGATGGTTTTAATATTGTACCCCACTATTTCCGCTTCTCCTTCAATTACAGGCAATTCAGCATATAAAGTCTTTAGCAGGCTGCTTTTGCCGGTGCCGGTCTTGCCAATTAAATAAACGAATTCACCTTTATTTATCTGAAGGTTAACCGAAGAAAGTATAAGTATATTGCGCTGATATACATTCAGTTCGTTTAAATATAAGGTTCTTACGTTTTCCATAGTCTCTTTGAGTATTTGAAGTTGTAAAGATAGTAAAGTAAGCAATAACCTACGTTCTTCTTCCCTTTAAAGGTAAATTTCGGAGGTGGAAACCCAGTTATTTATACTTTGAGCCTGATTATATAAACCGACTTATGAGTTCAATGATTTTGTTGCGGTTAAGTGGTTTGCTTATATATTCATCGCATCCGGCAGCCAGTGCTTTATCTCTGTCTTCAGAAAAAGCGAAGGCAGTAACTGCTATTATGGGCAGATCAGGTCTGAATGATTTAATGATACGGGTGGCTTCATACCCGTCCATTACCGGCATTTTAATATCCATCATTACGAGGCTGATTTTGGGATTGGACTGGCAAAAGTCTACCGCCTCTTTACCATTACGGGCATGAATAAATTTTAAATTCTTGCCGGCCAGCAACTTGGTTAAAAAAATAAAGCTTACCTCATCGTCTTCTGCTACAAGTATTAAAGCATCGTGCTCGCTGGATAGTTTTACAAAAGCACTGTTATTGGTTGGCAATATATTGTTATCGCCTGGCTTAACATCAATGACAAAGTCAAAACGTGTACCCTCTCCTGGTTTTGATTTCAGACGAATTGTGCCGCCCAACATTTCAGTAAATGCTTTGGTAATGGATAATCCGAGGCCTGACCCTTCGTAAGCCCTTGAATAGCTGGTATCGGCCTGAACAAATCGGTTAAAAACAACGTCTTGTCGTTCATAAGGTATACCACGTCCCGTATCCTCAACAAATCCTGACAATTGTCCATTTTCAACAGAACATCCAAAAGCAACGTATCCCTTATCGGTGAATTTGATTGCATTTCTGATCAGGTTGTTGTAAATGGATTCTACTTTCGACATGTCAGTGCGAATGATCGCATCCGCCTCATTACATTCATTTTTAAGTATGAGTTCTAAATTGTCATTATTGGCTTCAGCAGTAAAGAATAAAAGTAGCCGTTTAAGTAAATTATTAATATTAAATTGTGAAATAGTAAGCAACATCTGCCCAGATTCAATCTTTGAAATATCTATTATATCATTTATGGTAGACAGCAGCCGGTTGCCACTTGTTCGGACAATAGCCATATATTCTTCGCGTTCATCACTGGTAAGGTCAGAGTCCTGAAGCAAATCCATAAACCCCAGAACGCCATTCATGGGAGTTCTGATCTCATGACTCATATTGGCCAGAAAGGCTGATTTTAACCGGTCACTTTCTTCAGCCTTCTGCTGAGATTCAATTAAATCAGACATAATTTTGCGACGCAGGGTAATGTCTTCCTGCACAAATACATAATTGGCAATTTCTCCGTTACTATTGCGAACTGCTGAAACAGCCACATTTTTCCAGTATTTTTCTCCGTTCTTTTTTTTCGCTTCCAATTCTCCTTTCCATTCTTCTCCCTTTTTGAGCGTAGCCTGAATTTCACTGAATAATGGTTCTGAGGCCGGGCTGAGTAATAATGGGGTGTGTCCTATAATATCTTCTTCACTAAAGCCACTCATCTCACATATATAAGGATTTACATAGGTAGTAATGGTTGATGCATCGGCAATAAGAATGCCTACCGGACTTTGATTGATGGACCTAAGCAGCAAATTCACCTGATCTTCGGCTTGTTTCCTTTCTGTAACATCCTGAACAATGGAATGCAGCATTGTTTTGTCGTCGGTAATAATTTTACTACTGAACACTTCCGCATCAAACACGGTACCATCACGTTTTCTGTGTTTGAATTCAAGAGTTGACTCCGCAGAGGATTCTACTTTGTGCAACGACTTTCGAATTTCATCCTCAGGCAAAGTATTGATTACTGATAAATCCATACCACGAAATTCCTCCCTTGACCAACCATAAAACTTACTGGCAGCCAGATTGGCCTCTTCAATCTTTGCGGTTTCAGGATTTATGATGAACTTTTTGGCAGAATGATTCTCAAACAACAATCTGAATTTCTGTTCACTCTGCATGAGTGCTAGTTCCGCCGTAAGCCGTTGAGATACATTGGTAATAAGCACATGTCGGGCGGGTTGTTTGTTATAGGTAATTTGATGAGATGAAATTTCTACAAAAATGATTTCTCCATTTTTCAACTTATGCTTCCAGATTTCGCCCATATGCAGTGCATTGCTGGCTTCACTCTTCATCTTTTGTATAAAATAGGGTATCTCATCTTCGGGCCTGAGTGCTTTTACATCCATTTGCAGAAACTCCTGGTAGCTGTAACCATACATTTTCACCATAGCATCATTCACCTCAAGAATCTGATAATTATCTACATTATAGATAAGCATAGGCTGAGGGTTGCTGTTAAACATACGGCGATAATTTATTTCACTTTGTTCTAAAAATGCCTGACGCTGACGATCTGCTGACTGATCACGGAATACAAGTACCACACCGCTTATTTCATTGCGCTCATCCATAATAGGCGCTCCACTGTCAAGTATAGGTATTTCACTCCCGTCGCGCCGAATAAGCACTGTGTGATTCCCCAGTTCAATAACGGTGCCATGTTCAAGCACTTTCTTAACCGGACTTTCTATTTTGTTCCGGGTGGATTCATTGATGATGTTAAATACTGTGGCCAATGGCTTACCTATGGCTTCCGCTTCTTTCCAACCCGTGACTTTTTCAGCAACAGGATTCAGATTTTCAATATTCCCTTTTTTATCAGTAATAATTACAGCATCGCCAATGCTATAAATAGTCGTTTTGAATTTTGCCTGTTCGGCTCCATGGCTTTTGTAAAATCTATTGCTTCTCCATATATCATAATAAAGGATTAAGAGTGCAGTAAGTATAACTCCCAGTAAAAAAATGGGTATAACAAGATTCATTTTATGATAATACCATTGCAACACCTCGGCCTCATCAGCGAATGAAAGCACAAACCAGGAAGTGTGCTCAATGCGTGCTGCATATCCCACAACTTTTTGCCCCCGGTAATCCAATCCCTGTATGCTCCCCTCCCCTTCTATTGCATCAAGCAAAGCATTAAAGGAAGCGGTATCTATAACGAAAATATTTTCATTTGAATTTTCTACATCTTTCAGGTTACTCAATACACCAATGGTATTCTTATTTTTACGTAATAACACAATTTGTGTCGAGTTATTCATATAGGTTTGTTCCACCCAGGGATATAAATCAACTTCAGGATCAATACGCATCACCATATAGGCAGGGACAGGATAATCCATGATTTCTACATCGAGCGAAGCGATAAAATCAATATAAGCTCTTCCATCCTCAGTATAAAAAACATCAGTTGTTGAAGCCCGGCCGGGCAGGGATTGATGCAATATGTTATTTTCAATGGAATCCAATGAAGCCGCCATTCTACTGGATGAATAGAGAATATTGCCAAAGCTGTCTGTAAGAAAAATAATGCTGTAATCATGCTCAGCAGCTATCCCTTTCAGGTAATTGGAAATGGTGCCATTAAACTTTTCTTCTGAAGGTCTGGAAAGCGCAATTTCATTATAAACAAACGAGGTATTCATCCCTATTTCCCAGGCATCGTTTAATTCATCATTGAACCAATCGTTGATTTGTTGTGATTTTAATAAAGTTATGTTTTTAAGTTCTTGTATATTTTGATGAATTATATCTCTCTTTTCAGCTTTAAAAAATAAAGCAAGAGCTAAAGAAAGCAGTAACATCAGTACTACAAAAATACTGTAGTAAAAAGATTTATTCACGTAAAATGACGTTTTCACCCTCATAGCTTCACTGAAAAGGTTTTTATTATTACATCTATAAACTTATTAATGTTACAATCTTGGTTCAGGTTCTTACATTTTTAAAAATTTATGCCGGCATTCACCCTCCTCTGTTATGATTTCCAACATATACAGACCTGAATTCAGATGGTGGGGCAGCCAAAATTCATCAGGATTGAGCACTGATTCCATTTCCCAAATCAGGCTGCCCTGTATGTTGAAAAGCCTTAGTCCTTTTATTTTCTGCCCGGGCAATGATGATTGAATATGCAGTTCACCATTTGTGGGATTAGGAAACAACTTAAAATTATTTTTAGCCAGTGTTTCAGACAGGGCATTCACCTGGGAAATGTCAAACCAGTTCAGATTGTATTCCCCTGCAAGTGAATATAACCGAAGAATTTGATTCCCGGCAGGCAAAACAACAGATAGAGGCTGGTTTGACCATGACTGCCATCCACCAGTTGCTGAAATATTGATATTCCCAACAGTAGTAAAATCATTTTCATACACCAGCCTTATACTTATCCTTCCATTCGAATACATTGAGGCTACCCTGAAATCAAAATTATAAGTCCCGGCCTGTGCAATGAAAACATTATAATCAACATAATCTCCGTTATTAGCAAAAGCTAAGTTGAAACCACCGCCAATATCCAGGCAATTTTCAAGCTGGAATCCTACATTCAGATCATAATCTTCCGCTTCTATTAATCCGGGAATCCATTTGCGGGAAGGTACCTTTAGTGTCACCGGCAAACCGGAAAAATGCTCAAGCAAGCTGGAATCGCTGGCAATATTGTTACCGGAATAGGAAAGACTCAATTCGCGCGCCGAAAACATTATGGGTTGGGTGAGCACTAATTTAAGTTTCATTTGATTGTCAGTATCAACGCTGACTTCCTGGATAATCCGGCCTTTCCCATCCACAACCAGGGCAAAATCGGCAGGAATGGCATTCATCACGGTTACTGGTTTGTTGAGAGTTAATAGTATATATTCTCCTGAAACTGAAGTTTCTGATGAAAGGGCATGAAATGGCACCTCTGAAATGCTCATTGAATCATTCAGAGTAAAGAAACTCATATTTGAACCTCCCTTTTCAAAAGTCAGTCGCAATCTATTGCGTCCGGCGGGCACAATTACCTGACTAATGGCAGTATTGTGCCAGTTTTGCCATCCTCCCGTGGAAGGTAATATATGTGATGGGCTTATATCCGTACCATTTATCGAAAAACGCACCCGTCCTGCTGTCGCATTGTATGAAGCTGAGCGAAGATTTATTGTCCAGGCCGCAGACGAAACGGTGTGAATGGTATACTCAAGCCATTCTCCATCTTCAGTCCACCCTACATAATATCCGTTACTGCCAGGATCAGTATCCTGAGAAGTACCAATATCTACCCCATCGTTGCGGTAGGACCAGCCGGAATTCCAGATACCGAAATCACCGGTTTCCAAATGATAATCCGCACTATCTTTATCATAGTAAGCCGCAGAACTTCGGCCTGAATCATAATCCGGAGCGGCAATGGACTGCCCGGCCACATGGCACTTAAATGGTTTCGTAGTATCGGTAAATGGCTGTCTGATCATGGCATCAATCACGTCATACTGAACCGTGCAATTTTCTATCCGGTGTAGGTTGGCCCATTCCATTACTGCATCAAATGCCTGATCGGCGGTAAAAACAGGAGAGCCATTTTTCCAGTAATTCATCAGATTGTTATAGGCCGTACTTTCGTGCACCCGGAGTACATTATTGATACCCGCCTTTTTTACCGGCCACCACGACCAGCCAATTTTATTTTCTTCACACAAGGCAATAAGGTCTGTAAACCAAGAATTGGAATTTTCACCCGACTCTCCCAGCCATATAGGAACATTATAATTGTTACGCATGGCCACAATCCAGGCCAGAGATTGTTGCGTATTGTAAGTCCAGTATTTATGAAAGCTGTATACCATATTTTCATCCCAGGGCGGGGTGAGACCGGTATAATCATTGCCAAACCAGTTGCCCTCAACAATGATGATGTGATTGGTATCCACTGTTCTTATGGCATTGGTAATATCTGTATAAAGCTGTCTGAGCAGGGTTCCACCCGGCAACTCCCAGTTGGGTTCGTTGAGGATGTCATAACCGCCTATCCAGGTTTCACCGGCGTACCGTTGGGCGAGTTGCGCCCACAAAGCTACTGTTTTTCGCCTGTTTTCGGCACTTTCCCACAACGATGGTTTGGAAGGGTCGTAATCAGAAATATTGGATTCATGACCCTGTCCTCCGGGTGCTCCATGCAAATCGAGTATAAGATATAGTTGATTGTCACCACACCAGGCCAGCAGGCTGTCAAGTCTTACAAAGCCCGCTTCAAGCCAGGTATCCTGTCCTGCAACAGGTTCATCTTCAATAGGCAGGGTAAGCCATTTATAGTGCATGGCTACCCTTACACTGTTAAATCCCCAGGCTGTCAGAGAATCTGCATCCCGGCGGGTGAAATGATTGTCGAGCCAGGCTTCATAAAAAACAGCCGTCCGATCTTCGCCTATGGTTTCAATGAGTTTCTCACGGTATTGGTACATTGCACCTGCAACTTCCACAGATTTCATCATATAGCCTTCCTGCAACAGCCAGTTACCCGTTCCAATTCCACGAAGAATAACTTCATTGCCTGCACCGTCATAGATGAACTTTCCGGAAGTATGCAGGAAGCCCTGCGCCCCAGCCAAAAATGGCCATAAAAGACTCATTAAAAGAATATGCAGGGTTTTATTCATAGAAAAATGAAACGGTTTAGCACCATATAACTGTAGATTTAAAAAATTACCCAATCAACTCTCCATAAAGAAAAGACATCCATATAAATATAAAACTGCCAAAGCGTTAAAAATAGTAATTAACAGAACATGGACAATATATTTTATCAGTCTTTTATATAAAACATGTACATTGTAAATATGTTTGGAGTCTAAAATAAATAATCTATTAAATCTTTACACATATCCAGACCCTGCGTTGGCTTGCATCGCAACTTATTGTTTTTTAACCTGAATATTTAAAAATCAGCGCGTAAGTTTTGGCTAGATATTATTACAATTCTCGCTTATAAATTATTCGCAGTAGGCAGCTTGCCCGCTTTTGCCCTTAAGTCAAAAGCGATTCCCTGGTCACAGCCTGACGCTCGAGTGGCCAATCTTTAAATAATTTACACCAATCCGGCAAATCCCATAAAGGCCAGGGAAAGCAAACCGGCCACGACCAGGGCTATTGGCACCCCGCGCATGCCTTTGGGTACACCCATAAGTTCGAGATGTTCACGAATGCCGGCAAAAATAGCCAGTGCCAGGGTAAATCCCACGGAAGTGGCCACTGCGTAGACCACGCTTTGCACCAGGTTAAAATCTTTTTGAATGACCAGAATGGCCACGCCCAGCACTGCACAATTGGTAGTGATGAGTGGCAGGAAGATACCCAAGGCCTGATACAAAGCAGGACTTACTTTTTTCAGAATAATTTCAACCATTTGCACCAATGCGGCAATAACCAAAATGTAACTTATGGTCTGAAGAAAGCCCAGGCCAAATGGCACCAGAATAAATTGATAAATAAGGTAAGTAACTATGGTTGCCAGCGTCATCACAAAAATTACGGCTCCACCCATACCAACCGATGTAGACAGTTTGCCTGAAACTCCTAAAAAAGGACAAATGCCAAGAAACTGCGCAAAAACGATGTTATTGACAAATATGGCCGAGATGATGATGATAATGTATTCCATATCAGTTGTTTTTCCGGTTAAACTTTACGCAATTTATTGATGAGGGCAATCAGGTATCCCAAAGCTATAAATGCTCCTGGTGCAAGTACAAAGAGTAGTATGGCATCCCCCTGTATAAACTTCATACCGAAGAAAGCGCCGCTGCCAAGTATTTCCCTGATGCTACCCAGCAGGGTAAGGGCAAAGGCAAAGCCCAGGCCCATGCCCAGGCCATCGAGAATGGAACTAAAAACGGTATTTTTAGATGCAAAAGCTTCAGCCCTGCCCAAAACAATACAATTGACCACAATAAGGGGGATAAAAATACCAAGTTGTTCATGCAATGCAGGTGCGAAGCCAGCCATTACCAGATCAACTACGGTTACAAAAGAAGCAATAATAACAATAAATGCAGGAATACGCACTTTATCGGGAATTACATTTTTGACCAGCGAAATAACTACATTCGACATTACCAGAACAAAGGTAGTGGCCAGTCCCATACCCATGCCGTTAATGGCTGAGGTGGTCACCCCCAGGGTTGGACACATGCCAAGCAACAAAACAAAAACCGGGTTATTGCGCAACAATCCGCGAGAAAAATATTCCAAACGATTCATTGTTTATCTCCTTTTGCTTTTAAAGTTTCATAGGCTCTGTTAACCCCATCAACAAATGCGCGCGAGCTGATGGTAGCTGCTGTGATGGCATCCACTGCGCCTCCATCTTTTTTCACAGCAAGTGGGAAGCTTTCCGCTTTCATTCTCTCAAACTGAACCGGAAAATTGGATTTCTCCACGTCCATCTTATCCCCCAGCCCAGGAGTTTCCATGTGTTTCAATACGGCGGTATTGTATATACTCAGGTCGGGTAAAAATCCAATCATCAGTTGAATTCTCCCCCCGAAACCGTTATCAGAATATGTTTCCACGGCATATCCCACTAAAGTATCTGCATTAAATGCTTTATAAACCACCACCGGATCTTTGCCGGTGGGAGGCAGTACAGCTTCTTCTTCAAGCTGCCCGAAAACCGGCAGCACCTTTTTTATCGCCTTTTCTTTTTTGGCCTGCCGTGCTGCCTCAATAGGCTGTTTGGTAACATTATAAACGGCAGCCAATGAAAGAGATGCCACCAGTGTTATAACCAGCAACACCACAACCATATTTCTGAATGAAGATTCCAGTTTAGCCATGGGCCATCCTTTCTCCAAAACGTTTGGGTTTAAATGCCATATTTATAAGCGGCGTAAAAGCATTCATAATCAGGATGGCAAAGGAAACTCCTTCTGGATACACTCCCCATACCCTGATAAGTATGGTAAGCAAGCCGGCACCTGTACCAAAGATCAACTGCCCCTTCGCAGTGATGGGCGAAGTTACCATATCCGTTGCCATATAAAAGACCCCCAGTATCATTCCTCCTGCCAGCAGATGCATCAGCGGATCAATAAACCGGGTAGGGTCAACAAGCCATAGGATGCCTGAAAAAATTACTGCTGAGCCTAAATAAGAAACGGGAATATGCCAGGTGATGATTTTGCGATAAAACATATAGGCAGCCCCTAGTAGTAACGCAAAGGCCGATATTTCACCCAATGAACCACCCTGAGCACCCAGAAAGTCGTTGACATAACCGGGAAAACCAGGATTGTGCATAATCTCCTGCACAGATTCACCTTTCATTAAGCCTTCTTTAAAAAAGCCCAGCGTTGTAGGTCCCGAAAGGGCATCGGTAAGCGGGGCCTCAAACAAAGCTTGTGGTTTTGGCCAGGTAGTCATTTGTACCGGAAAGGAGATAAGTAAAAATACCCGACCCACCAATGCCGGATTGAAAGGGTTTTTACCCAATCCGCCAAATGACATTTTTGCTATACCAATAGCGGCCAGGGCCCCGATTATCAAAATCCAGGCGGGCAGGTTGGCCGGAACATTAAAAGCGAGTAATACCCCGGTAACCAGGGCACTACCATCGTTAATGGTAACCTGGCCCTTAATCAGGTACTTCTGAATAAACCATTCAAAAAAGAGACAGGCTAAAATAGATATCAAAAATACCCTGGCTGCATCCAGACCGAAAAAATAGACAGATACCAGTATGGCGGGGATCATGGCAATAACCACACCATACATGATTGATTTTACATTTTGTGAGCTGTGAACGTGGGGTGAACCCGAAACGGTTAATAGTTGCATATTATTTCTTCCCCCTGTTTCTAATCATAATACCGGTTTTATTTTTCCCAAGCCGGATGTAATCAAGTAAAGGCCGGCCCGCAGGGCAGGTATATTGGCATGAACCACATTCTATACAATCCATAATGCGCTCCTTTTCTGCTTTTTCAAACAAAAAATTTTCAGACAACTGAGCGAGCAATATGGGTTCAAGTCCCATTGGACAGACAGTTACACAGCGTCCACAGCGAATGCAATTTAAAGGAGCCGCACGTTTGCTTTCTATGCCGGGCATCAACAATATCCCCGATGTACCTTTAACAACAGGTACATCAAGAGAACTCAGGGCTTTTCCCATCATGGGGCCGCCACTGATTACTTTCCCGGTATCTTCAGGCAGACCACCTGCATATTCAATGAGATTGCCAACCGGGGTACCGATGCGAACCCTTAGATTACTGGGACGATCAAGCTTCTTCCCCGTTACGGTCACTACCCGGTCAATCAATGGCTTATTCTTTTGTACAGCCTCATAAACCGCCAGTGCTGTACCCACATTTTGCACCACACAACCCACTTCGAGAGGAAGTTTTCCCGAAGGAGTCTCACGTCCTGTAACAGCTTTGATCAGTTGCTTTTCACCCCCTTGTGGGTATTTAACCTTCAATGGAACAACTTCTATTTCAGGGAAAGGGATACAAAGCTGCTGCAAATGATGTATGGCATCAGGCTTGTTGTTTTCAATACCAATAAAGGCTTTTTCAACCGCAAGGGCACGCATCAGCAAGCGAATACCTGTTATTACCTCTTCACCCTGTTCCAGCATAACCCGGTGGTCAGCGGTAAGATAAGGCTCACATTCCACTCCGTTAATCAGCAGGTATTCGGCTTTTTTACCTTCAGGTAAGCGCAGTTTAACATGTGAAGGGAAGGTAGCACCTCCCAATCCCACTACACCCATGTCATAAATTTTGCGGATGATTTCTTCGGAAGAGGCTGTGATCTCACTCTTTAAATCAGGTGAGCGGTCAATGCTTTCCTCCCATTCGTCTCCTTCTACATCAATCAGTACAGCGGGACGGCGGTACCCCGATGAATCCATGACATCATCAATTCGAGTTACTTTTCCGGAAACGGACGAATGCACATTGGATGAAATAAATGATTCACCTTTGGCAATAAGCTGACCCACTTTTACCAGATCCCCTTTTTGAATGGCTGCCCTGGAAGGTGCGCCCAGGCTTTGCGAGAGTGGAATGATCACTTTTGCGGGCAAGGGCAGCAGTTCAATCTCCCGGTCGGCCGACAATTTCAGTTCCGGGGGATGAACGCCACCTATTTTAAAAGTTCTCACTATAATTAAATTTCGTATTAAACTCAAATTTAAGCTAACCGTTCACTATACTACTGTAGGGTTTTCAACAGCAATACCGGGGTCGGCAGGTTTTTCTTTTTTCAATGGAAAATTAATTTCAAGAATGGCACCCGTGGGGCACACCGGGGCACATTTTCGACACAGGCGACATTTATCATAATCAATGTAGGCGAGATTATTGACCAGGGTAATGGCATCAAAAGGACATTCTTTTACACACTTGCCGCAACCAATACAGGCAACCTGACAATTCTTACGCGCAGGTCCACCTTTTTCAGTATTTACACAGGAAACATAAATCCGCCTGTCCTTTTTACCTTTTTTCCGCAATTCAATGATATTTCGCGGGCAGGCTTTTACACAGGCTCCGCAGGCCACGCAGTTTTCATCGCTCACTACAGGTAATCCGGTTTCCGGAGAAATATAAATGGCATCAAAGTTACAGGACACCACACAATCGCCCAATCCAAGACAACCGGTAGGACAGCCGCTTTCGCCTGTTCCCAGCGCATGGGCAAAAGCACAGGATTCTGCGCCGTCATATATCATCTTCTGCGGGGCATTGACGCGACTGCCATTGCAACGCACCACCGCAATGAGTGGTTCTTTCTCCTCTACTTCCAGTCCCAGAATGGAGGCTACCTCTTTCATAACTTCACTGCCACCTACCGGGCAATTGAGTGCTGACAGGTCGCTGCTTTTTACCAACTGCTCGGCAAATGCACGGCAGCCAGCCAGCCCACAACCGCCACAATTGGCACCGGGCAATTTTTCGCTCACCAGATCTATTCGTGGATCTTCAATTATTTTAAACTTCTGAGCTACAAAATAGAGAATTACTGCCGATATGACGCCAATGGCACTCAATGATATCACAGCAAATACAAGGGTTTCGTTCACTCCATTTGTTTTTTATTGTTGATAATTTGAAATGCTTTTCAATATGCATTTAAAACTCAACAAAATTACGAACAATTAAAAACTATTGTCCGCAATTTAGCTACTTTTTGAAAATCCACAACACCCTGATATACAGATATATATAAATAGATATTTAGATTTATACAATATCCGAAAACCTATGAAGCTATGATTCAACAGGTTACAATTCTATTTAGATTGACTATAAATTACGCTTCTCCTGATTTAGCGGACAATGTAAATTTGAAATGAGTTTCAATGCGATGTCGAAAAAGATAAACGAAAAGATAATAAGGCAGCAGTGAAGACAATGCAAGTATGCCGGCAACCATTTCAGTGACAAACCGGCTTGTCACGATCAGAACCAATACCAGAATTATGAAAGGAATAACGTATCCTATGATTACCGCCTTATGCCCGGCCCTGGGTTGGGCATTAATCCAAACCTCCTGGCCAGGCTTAAGCTTAATTCCTTCTGGTTTTTGTGCTTCAATCAGGCGTTGACCAGATTCCGCGGCACCGCACACTCCTTTCACATGACAGGAGGCGCACGCACTTAGTGCAGTTACTTCAACAAAGACCTGGTTTTCCTGAATATGATGTACTCTTCCAGCTTTTATGGCACAAAAATCGGATGAAGACATTATTGACCAATTATTTATTTAACCTGATTAACTCCCAAAACAGATATGCGCGGTTTTGACAAACAACACTCTATTATGTGCTCATATGTATTGCAAGGCATGACGAAAACCTGAATCTGCCCTGACTCCCACCAAAGTCGCAATAAACCAGAACTTTTTCATTTTCATAAATTTTCTGAAAAGTTCGGGTTAAGGAGTAGACAAAGATAAGGGTAATATTTTCCCGTTATAAAATTTATGTCCTTCCATTGCAAATCCGGCCACATAACGACCCATTTCTTCTGCGGTAACAGGGGCCTTATAATCTGGGAAAGCCCGCTCCAGCATGGCAGTTTGCACGGAACCGAAGGCCAGACAATTTACCGAAATACTTTCTGCGGTCAATTCGGCAGCCAGACATTCAGTAAGCACCGCAAGGGCACCTTTGCTGGTACTATATAATGAAAGACCCGGAAATTTAACGCTTCCCTGCACGCCACCCATACTGCTGATATTCACCACATGACTTCCCGGATTAAGCCAGGGTAGCATTCGCTGTATAAGAAAAAATGGAGCCTTGAGGTTAATGTTCATTACCCGGTTAAAATCTTCTACACCGGTTTCCGAAAAAGGTTTGTTAACCAGGTCGCCGGCATTATTGATGAGCACATCCACCGATCCGAGAAAATGTATAATGCGTTCAATTAAAGGTTCCAGGCTGTCTTGTGAAAGATCATAAGCAAATGGCTGAACTATGGTTTTACCCTTTTTAAGGTTACATGCTCCAGCCAGTGACTGCAAATTAAACTCATTGCGGGCAACAATGGCGATACGAACATCAGGCATATCGGCAAAGGCCAGGGCGGTATGATAACCTATACATAAGAAGCTCCGGTAATGACTATATTTTCCATTTGCAAAAAGATGAGATTATTATTACAATGAAGCAATGTTAAATGGAGCCACTGCCCGATTATAGATGCCATGCATCCAGGCGATGGCCATACCATAATTGGTAACAGGAATACCGGCTTCCACTGCAGGTTTTAAACGATTTATGATTTGTTTGCGAGTAATTACACATCCGCCACATTGTATTACCATGGCATAGTCGTGAATATCGCGGGGAAGATTGGTAAGGCCCGCAACAACCACAAATTCAAGTTTTTTACCTGTAAATTTTTGTAGCCACCCGGGTATTTTTATCCGGCCAATGTCATCGCACGAAACCTGATGGGTGCAGGATTCAAGAATCAATATTCGATCGCCATCTTTCAGGTTGGCAATGTATGGGGTTCCTTTCAGATAATTCTTAAAATCGCCACGCTGCCGGGCCAGCAGTATACTGAAGCTGGTTAAAGGTATATGTTGGGGGACAGCCGCATCAGCTTTTGCAAATACCTGGCTGTCGGTTACCACCAATGCAGGCTTAGGGTTCATTTTTTCAATAAAAGCGCCTGCTGCTGATTCTTTACATACCAGCACAACGCCATCGTGATCCAGTGTGTCGCGTATGGCCTGCACCTGTGGCAATATCATGCGTCCTTCCGGAGCCTCATTATCAATAGGAGTAATCAGCAGCACCACATCGCCGGGTGAGATCAAATCGCCTAGCAGGCTGGGTGCAGTATATGCGGTTTCAGGCATCAATTGACGCATCTTGGCAGTCAACTCCTCAAGCTCCGGTTTAAAGCGGGCGCTCAGATTCAGAACCGGCACCTGATATTTGGTTAAAAGCCGGGAATGTAAAGATTCATCCAGGCTCAACAGATCGCTTTTGTTGTGGATGATCATAAAAGGCACTTCGTATTTTTTAAAATCCGAGATCAGTCTTTCTTCTTCGGTGCCGAATATATTTTCACTGATTAGTAGTAATGCCTGATCAATGGTTTTAAGTACTTCCCTCGACCGGGCCACCCGTTTTTCACCCAACTCCCCTACATCATCAATGCCCGCAGTATCAATTAATATTACCGGACCAATGCCAAAAATTTCCATGGACTTTTTTACCGGATCAGTGGTGGTTCCCGGAATATCAGACACAATGGCCAGCTCCTGTCCTGCCAATGCATTGATCAGCGAACTCTTTCCGCTATTGCGGCGACCAAAAATACCAATGTGTGGTTTGCTACCTTTTGATTTTGACATTTTTTCAGATTATTTCCGGATTTCGATCCTTCATTCAGGTTCCGAATTCAATAATAACCGAGACAATCAGGAGCAGATTAGAAACCCTTTCGCCTAAGGCAGAGCCAGAGGCACTGAGCTCCGATTCCTCAACACTGCTTACTCAACAACTCACGTCTGAGGCGGAAGGCAGCTTATCTCCTTACTTAAACAGCTTCACAATATCATTTCCATTTGCAAAAATAAGTAACCCGAAAAGCAGTACCATTCCAACAATCTGTGCAAATTCCATAAATTTATCTGAGGGCTTGCGACCGCTTACCATTTCATAAAACAGGAACATTACGTGTCCGCCATCCAGTGCCGGAATAGGAAGTACATTTAATATTGCCAGCATAATGCTTAAAAAGGCAGTTAGGCTCCAAAACGCCTGCCAATCCCAGGAAGAGGGAAATATACTGCCGATAGTAATGAAACCACCAACAGATTCATAAGCTTTTACTTCGGGTGAGAAGAGTAACTTAAGCTGCTTAAGATAATTTCCTACTCCTTTCCAGGTGCGTGTAAACCCGGCAGGTATAGCAGCAAGTAAGCCGTATTCTTTTTCATGAAAAACAAAGTGGCTCGACGGATTGGTGTAAGCTCCGATCAATCCGGTTTCGGGTATATCCATGGTAAAGCTCAGGGTATCCTTATCCCGCACTACGCCCAATTGAATGGTCTTATTTTTATAAGCGGGAATACGGCTTCTGAATTCATCGAAAAACAAAGTGGAAGAATCATTAATGGCTATGATGCGATCGCCTGTGCGAAGTCCGGCCTGTTCAGCCACCGATCCGGGCTGAAAACCGGCAATTACAAAGGGCATCCGCACATTGATGAATTCGCCTGATTGATTTTTAAGTAATTTAGATAGTTGACCCCCGGGAATTTCAATTTCAAAGGGTTTTCCGTCGCGGATTACCTGAATGGTACGGGCATTATCGAGTATTATTTTTGCCGGAATTTTAAAGAAATCCTCTACCTCTTCATGGTCAACCGAAACAATAAAATCGCCGTTACGCAACCCCATATCTGAAGCTGTTGAATCAACCACTATACCGTATTTGACTTCACTCACCGGAAGGTACTTTTCCCCCCAGGCCCAAAGCATGCCAATATAAATGGCTATGGCCAGCAGAATGTTAACGGTTACCCCTCCAAGCATAATAATGAGGCGTTGCCATGCAGGCTTACTTCTGAACTCCCACGGCTGGGCAGGTTGATCCATTTGTTCTTTGTCCATGGATTCATCAATCATTCCGGCTATTTTAACATAACCACCCAGTGGTAGCCAGCCCATACCATATTCTGTTTCGCCTTTCTTAAACTTAAAAAGCGAAAACCAGGGATTAAAAAAGAGATAGAATTTTTCAACCCTTGTTTTAAATAATTTGGCTGTAATAAAATGACCAAATTCATGAAAAATAACCAGAATTGATAAGCTTAGCAGCAATTGGGCGGCTTTTATCAGAATTTCCATATTCAATTAAAAAATTTAGTGTGACAGTTTAAAACAAATTCATTTAGCTCAGATTGAGCGAACTTTTCAACGGTGAATATATTGCTTCGCAAATTTACGTGTTTCGGCATCCGTTTCAATAAGCTGGGCAAGATCAGGTTTATTTATCCAGGTGATATTTAGCATAGCATGTTCAATAATATCAGCTATCTGGAGAAACCCGGTTTCTGAAGCCAAAAAAGCATCTACAGCCACCTCATTGGCTGCATTCATAATACAGGGAATATTGCCTCCTTTTTGCAATGCCCGATAAGCCAGGCTGAGGCAGGGGAATGTTTCCATATCGGGTGGCGCAAAAGTAAGTTGGGTTTGCCGGCTAAAATCAAGCCTTGCCCACGTGTTGCTCAGTCTGGCGGGATAACCTAAAGCATACTGTATCGGAAGTCGCATATCAGGCATGCCCAATTGAGCTTTCAGGGAGCCATCTCTGAACTGCACCATACTGTGAACTATGGATTGTGGATGCACCAGTACCTCTATGGAGCTGCCGGGAAGGTTAAAAAGCCAACTGGCCTCTATCACTTCAAGACCTTTATTCATCAGTGTGGCACAATCGATGGTAATTTTATTACCCATTTGCCAATTAGGATGGTTTAGTGCGTCAGCAATTCCGATATTGGCAAGCATGTCCGGAGTATACTCATGAAAAGGTCCACCAGAAGCAGTAAGGTATATTTTTTCGATGGGGTTATGGAACTCCCCGGCCAGACACTGAAAAATAGCTGAATGTTCTGAATCCACCGGCAACAGGGCTACATTGTGCTGAGCAGCAAGCTTGGTAACCAGTTCGCCACCGGCTACCAATGTTTCTTTGTTGGCCAGGGCAACCGGCTTGCCCGATTTTATTGCATTTATGGTTGGTTGAAGTCCGGCAAAGCCCACCAGTGCCACCATCACAAGATCGATGGTTTCCATTTCAACCACCTGATATAAAGATTTCTGGCCGGCATATACTTTAATGAAATGCGGAGAGAGGGCTGCATTCACGTGGTTATATAGTATTTCATCGCCTATTACCACTGCATTTGGTTTATGCTCCAATGCCTGAGCAATCAGCAGGTCTGCATTGTGATTGGCAGTGAGCACTTCAAGGGTAAAATGATCGGGGTGTTTCCGGATTACTTCAAGAGTTTGCTTACCAATGGAACCGGTAGAACCAAGTACCGCTATACGCCGGGGAGATGTTTCCTGCTTAATCATAACGTTAAAAACTCATAAATTTCTCCGGATCTACCGCTGTACCATTGATCCAGATTTCAAAATGCAGATGAGGACCGGTTGACAATTCACCGGAATTCCCTATAATGGAAATGGTTTCACCTGCCCTGACAAATGCTCCCTGCTTACGTAACAATACCGAATTATGTTTATATACCGTAATTACGTTGGCCGGATGTTGTATGGCAAGCACATTGCCGGTTTCGGCGGTCCATTCCGAAAAGAAAACCACCCCGTCATAAGCAGCTTTCACCGCTTCATTACGGGGTGCAGCCAGGTCAACCCCAAAGTGTTGTTTGGAGGCATCAAAATGATTGGTAACTATTCCCTTTATGGGTGTAAAAAAATTCATTTTATTCAGTGAAACTGCCGACTTACCCACACTTTCCACCTGATTGTTGAGCAGATAGCGGTTCTCCTGTTCATACTGTAGTCTCAACAATGAATCTTCAGGAGAACGTGAAATATTAATATTTGAATAATTAAACTTGCTGGTGGTATCTTTAGGTTCTGCATTTGAAAAGCCGGTGCCGGGAACTTCATCATTCAATATCATTTTCATGTTATCAATGTAGATGTTGCTGCTTTTCAAAACAGTTTCAATGGAATCGGCTTTGAGTTGCAATTCATATAAATTGCGCTGTACACTCGCATTGCTATAACCCGGAATGTATTCGCGCAATCCGGTGAAAGCAATCAGATAAATGGTAAAAAAGATCAACACAATGGCAAGCATCCCACTTATTACAAACACATTGAGCCGGGATAACTTAAATGAAAGTTTCTCTTCGAAACTATCTTCATTTAGTATAACCAGCCGGTATTTGTTACGCAGTTTTAAATACCAGGGCACCTTTTTCTTATTTCCGGAATCGTTTAAGGAAGTTACCGCCATCTAACGGATCAATTAACTTGATTTTCGCTGCAAATATCCGAAAAATATGCCACTTGTAATTTTTTATCTCTCTCCTTTAAGTTTTATTGGCAAATATCCTGAGTTATAAGCACAAAAGCCGGGTTAAAACACTAAATTATGTATTTGATTACCGGCTTATTCGAAAAAATAAAATATTTTTGCACTTTATCAGTTATTGATTAAAATCGTAATCCGGCTTATTTTGATATCAAAGCTTTTTATTTCGAACAAATTTCTGTTGGTTGCTTTTGCCCTTTTGCTGGTAACAGCATCCTGTTCCACGCGTAAAAACACCTTTACCCGGCGGGTATATCATAATGTTACGGCTCATTATAACGCCTATTGGAATGGCAATGAAAGTGTTAAGGAAGGTGTAAATGAATTGAAAAAACAAGCCAAAGACAATTACAACACCGTTCTTCACATATACAATTACGGCACCGAAAAAAATGCTCAGGCTGTTAACCCCAATATGGATCGTGCCATCGAAAAAGCCTCAAAGGTAATCCAAAAGCATTCCATGCAATTTGATAAAAAGGAGCATATTAAGTGGGTCATGTACAGTTATCTGCTAATCGGTAAAGCCAATTTTTACAAGCAGGATTACAATGCTGCCCGCAGGGCATTTGATCATGTTGAGCGTACTTTTAGTTACCATCCCATTAAATACGAAGCACGCCTTTGGCTGGCTAAAACTTACGTTCAACAGGGATTGTATGAAAAAGCTATCCCCATTTTTGAAAATCTTCAAAATGACGCTAAAACTACTTTGCTTCCCTGGCAGGTGCGCAGGGAAATGCCTCTGGTAATGGCCGATATGCACATCGCGCGCGAAAAATACAAATTGGCACGTGAAGAGATCATCAAAGCCCAGGAATTAAATAAAAATAAAAAACTCAACACCCGCTTAAACTATATTCTTGCCCAATTATATCAGAAAGAAGGTCGTGACAACACCGCCAGCCAGTATTTTGCCAAGGTGCTGAAGAGTCCGGCTTCATTTGAAATGGCTTTTAATGCCCGAATTAACCTGGCCAGGGTGTATAATGTAAATTCGGGAAACCGGCAAATGATTGTCAGGGAACTGGAAAAAATGCTGAAAGACAACAAAAATGATGACTTTCAGGATCAGATTTATTATGCGCTCGCTGACATTGCCCTCAAAGATAAAAATGACACTCTCGGTATTAAAAATCTCCGCAAATCTGTAGCCACCAGCGTTGACAATGATTATCAAAAGGCAATATCATCTCTTCGTTTGGCAGATATTTATTATCAGCACAAAGAATATCGCCCTGCCCAGGCTTACTATGATACTGCGCTGATGGTTATTCCGGCAGATTTTCCGAATGCAGATGAGATTACTGCACGTACAGAAATTCTCACCCGCCTGGTTGATAATCTTCAAACTGTGCATGTTCAGGATAGCCTGCAACGCCTGGCGGCCATGCCTGAAGCGGAGCGACTCACCATTATAGATGCAGCCATAGCCGAATATATCCGGAAGGAAGAAGAAGCCAGGCGATTGGAAGAAGAGATGCGCCTGGCCGATCAGGCCGGAGCAGGACTGATGGGCAGCCGTCAAATGGTTGATCCCACCAGAGGAACAACTTCGCTGGGAGGTGGAGGCTGGTATTTCTATAACCCAGGTGCCATTAGTATGGGTTACAGCGAGTTTACCCGAAAATGGGGACGACGAAAACTGGAAGACAACTGGCGGCTCAGTAATAAGCGCGAAGTGAACTTTGATATGACTGAGTCAGGCACTGTACCCTCCGACTCAATAACACAGGGAAAGGATGGCAGAGGAAAGGGCAGCGACATGAAAAGTAGGGATACCTACCTTGCAGGGCTACCTTTGACTCCCGAAAGTATTGAAGCAAGCAACACTCAAATTGCTGAGGCCTTGTTTGAAGGCGGAATTATCTATCTGGAAGAACTTTTTGACAAACCCAAAGCCCAAGAGCTTTTTACCGCCTTGCTCAACCGTTTCCCTGAAAATGACCATGCCTTGCGCACCAGTTATCACCTATACCGCATTTACCGGGATCAGGGTGACAGTGTTAATATGCAACTATATAAGGATCTGATCATTAATGGTTATCCTGACAGTGATTATGCCAAAATACTGATTGATCCTACATACAATGCCCAGCTACTGGCTGCCCAGAACCGGGTACAATCGCTCTACGAAGAGACCTATCTTGCATTTGAACGCGGGCAGTATCGTACAGCCATTTTATACAGTAATGAAGCCATAAGTAATTATCAGGACGCTACACTTATACCGCGCTTTGCTTTTCTTAAAGCAGTTTCGCTCGGCAAAACCATGAGTACGGACACCATGAAGGTTGAACTGAAACAACTAATAAATGATTATCCTCAAAGTGAAGTGGTGGAATATGCACGGCTTATTCTGGGGGAAGAAGAAGCTACCGGAGGAACTGCGGCCCTGTCCAAAGAAGATGAAAGAGTTTCAGATTCTCTTAAAAAGACTATGGACTTCAGCATGTACAAATTTAACCCTCAGGCTACTCACTTTTATGCGCTGATTGTGAATGGCAATGAGGTAAATGTATACGGAACCAAGGTGAGAATCACCGACTTTAATACCAGGAATTATTCTACGGAAAACTTACAGGTAAACAGTGTACTGCTCGACGATACCTGGCAGATGATAACCATCAGCAGTTTTAATGAATTGTCAAAAGCGCTGAAATATTTTAACGGAATCAGGGATGACAGTTATATTTTTTCGGGTATGCGTGAAGGTAGTTATGATCAATTCCTTATTTCAGCAGAAAATTATCCTGGCTTTTTCAAGGAAAAGAATACGGCTGCTTATCAGCAGTTTTTTAAAAAAAATTACCTGGGTGAATAATATTCAGCCATAATCACACAATGCTATGGGAAAACCAAACACACCAGAGCCTATCCAAACGGCCAACCTGATTCAGTCGGGAACTTTTATTACCGGTGATATACAGTCGAATGGCAACATCAGAATTGATGGAAACCTGACCGGCACAGTGAATGCCGGAGGCAAAGTTATACTTGGTTCTACCGGCGTGGTAGAAGGCGACATCATTTGTATTAATGCTGACATTGAAGGCAGAGTTAATGGCACGCTTCTGGTGCGTGAACTGCTTTCACTCAAAGCCTCATCGCTGGTAAACGGTGAAATTACCACTGCCAAGCTGGCCATTGAGCCTGGAGCACGGTTTTCAGGAACCTGCAATATGGACAATCCCGCTTCAGAAAATCAACCTGCTTATGCACAAGCCGAACTGGAGGCCTAAAAGCAGCATCAACTCGCTGAACGCCTATGCCCGCTATTCGGCCATAGCAATACAAATGGGAGTAGTTATTGCAGGCTGCATTATTGGCGGAATCAAACTCGACCAATGGCTAAACCTGAAATTCCCGGTATTTACGGTGGTATTCTCTTTATTGGGAGTGAGTGCTGCCATTTATTTGTTAATACGAACTGTCTCAAAAACCGATAAAAAATGATTGATCCACTCAATATTTTTTTAAAGAAATTGCTCATGCTCAGTGCCGGAGTTGCATTCTTTATCCTCATTTTTTACTTTGCATACCACGGAAAATGGTTTAGCCCAGCTCTGCCTTTTTTATTGATTTTTTTTATGGCTATCACGCTCCTATCCTATTATTTTATTCAAAAATCAGCCATGCGTAATCCACGCCGTTTTATTCAGGTTTATCTCATAACCACCGCGGCAAGGCTGATCCTCTATATAGTTATTATTATGCTGTATGTATTCCTCTATCGGGATGATGCCTTATACTTTCTGAGTGCTTTTTTCACACTCTATGTAACTTATTCCGTTTTTGAAGTAATGGTGCTGGCAAAAAAAAGGCTTTGATCGAATTATCATCGAACTTTTTACCATCCACTTTGTTTAACTTTCGTTTTAAATAATTAAACACAATGCATCTCAAAAATGGATGTTTATTCATTATTTTAATGTAATTTTGTTAAATATTTTATTGGCAATGATTTACATAACACGCAAAGAACATTTTAATGCTGCACACCGCCTGTTCAGAGCGGATTACAGCGATGAGAAGAATCTGGAAGTTTTTGGTAAATGTTCCAATCCTAACTGGCATGGGCACAACTACGAGCTATTTGTAACGGTGAAAGGTGAGCCTGATCCGGAAACGGGTTTTGTAATGAATCTGAGAACACTCAGTGAGATTATGCTAAACCGTGTTATTGATAAACTTGACCATAAAAATGTTAATCTTGAAGTTGATTTTATGGCTGGCAAACTGGCTTCCACCGAAAACCTGGCCGTAGCCATCTGGCATCAACTGGAAGAGCCGGTATCACAAACCGGAGCAAAGCTACATTGTGTAAAATTGTTTGAAACAGAACGAAATTTTGTTGAATATTACGGAACTTAACAACAGAAATATGAGCAGTGAAATAGTAAAAGACATGATCATTGAGAATATGATGGATGATTATGACTTAAAAGATGGCTATCAGAAGCGGGACTTATACAATGGTAAAATCATCAGAAAAATGAGTACTCATTACCGGGAAATCCTTAAACTGATTGGCGAAAATCCGGATAGAGAGGGATTATTGAAAACTCCTGAACGCGTCTCAAAAGCCATGCAGTTTCTCACACACGGTTATGATCTTAATCCTGAAGAGATATTGCGTTCGGCCATGTTCAATGAAGACTATAAACAAATGGTACTGGTAAAGGACATAGAAGTATATTCCATGTGTGAACACCATATGATTCCATTTTTCGGTCGGGCTCACGTGGCTTACATCCCCAATGGTCGCATTGTCGGTTTGAGCAAAATTCCACGTGTGGTTGATGCTTTTGCACGTCGCCTTCAGGTGCAGGAAAGACTCACCACCCAAATTAAAGATGCCATCCAAAACACACTCAAACCGCTTGGGGTGGCGGTGGTTATTGAAGCCCAGCATATGTGTATGAGCATGCGTGGCATTCAGAAACAAAACTCGGTAACCACTACCTCAGACTTTACAGGTGCTTTTCTGGTGGATAAAACCCGGGCTGAATTCATTCATCTGATAGGTTCCCGACTGCATTAAGAACCTTGTTTTCATGAATAGACCATTGTTGGTCACTAACGCCGGTAAAACGGCGTTTTTTTTTATATTTTATGCCGGCATCTCTAAATTTGTCTTATTAATTATCAATTTTAGCCACTGCGCATGAAATTTGCATATTTATGTCTATATTTGTGAAAACAATAAACCTTACAATAAACTAAATATGACCAAGACACCATTTAGCAGAGATATTCTTAAAATTAAAGACGTTGCAAAACTGGCCGATGAGCTGGGTGAAATGTTAAAGGAAGAAATTTTCATCAAAAACAAACGTCGCGGTGCTGTGATAGGCATCAGTGGTGGGATAGATTCCTCAGTATCCCTGGCTCTGGCAGCCAAATACCTGGGCCCTGAGAAAGTTTTTGGAGTAATGATGCCGGAAAAAGATTCCAATCCCGACAGTGAAACTATGGCATCACGGCTGGCAAAACAATATGGGGTAAAAGCGGTTGTGGAAAATATCAGGCCGGCACTTGAGGGCTTTAAATGTTATGAAAGACGGGATGAAGCCATTCAAAGAGTATTTCCGGAATTTAACCCCAAAACCTGGAAATCAAAAATTGGACTGAATAAAACGGGACTCGATCAAAAACTCCCGCCAATATTTCATCTTACGGTTATAGATGAAGCGGGCAAACAGCAAAGTAAAATCATTCCCGTACAGGAATATCTTCAAATTGTAGCTGCATCCAATTTTAAACAGCGTTGCCGGATGGCCATGGTTTATTATTATGCTGAAAAATTCCATTACGTGGTTATTGGCACCGCCAACAAACACGAGATTGATCAGGGATTCTTTGTAAAATTTGGCGATGGTGGTGCCGACCTCTATCCACAGGCCAATTTATATAAGACTCAGGTCTATCAACTTGCAGCCTATCTTGATGTGCCTCAGGAAATCATCGACCGGGTGCCGACAACCGATACCTATAGTGCCGAGCAAACACAGGAGGAATTCTTCTATCAGCTTCCTTTCGATATTATGGACCCAATGTGGTATGCCTATGAAAATGGTTACACTGCTGATGAAGTTGCTCCGGCCATGAACATGACAACCGATGAAGTAAACATTATTTACGGAAATTTCGCGCGCAAACAAAAAACCACCGAGTACCTCAGGGCCAACCCCTATTATTTTCCTGTTAACCTATAATTGAGTTTGGTATGAACGTAGTCGATTATTTTTTTGAAACTTCCGGCGGCTTGTCAAAAGAAGCCGTTGTAGGTCGTGAAAGCATAACATATACAGACCTGTTCACACAAGTAAATAAAACGGCGGCTCAATTACAGCAACAGTTCGGAGAGGAAAATCTGATCTTATTACTGAGCGAAAATTCCGTTTTTTGCATAGTGGCTTATCTGGCCATCATCAAATCAGGTAACATCTGTATACCACTTAATCCGGCCATTGAAACCGAAAATCTGGACAAAGTTTTACTCAAAACCAAATCCACTCTGGCTTTTGCAAGTAAACGTTATGAAAAGCGCTTTACCGATTATGATTTTACAGTTTTTAACAATGACACCATCCATACCTGGGGGCTGGAGAATGAGATGGAGATGGAAGCTTCTGAGAACTTTGATGAACAGCGGCTGGCTGAAATCATTTTCACCTCAGGTTCAACCGGTGACCAAAAGGGGGTTATGATTACCCATCGCAACATTATAGCCAATACCAATTCTATCATTGCTTATCTGCATCTAACACAAGAGGATATTATAGAAGTGGTCATGCCTTTTTATTATTGTTACGGATTGTCGCTGCTCCACACCCATCTTAAGGTTGGAGGCGCGGTGCATATGAACAATTCTTTTATATTTGTTGGTGGAGTGATTGACGACCTGAACAGATATAAATGCACCGGATTTGCCGGAGTGCCCAGCCATTTTCAGATTTTATTGCGCAAAACCCGGGACTTTAAACATACCCGCTTTGAAACCTTGCGGTATGTTACCCAGGCAGGTGGCAAACTGCACAATGCCTTTATCAGCGAATTTACGGAAACTTTTCCCGACATCAAATTTTACGTAATGTACGGGCAAACGGAAGCCACCGCACGGTTATCTTACCTCCCGCCTGAAGACCTGGCCCACAGACTTGGCTCCCTGGGAAAGGGCATACCCGATGTGCAGCTTAAGGTGGTAAATAATCAGGGAGAACCCGTTAAACCGGGAGAAACCGGTGAAATCATTGCTAAGGGCGAAAATGTAATGAAGGGGTACTTTCAGGATGAAAGGGGTACCCGCGAAACCATCAGGGATGGCTGGTTATACACAGGAGACATGGCTACTGTGGATGAAGATGGCTACATTTATATGCAATCGAGGGCAAAGGAAATCATAAAGGTAAGAGGTATCCGCATCAGCCCCAAAGAAATTGAGGCAGTTATCGTGAATTATCCAGGAGTGATTGATTGTTCCATTGTATCAGAAACCGATGATATTACAGGTGAAGCATTAAAAGCAATCGTATATGTAAATGAAAACGATCTTGATCAGTTTAGCGAAGAGGCCATCAGACAATACTGCGCAACTAAGCTTTCTGCTGCTAAAGTGCCTGCCAAAGTGGTATTTGACACCCGACTGGCTTTTAATGCTGCGGGAAAAAAATCGAAATTTTAGGCTGATTGACGGAGTTCTGTGCACTTCGTCCCGCCACCTTTTCACTGTGTTGCACAGGCTGCTACTTGCTATCGGCAAGAGAAATGCTTATCTTTGCTTTATGAAATAGAAAACAACCCGCGCATGAACCTGCAATACCTAACCGAAATCACCTTCCTACTGCCCGTTTGCAGTATATTGGTTAATTCAGGGGGGGGTATTGCAACCCGGCCAATTACCACCAAAGCCTGTTAAAACACTGCATTTGCAGTAGTGCATTTTCTGTATTAATCCTTGTTTTATTGACCTTAATTTTTACAAAAATGAAAAAAATAATTTTGATTACCAGTTTATTTTTAGTTACTTTAAGTGGATTCAGTCAATCTGTTACAGTAACTGTTCAAGACCTCTTTGGTTCATGCTTTTACACTCAACAAGAAACGCGATATGTTTTCCATGTTATGATAATGAAAGATTTTCAGATAGTATCCAGTGGATACACTATTACTGCAAACACATCAAGTTCAACAGCTACTGTTAATTTGTCTACATTTCAATGCAGTGATTCTCAAGGTCAAACTTATCAGGTATTGGTTGAGGTAGTGAAAATCATTTCAGGCACAGAAACTATTATCTGTAGAGAGAAATGGACTTATCCAACACTATTTTATTGTTCCCAGATAATGTCTGGAATTTCCATAACCGTCGAAAACTAAAACACTAAGGTAATATTTAGCCACTGGCTTAAAAATTATACTGAGTTTATTTAGGATTCTAGTATTACTTTTTTTTGAACCAGTGGCTATTTTAAAACACTGAACCATGCTTCATTATATTAATCTACTAATAATAGCAATTTTTCTTTGTGGGCCTACCTATTCTCAAGTTGGTTCAGGCATGGGACCTAACACAGCAAACCATTGGAACTTTGCAAGAATAAAAGCACTTGATTTCAATACCGGTTATCCTGTTATTGAACCAAGTTCTAATGAATCAAATGGTGGATCAACAATTAGTGATACGCTTGGACACTTACTCTTTTATGTTAATATTAGAGGTGACGTGTTTAACAAGAATCATACAATGATGGAAAATGGTGATCTTATTAATTCGAGTGGTTCGCATTCAAAACAAAATATACTTATTTTACCACTACCCGGATCCTCTAATAAGTATTATGTTTTTACAGTTGGCAATGAGTATGATCCTATAGGTTTATATTACCATATTGTTGACATGAGCCAGAACGGAGGTTTAGGATCCGTGGTTACCAAGGATGTAAAACTTGATGTCGGTATATGGGCACAATCGAGATTAACTTCAATACGTCATGCAAACAAGACGGATTTTTGGGTTATTACCAGAATTACATTTGATTCATGTTATGCTGCCTTTCATGTATCGGTGAATGGAGTTAATCCTACTCCTGTAAAGAGTCCGGCATTATATGTGAAGCCCATGGAAATTCGATTAGGAGAAATGAAAGCAAGCCCAAATTCAAAAAAAATTGTATCATTAGATAATTTCTTAGCATCAGGTTCTAGGCCACGAATTACAGTGTCTGACTTTAATCCTGCGACAGGTAATATTATTGATAGATTTTCAGTCCACCAAACAATTAATTCAACATATGATGGTGGAATACCTGAAGCAGCAGAGTTTTCCTCTGATTCAAAATTACTTTATGTTGGATTTCGGTTAGGTGAAGGTCCTTTTGGTAGTATAAATGACCAAATCTGGCAATATGATATGAATATGACCGATTCTCTTTCATTTACAGAAGAAGGTAGGCATATTAAAACACTTAACAATAAATGGTTTAAAGATATACAACTAGCACCTGATGGGAAAATCTATATTGTGCAATGGGAAAATGTTCCTAATGGACTGGACACTCTGGATGTAATAAACAAGCCGTGGATTAAGGGAACAGATTGTGATTATGTGGCTAACGTCATAGGGCTTCAAACCACTACCAATGAAGCTCATGGACATCCATTCCCAAACTTCATCCAGGAGCAACTTTACCGTTTCGTATTCAAAGGCCGCTGTTCCAAAACCCCCTTCACCTTTCGCCACCGCTTTATTCCTGAGCCCAATAGTGTTGTTTGGGATTTCGGCGATGGCACCACTTCAACAGATTTTAACCCAACGCATGTTTTTCAGGTTGGTGGCAATTACGAAGTTCGCGCCCATGTGGTTTATCCCGATGGAAGAATTGAAGAAACCTCCCGCGAAGTGGAAGTATTGGCCGCGCCCGAACCCCAACTGCCCGATACGCTCATGCTGTGTACCGGCGAATCCGGGCAGTTAGATGCCGGCAGCGGGTTCACACAATATCTCTGGATGGGGCAATTTACCCCAGGCAACCAGTATTATCCCGTTACCGATACCGGAACCTATACCGTGCGTGTGCGCAACAACCTGAATTGCTATGCTTATGACACCACACGCGTTGTCTTTTACCCGCCACCCCTGCTCGATCAGTCAAACATTACCATCACACCCACCACCTGCAACAATGCCACGGGTTCAATCACCGGATTGGTGGTGGAGGCGGGAACTACGGTTTCATGGAAAGACAACGCCGGGCTGGAAATTTCAAACGAAATTGACATCAACAATCTGGGAGTGGGCAACTATTTCCTCTGGTTAACCGATGATAGCGGCTGCACCGTGCTGATGGAAACCTACACCATCAACAACCTTGACTCCGACCTGATTGTCGAAAATGCCCAACCTACCCACGCTTTGTGCGGACGGAAGGACGGGCAAATCGTCGTTACCCTGCAGCAGGGACTGGGCACCATGCAGTATTCCATCACCAACGGCCCGCCCTATTTCGACAATGGGGGCGTGTTCACAAATCTTCCGCCCGGCAGTTACTATGTGCGGGTAATTGATGAATTGGGTTGCGATGCCGTTTATGCTGCCAACCCGGTTGAAGTTGAGAATCTGGGCGGGCCGGTGATTACCGGTATATTTCCCAATCCGGCCACGGGCAGCGGCAACGACGGCAGCATCAACATCACCGCCACGGGCGACAGTGTGTATTACAGCCTCGATGGCGGCCCCGGACAACTTAGTGGCGA
>DHSR01000066.1:3881-4365 GCA_002410555.1 Bacteroidales bacterium UBA5281 | reverse complement strand
TGGCGATAGGGTAATTTTTGAATGGCAGGGAGAGGAGAGCCTGGCTCTTTCAGATACCGTAAACCTGATCACCCTGATTTTTGAAACCATACAACCCGGCACTGCCGATGTAAACTGGGATGTATCTGCCGCTTCCTGGTTCAGGGATGAAAATGGCAATGATATTCCTGTTCAGCCCATTGATGGCAATGTTAAGATTACTTCCCCTCCCTTGGTGGTCACCGGGGGTAATCAGCGCAAGTGTGAAGATGATTTTGCCATCGTTTCAGCCAATGTGTTGTCAGGAGGAGTTGAACCTTTTGTCTGGGAATGGACAAAGCCAGACGGCTCAAAGGACAGTGAATCGTCGCTCTGGTTGTTCGGCCTCACCCAGGCAGAATCCGGCACTTACACCTTAAAGCTCACCGATGCATACCAGTGTGTGGTTGAAGATACCGTGGAATTGATAGTTATACCGTCGCCTACCGCCAACTTCCCCACCACC
>DHSR01000066.1:460-3636 GCA_002410555.1 Bacteroidales bacterium UBA5281 | reverse complement strand
ACTACAGCGTGCTCATGCAAACCTCTGAAGGCTGCACCAACCTTGAAAAAGCAACCCTGATTGACACCTGGTTCCCCTTCAATATCCCCAACGCCTTCACCCCCAACGGCGATGGCCTTAACGATACCTTCCGCCCCGTAACCGATTACGACCGGTTTTCAAAATACAATATGATTATATACAACAGTTGGGGCCAACGACAGTTTGAAACCACTAATCCTGCCGAGGGCTGGGATGGCAAAGATGCTGCGGCCGGGGTGTATGTGTGGGTGATTAATTATGCGGATTATTTGGGGAAGGTGAGTACGCTGAGGGGGAGTGTGACGGTGGTTAGGTAATTTAGTCACAACTTGGAAATTGACATTATTTTCAGTATCTTTGGTCTATTATTAACCAAAAAAAGACACCATGAAAAAACTTAAGTTTACCTTATTAGTAGGGATTTGTGCTCTTGCATTCAATGTCAGTGCACAGGAAGTAGGTGTAAATATTACCGAAAATACCGCTTACACTGGTCTTTACCACGTAAAACTGTATGTTTTGGATGTCGTGACACAAAACTATTGCCTCGTTGGTGATAAAAAAAATATATCCTTATCAGGGGCTTATTTTTCTTCTTCTCAAATTGATCTTTCATGCGTAAATTTGGTAAGTGATCAAAAAGATCGATACAGGTATGTCGTGGTTATTGTGAGACAGGAAGCTTCAGGTAGTGGTCAAAATTGGACACCATTACTTGATACGGGAGAAATGTGGGGTCAATTTTATATTTACGTAACATTAAATTAAAAACTGATGCTTCGATGTGCTTTATTTGTGGGACTTATAGTTATATCCACAATCAGTAAAGCCCAAAAAGAATACAGCAACTGGTATTTTGGGAGGCATTGTGCTTTGTCTTTTAACAATGGGTATCCCGAACCATTGCCCGAAGGAAGTAATATACACGATGGTGCTTCGATTAGCGATTCTCTGGGCAACCTATTTTTTTATACAGATGGCGAAGTTGTTTACGACCGTTTAAACAGACCAACCCCCAATGGCATGGGATTATTTGGAACACATATAGCCACTCAGGGAAATATAATTGTCAAATTACCTTTGAGTGACCACTTATATTACCTTTTTAATGTTTTTAACCTGGCATCCGGAAATATTCCCGGCACTGGATTATCCTATTCAGTGTTCGATATCAGGCTTAATAACGGGTATGGTGATATTATAGAAGAGCAAAAAAATATACCTGTAGATCTGCCCTTATCAGGATACGCTTTAGCTAAGATCACAGCCGTCAGACATAAAAACAACAGGGATATATGGATTATAACCCGTAATTATCCGGGCAATAATTTCTATTCTTTTCTTTTATCTCCTGAGGGATTAAGCACAGTTGGCAAGATCAGCCAAAGTTTGATTAATCTTGCCAATAACAATTCTACCGAAGAGTGTTATGGTGAAGTGAATATCAGCCCCGATGGCACAAAATTGGCAGCTACATACCTTAATTCCAAGCATGTCGAATATGGAAACTTTAATACTGAGACAGGAAAATATTATCCATTATTTATTTTTCAGCCTGATACTACATGTGGCTCACCATTTGGAGTGAGAGCTCCCACAGGACTGGAATTTTCTCCTGATTCAAAGCTTTTATATCTCTGCCATGGATACGGCAGTATTAACTTTTCCGAATGTTCTAAAATACACCAGTTTGATGTATCGGTAGCTGATTCTGCCATAGTTAAACAGTCAGAATATATCGTGGGTGTTGGAATATCCGGTGGACTTCAAACAGGCCCTGACGGGAAGATATACGGAGGTTTGTTTGACGATAATATGCTGACTGTTATTCATAATCCGAATCAAAAAGGACCATTATGCAATTATTCCTTTCGATCAGTCCCTTTGGGCAATGGGAACAGGAAATATTCTTGGAGATTACCCCAAATGCTACAAAAATATTTTTCCTATATCAATTACACTGCAGAATGCATCAATCAATCCACCCTTTTCAATCCCAATATATATCCGGCTCCTGACAGTGTGTACTGGAACTTTGGCGATGCTTCTTCTGGTGTCAATGATACCTCCACACTTCTTAATACTTCTCATGTCTATCATACTCCCGGAGATTACTCTGTTTCCCTTATTTCTTACTGGCCAGGAGGCAGGTCGGATACTTCTGTTAAAGTGATTTCTGTTTTACCGGCTCCTTTTCCCAATATTGGTGATACAGCATTCATCTGTAAGGGCGATTCCGTTGCGCTTGAATCTGATATTTTTGAATCCTACCTATGGAGCAGTGGTGATACCACATTATCCATCACAGTGGCTGATACCGGCACTTATTGGATTGAGGTAATTAATAGTTTTGGATGTACAGGACGTGATTCCATCAGGGTGGATTATTATCCTGCCCCCGTGGTGAGCGATTCAGTTTTGATTTCGCCAACTGCCTGCGGAGGAAGTACAGGCGCAATTCGTGGCATTACCGCCACGGGCGTTGAACCAATAAGCGTGCGGTGGCTAAACTCTTACGGAAGCCTTGTAGGCACTACCTTTGATGTTTCAGGCTTGCCGGTTGACTGGTATTCCCTCTGGCTGACTGATGGCCGGGGATGCACCAACTTTATTGAAAAATATTACATCAGAGATGCAGGCAATGTATTGATAGACACAGCTTTATTCACAAATTCCTATTGCGGAAATAACAATGGCAGCATCACCGTTAAAGCCATAACAGGACTGGGCGACAGGCTGGAATATTCCATCAATCCCGGGGAATGGTTGTCAAATGAAGGCAATTTCACCAATCTGGAACCCGGCGAATATATTGTAAAAGTTCGGGTTATCGACAGTACCGGATGTCAGGCAGTCTGGCCTGATCAAATTACCATTTCTAACGAACCCGGGCCTGTGGTTGACGCCAGTGCCGAACCTGAGACTGACAACAACCAGGATGGCACGGTAACCCTCAACGCCACCGGATTTGGTACCTTAACCTACATCCTTGAAAACGGCATACCACAAAACAACGGATACTTTATAGGTCTTGCTGCGGGGGATTATAATTACAAAGTAATTGATGAAAATGGTTGCAGCACTGAAGGCACGGTTACCGTAGGACATATTCAGGGGTTTACCCTCTCGGCCATTGTCGGCAACGACACCATCTG
>DHSR01000066.1:0-178 GCA_002410555.1 Bacteroidales bacterium UBA5281 | reverse complement strand
AGCATGCATATTGAAGTATTCCCCGCGCTTGAACGTGTTGTGGCTCAGTGGACAGGCAGCAGCCCGGTTACCTTTGCGGAAACAGAACTGTTGTTTGAACTGGTATTTGCAGCCAATGAAACCGGCAGCAGCCAGTTGGCCTGGGACCTGGCTCTGGGTCTCACCTGGTTTGAAGGGG
>DHSR01000040.1:8874-20564 GCA_002410555.1 Bacteroidales bacterium UBA5281 | reverse complement strand
CTTGAACTCAGCACTAAATGTTCTTCTTGATCTTTTCATGGTACAAAAAAAATTAAAATTAGTTAAATTTTCTGTTCAGTTTTATTAGACCAGCTCACTGGGATTTTTTATTTACATCGTGTATTTATCCTATCAACAAAAGGACCTCAGCCGATTGATTTTTGGATTTTTCCTGTTTTCATTTGCCTCAGTAAGCTTTTTCATACATCTGCAGCTTTTTGATCACGCCTCAGCATTTTTTCTCTTCTATCCACTCGCATTTTGTTTTGGCCTCACGCTGGTTCCTCTTTTTTATCTCCATTTAAAATCATTATTAATCAAAGATTTTAAATTCAGAGCCAGAGAACTGCTGCATTTTATCCCCTTTATTCTGATGGTGTTTTTTTTAATCCCTTTCTGGATTCTCGTTACCACAAATCTACCGCACTACCTGAATGATGTGTATGGTTTTTTCCTGATGAGAGGTATCCCCGGGCAACCTACCTGGATGATGGAAATTTTCGTTAAATCATTGGTAGCATTTCAACTGCTTATTTATTCTCTGAAAGCTCTACAGTTATACAAAATCAATATCCGGCAATTAAACCGGGAAACCTGCACTGAATTGCGTGATTATATTTCAGGGATAAAAGCATTTGCTGTAAGCTTTATAATAATGATGCTGCTCCTGGTTTTTCATCGCTTTTTACATACTTCTGGAGGCAATTTCAGCAGCACGCTCTTTATACTTACTTTGTTAATATTAAATATTGGACTGGCTTATTATGGCATACATTTCGAAGACAATTATCTCTACGCGTGTCAGCACACAGAAGAAAACAAACCCGAAAACCAAAGACTAAACAATGCTTTTAATTCCAAAAAAGCTGAAGTTGCCCAACAAGACGCCAAGTATAACTCCTCCTGTATGTGCAGGAGTTTGAAAGAGGAGCTGGTTCAGAAATTACTTCTGTTGATGAAAGAAGATGAGCCATTTACCAACCACAAAGTAAAGATTGATGATATTGCTGATATGATAGGCACCAATACAAAGTATTTGTCACAATTGATTAATGAGCATTTTGGAAAAAATTTTCACGCCTTTTTAAATGATTACCGCTGTGCTAAAGTTATAAAGCTATTTCAAGATCCCAACTATAACAATTACAGCATCGAAGGCATTGCTGAAACCTGTGGATTCAATTCGAGATCAACATTTGTAGCCTCTTTTAAACGGTTTAGCGGAAAGTTGCCTTCTGCCTATCGCAGTTCAATGCGTGCAGCCATGAAAAAGAAATCTTAATAAATCCGACGCTGTTTAAATTACCTTACACACATCTTACCATCCACCGTTCTTTGATTTAAGGTGAGGTTTCATTTCCACGGCCCTGGGTAGAGTTGGCCCAATGCCATTTCGTTTTGCCTGTAGATTTAATAGAATGCTACAATATCAGACGATTTAAGCTCATTAACCATTGCGGCACAATTATTTCATGTAACCAATAAGAAATTTTATGATCAGTTTAAAATCAGTTTAATCCGCAATAATAAAAAACAACGTTTATGAATTTAGATTTTCAGAGTGCACTCAGCCAGGTAATAGAAAAAATAGAATCATGGTGGGAAACTTTTGTGAGTATGATACCCAATATGGGTGTAGCTATTTTACTACTCATCATCTTTGTGGTACTTTCGCGGCTGGCAGCTAAAACTTTCAAAAAAATATTTGCGAAAACATCAGAAAACAAGGCTTTAACTTCGCTATTTACGACGATAATCAAATACACTGTTATTGGTATTGGTTTATTCATCATACTAAGTGTTTTAAAGTTAGACAAAGCCGTCACCTCCATTCTTGCCGGTGTAGGTATTTTGGGTTTGGCCCTGGGTTTTGCGTTCCAGGATATTGCAGCTAATTTTGTTTCAGGAATTATTCTTGCATTTCGCACCCCTTTTACCATCGGTGACATCATAAAAGTAAATGATATTATGGGAACGGCCATGGCAACCAATTTGAGAACTACCATTGTAAAGACCTTCACCGGTCAGGAAGTATTTATTCCCAACAAAGATGTTCTGCAAAATCCTATCTTCAACTACACAGTACTCGGAAAACGCAGAATTGATATTAGTGTTGGGATTTCCTATGGCGATGACCTGGATAAAGTTCAAGCCATTACACTGGAAACTATAAAAAATATAGATGGGGTAATTGATTTGGAAAATACGGTATTCGATTATGAAGAATTTGGAAGCAGCTCTATTAATTTCAACATCCGTTTTTGGATCAGTTATCCGGGGGCACCTGGTTACTTTAAAGTGAAAACTGATGCCATAAAAGCCATTAAAAAGGCTTTTGATGACAATGACATTATGATTCCATTTCCAATACGTACGCTTGATTTCGGCATCCGGGGCGGCGAACCCCTTTCCGCCATGCAACTCAACCTTCAGAATGCCATAAGTGAAGGGGAGGATGAAACAATGGATAAATCCAGTCAAAATAATTAATTATTTCAGCTACAGGCTTTGAAAAACTTCTTACTTGTTGTACATTCGCACGTTGAAAAACACCTTATTGTCTGTTTTACACTATGTGCAACAACCCTTTAGTTATTAATAATTTGACCCTATGGATTATTCAACAGATAAACGCGTTGTAATGACGCTGGATGCCGGCGGTACCAATTTTGTTTTTGAGGCTGTTCAGGCCGGAAGAGAAATTATCGAACCCATTTCTATTCCTGCTACCGGCGAAACGCTTGAAATAGTGCTCAATAAAATCATTCAGGGTTTTAATGAAGTAAAATCAAAGCTGAATGTAAATCCGGCTGCCATCAGCTTTTCTTTTCCGGGTCCTGCCGAATATGAGCTGGGCATCATTGGGAATCTCGAAAACCTGCCTACTTTCAGAGGAGGAGTAGCCCTTGGCCCCATGCTGGAAGAAAAATTCAACATTCCGGTTTTCATCAATAATGATGGCGATTTGTTCGCCTATGGTGAAGCCATTGCCGGCTTGTTACCAGATATTAACCACCGGATAAAGGACAGTAAAAGTCCCAAAATTTATCAGAATCTGCTTGGTGTAACTTTTGGTACAGGCTATGGGGGTGGTATTGTAAGTCGTGGACAATTATTCATGGGTGACAATTCCGCTCAGGGCGAAATAAACCGTATGCGCAATAAATTGCATGCCAATGCTTCTGTTGAAGAAAATGTAAGTATACGTGGCGTAAGACGTATTTATTGCAGGGATGCAGGCATAGATGCCAGTGTGTGTCCGGAACCTCGTGAAATTTTTGAAATCGGTATGGGCATACGCGAAGGCCACAAACAAGCTGCCATCACTGCTTTTCACCGGCTGGCTGCAGTGGCCGGCGATTCCATTGCCAACGCCATTACGCTGATTGATGGATTGGTGGTTATCGGAGGCGGATTGGCAGGTGCCTATCCTCTTTTCCTCCAACGCCTGGTTGACGAAATGAATACCAACTTCACCACCATGGTGGGTACTTCCGTTGACCGGATGGAAATTAAAGCCTTTAACCTTGAGAACGAGGCGGAATTTAAACGCTTTTACGAAGGTGATACCCGCGAAATTAAGGTACCTTTCAGCAACAGACGCATTCAATACGACCCCATGAAACGTATTGGAGTCGGTATCAGCCGGTTGGGCACATCAAAAGCTGTTTCTATCGGGGCTTACGCATTTGCATTAAATAAGCTCGATGGCTGAGCAGAACCCTGACCAGCTCTTAAAAAGACCCCTGAAGCCAATCAAGGGTCTTTTTTTTGACCCGTGTTTATCGACTTAAATTTAACTTTACAAATAAAATAAAGGAGCATTCTGTTTAGGTTTGCTTTCCTTTCTTAACTTTGTCCCTTCATCATAAACGACCAATCATAATGATTCGATTTTTTAAGGGCAAAGGTTTGTTCGCATTGGAATGTAGCCAGGAGCCGGATGCAAATGAAATAGAAAAACTAAGCTGGCTTTTCGGGGACGCGCAAAATATTGAAGCCCGGTCGTTATCGGGCTTTTTTATTGGGCCACGACGCGAAATGATTACTCCATGGAGTACCAATGCAGTAGAAATCACCCTAAATATGGGGTTAACAGGCATTAAACGGATTGAACAGTTTGTAGAAGTCGGGAATGCAAATGCCATGTTCGACCCCATGCTGGAACAATTGTATGATGGTCTTGACCAGCAATTGTTTACCATTGACCGGATGCCGGAACCTCCCCGTGAAATTGAAGATATTGCTGCCTATAATCTGACCGAAGGTTTGGCGCTTTCACCCGATGAAATTAGCTATCTTCAACAGCTTTCGCACCGACTGGGGCGAGCTCTTACCGACAGTGAAGTCTTTGGCTTTTCGCAGGTAAACTCGGAACATTGCAGACACAAAATATTTAACGGCACTTTTATTATTGATGGCGTTGAAAAAGCACACAGTTTGTTTTCGCTGATTCGAAAAACATCTAAACAGCATCCCAATTTTATAGTTTCGGCTTATAAGGACAATGTGGCTTTTGTGAAAGGGCCTGTAATTCAGCAATTCGCTCCCTTAACGCAGCATCAGCCTGACTATTTCGCTGAAAAACCCATACAGTCGGTCATTTCACTAAAGGCAGAAACCCATAATTTCCCTACCACAGTTGAGCCTTTTAACGGTGCCGCCACAGGCAGCGGTGGAGAAATCCGTGACCGCATGGCCGGAGGCAAAGGCTCTATGCCCCTAGCCGGCACCGCCGTATACATGACTGCCTATCCCCGTCTGGGCGAAAACCATGCATGGGAATCTGTTATGGCTCCGCGGAAATGGTTGTATCACGCTCCCGGAGAATTGCTTATCAAAGCATCGGATGGCGCCAGTGATTTTGGGAATAAATTCGGGCAACCCCTGATTTGCGGAAGCATACTCACTTTTGAACAGCAAATGGGTGAACGTGCCTATGCGTTTGATAAGGTCATTATGCAGGCGGGAGGCATTGGATATGCCCGCGAAAAAGACAGTCTCAAAGATGAACCGGTGCCCGGGGATCAGGTAGTAGTAATGGGAGGCGACAATTACCGCATCGGCATGGGTGGTGGCGCCGTTTCATCGGTAGCTACCGGTCAATTGAGTAATCGCATTGAGCTGAATGCAGTTCAACGCTCAAATCCCGAAATGCAGAAACGGGTATATAATGTCATCCGCGCGATGGCAGAGCTGGATGAAAATCCAATCATATCTATTCATGACCACGGTGCAGGCGGCCACCTGAACTCCCTTTCGGAATTGGTGGAAGTCACCGGGGGAAGCATCAGCATTGATAAACTTCCTCTGGGCGACCCTACCCTCTCGGATCGCGAAATCATCGGCAACGAATCACAGGAACGCATGGGACTCCTCATGCAAAAAAACAAGCTTCATCTTCTGGAACAAGTAGCAGCCCGTGAACGTGCGCCACTTTTTGTTGTGGGAGAAACCACCAGCAATCAGAAGCTTACTTTCATAAATACCCAAACCGGGCACAAAGCCATTGACCTCAGCCTGTTTGATCTTTTTGGTAAACCACCGCAAACGATCTTATCAGACATCACTGAGAACATAGAACTTCAGGAGCAGCACTATGATGTGGACAAACTTCATCAGTATGTGAGCGAAGTATTGCAACTGGAAGCTGTAGCCTGCAAAGACTGGCTTACCAATAAGGTAGACCGTTCTGTTACCGGTAAGGTTGCTATGCAGCAAACCGCTGGTCCTATTCAGCTTCCGCTTAATAACCTGGGTGTAATGGCACTTGACTTTACAGGAAGCACCGGCATAGCCACATCACTGGGGCATGCACCTGCTGCCGGTTTAATAGATGCAGCCGCCGGAGCACAACTCTCTATTGCCGAAGCCCTTACCAATCTGATATGGGCACCACTTACCCATGGGTTAAGGGGCGTTTCCCTGAGTGCCAACTGGATGTGGCCATGCCGCAATCCAGGTGAGGATGCACGTCTGTATCAGGCAGTTGAAGCCGCGTCAGCATTTGCCATCGGATTGGGCATTAATATTCCAACCGGGAAAGATTCACTTTCAATGACACAGCGCTACCCTGATGGGGAAAAAGTAATGGCTCCGGGAACTGTTATTATTACTGCAGTTGCAGAAGTGGCCGATGTCAAAAAGACCATCAGTCCGGTGTTAAAGCCTGAGTTTACATCCTCACTGATTTATATCGATTTTTCCAATACACCTTTCAGTACAGGAGGTAGCAGCTTCGGACAGATGCTGGGCCAGAGCGGCACCGATGTACCGGGAGTAAATGATGCAGAATATTTTATCCGTGCATTTGAAGCCATACAACTTTTAATCAATGAGCAGATAGCAATGGCAGGCCATGACATTTCAGCCGGTGGAATGATAACAAGTCTGCTTGAAATGCTGTTCGCCCAGCCCGGCATTGGATTAGATCTGGATTTATCCACTTTTGAGGAGTCCAATCTCATAAAACTGCTGTTCAGCGAAAATCCGGGCGTATTGGTGCAGGTCAATGATCTGGATTACACCCTGGTGATGCTTCATGAGAAAGGATTAAGGTATCATCTTCTTGGTAAACCTTCATTTCAGCGGAGACTGGTACTAAGGCACCAGGGTGATACCCATATTTTTAATATTGATGCGCTTCGGGACCTTTGGTTCAAAACCTCCTACCTGCTTGACATAGAGCAGCGTGGAGAAAATCTGGCTACGGAAAGATACCGGAATTATAAGGAACAGGCCCTGGAATTTAACTTTGCCAAAGATTTTCCGGGTATGCTAAAATCTTATGGTTTAAGCCGGGATCACAAAAACAAGAGCGATGTTCGCGCGGCCATCATACGGGAAAAAGGAGTAAATGGTGACCGTGAAATGGCCTGGGCGCTTTATGAGGCCGGAATCCAGGTTAAAGATGTACACATGACTGATCTGATTGCCGGCAGGGAAAGCCTGGATGAGGTAAATATGATAGTATTTGTTGGTGGATTTAGCAATTCTGACGTATTGGGTTCGGCAAAAGGCTGGGCCGGGGCATTCTTATACAATCCGGAAGCCAAAGCAGCCCTCGAACGCTTTTATTCCCGGCCCGATACTCTGAGCCTTGGCGTATGCAATGGTTGTCAGCTTATGGTTGAATTGGGATTAATTTATCCCGGAAGGAAAGAAAAACCACGCATGCTGCACAATGCCTCCCAAAAGTTTGAATCAGCCTTTATAAATGTTGACATTCTGCCAAACAACAGTATAATGCTCAAAAGCCTGGAAGGGCAACGCCTCGGCATCTGGATAGCACATGGTGAAGGCAAATTTCAGCTTCCGGGCAGAGAAAGCGAATATAATATTCCGGTAAAATACAGCTATAAAGCCTATCCGGGCAACCCCAATGGCTCTGATTTCGATACCGCCGCCATCTGCTCAGATGATGGAAGGCACCTGGCCATAATGCCGCACCTTGAGCGTTCCCTATATCCATGGAACTGGGCCAGTTATCCTAACGAACGAAAATACGATGAAGTTTCTCCCTGGATAGAAGCATTTGTGAATGCTAAAAAATGGATTGAGGAAAGGAACGGAAAATAGAGCGACAAAGGGACGGGAATGCCCTGAAAGGGTTCTTTTTTCACCCGTCAGGGCTGGGATTGGATTGGGCTGAAAGTAGGATAAGGGAACGGAGAGATTGCAGATTGCCGATTGCGGATTGAATTATTAACCTCACCTGTTACAGATCACAGATCACCGATTACAGATCACCGATTACAGATCACAGATCACAGATCACCGATTACAGATCACCGATTACAGATCACAGATCACAGATCAAAGAATCACGCAATGACGCAAGTATTGTTTTTAAAGACTCAACAAATCAACAAATCAACAAATTCTCAAATCACCAATCACCAATTACTAATCACTAATCACCTGTTACAGATCACAGATCACAGATCACCGATCACAGATTACAGATCACAGATCACAAATCACCAATCCCTTAAATCTGTTTTACAAATCGGGCATGTTTAACCTCATTCCCGTCATTTGCTTTAAGAATATAAACTCCTGCAGGTATTGCTGACACATCTAGCTGGGAATAGATATCTGTTGAGAACCTGCCAATAAATTGCCCGGAAATACTGTAGATTTCATAAATGATAGATTTATCATTCCGGTACATATTGGCTAAGGTTATATAATCATTTGCCGGATTTGGGTATATAACCAGATTACCTCCATGCTGAGGCCTGTTTTCAGGAATAAAGGTAACCGTGAAACTTAACACCACCGAACATCCGGTTTCATTTAGAACGTTTATAGAAAATTCATTGTTCCCTTCTTCAAGCATTGAATCATTTATGCGAAGTATGTTACCGGAGATTTCACCATTTGATAAGCGGTAACTGATGCCATGAGCCTGTGGTAATAAATATTCAAGTGATTCATTGGCATAAATCAGGGTATCTTTCAGGTGGGGCAAGTGGGGAAGCGAATGGAGTTGAATTCTGACCTCCTTAGACAAAGGCTGGCAAACATTATTTTTATATACCGATAGTCGAAGGATAGCTTCCCCGGCCTGAATTTCTGTTTCTGTGGGAAAATACACTGTGTTTTCAGCAGCCGCATCCTCAAACTGACCTCCGGTAAGGGATTCCCAGACTAAAGAGGATTGTCCTTCTACCATTGCATCAATATGAACTGCTGACAAAGCACATTCAGCCAGGTCGTGTGTAAATACTTCCAATGCCTTATTTTCGGGAAGGTAAATATTGTCAAGCCAGGCAGCATCAGAGCCTTCACTGCCTATGTTATCTTTTAAATATACCCATTCAATGCGGTGAACGCCCGGTTCTACCTGATAAATGGCTTCTGTCCAGGGCAGCTCTCCGCTCCAGGTATCCACAATTTCGTTGTCAATCAACAGCATCAGCTTGTCGCGATTAAGCTGAGATGAAATCTTCACCCTGAATGAGAGCACATCGCAGGTGGCAGTTATACACTCATAGCCCACCCGGCTGCTTTCCGAATGGTTTATATTTCCTGAGCGAAGACTATAGCGGCCTTCAAAGGACTCACTTTCATCAGGATACCACTCATTATCACCGCTGTTTATCCAGTTATTTCTGGGAAACCCGGCCTGTTCAAAATCTTCATCCGGGACAGCTATGGTTGTAAAATCAAATATAGCACTGTGGCTGATGCCACTATTATGATGAGAAATTACCTTCCAGTAATAATTTGTGAGGTATTGCAAGGGCTGTCCGGGCTGCCATTCCGTCTTAAAAGTGATGGCGCCCTGTTTCCAGGGGCCCGCCGGGTTATTACTGATGAACACCTCATAGAAAGCGGGTGTTACACCTTCGGCGGTTTCCCACTTTAATGAGGTATAAGGAGAAATCTTTTTTGAATGGTTAAGCGGCAGGGGTTTAGAGGCAACTGCCGGGGATGTCACCACATTGATCACTGCCGTATAGGGGAGATGATTATAGGCCGTAATTGTTAACAAAACTTCGTCCATCTGCTCAAATCCGTGCAGTGGTATGGCCGCCCTGCCGTCGATTGCATTGGCTGCACCAAGTAGTTTTCCCTGATACACGATGCTGGCCAATGCATAATCAACAGGCACATCCACCATAAACCCGCCTGCGTCAGCACCTATGGCTTCAGCATGATGGGCTTCAATCTTCTGGGGCGATGCAGTTCGCATTAAAAGCGATGGATCGCCGAACAGGTTCCAGGTATCGGTTACCCTAAAGCCGCCTTCTCCATATTTATCATTCATCCGCATACAGGCAGCCATGGAAATACCGCCGAAAGTCCGGGTTTTCACACCAGCCTTATTTCCGGAAAGTATGGCGGCTATTTCATCCTGTGCAGCCATAGGTGGAAACCAGCTTTGACGGCCGGTAGACATCATTGCAGCTACTGCGCCCGCCGGTGCTTCGGGTGTGCCGGCCTTAAGCCAATGTGTTGCAAAACAGTTTGCTTCCGCAAAATTTCCATTGTCGCAGCCTGCTGACCAGATTACCGGCCAGCTTGCGGTATTATTAAGTTTCTTAACATCCGTACTTTTGAATCCCGAAGTAAACCACCCGTTGGAAGTACCATGGCCGAGATACATGGCTGAACCCATGCCTGTGTTAAAAGCCTGTTCAATATCTGCCGCAACAGGATTACCAGGCAGGTCGCTTCCACCCTGACTGCCATCAAAATACTCCGAAATAACCATCTCGCAATTTTGCTGCAACTGCTGACCAATAATGCGAAGGTGTTCAAAATCTTTTTCACCATTATCACCCGGGCCCAGTTCACTGGCAATACCAATAAAATTATTAATTTTCTCAAACCCTGAAAGCCCTTTTTCATAATTCAAACTTCGCGAAAGCATAATCATTAATTCACGGGCATCCTTAGCCGGCATCCGTCCGGTAATGATTTCCGGATAATGATCATTTCCTTCGATAAATCCATACATATTATCACCCATACCATTGCTGTTGGTAAGGGTAGGCACGCTGGTCACATCACCGGCCAACAGTAGATAGGAAAGTCCTTCACCAAAATAAAGCTCTTTGACTTTCTTTTGAATACTCCCGGTCCCGGCGGCTTCTTCCGCGGGAATAATGGTACACTGAATGCCACATTGTGCCTTCCATTTTACAAACTCATCAAACAGCGGCACAAAAGCGGCAGGCGTTACAATCAACATCCCTGAACCTTCCGTAACCGGCACATAGCGCTCGTTACTCATTCCATTAACAAAATGTTCAGCAGCATATTCAGCCATTCCTCCTTTGGTTATAGGAGATGATGCTGTCAATTCATTCATGCCTGTCTCGTCATTAAATTGTAATTCAAGTACTATATGATGGTATATGCGTACAATATGGCTTAGTGGATGATACTTTAAAGGGTAGATATGTAGTGCCTGACCACGAAAACCGCCCAGAATATAAGGATCACCGGCTTTTGCCAGAGCCAGCGGATAAAACTGATCGTTTTCATAGGCAAGAGTGACTGGTTCGGGATTGTGCCATCCGGTTTGTGTTGAAAATTGTGGATCTCCTTTTGAGGGCCCGATTTTCAGGTCATTCACTTCTATATATTCCGCCTTCAATACTTTAAGCGTAGTTGTTCCTTTTCCAGGAATTTGAATACTTACAGCCAGGTGTTGCATATCCGGAAACCCGGTTTCTGTCTGATTCACACCATCGGGAAGTTGTAAAGAATATGTGCAATTGTAATCCTGTGTTTTGTAAAAACCCGGAAGGTCAATAGTTAAAACAACGCTTCCCGGTCTTGCTTCGGTAGCAATAGTTACTTCGCGGGTAGTGGTATTTTTTATGGGAACCCATTGAGCAAACAGGGAAGTGCTCGTAAAAAGTATAGATAAACAGAAAGTAAGTAATGTTTTCATATCAACAGGTATTGATGGCAAATGGCCTTAGTCAATACCTGTTCCGTTTTAAAGAATGTATTATGTTAGTGTATATTTAAATGATAACAATAATTGTATTATATTGATTTATAGATTATTAGAGCATTATTAGTGATATAATATTTTGTTGAGGAAAATAATACTGATCATTACTTTCTTTAAAAGCACACGTAAATACGCACAGGTGTGCGGTTTTATAGTATCTTTATAAATGAATAAATCTTGCGAATTCAGTCCGGCGTACAACGGTGCCTTTTTT
>DHSR01000040.1:759-8647 GCA_002410555.1 Bacteroidales bacterium UBA5281 | reverse complement strand
CCGCGACTGTAAACCGGCAAAGTAAGCACCAACCGTATGTAAACTATTCTTCTTTTGACCAGCAGCGAAATTGTGGAATCCCGGCAGGATTAAACTTATGAATAGTACCCGGTTGAACCCCGCCGGGGTTCGAAATTCATTTCACTTTGCTTCACCCCCAATTCCGCTCACTTTAATGCTGGCGCATTCAAGAAAGCTTCACTGGGGGTTATTCATAGTACCACCCCTCCGGGGTTGAACAAAAAGACTCAATAGTAAAACCAGACACGGGAAAATAATATTCTCAATCCTGCTCCTTCATTATCTTTATATTATATTTTTTCATCCTGCGGATAAGTGAATCCCTGGATATACCGAGCATCCGCGCAGCCATTACCTGATTGTACCCGCAATCGTTCAATGCCTGAAGTATGAGGTTTTGTTCCTGTTCTTCGAGATTAAAGACAACTTTTTTGGTCGTTTGATCATGTATTTGACCATTCAATTGAAAATCAATGGGACTGAGGGATTGAGAATTGCAAAAAATCATGGCTTTTTCCACCATATTACGCAATTCTCTTACATTTCCCGGAAAACCATAACCTTTGAGGCTCTCTACAAGCTGAGCATTGACTTCGGGCAATGGTTTGTTCAGCTTAATTGCAAAATGATTCACAAAATATTGCAGTAGTGGCTCAATATCTTCGGGCCGTTCGCGCAATGGAGGGATGTGAATGGTCAGGGTATTCAGACGGTGAAAGAGGTCCAAACGGAATTGTCTGCTCTCAATCAGTTGCTCTACCTGATGGTTGGTGGCTGCAATAATGCGGAAATCCACCTGAATTTCTTCACTGCCTCCAACCTTTTTTATAGTTTTCTCTTCGATGGCCCTTAATAATTTTGCCTGCAGGGCGAAAGGCATATCGGCAATTTCATCTAAAAAAAGTGTACCGTTGTTGGCCATTTCAAAATAGCCCTTTTTATCCGTGATGGCTCCGGTAAATGAACCTTTCACGTGACCAAAAAACTCACTTTCGAGCAATGAATCGCTTACTGCGCTGCTGTTTACGGCACAGAAAGGCTCCTTTGCCTGCTTACTTGCATAGTGTATGATGCGCGCAACAATCTCTTTTCCGGTGCCACTTTCTCCGGTCACCAGCACATTGGTTGAAGGATAGCGGGCAGCGGTATTGGCCAGGTCAAGCACCTTACGTATGGCATGACTTTCACCGATAAACGTACGGTCAATCATGCGTTCCAGCTCGCCAGAAATAAGAGAATGCCGGTCCTGAATTTCACAAAACTCCCGGTATAACTTCAGATATTTTTCTGTCCGCTCAATAGAAAGCTGAATATCAACGTGCCGGAAAGGTTTCCTCAGATAATCAATGGCACCATCGCGCATTGCCTGAATCACTGTATCCATATCGCCATGACCTGAAATGATGATGACTTCCATTGCCGGATAAAGTTTACGTACCTGTTTAAGTATATCGAGGCCACTCATTCCCGGCAATCGAATGTCGAGAATCATCAGGTCATAAGGCCGTCGCCTCAGACTTTCAAAGCCCTCTCCCGGCGTGTTGGCGGTATAAACTTCAAAATCACGTAATTGGAGAAATTCCTTGAGTTCTGCTGTAAAGTCGGTTTCATCGTCCAAAACCAACACCCGAAGTTTAGTCTTATTCATAATCAGGCATTTAAAGTATCACTTTTGGGTTTAATATAAAGTGGAAGCACAATCTCAGCCCGGGTTCTTTGTCCCGGCTCACTGTAGAAACTGAGGCTTCCTTTATGGTCTTTGATGATGCCGTAAGAAATAGCCAGCCCCAGGCCTGTACCTTTACCTGTTTCTTTGGTGGTGTAAAAAGGAGTGGTAAGCAGGGCCATGTGGCGGTGATCAATGCCTTTTCCGGTGTCTTCAACCTTAATAATCACAACATCTTTCTGATTTTCACTACTGATATATATACCCGCTTCCTCCGGCGCTTTATGATTGGCATTTTTTTCTTCAATTGCGTCCCGGGCATTGGACAATAAATTCAGCATTACCTGCTCAATTTTGTAGGTATTTCCTTGAATCACAACCTGCTCATCGGGCGATAAGTTGGTAAATAATTCAATGCCATGAGCAGAATATTGCGCATTTACCAATGAAAGTGCATTCATTATGGATTCATTTACACTGAAGAGCGTTGGAATGTAATCATCATTACTTCGTGAAAAAGTTCGTACATGATCGATAATGTTACGCATGCGGTCAATGCTATCGAATAGTTTCCCCGACTTTTCCTTAACATAGGCAGCGTCAGCCTTGCCTGTCTCTATGGCGGCCATCAGGTTGTCTATCCCAAAAGCAATGGTGTTCAGGGGCTGGTTGATTTCATGGGCTATTCCGGCAGCCATTTCACCTATGCCAACCATTCGCTCATTATGTATAAGATGTTTCTCCATTTCCCGTTCGGCTGACACATCGGTACAAAATACAATCATATCCCCGCCGGGAAGAAAAGTACTGTCGGCTTTGATTGTCTTTTTATGTGTTTGGGTCTGAACATAAAACTCGCCTGATGATAAGTTTTTACGGGTAAATTCATCAAAACAGGCGGCAATTCCCGTCATATTAAACGGTAAACCAGGCTTCAACAAATGAATATCAATGAGTGTACGGGCAGGAATTTCAAATATGTTTGCAGCAGCAGGGTTACATTCTTTTATTCTTCCCCTCGGATCAATGACCAGAATACCATCCGGAGCATTTTGTATATAACTTCTGTAATTCGCCTCACTGAGTTCGAGCGCCCGGCGGGTACTATTGCGCTCCAGTGCATTGCCTGCAATGGTTCCAAAAACCACAAATGAGCGAAGATCATTTCCGGTCTGGGCTCCCAATCCCGGACAACTGGTGAGTATGAGGCAAGCCGCAATCTCATCTGCCATATTAACAGGTATAGCTAAAGAAAACGGATCGGAGGCATTGAATTCATGTTGAAGTGGTTTCCAGGGGCCATTAATATCCGTTAAGCTCACCAATAAATTATCACCCCGTTGTTTATTTAATCGGAATACTTTTAACAAATGCTCCCTGGCCTCATCAATAATGTGAGGGGGATAAGGCTGGTGTAATACTTCACCCGAAACTGTCATATTTATCATATCCGGAATAAAGCCAAGCATACTAGCGGTTGAAGCATTGCTCAGGGCAATAAGATCGCGCAACATAAATTCAATCGAACTTTCGATATCAAAATTGCCTGAAAACCGGGCCGAAGCCAGCGAAACGGCTTTCTCGAAATTGTACTTTATCTGAAGGGAAGCTTCAGCCTGTTTATATTTTATCACACTTTCATTGAGCGCTGTACCTTTTTGCTGAATTTCTTTATTTTGCTGATATAGTTTCGTAAAAATACGCACTTTGCTAAGTAAAATATCATTCTGAAATGGTTTGGTGAGATAATCCACCGCACCCACCTCATAACCCCGTTTTATGCTTTGCTGATCGTAAAGGATGGCTGAAATAAAAATAATCGGAGTGTGTATATTCATACTCTCCTCTCTTATCTTTTCAGCCAGTTGATACCCATTGATTACCGGCATGGAAACATCGAGCAGGATAAGGGCAAATTCATGTTTGTTGGCTAAATCAATGGCTTTAATTCCGGCAGTGGCAGTATACACTGAAACATTCTCCCGGCGTAGCAAAGTTTCGAGTAATATCAGGTTGACTTCAATATCGTCAACAATAAGAATTTTGGGTATGCCTGTTACCAATGGTGTTTATATTTAAGGGTAATAAACCTTTATCTGTCAGCCTTCGGAAAGGTGGTTACAGATTAATGGCAGATTCATCAAAAGGTAACCTATAAAATGCAAAAAAAGGCCTGCTACTTACAGCAAGCCTTTTCTTATCAGCTTTGTTACACCTTATTTATTTAACAATAAGTTTATGAACGAGTTTACCGCTGGCAGTATCCATTTTCAGGAAGTAAACCCCGCCTTTGAGATTGACATTGATTTTTTCCTGATGTTTGGTCTGCGTAATCACAAACCTGCCGGTATGTACCATCTCTCCTACTGCGTTTACGATGCTTAAATTGACTTCACCCGTGGGAGCATTGTCAATTTCAAGGGCAAATTCACCATTGTTGGGATTTGGATAGATGGATATCTTCAACTGGCTTTGAATTTCAGCAAGTCCGGTACATGCTTCAACGGTAACCGTAACCGAAGCTGTTCCCTGGCAATCTTTATCATCGGTAACCACCAAATCGTAAGTTGTTGTATTTAGCCCCTGCTCATCTCCACTAATGGTTAATGTTTCACCTGTTTCACCATTAGACCAATCATAAGCGATATAACCACTTTCGGCAGGTATGGTAATGGTATGATTGATGCAGATGGTGGTATCGCTAACCAGCACGGGTACAGGAGAATCGACCAGCACATTATACTCAACAGAAGCCGAGCAGGTAGAAACAGGATCAAGCTGAACCAAATTTACAATGCCACTGCCGTTTCCGAACCAGTTTACAGTAATACTATTGGTGCCGGCACCTTCAGTAATTTCCCCTCCGGTAACCACCCATTGGTAAGTATTGCCTTCAACCAAAGGTGAAGTATATACAAGGTCAGAACTGTTGGCGCAAACTACCTCTTGTCCATTAATTGCCGGCACAGGGGCGGGAGCTACCATTACTTCAAATGTTGTAGCTGCCTGACAACCATACTCATTGGTTTCATTCAGACTAAGCATTCCCGTTCCTGCTTCATCCCAGGTAACATTTACCAATGGACTTTGCGCACCTTCAATTATGGTTCCACCTGTTATTTCCCAACTGTATGCATTTTCAGCAGTAGAAGCGGTATAAAAATTATCTGCTGACCATTGGCAGGCTTCACCTTCACCTTCGATTACAGGTAGAGGCAGAGGTCTGATAAAAATCGTTACCTCACTGCTTACCGGTTCACAAACATCATTGGAAGCTGTAAGTGTAAGTAACACTAACCCGGCAGTAATGTCTTCTTCACCGGGAAGATAGCGGGGATTTACCTGGGCAGCATCATCAAAAGTACCTGTGCCGTTTGTAGTCCAGATTAGCTCTGTATAATTTTCGGCAGTAGCATCCACCGCACTATAACCAGCATCTGCACAAATCCCATTATCAGTGCCGGCAAAAACCTCAGGAGCCAGCCTGATAGAAAGTGTCATATAATCGGTAGAATCATTTACATCAGGATTAAAAGCGGTGAGAGAAAGCATCACTTCACCAGCCAGAATATCTTCTTCACCGGGGGTATAAATGGGATCTAAAATAGTGGCATCATTAAAGGTACCGGTACCGGAGGTTTCCCACAACAAATCAGTGTAATTCACGGCTTGACCATTTAATTGATATTCAAGTCCTTCACATATCAATGCATCTTCACCTGCCACCGAAGCGGTAACCATTGGAATGACTTCAAAACTACCATAATAACGGTTACAATTGGGTCGGGTAACTACTACTTTTACCTTTGTTCCAACTTCCTGAGGAGGGATGGTAATGGTGATGGTATTGATGAAACCCGTTGTGCCGGTACCCAGTATCTGACCATTAGCTGTAAGGGTTACCTTAGCGCTGGGTGTTGCTGTAATGACCACCTCAGTCTGACCTTCATAAATGGTGGGTTCAAATTGTGCCGTGAGCGTTTGGGGAACTTCCGTGCAGACATTAAGAAAAGCATCGCCATGATGATGGAAGAGATGGTAGGTTACTTCCTTGTTGTTGGTATTGTATGGCCAGTTCGACTGGCGAAGGAAATATTTACCGGCAGCATTGCCAAATGCAGGCAAAACACCGCGTTCAGCAGGTGTTGAACCATATTGTGGCATAAAGATCGGCCACATATTGTCCATCATACCCCATACATACACATCATTCACAAATGAATAAGAAACTTCGGACGCGGCGGTGAGGCCAAGAGCACCTGCCGGTTGACTATTATAGGTATAACGGTGAAATTTCTCTGTAAAACTTTCGTTACCCCAGTTGTATTTTCCGGTAAGACAATTGATGGAAAGCACAAAACAAAGGTCAGTGTTGGTGAGCCCGTTTATGTTGCTGTTGGTATAAGAAGGTTCGCCCCAGCCGGTTTCCATACCGTGGTCGCGGTGCATCAGCATAAACGATCCTTCGTTAAGCGCATTGTTGATCATGGTAGCGGTGCCGCCTCTCCAGTTGCCCAATTCTGAGGGCGAAGCCGGGATATAACCCAGACCATTGGGACCGAAAACGCCCACTACAGTACTGGTATTGGTGGCTGTTGACCATATATTTCCAGGGTTGCCCTGATACACTTCGTTGATGCGCACGGGAGTTTTGCCCATAGCGTTTTTCCAGAAGCCACCCACGACTTCAGAACAAATCTGAAACCAGCGCTCGGTTTGCCAACCCAGGGCTGTTACAGGACGGGCATAGAAAGTTGGATTGGTGGGCGGGGTACGCTCATATTTTATAAAACGGCCCACCATAGAGGCCAGTTGATCTGCATTCTGCGCTGTAATGCGGGCAAAAATAATGTCGGGCATAGAATTGCCATTAACATCGGCCAGAATATTGTCGGATACACAATAGTTATTGTAAATGGGTGAGGTAATGCTATTGGCATTGTTTGAACCGTAATCGCCCAACAACAATACGGCAGTAGGGGGAATGTCCCAGGTATTGTAGGCATTGTTGATGTATTGCTCGAGAGTAGAAGGATTAACATTGGTACCGATTTCTGAAAGAGCAACAATGCCCGTGTAAATGCCTTCTTCCATGCGGAAAGTTTTGATGGAATCGGCCCATTGCATAAAAACGGGGTCATTGGGCACAATAATCAGATAATCGTAGCCGGTGCTGCGCTCATAGGAGCGGGCGCGCTGTGAATAATCAATTTCGGGCAGTGATTCAAAGTTGAAAATAGCATCAGACATCAGTTCGTCCCACCAGGGGCTGCGGTATTTGTCGGTGCCGAAGGTACGACTGCCTCCTTCAAAGGTAATGTTGATTTCAAGGTCACGGTAAACGATCAGTTCTTTGGTTACCGGATTGTATTGATAAGGTTGAATGCCGAGCATGGCAACATCAACACCCCTGATCTGTGTAAAATCACCTAAAGTTACCGGCTGAGCAGGATAAAAAGCATCCCGGGCATAAATTTCAATGTTTTTTTCAAAGTGCAGAGGGTTTTGATCGGTATCCAGCGGGATAACCGGTGCCGGAGCCATTTCAATATTATAAAAATGTTCCGTACGCATGTTTACAATTTCTACCACAGCAGTTGCACCTTCAGGAATGGCAATATAACGTGAAAATCCGGGCAAATCGGGTGCTCCCGCTTCGTTTTGCAGCAATGATTCCGAAAATAAGATGCCGGTCATGATTTCACCGTTCACTTCACGATTCTCAAAACTAAAATTCTGAATAGAAAAGGTCAGGTTTAATCCCTCAGCCCGCTGCTGATTTATGCTCAGCCCCTGTTTGCCCCAACTGTCAGTATACTGATAATTAGTAGCCTGTACATTGCTGATTAAAAAAACCGCCATAAATGCGGTAAGGCCAAAAGCCAATCCCTTTAGCTTTAAAGAGGCAGGTAAAGTTGTCTTCATGGTGTTGTTTTGGTGATTAAGTAAATTTTTTTTGCATCGAAACCCAATTAATGAACTGATAATGAAACAGGTTCACTAATTATCGCAAAAATAGTTAAAATTTAAAATGATTCAGGGCAAAACCACAATTTATTACAGTTTAGAATGATTTTAAATAAAAATACTCCTTTGCTGATGGATGAATGGTAAAAATTGTTGTGGCTTCTAATGAATAACAATTTTTCCACGGACTTCTTAAACAAATATTAATGAGCTCAGTATAAAAACTCTTTTTTT
>DHSR01000040.1:0-642 GCA_002410555.1 Bacteroidales bacterium UBA5281 | reverse complement strand
CTCAGTATAAAAACTCTTTTTTTTGCCACTAAGGCACAATCCCGATAGCTATCGGGACCACAAAGCCTCACTAAGATTTATTCATTGATATGCAGCATTTTGTGCAACTTGTTAACTTAGGGTTTTTGTAGCATTTTTTTACTTCTACCTTTTTAGACCGGACTCATTAATAATATTTCATCTTTTATTTGGTAAAATGAAATATTAGTTTTAATTTTCCGGATTCATAGAAGAATTAGGGGTTTTGGTGAGAGTATTTTTTTCTATTAAGAGGTATATACCTGATTTTTAAATGGTTAAAATTATAAATTGCAGTTCGTTCAGGCATTACGGCCATCGTTTCTATATCTGTTTTTTCAACAGAAGCCCGGTTGATTTAATAAGCAGTTCGTTTTTTTTGTATGCAGCGCGTTTTTTCTACGTTTTAAACTCTGTTCCATTTTATTTCCACCTTAAATTCTTTTATTATGAAAAAGTTTGTTCTTTTAAGCACCCTGTTATTTGGAGTAGTTTAAGCTTTACACAAGAGCCTGATCATCTACACGACCCTTTGTTATCCCCCCCCCCCCCCCCCCCCTTATGAAGATAATTAAAAAAATGGGGGGGTTTTTTTTTTTTTTGCCTTTTTTTTTTTTTTTTGTT
>DHSR01000076.1 GCA_002410555.1 Bacteroidales bacterium UBA5281 | reverse complement strand
GCGGCATCTTTTAGGCTAATATGGTACTCGCCCTCCCCCAGGCGGGTGAAAGCCCCGCCATTGGCCTGGTAAGGCCCGCCATTGAGGCTGTAAAGGTAGTCGGCAGGGTTGCCCGAGGCGGGAAGTGCCGACAAACCGCCCATGCCCTGGTTGCAGTGATCGTGGGTGGGCAGTACATCAGCTATCTGGGTGGCGTTGTTGTCGGTGATGGGGTAAGGGCCAAATTCCTGGCTGCAGTTGTCGCCGAAGGTCACCTCCGCATAATAAGCCCCGGCCGGTACATTAAGCAGATTATTCCCTGTACCTACCTGATTTCCTGCAGCATCCAGCCATATAACCATAGAGGGGCCAGGCGTTGTAAACTCAATGCCGGTAATGGCCCCATTACTTTGTCCGCAATTCGAGGAGGTGATAACAGGGTTTACACTTACTGATGCATCATCATACCGGGCAACATTGATGGTATCCCTGCCAATGCAGCCGTTTTTATCAGTTACCCGAACCAGGTATATACCTGTTGCATTAACTACAAGCGTACTGTCAGCAGTTGGGAAATTATTGTTCCAACTATATTTTACCCCGGAACCGGCATTGAGGGTGAGGTTGATGGTTGCGCCGGGGCAAAACAGGGTATCGCTGCCCAATTGCGGCGTGGGCAGAGGGTAAATAACCACCGTATCTTTTACCGTTTTGTGCAGCAGGCCCGAATACACGGTAAGCTCCGGGTAATAGGTGCCAGGCCCCGAAAAGGTATAGGCCGGGCTAAGCAGGGTGGAAGTATCATAGGGCATATTGCTAAAATCCTTAAACTTCCAATACACGGAATCTATGCCATTGGCATTGGCAATGTTAAACTGTGTGGGTTGCCCGGCACAATGCTGGGTGGTGGCATACTCCGGGTCGTTGAGGTAGGATTGGATAAAGGAAGGCAGGCCCTCGCCCACAGCCCTGCCATCCCCTACATATATTGAATACCGCTCATAATTACATTCCAACCCGGCCTTATTGGGCTCGTGGATTACCCCGATATGATAGGATGAGGTGGCGCAATAAATTTTACCATCGGGGCCAAGTTGAAGGGCACCTTCCGGGATAACGTCTGATGATAATAAAATTTCTGAGGCCAATATTTCATCCGGACTGCCTGCATTGAGATCATACTGAAAAAATGAATTTAGACCATTTCCTTTGGCATATAATTTTGAATTGTCGGGGGAGAATTCAACAGCAAAAACGGGTGTTGTGGTTTTTACTAAATTCACATCGCTAATTATACCGGTTTGCGTATCAAAGTCAAGTATTTCGCAACCGCCACCAAACACATGGTCAGCCGCAGCAATTTTTTTACCATTGGGAGAGATTTTTAAATAACCACTACTATTATTGTATATTGAACCTACAGTACTGACAATTGGTGCTTCAATTCCATAACCGGTAATTTTAAAACTATAATAGTTATTGTTTTCCAAAGTATGTGCTACCACCCATACATCAATTGTATTGGCATGTTGCACTGCACTTAAATGGAATGAGGCATTCTCAAGCAAATGTATATTTTTTTTATCCGTTACAACCCCTCCAAGACCATTATCAAGTCTCATGTCAATTATAGAGTATTGAAAGTGAGAAATGATTGGACTATCATATCCAAAATTAAAATAATAATAAAAGTTTGAGTTACCTGGATCCGGAACAAAGATGGCACCTTGAGTTGACATCATCCCCATGGAATAGCCATTTTGCATAATTTGATGTTCTCGATTCCAAATCTGAACACCTGTTGCATAAAATCGGATATTGCCATTTTCATCTGATATGGAAGCAACACCCGATGCAGACCCGGCATAATCCGTTTTACCGTCATATAATACTTCAGGGGGGGATCCGTCATTGAAACTTAAACCTGCATAAATTCCAAAGTACCAGTTATTCGCCCTTTTGCTTTGGGCATGTAGCGATCCATTAATCAAAAGTGCAAATGAAATACCCAAAGATAAAAAGAGGATTTTGTGCCCAGAATATGACTTTGCCTTCATAAGTTGAAGTTTTTTTAATTGAGGTAAAGGTACATTATTAAACTTGATTTTTCAAAATTATTTCGTGAAAAATGCAACAAGTTAAAATATTTTAATATATTTTTTATATAGGGTATTACTTTTTATCAAAAAGATGATTAACAGACAGGGCTTTGTGAATATAACATCTCACTGAAATTCTAAATCCCATATATAGAGCGTAATAGCTTGACCTTTAATTTATTAGATATTTATACAGAAAGGAGATGCCGATGATACATATTTGATTGGCTTTCGCATTGAATTAATGTGAAAGAATTATAAACCTTCAAAATTAGTTCATTATGAAAAAGTTATTTATTTCTTTTCTTCTTGTCATGTTCAGCATGACTGTACTCCCGCAGCGATATGAGGTAAACACTACGGGAACTGGTTCCTTCAAACGCCACTTCACCTTTTCCATCGAAGGTGGCTTCGTGGATAATTTGTCCCGGCAATTCGTTGTCGGGAATGAATCAGATTTCCTTCTTCACCCTGATGGAGCAGAATTGCTTCAGGGTAATTCTATTGCTGGGAATGTGTTTTATGGAGGGAAAAAAGCTTATTTTCAAAACGTTTCGCTTGGCGAGAAAATACTTCTCACTGACTTTGTCGTACCCAAGCAAGGTGGCAATGCCTTGTATGCTTACGGCACGGGAATTTACTTTCCTGATGGAGCCGGTTTATCAGGTTATCCTTTTTTCGCCGTTTACGAGCGAAAATCTATGGAAGTAATCAGCATGGTTTACTACAACCTGCTGTACCCCGGTGTTGAAGTGCCCCGAAATACTGCTGCAACACGAATTAAGTACTCCGAAAAAGAGAATGCTTTTTACATCAGTGGTATCATGTCGGACCAGGTGTTTGCTGACATGAATTTCGACGATATCCAGGGGCGCTCAAGGGGCTTTATCCTGAAAATTGACCCGGCTTTGCTACAAGCACAGGTAATTGTTTTTACCCCCGATGTGCTTCCCACCGGCCTTGCCCAG
>DHSR01000007.1:19311-36250 GCA_002410555.1 Bacteroidales bacterium UBA5281 | reverse complement strand
ACATCAAAATAAGATTCTGCCTGTATTTTTTGATTTTCCGGATGTTAATAGCGCAGAACTTGCAGAGGCTGAACAATTAAGATATCGCATTTATCGCGAACATTTTAATGCCATGGAAAAAGATTGTCAACGGATATTGCTGCTTTCAATGCAAAAGTTCTCTTCAAAAGATATTGCTGACACTATGGGATATGGTAGTGAAAACTATGCCAAGACCAAAAAATACAACTGCAAAGAGAGGCTAAAACGCTCTATCATGGGCGATCCACGGATTCAGGACCTACACGATTAGGTGTTTTTTCAATACATTCATCATGTTGACCAGTCAACGCGTTTCAGGTATTTATTTAAGCACGCTCCATAGCTATACCATGGTTTTCTTCTCGAAAAACCAGCTATTTGGGCTGCTGCTGCTTGGAGTAACCTTTTTTGATGTATATATCGGACTGGCCGGTTTGCTTTCGGTTATTATCGCGAATTCATTTGCATGGATATTCGGTCTTAATAAAACTAGTATCCATGCGGGATTGTACGGTTTCAACGCGCTGCTTGTCGGTTTAGGTCTGGGCATTTCATTTCGACCTTCCCTTGTTTTTTATTTTATTCTGATATTTGTTGCCCTGGCAACCTTATTGTTTACCCTTGCTTTTGAAGGTATAACCTCAAAATATGGTTTGCCCTTTCTAACCCTTCCTTTTCTGGCTTCGCTCTGGTTTACTTTGTTGGCATCACGCAGCTATACTGAACTGATACCCGGAGAGTCAGGTATATTTTTACTAAACAGTTTGTATGCGCGGGGAGGTTATACCCTGGTTGAATGGTATCAATGGTTTGGCAATCTATCCTGGCCGCTTGTTGTTAAGGTATATTTTCGTTCGCTGGGAGCTATTTTTTTTCAATATCATCTGTTGGCCGGAATAATTATTGCGATTGGCCTGCTGCTCTATTCCAGGATCGCTTTTTTACTTTCAATTATAGGGTTTGCATTTACCTGGCTGTTTTATGTAGTAATCGGTGCCAATATGCACGAACTCGATTACTCATACATCGGATTTAATCATATACTCACTGCAATCGCAATTGGGGGGTTTTTCGTAGTTGCTTCGCGTTGGTCGCTGCTTTGGGTTATTTTACTTACCCCGGTAATTTCACTGTTTATCAGTGGAAGCTTTGTGTTGCTTGCCCCGGTTCAGCTTCCGGTTTTTTCACTGCCTTTTAACCTGGTGGTCTTGCTCTTTCTTTATGCCCTTAAGTTTAGAGAAAAACGTTTGCATCAGCCTGAGCAGGTACTCAACCAGCATTTTACCCCTGAAAAGAATCTTTACCTGAGCCAGAATGCACGTAAGCGCTTTCCCAACCAGCAGTATGTCGACATACAGTTGCCTTTTTTTGGAACCTGGAAGGTAAATCAGGGGCACGATGGTGCCTATACCCACAAGGAGCAATGGCAACATGCGTGGGATTTTGTGATCCGCGATGAGTCAGATAAGGAACATGCAGGTTCAGGAGAGAGCCTCACCGACTATTATTGTTTTGGTAAGCCGGTGCTTGCACCTGCCGGCGGTTGGGTAGAGGAGGTGGTGGATGGTATAGCAGACAACACTCCCGGAGACTATAATACCTTAAACAACTGGGGCAATACTGTAATTATCAGGCATAACCAATGGCTATACAGTAAACTGAGTCATCTTAAAAAAGACAGCATAACCGTTAGTCCGGGTGCATATGTTCAACAAGGCCAGGCCATTGGATATTGTGGGAATTCCGGGTTTGCTGCCTATCCTCACCTGCATTTTCAAATGCAAGCCACTCCATCCATAGGTTCTCATACCTTGAAATATCCGATTGCTCATTACCTGCTCCATGGCAATACCCTGAGCTTAATAACCAACGATTATCCGAAGCTAAATGATCAGGTGGCCAATATACTTGCTGATGCATCCCTGGCTGCTGCCTTTAATTTCGGAACCGGAAACTCCATTGCTTATTCCACAAACAATAAGCAGCTGGGCAATGGAAGATGGCTGGTGGAAGTTGATTTGGGAATGAACCGGTACATTACAGATACCAAAACCAATGCCCGTGCCTATTTTGTAAATGATGGACAATTGTTTTATTTTACGCGTTTTGAAGGTAACCGCCAGTGTTTATTGTGGTATTTTTATCTGGCAACATTCCGTTTGCCCCTGGGTTTTTATGCCAACCTGGAAGTGAATGATGACTTTCCGCCCAATGTGTTTCCTAAAGGCGGATTATTGCTGTTGCAGGATTTTGCTGCGCCTTTCTTTATTTTTCTGAAACCGGCTTTTCAGCTAAAATATGCCTCATGTAAAAACGACCTTGCGGGAAACCAAATCAGTCTGCAATCTTCATTCCGGCCAGGAAGTGGCCGGTCACTCATAATCTTTGATATAGCGGTGCATAACCGTCTCCTTACCTTTTCTATACACAACGGCAAGCAGCTAATCAATGCTGCATTTGAAAAATGAGAAAATATACCGGAATGTTCGGATTGTTGATGCTACTCACCTTGTGGATGCCCAAAGTTGTTAGTGCTCAGAATACTGAGTCTGTTGAAGTGTTGACTTACCGGCTGTTTATGGAACAAAAATGGGACAGTTTGTTAGTGACAGGCGAAGCCGCCATTGCCTCGGGCACCGATTACTTTTATCTGCGAATGCGCACCGGCAGGGCTGCGATAGAATTGCACCGTTATGCAAAGGCCGCAATTCATCTTGAAAAGGCACGGGAATTTAATGAACTGGATACAGATGCAGCAACATTGCTCTATCTTGCCTGTCTATATGAAGGTAGAACAGCAGCAGCCGGTCATTTATGCAGCAAGTTGACACCCAAAATGGCTAATTCGGTTTGCCACGACCGTTTTTCCGGGAAAATTATGGCTGAAGCAGGCTATATGACTTCAAATCAAAATAAAAAATATCCAAAAACGGGAAACAATGCGGCGCCCGTTTATACTGAGGATCATGCATACCTATCAGCAAAATACGGATTGATTGGAATGGAACAGCAACTGGGTTACCGCCTGAGCCTCTCGGCTTCAGTGTCAACGCTATTGTTTGATAAACAGCGAAACGTAACCATTCGTGGTTTTGATTCACTTTCGGATTCTTACCGCCTCAGTCAAATGGAGGTTTATCTGGCTACTGCCATTACGCTTAACAAATATTTTGTATTCGAACCTGCTTTCAGATGGGTTAAGGTTTCTTTCCCTTATCCGTTTGTAAATTATGATTCTGGCAGCGCCACGTATTTTATTCCGGGAATCAAAAATAACTTTAATGATTATGTTGCCGGCGGTCAATTTAACTGCACTGTACCTTATTTTGATGTGTTTGCCGGAGCCTGGACTTCCCGTTATGAGAATAACAAGCAAACTCAGGCCAGCCTTGGAATAATGTGGAGACCCCTGGGGAGCCTAAACTTGTACACCACTTCGATTTTTAGTATGGTAAGCATTCAACGCAAAAGTAATTTTTTGTTTTATCAAAAAGCGGGCTTCAGATTAACAGACTGGTTATGGACCGAGTTGTTTGCCTCTTTTGGGGATCATACCGGGACTTCAGCATTCAATGCAAGGGTTTTTTATAACCTCTCTGATCGCCTGAATTTTTATGGTGGAGGGAAATTTATTGTACCTTTAAGCGATAATCTGACGCTCACTTTCAACTACCAATGGAGTAACAGTGAAGGCAGGAGTTTTAAGATATTGCCTTCAGGCGAAAGGAAGTTCTCAGTCTATGAATATCAAAATCAAATCATTACAGGAGGCATAGTATGGAAAATAAATGGATAAACCGATGGATGATCATCTCTTTTTTAGCGCTGGGATTTAATTATCAGGCTGCCGCGCAGAGAAGCAATCTGATTAGTGCGTTTAGTCGCAGCTATACCCATGAAGCAAATGGGGAATACAGTAAAGCTATTGAAACGCTTAAAAGCGAATACGATGAAGCGTCCTATGAGCTTAATCTGCGCCTGGGCTGGCTTACTTACCTCTCCGGGCAGTTTACCGGATCAATTGCTTACTACAATAAAGCCATAGCACTTCGTCCGCTTTCTATTGAAGCAAGATTGGGTTTTGCACTTCCGGCTTCAGCTTTGGGCAATTGGAGCCAGATAATTTCCCGCTACAATGAAGTACTCAAACTTGATCCCAACCATTATACGGTCAATTACCGGATGGGAAGCATCTATTATGGCAGGGAGGACTATGCAGCAGCCTATAAGTATTTTGAACTTATCGCCAATTTGTATCCATTTGATTATGACGCCCTTATCATGTTTGGATGGACCAACTTTAAGCTGGGTAAGTTGCGTGAAGCCAGAATCTTGTTTCAAAAAGCCTTACTTAACAGGCCCGACGATGCATCAGCTACCGAAGGGCTCAGTCTGATTCAGTGACTCCTGCTCAGACATCTGTTGAGCGATTCTACATATTTCACTCCCTTTTTTTAGCACGATCTTGTAATTTATAAAACAATATGATTCAATCAATAGTAAAGGCAAGTCTTCAGAATAAGCTAATGGTTTTGCTGGCCACCGCCACCATGGTTGGTTTTGGGATATATGCCATGTTGAATATTCCCATTGGGGCTGTTCCTGATGTTACCAACAATCAGGTGCAGGTCATCACTACCTCCCGCAATCTTTCTACCCTCGATGTGGAGCGGTTTATCACCTATCCCGTGGAGCTTGAAATGGCCAATTTGCCTGGGCTGGTCGAAATACGTTCCATTTCCAAGTTCGGACTTTCGGTTGTAACCATCGTATTTGAAGATAAAATCGGCACATACCTGCCCCGCCAACTGATTGCCGAGCGCATTCAAACGGCCACAGAAAGTATTCCGCAGGGCTTTGGTTCGCCCTTTATGGGCCCGATTTCCACAGGTCTGGGCGAAATTTACCAGTACATTCTTGAAGTAGATTCTGCATACAAAGATGAATACACCCTCACCGATTTGCGCACCATTCAGGATTGGCAGGTAAGGAGGCAGTTATCCGGCATTCCCGGTGTGGTGGAAGTGAATACCTGGGGCGGCCACCTCAAACAATACGAGGTAGCCCTGAATCCCAATCTGCTGAAAGCGATGGATGTGAGCATCGACCAGGTATATACTGCCCTTGAAAGCAACAACAGCCTGGTAGGTGGCGGTTATATTGAAAAAACAAATCAAAGTTATTTTATCCGAAGCGAAGGTTTGATTGGTTCGGTGGAGGAACTGGGCAACATTGTGGTAGCTAATCGCGGTGGCTCTATCATTAAGGTAAGCGACGTAGGCACTGTTCAAACCGGCAGTGCCACCCGTTTTGGTGCCATAACCGCCAACGGCGAAGGCGAGAAAGTGCTTGGACAGGTGATGATGCTTAAAGATGCCAACTCCAATCAGGTGATCAACAGCGTGCATGAAAGGGTAGACGAGATTGCCGCAAGCTTGCCGCCAGGTGTCAGCATTAATGGCTTTCTCGAAAGAAGTACCCTCATCAAAAAAACCACCACTACCATTGCCGAGAACCTTATCCTGGGCTGTTTGATTGTAATTTTCGTAGTAGTGCTGCTGCTGGGGAACCTGCGCTCGGGTATGGTGATTGCTTCCGTAATCCCGTTAAGCCTGCTGTTTGCACTTTCGCTGATGTATGTGTTTGGCGTAGATGCCAACCTGATGAGCCTTGGGGCAATTGACTTTGGAATCATCATCGACGGTGCCGTAATTATAGTGGAGTTCATTGCTTACAAGGTCACCCAAAGGAGTGGTGAATTGACCGGACTGCATGGCAAAGAACGGCAGGCCATGATTGATACCATCACCCTGAACGGAACGGCCAAACTGACCCGCTCTGCCTTGTTCGGGCAACTAATTATCATCATTGTTTTTATTCCTATCCTGTCGCTTTCAGGTATCGAAGGTAAAATGTTCAGACCAATGGCACAGGTGTTTACCTTTGCATTGCTGGGTACCATGATACTCGGATTTACCTACGTGCCGGTGGTGTCGGCTTTGTTTCTGAAACCAGCATCGCAAAAGCGAAATATCTCTACACGATTGCTTGATTTTCTTAACCGCGCTTATGACCCTTCCATTACCTGGGCACTAAAAAATAAGAAATCCGTACTTTCCCTGGCTGTTTTGCTATTGATCGTGAGTGGTTTTGTTTTCTCACGCATGGGCGGCGAGTTTGTGCCTACACTCGATGAAGGTGATTTTGTAATTCAGCCGGTATTTAAAACGGGAACTACCTTAAGCAACACCATTGATTTCACCACCCGGATTGAGAAAATCCTGAAAACTTTTCCCGAGGTGGATCAGGTCGTTAGCCGTATTGGGGCTGCCGAAGTGCCTACTGATCCCATGTCAATGGAAGAGAGCGATGTTATCATTACCCTTAAACCCCGCAAAGAATGGACCACCGCCGGCAGCAAGGATGAACTGGCCGATGCATTTAAAGAAGCCTTATTGGTGATTCCAGGCGTTGATTATGAATTTACCCAACCCATAGAGATGCGCTTTAATGAATTGATAACCGGTACCCGGGCCGACCTGGCCATTAAAGTGTTTGGTGAAGACCTTGATTACCTGAATACTACGGCATTGAAAATCCAATCGTTGGTTGCACAGGTTGAAGGAGCGGCTGATGTGATTGTGGAAAAAACTGCCGGTTTGCCTGAAATGAGCGTAGTTTACAACCGCACCAAACTTGCCATGTATGGCTTAAATGTGGACGATGCAAACAAGGTAATCTCCATGGCATTTGCCGGTTTGAAGGCCGGGGAGATATTTGAAGGGGAAAAACGTTTTGACCTGGTAATCAGATATAAAAAGGAGTTCCGGAACCAGATAGAGCACCTGCGCAATACTTTTGTTCCACTGCCTTCGGGTGGGCAGGTGCCGCTGAGTGAAATTGCCGAAGTCTCCTTTTCGAGAGGTCCGGCCAAAGTATCGCGTGACGATACCCGGCGCCGCATAGTTGTGGGTGTAAATGTTCGTGGCCGCGACCTGGAATCTGTAGTGAAGGATGTGCAGAAGCTTATTAATGACAATATGGATTTACGTCCGGGTTACTTTATAGAGTACGGTGGTCAGTTCGAAAACCTGCGAAGTGCCCGCAACCGCTTACTGATTGCAGTGCCCATTGCCCTGGTAATGATTTTCACCCTGCTGCATCTGGCCTTTGGGTCGTTTCGTGAAGCTTTAATGGTTTATACGGCCATTCCATTGTCGGCAGTAGGCGGAGTCTGGCTGCTCTGGCTGCGCGATATGCCCTTTAGCATATCGGCAGGCGTGGGTTTTATTGCATTGTTTGGTATAGCGGTGTTGAATGGCATCGTGCTGATTGAACACTTTAAAGCCCTGCGAAAGCAGGGCATCACCAATACGCGGGAACTGATCATCAAGGGAACCCGTGAACGGTTACGACCGGTATTGCTCACCGCATCAGCCGCAGCCATGGGGTTTCTGCCTATGGCTATCTCCACCTCAGCAGGAGCCGAAGTGCAACGCCCGCTGGCCACCGTGGTTATTGGCGGGTTAATTACGGCAACACTTCTGACCATGATTGTTTTGCCGGTACTTTATTGTATGTTTGAAACCGCCTGGAAACCCAAAAGAAAGAAGAAAGGTCAGAATCCGGCTGCTTTGGTGATGTTGCTTCTGCTTTTGTTGCCGGTTACTAAGGGAATTGCCCAACAGGCTCCCTTAAGTATGAACGAAGCCATCAGCATAGCCCTGAATAACAATCCGGGAATAAAGGCTGCAGCTTTTGAAGTGGAAAGTGCCAGGCAAATGGCCCGGGCTGCCTTTGATCCCGATAAGGCCACGGTTTATTACAATTTTGATGAAAATAATATTGCCGAAAATAACCTGCCGCTTAAGGTATGGGGTGTACAGCAGTCATTGGCTTTTCCGGCCACGTATGTGTGGCAGCACCGCGAAGCAAAACATCGCCTCGGCATCAGAGAATGGGAGCTTGAACGGCTCAAAAATATCCTGGTCAGAGATGTGAAAACTGCTTACCTCGAACTGGCGTTTCAAAAACATCTATTGTTAAATTATCAGATGCTGGATTCAAATTATTCTAAAATTTCCGATGCCGCGCTTAAGAATTTCCAGTATGGTGAAACCGGAAAGCTGGAATACCTTACGCTTAAATCCAAAAGTAAGGAGATTGCCCTGCAGCTTGATAAAATCAGCAGCGATATGAATGCGGCAAAAATCAGGCTGACCGCCCTGATGAAGTCTGAGGAGCCTTTTGAGGTGGAACCGGTGGAGTACAAACCCATCGACCTGATGGAAAACAATGAGCTGATGGCTGAAGCCGGACGCTATTATACGCTGAACAGTTCAGCGTCAACTGCCGCTGCCCGGGTGGAGCGCTACAGCAGCTATCCCGACCTTCAACTTGAGTACTTCCTGGGCGTAAACAATGGCGCGGAAAACAACCGTTACAACGGCTTTCAAATTGGTCTGGGCATTCCGCTCTGGTTCCCGGCACGGCACGCCGCTGTTAAATCTAAACGCCTTTTGGCAGATGCCATGCAACAGCAGTCGGACAACCAACTGCTGCAGTTGAAGTCGAGGCGCGATCAATTGATGCTTGAACTTAACGTTCGGCAATCGCGACTTGATTATTATACCACGGAGGGGATTGAACTGGCCCGTGAAATAAGAAGCGCCGCTCAACTCTCTTACCAGTCGGGCGGTATTGGGCTTTTTGAATATCTGCTCTCTCTCGAAAATGCCCTCCGCATCGAGGTAGATTACCTCAATGTTGTACATGATTACAATTTAATTGTGCTTGAAATAAATCATCTAAGCCTTTGATGTTTAAATATTTAATGGATATGAAATACCGGATAGCGAATACCCTGACAGTCAAAAGTGCTGTTTCCCGATTCAAAAACAACCAAAGAATTGGATTTGTATCAACTTTTTTCGGGGTCCTTTTTCTGATGCTACTGCTGTTTTCCTGCTCTTCGGGTGGGGATGAAGCTGCCGCGGATGCACAGGATTCCACCGCAGCCGATATCGTATTGAGCAGGCAACAGTTTGATGGAGCCAATATGGAATTGGCAACATTTAAGGACACCACATTCCATCAATTTATTAAGGCCAATGGCTTTGTGGATGTGCCTGCCAAAAACCGTATGGTGCTGGGAAGTTACTATGGTGGGAAAGTTTCCGAAATACAGGTAATTACCGGGCAGCGGGTGAACAAAGGAGATTTACTGTATGTGATTGACAATCCGGAATTTTTGGATATGCAGCAGGCGTATCTCGAAACTGCAAGCCAATTGCGCAATCTTACTTCCTTGTATGAGCGGCAAAAAACGCTTGTCGGTGAAAATGTAGCTTCGCAAAAAGACTTTTTACAGGCAGAAGCCGACTATAAGACAGCGTCCGCTAAATTGAGTGCACTCGGTCAAAAGCTTAAACTTATGCAAATTGATCCCGAAAAGCTGACTGCTGAAAGTTTAAGCGCACAACTGAAGATACGCGCACCTATGTCTGCATCTGTCAGCAGGATAATGGTAACCCGCGGACAGTGGCTTACGCCTGAAACCGAGGCGATGGAGCTGATCAATGGCGATATTTTGTGGGCCCGTTTAAATGTTTACGAAAGTGATCTACCACTCCTCAAAACCGGACAAACCGTTCAGTTGAGGTTGGTTGAAAGTGCATCTGAAAGTTACGAAGGCGTGATTGAAAGTATTGGCCGGACCATTGACAAGGAAAAACGCTCCTCGGAAGTAATTATTCCTATTAAGCGGGGCAATACCGGTATACTTATCCCGGGGATGTACCTGTCGGGTAACATTGCGGTGAGCAATTACGACGTTCGCTGCCTTCCCGAAGATGCTGTGGTTGAAGTAGATGGCATTTATTATGGCTTATTGCTTGTAAATGAAGATCCAGATGGTTATCATTTTGAAAAAGTTGAACTTTTCCCGGGACAGACCATGTTTGGCCTTACCGAACTTAAACGTACCGGGCAGCTTCCAAAGAATGCGCGTTTCCTTACCAAAGGTGCTTTTCAACTGGTGCAGGAGGAGGGGTAGGTAGAATAGTGAGTTCACAGTTCTTGGTTCGGAGTACTGGGAAAAAGGAAACGCAAGCGAAGTTGAAATAATTGATTATCATTAAAAAACGAAAATGGAAAAGCTGACAAACATACACCCGGGAGAAATTTTAAACCACGAATTTTTAGAGCCACTCGAAATCACAGCCTACCGGCTTTCGAAGGATTTAAAAATCCCGCAAACCCGAATTTCGGAGATCATAAAAGGCAACCGCAGAATTACTGCCGATACTGCTTTACGGTTGAGCAAATATTTTGGGAATTCAGCTAAATTTTGGCTTGGACTTCAAGATGATTATGATATTGAGGAGGAAAGGGAAAACAAAAAGGAGGAATTGAATGAAATCAAACAGTTTGCGGAGGGTGGTTGAAGGACATATGCACGCGCTGCAGGCGCGCGCAAACATTGGGCTGCAAGCGAGCGCAAACATTGGGACCCGGGCACGCGCTACAAGCGTGCAAACATTGGCAATAAGTCCTGCTCATCAATCATTGCTCATCTCTCAACAATAGTCGTTCATCGTTCATCGCTCATCTCTCAAAAATAGTTACTTATCGTTCACATCTGGTCGCTAACTACTTCTTGCTTTTCTGAAGATAATATTATAGGTGGCTTTGAAGAAGTACTTTACATCGGTAAACAATGGACTTTTAAAGTAAGCTTCCAGGTAACGTCGTTCTGAGTCCTGAATTTCTTCCAGTGTTTTGGGCATATCTGCATAAAAGGGCGGAATAAGCCCTGGACGTGTACGGATGCGCATTTCCTGAAGTTCAGGTGAATACAGGTTAAAATAATGTTGGCTGAGCGGACGTACTCCCACCAGTTTCAATTCCCCGCGAAAAACATTAATGAACATTGGCAATTCATCAATCCAAAACCGTCGTGCCAACCGGCCTATCCGCGTAATCCGGTAGTCGTCTTTGATTTTACCATTACTATTCAGGTTATTATTATTGAATATGTATTCCTGCAGATATTCGCTGTAGGGGTGCATGGTCCGGAATTTATATACCTTAATGTGCTTGCCATGTTTGCCAATCCGGTTCAGGTATATAAGCGGGCCATAAGAAGCATGTTCATTATAAGCCGGGGTACCCGTTTTTTGGGCAACAACGAATAATAATCCATTGATTTTCTCCTCTTCAAGAATGGTAAAACCGCATGATATTACCCGGCCCAGCATTTCGCCCCGGGAAATTACCCGGTTGAGGCCACGGGTAAGGAAGAAATATAGTTTTTTAGCTACCGGAATTTTAGGCAACACCCGTTTAATAAAGAAATCAACCGAATAATACATATAATTCAGCAGAGGCGGATATTTTCTGAGCAATCGTTCTTTACGCTGATTTTTGGTTTCTGCACATACAGCCATCCAGCCCCCCATAGGCAATTTCTCATTTATGGCTTCCAGAAATTTATTGATGTATCGCACATCATTGAGCCGGTGCAGGTTTACAATTTTTGTATATCCCGCTCCACTTCGTGAGGTGATGTTAAAACTGGTGGTAGTATTAAAAATCATTGTTTTTCCCGAAAACTTATCTAAAGCCTGGCTGAGAAAATACAAGGAATCTTCACCAAGCTCTGTTAATGTCTCAGGATCTATTTCCGGAATTTTCTTTGCCAAAGCTTCTTCTATTTGTGTTGCATCGGGAACCTCAGTTTTGGTAGCATTGGGTAACTCATCAATATCTACTGTTGAGCTTCTGACCAAAAGGTACAAATGTAACAGGGCGCCTTCTGTTAAAAATAGACCAAAGATATTGGTGAGAATTACAAAACGAGAGAGGTAACTATATTGAAAAACATAAATAAAAAGAAGCAAAATGCCGGTAGAGATCATCCAGCTTCGGAAGTAAAGGGAATAAAGCTGCATACGCGGATAATAGGTATCCGTCTCGTATTTCCTGTAAAGCAATGAAGTGAAAAAATGAACAATAAAGTATAGCCCTATAACTGGACCGTAACGTTCCAGATTTTCGATATTAATGGAAGAATGCCAGGCTAAAGAGAGAAAAAAAATCACTATAGCACCCGTAAAATTCAAAATTAACTGTCGCAACAGCCGCTTCATAAAAAACTTCATTTCAATCAAAGGTTTTGCAAAGATAGAATACTTGACAAGTGAATGTGACAAATTCTTTTATGTAATTTATTAAAGAGATATTTCATTTACACCAGGCTAAGCTTTTTGTGGGTATTCCCTGGGTAATATTTGGTTACTTCTCCTAAATCAGATAGCCATCACTTTACATTCAAATGGTGATCACCAAAAAACCAGAGCTTAAAAACGCCATCAGCTATGCCTGTTTGCACAATTTCAAACTAAGAGGGGAGTATGTGTGAAAGTCGTATAGAGCCTCTCTGCCCCATTATCCATTAACACAAAGTATTCACTTATGTTTGTCTGATTCTGATTGCTTAATTTCATAAAGAATGTGCCACATGAATCATATCAACACAAAAACACCTACCTTTGATCATAAAACCGGACAAGCATGCGTACACCTCCTTTTTTAAAATCAGGCGATAAAGTTGGAATGGTTGCCACAGCACGTAAAATAAGCCTTGATGAAGTTGAGCCTGCCTTGCATCTGTATGAATCCTGGGGCCTGGAAGTAGTGCAGGGTAAAAATTTATTTAATGAGGCCCATCAACTGGCCGGCAATGACAAAGAGCGTGCCGCCGATATGCAGCAAATGCTGGATGACCCCGCAATAAAAGCCATCTTTTGTGCCCGTGGAGGATATGGAACCATTCGCATCATTGATTTACTGGATTTCAGAACATTTGAAAGCCATCCTAAATGGATAGTTGGATTCAGTGATGTAACTGTTTTGCATTCCCATATACACAAACACTTTGGTATTGAAACCCTGCATGCAACCATGCCACTGAACTTCCCCAAAGATGGGAGTGAGGATGTTTCCACTCAGGGTTTAAAAAAATGCCTTTTTGGCGAAACCCCAGAATACAAATTAACTGCAAGGCTGGGGTCACGTAGTGGTCATGCCCAGGGAGTAGTAGTTGGCGGTAACCTTTCTATACTTTATAGTCTGAGAGGTACTCCGGACGACATCAATACGGAAGGCAAAATCCTGTTCATTGAGGATCTGGATGAATACCTTTATCATGTTGACCGCATGATAATGAACCTGAAAAGGGGTGGAATGCTCGACAGGCTGGCTGGTCTGGTGGTAGGTGGAATGACAGACATGCGTGACAATGCAGTCCCCTTTGGCAAAACGGCAGAGGAGATTATTGCATCAGCCATAGCTGAATATTCCTATCCGGTGATATTTGGGTTTCCTGCCGGTCATCTATCAGGAAACCAACCCATAATATTAGGCAGAGAAGCAACCCTTAGTGTGGGTGCAGAAGCTGAATTGCTTTTTAAACCACCCGGTGAAACCGGTAGTAAGCACTATAGCGCATTTGTGAAGCCTGTTATATTTATCAGTGGATTTTTTATCTTGCTTTATCTGATCTATCAAATGTTCTTCAGCATCATTTAAAACTTAAATATTATGGCGGAGCACAATGAACTGGGAAAGCTGGGCGAGGAAATTGCCCTTGGTCATCTTAGAGAAAAGGGATATCTGATTAAGGAAACCAACTGGCGCTTTGGGAAAGATGAAATTGATATTATTGCCGAAAAGGATAAGTTTCTGGTAATTGTAGAAGTAAAAACCAGGCAGTCCAATGCATTCGGGGAGCCGGAAGTATTTGTTACCACTCAAAAGCAACGTTTTCTGATTCGTGCCACTCAGGTATATCTTGAGCGCAACAAAATAGATCTGGAAACGCGCTTCGACGTGATTTCCATCGTCATCAGTGGTTCAAAACGAAACATTAAGCACATCGAAGATGCCTTTTATCCAACCATGAATTAATCGCCCGATTTAAATACAAACAATGGTTTGTCGATACGTTTAAGTATTTTTTTGGTAATACTCGGGGTAAAAAGCCGCGCCATAAGTCCCCGGTTATGATTGGTAAGCGAAATTACGTCAATGGATTGATTTCGCATAAAAGTTTCCAGGCCGTTTAAAATGTCATCGCTCACCAGAATATCATAATGAATGGCAGCATTGGGGTGTTCTGCGTCAATTAAACTTTTCAGACTGTCCATTTTTACTTTTTGCCACGGTTTTTTGATGCCAATGCTGATGTGAACACAATATATCTGAACATGGAAAGGGTGTAACAGATTGATTAGCCGGCTTAAAGCGATGTGGTCTGATTCATCGAAGTCGGTGGCATACAACACATTTTTAAAGCTCTCGATACCTGTAAAACGGCTCGCTTCATGAATGGCCAGCACTGGAACCGAGGTTTTTTCGATCACTCTTGCCGTTACGCTTCCAAGCAGACTGCTGGTTTGCTGTCCTATGCCCCGGGTTCCCAGAACAATTAGGCCGGGACGGTAATGATTGGCCATGGCTACAATTTCTTCAGCAGCAATGCCGTTTTGTAGAGAATAGGAAATCTTTGTGTCTGCTTTGCCTTTGCTCACCCTCTGTTTGAGATCGTCAGCCAGCCTGATGAGCTGTTGTTTGGCATTTTGCTCTGCCTCGTGCAGGTAATTTACCAGATTTACCTGATAGGCATGACTGGTATCAAAAGGAACTACATCGATTACCGGATTATAATAAACATGCAGTAATTTTATCTCTGCTTTTAATTTGGCAGCCAGCCCCAGCGCAAAAGTGCAGGCTTTAAGTGAAGCATCGGAAAAATCAACCGGAACAAGTATTTTACGTACCTGTCGCAATGTTTTTATGGCTGGTTCCTTTCCTGAGCCATGCTCCTCTTTTGACATTTCTATCAGTTTAAGGGCTTTTTCCATATCTGATCTGCGCACCCTCAGTTCGACCCCTGAGCCAAAAGCTCCCTGTACCAGATTTTCGTGAGATAAGAAGCAATCTATACCTTCTGCTTCAAGGTGTGATTGTAACAGTAAAGCCCTGCTGGTGGTATGTCGGGCAATTACAATAAGTTTTTCATTGGTCGGTTCCATTATGGTGAGGGTTTTAGTGGTTATGTCATCCTAAGGTTTACACCTGAGCATACGAAAATACATATTATAGGGTAATTTTCCAAGAAAATTTGCTCGGGATGTATTATATTTAAACAAAGTTTTATCATAACGGTAATGTAAAGGTGTAACGCATTACCTTTGCAGCCTTAATAATGAAGCAGATACCATGAGCGCAATGAAATCAAGACCAGATAAAAATCCGGGAGACGATAAACCCAAAAAAGGGAGAGAGAAAGCCAGGCCCTATCAGAAAGGGGCAGCCCCGGTACCCTATGGGTTTAAAAAAGCGAAAGATAAAGATTGGAAGAAAGACGAAAAAAGAGAACGTTCCCACCCCGATGAGCATAAGGGTAAGTATTCAGATTCATATAAGAGTTTTCGGGATGAGAGCCGCCCGCGGCGAAGTTATGATAAACGCGGTGAAACTTCAGGGTCTTACAGCGATGAGCATAAGGCAGAGCGCCGTTATAATAAACCGGGTGAAACACACAGTACTTCGCGTGATGATGGCCGTCCCCGCCGTAGTTTTAATAAGCGGGAGGAGGGTTCAGAATCATCGTTCGGCAGTAGCCGGCCTGTTCGTAAATTTGACCAACCTGAAAAAAGAAAGTCATCGGTGGAAGATGACCATAAACCCCGGCGAAGCTGGACAGATAATGCCGGTCAGGGAAAAGATGAATGGCAAAAGCGTACTGCCGGCGGTAGAAAGAACTCCGGGTTTGGTAGTGAAAAGTTTGGCAGGTCGGGTGATGAGCGGCCAAAACGTCGTAGCAACCGCGAAGAGGATACACCACGCAAAAATTTTAACCGGGAGCGACCATCTACCTGGAAAAAAGAGGAAGCACCCCGTTATAAAAGCAGTGAGCGCAGGGATGATGTGAAACCATATAAGCGCAAAAGCAGCGGTCAGTTGGGACGCAGTGGTATAGAACAACCCAAAGGACAAAAAGGATTTAATGCCGATGGCACCATCCGCCTGAATAAATATATTGCCAATTCGGGTGTCTGCTCGCGCCGCGAAGCCGATGACCTGATTATTGCTGGTGGAGTTACTGTTAACGGAGTGGTGGTTACCCAACTTGGAACCCGCATCACACGCGAAGATAAAGTGGAGTTTGGAGGAGAAACACTCAATATTGAAAAGAAAGTATACCTGATCCTTAACAAGCCCAAGGGATACATCACCACAGTGGACGATCCGGACGACCGCAATACCGTAATGATGCTTGTAAAGGATGCCTGCCGCGAACGCATTTATCCTGTAGGACGCCTCGACCGCAACACCACCGGCTTATTGCTTTTGACCAACGATGGTGAAATCACCAAAAAGCTGACGCATCCATCCCACCGCGTACGTAAAGTTTATCACGTAGAACTAGACAAAGCCCTGACCAAACCGGATATGGAGCGGCTTACCGAAGGCATAGAACTGGAAGATGGCATGATGGCGGTAGATGAAATCGCCTATACCGGCAAAAATGATGATAAGAAGAATATAGGCATCGTTATTCATTCAGGCAGAAACCGAATTGTACGCCGGCTTTTTGAAGTCCTTGAATACAACGTAGTAAAACTGGACCGGGTGGCATTTGCCAATCTTACCAAAAAAGACCTGCCCCGCGGAAAATGGCGCATGCTCGATCAGAATGAAATTAATTTGCTGATGATGATCTGAGGCTGTTGACTGGAATTTTATTGAGAAAAAGCGCTTTCGTTGAAGGTGCTTTTTTTGGGTTTGCCCGGGATGAAATAACCTAAATTATATCACAGAGTTTCACAGAGTTTGACACAGAGTATCACAG
>DHSR01000007.1:18950-19153 GCA_002410555.1 Bacteroidales bacterium UBA5281 | reverse complement strand
TTGACACAGAGTATCACAGAGTTCTTTTTTAATTTTTCATTATGTGCCACTGTGCAACCGATATCACAGAGTTTCACGGAGTTTGACACAGAGTTTCACAGAGTTTGACACTGAGTATCACAGAGTTCTTTTAAATTTTCACTGTGCGCCACTGTGCAACTAATATCACAGAGTTTCACGGAGTTTGACACAGAGTATCACAG
>DHSR01000007.1:0-18806 GCA_002410555.1 Bacteroidales bacterium UBA5281 | reverse complement strand
TTGACACAGAGTATCACAGAGTTTTTTTTAAATTTTTACTGTGGAGGTAATTTCAATGGCCGTGAGGCCTTCCGGTGAGGTAATGTAAGTGATGGTATCGGTTTTTTGTTCAAAGATAATGATTTCTGAACACCCAGTAAACCAACTGTACAAACTTCTGCCCGGGCAAAATTGGGGAAACCCAATTATACTGCAAAGAGACAACTCTCCAGCCGGTTGCGTTCTCTTTAATTAATTCTTAAATGAAAGATGGATTCTGGGAAAATCAATGTATATCTGACAAGGATAAAGAGTCAAAAAATGATTAAATATTCTTTCTTAGTATATTCAAGTCTTCTATTAACTTAATATATTCCTTAGTGTTTTGAAATGCCTCATATAATGGATAACCTTTAAGAAATGAAGCAGGAAAATGCTCAACAGCCTGTTCTATATCATGAAATATTTCTAAATACAAGGGTTCCTTATCAGAAATAATATTCTCAAAAGTATATAACTCTTCGAGCGTGATATCTCCATGAAGGGCTCTCACAATTAATTTCTCTAAGATTATTTCTTTTTCTGACTTCATATAGCATGCAATTTACCATGGCCAATGATGCCATTTAAAATAAGGTAAATCAATATGTGGCCTATTAACCATTTTGCCCCCAAGTTTAAATTTATGCCAATCAAAGCCAATAAGTCGTTTGCCGTCACTAAGTATATTTAAGCCTCTCCCACCAGCATTTGGATATTTCCAAAGTGCCATTGATAATTGATTGTTATGAAATATAGCCAATAATCTCCCCAGCCCCTATTATAGCAAAAGGAATGCCAACTGTAATATACAATATCTCGGATCCTTCATCTAGAATACGGTACTGGGCTAATGGATTTTTCATTTGATCGGTTAGTCCCCACCAAAAAGGGATACCACCCTTTACATATCCAACTCCAATTTTCTCATGCCATACGACTTCTATGCCTGGCAGAGTGGTGCTATTTTGTGAATACATCGCCATGTTAAAATAAGCATCCATTTGTTCATTAAATTCCATATAGTTACTATAGCCGCCAGTTTAAACAGGTATGGAGGAATTTGAACCTCTAATTATATCCTCTATAGAGGTTGGCTTGTTAGTTTCAATACTGCCTTCACCTCCCGCCATTGTGGTCCACTCAAAAGACCAGTCAGATTGGTTTCCAACTAAATACACACCAGCAGCAGGCGTCGTAATTCCAAGTGCCAAGGAAATTGTGCCGGGATGTGCAATTCCATAGCCACCTACATAACCAAATAAAGCACCAGTTGTAATTCCAATATAGGTTGAAGCAGATTTATAGTTCCATTTTACCGGATTTAGCTCTCCTTCATTTGTTGCCACACCTCCCAAATATGCACCTGTAATTGTCAGACCTATTATTATCAAGTCATCAATTCCAAACACTTCCCCACTCGGATCCGTATAAACCAACGGATTATTCAAACAATACACATACCCATTATAATTCTGCGGCATACCCGGAGCCTGGATATAGGGATCGGGGGAGAGAAAACGCGCCACAACGGGATCGTAAACGCGACCGTTCATGTTTATCAAGCCGAAAACATCCAGGTGTTCGTGGCCGGTAAAGCCCCGGTCAATGACAACATCTGGGAATGTGGTGGTGTAATTCATCCAGGTTGCAGGGTCTCTTCTGTTGCCCCATGCATCAAAGCTTTGTTCTTGCAGCAGGTTGCCATTCTCGTCGGTAATGGTGTTCCAGGAGCCGAGGTGGTCGGCGTGGATGTAATTGATTTCTGCAGTGCCGTCAGGTTTTATAATATGTATAGCAAATAAACCCAGCGGGCCCGATAGATAGGTGTATTTGTACTGCTGCCTGCGGGTGGGGTGCTGTTTCATTTGTTTGTCAATTGACATGGTATGCCAAAAGTAATGAATTTTTGAATTGGAAATTTGGTGGCGTTGGAAGGGGGATTGGAGATTCTACATAGCAAGGGGTCGGCAGTATTTATATTACTTTCGGCTCTCATGCAAGTTGTTTTTGTACCATCGTTTTTTATTAAACCAAGCCAATGTGCTGTCAGGCTTGAGATTGGTTTTGTATAAACGATAAATGTTCGGTTGTTTGATGAGTTCAGAGTCGAACCAATAAGAATAATCAGAAAACACTACTATGGTTGAATCATTGAGTATGACACCTTTGGTTTCATAAACTGATCTGCGGCAAAGTTGGTCATTAGAAATACCAAATGTCTGAATAATAATAGTATCACTCACTTGTTTATAATGGCCGGCTCCCTCCTTTCCAATTATATTGATTTGATTCTCAATAATTGAAATCATTTTTTCCGGATATAACCAAAATTCATTACCGATTGGAAGATATGAATCAACAAACTTTGCTTTACCATCTTTGTATAAAGCGAAAGCACCTCGCTGATTTACTGAAACAAATATTCCGTCCACTCGAATTTGATATTTATGGCTTGAGACAGATATTGAATCCATAAATACTGTAAATTGTTTCCGACAATTGATTGGGCTTACACATGACGCAAGTAGAAATAGAGTACAGCATCCGATTGTTACATGAATAGATTTCATGATTAAAATGTATAGAGTGAGAATGGATTTACGTACCCTCCTTGCAGGAATGGTGCAGAAGGCGAACCGGAGTTTGTATTAAAATAGGGTGTTGGTACCACCCATCGGTGAATACCATTTTGAAAAAGGTCTTGAACCCATGCTGCATCTATACCAAATCGGCTTACTCTGTTTCCATTTCGATAACCTAAATACATTCCTGCATATACCCGACTCCCGGAAGAGTAAGTTCCTAAGGGATTTTTACCGTGTATTGGAGATATGTATTCTGAGTCACCACCTAATTGTTTAGGCTTTCGTTTGTACTCCTCCAATGGCGGTTCAGTAGTAAAAAGATTGAATCCAAACGAAACTTCGCCAATGCCAATTTCCGCGGCAGCTGTGCGATACCAGTCGCTTCCTCTGAAAGCATCATTAGTCATGGCAAAAGAAAAATCGCCCTTACGATAACCAACAAACCATTGGTTTTGACTATATTTCCCCTCAATGGTATTGCCACCAAAAGAGAAATGCTGATTGTTTGATCTATCGTAATATGAGAAACCATAATGTGCCTGCGTACCTGATATTTTAGCAGGATTCTTAGAAAATATATTGCTAAAACCCGAAGAGTACCCACCGCCACCAGACAAAGTAAAGTCTCCGAACTTTTGAGAAGCCCCAAAATTTACATTTCCACCAAAAGGACCAATACCTGCATTGAAGTTCATTGCAAAATCATCGCTGGGTTTATATGCCGCATTAATAGAAACACCAAAGCTAAACGGGTCTATCCCAACTGATAAGTAAAAGTTATCTGTTCTTGCAACAGGAATTTGACATGAATTGTTAATGCCCGTTATTGTGGATGTTACATTCGAATAAGCAGTCCCAAGTGGGTCATGAACTCCGTTAATCAAATTGCTTGTAAAGTCTGTAATCATGCCCATAATAAAAAAAGGCATCATAAATACATCCCCGCTCGGGTCAACATATTTAAGCGGATTATTCCAGCAATACACGTACCCATTATAATTCTGAGGCATACCCGATGCCTGAATATACGGGTCGGGAGAGAGAAAACGCGCCACAACGGGATCGTAAACACGGCCGTTCATATTTATCAAGCCGAAAACATCAAGATGCTCGTGACCGGTAAAGCCCCGGTCAATAACAACATCCGGGAATGTGGTGGTGTAATTCATCCAGGTTGCAGGGTCTCTTCTGTTACCCCACGCATCAAAACTCATTTCAAATTTCTGGCCATCGCTTTCTCTTAAAAGCGTGGTAATACTCCCCAGATGGTCGGTAAACACCCAATACCATTCCCGGCCGCCAGGGTTGGAGGTAATTTCAATGGCCGTAAGGCCTTCCGGTGAGGTAATGTAGTTGATGGATTTGGTGGTTTGATCAGCAAATATAATCTTTTCTGCAATGCCGGCAATAAACTGTTTTTCAAGGATAAAGTTTTTATTGGAGCGGTTTACCTCATACAGTTTTTGGCTGATGCGCTGTTGGTTTAAACCATAAGTAAGCTCAAGAAAATGCTCGTTTGAGGTGATGGTTTCTACTTTATTAAAATGGGTGTAGGTTATCACTTGCGGGGTGTAATATTCAGGTGCAAGATTATTGTTTGGGGTAAGGCTTGCCAGTTGGTAAGGCTTGTCAGGATTGGTGTAATCAAATGCCCCTGCATCTGGGTTGGATTCAATATTGCCAAGAGCATCATATTCAAAAATCCGGGGATAAGCTCCGTTCAAAGTTACGGAGGTGAGCTGGTTGCGATCATCATAACCAAACTCCTCGTGCAGGCTTTGGTTATTTGTTTTATGAAAATGATCATAACGGTCGGTCATATTGCCCAAATTGTCATAAACGTACTCAAATGATTGCACATTATTACAAATAGTGGTTTGTAAAAGTCCGGTTTCAGGATAATAGGTTTTATCCAGTAAAATATTACGCCCCCTTTTGCTTTGGGTCAATTGTCCTTTATCATTGTAGGCAATTCCTTCCCATACAACAACCGCATCACGTTCCCTTATGATTTTTTTCAGCACTCCATCACCGGTGTATCTGTAACTCAAGGTTAACCCATCAGGATATGTCATTAAGCTAACCCTGCCCAGTTCATCATGCGTATAACTTACATCATGGCCCATGCCATCGGCATCCAGCTTCTCCGTTATTTTCACCAGCCTGTTAAACTCGCCGTAGGTGTATAGTTTCATATGTCCCGCCAGGTTGCTTTCGCTTTTTAACAACCCGAGCTTGCCGGCAGTTTCCTCATACTGCCAGTTGGTGAGGTCGGTTGCATGGGTTAGGTTTTGCCTGCTAAGGGTGCGGCCAAGTACATCGTATGTGTATGTATATTTGTTTTGCCTGGCATCTTCCGAATACATTAGTTCATTAAAAGGATTATAACGACTGATATTGGTGCCCCATGAAGGGTCGGTGGTTTTGGTTTTGTTGCCATTAATATCATATTCAAGGGTAACCAATGTTGAAGCCATACCGTTTACTTTTGTGGTATATAATTTGCCATCACTGTAATAGGTATATTTCACGTATTTATTATCTTCATCGGTGCTGGTAACAAGCCTTCCGGCTGCATCGGTCTCCTTTTTGGTTGTTTTGCCGTGGTCATTTGTTATGGTTACACTTCTTCGTCCATAAGCATAGTTCTCGGTTATATCACCAGGATATTTTACCAGTTTTGGCCGGTTTAATTCGTCATAAGTGGTTTCTGTAATTTGGTATTGTGTTTCGCCCGGCAGGTGCGGGTCACTAACCATCACCAGGCGGCCAAGATGATCATATTCTTTTTCAATATATATTTTCTGTCCTGAAGGCGTGTAAGATACAGCCCTTATTTCACGCCCCAGCCGGTCGTGGAAAATGAGTTGGGGGTTTTGCCCTGATGCACATGACCACTTGTACCACAATGCCCCTGGCTTTGAATCCTGGTGCCCATTGGCCCATCTTAATACCGAAGAAGTAATGATACCATCATAACTAACCTCCTTCACCGGCCTGTTGAATGAATCGTACCCGAAATCAGTGTTAAAGTTGTTCGCGTCAAAGGACTGAACTATTGTTCCTTTTACAGGATCAATTTTGCTTTCGACAGCATGGTTCAGGGGATTAAACTGCCTGGTCATAAAACGGTATCCGTATTCGGGATTATATTCATAACGCTCAACTCTTGCCTCTGGTGCCGGTGTATAATTGGGGGCTGTGATTGTCTTTTTAATAATTAACCCCAGCGCCTGATTATAATCAAATTCTGTTCTGACCTCTGAATTGCTTTCGGGATGCACCCGGGATATCTTTAATAATGGAAACCGTTGGTCATCAATGGGGTAATAATCAAAGTACTCACACGCCGTAATATCGTCAGCATCATTCTTAAAATAACGGATTCTTACGCTATCGGGATTTGCTATAACCCACCGGTCTATTAAATTTAATTTATAAGAATAGAATGTGGATGCTTCTTTCCCAAATCTGAAAGCGCTGATGGAAGAATGATTCTCAAGCTCGCTTTCGCTACCCAATTCCAACACCTTATAAGGGTTACCATAGGTTAAAGCATTTTCATTGCCCAGGTATAAACTCTCTGTGCGCACTGTTTTTTCATACTCCCCCTTTTCATTCCAATTTTTTGAATGAACTTTGGTTTGATAAGGTGCATAATGCTTCGCTAAGTTTTGCAAAGGTTTATTATGCACGTAATAGGTATATTTGGTTTCGTTTAACTTCTTGTCCTGCCCATTAATCTTGACATAGCTTCTGGAAATGTCCGTATGCGGGAATATGTAATTGTCCGTTTTTTCTATCTTATTAGTGGTTTCGGACCATGAACCTGCATCAACATCTGCCACTCTGGTTTTCATGAACCCGAGATAGCCTTTACCCTTTAAATGAATTTTGGCTCCTTCATAATGGTATTTTATCTCACGAACATTATCAGGTTGATTGCCTAAGCCATCAAAAGCTGAAACCTTGGTAACCACTGCCATAGGCCCCTGAAAATCCATAAAAGGGTAAGAGGAATCGGTATATTTTACATATTCCGGCTCGGTTTGATCATCACCGGTGCAATAGGGCAGGTGTTTATAGGTAAAGGTAGTCTCGTTGTCAAATTCATCCCTGATAACCTCAATAAGATTTGACTTGTCTTTTGAGTTGACTTCATAAGCCACCAGATAAACCAATCCCGGGTTGTAGTCGTTGTTAGCCTGGTAAATGACATCATTTATACCATCGCCATTCATGTCGGTTGTTCTTTCAATCGGGTTTATCCTGATATCATGATCAATATCGTAAGTGTAAAAACTTTCGCTCCGGAAGCCATTTCCATTGTTGTAAAAAAAGGTATTTCGGAATTTTTTCGGGTTTTCTGATTCCAGATAACGTTCGTTAATATCTACAAGTCCATCGCCATTGTAGTCTAATAGTGAGTAAGAAACTCTGTTATTAGATGGGTCTTCGGTTAAGGTGACCGGGCAATCAACCGTTATAAAATCTGATCCGGTGAATAATTGAATGCCCCATAAACCTGTGGATTTGTTGCGGAATAAGATGTCACAATATCCATCCGCATTAAAGTCAGCCCAATAAACCTGAAAAGCAGAGGTCGGGAAAGTATAATGCACCGGATCGCTAATGGTTTGTCCACCAGGTTCAAATAAGAACTTATAAACATACATACCATCCGACTTCAAACGGATTAATTCTGGTATGCCATCGGCATCCATATCACGGGTTTCATAATAATGATTTATTGAAGCATTTGCAGATTTTGGAGTATGCCTGATAACGCTAAAAGTGGGTGTAATGTTAAATGAATAAGTTTCAATTAACGCAATATCTACATCCGGGAAAGGAAAAATCATAACTAAGAGTTCGGATTTTCCATCCCCGTTAAAATCATCCACCTGAAATTTAATGTTTGATGGATTCATGGTTGTTCTGAAAGATGGCATAATATCAAACCCGATTGAATTATTTTCATTTGATATATAGGGCACAATTTCTGTTTCCGGGTCATTTAGGGTCGTTAATCTAATCATTAATAGATCCGTCTTCTGATCACCATTAATATTACAAGGTAAAAATTGAATGAATTCTCTATTAGGTAAAGAACCACTTGGCCCGGGAATATAATGATCCGTGCCAGCATAATAAATCTTGAACCCGGCAACTTTATTTACATTCTCATCCCAGAATCGATATACAACTATAATATCCAGTTTACCATCACCATTAAAGTCGGCGATTAATGATTTTGTTCCATCGTAAACATAATACAACCCATTGTATTCATAACAGTATGTAATTTCATTTAAAACCTTTTCAGTCTTAAGCGGTGCATCTGCATGGTACTCAAATTCGACGGGATTCAATGCAACGCCATCGGCTTGTATTCGCTTGATGTTTATTAATTTCGAAGTAAAGTCGAGTTGAGAACCAGGCTCATCGTCTTTATAATCAAATTTATAATGGTATTGTTTGGTGTTTTCAACATAGATTTCAATTTTATCCAATAGCCTGGTAAGGGAATATCTTTTTTGAGGGTAAAGATATTTAGTAATTTTATCCTTGCGATCATATCTGTAGCCAAACCGTACTTCGCATTTCATTGGGATGCCATTATCAGGGTTTCCGCCATATTTGATTTTATCAATAACAAATTCCCCTGTAGCGTTATTCTCTAAATAAACAAATTCTATCGAGTTGCCGAAACGGTCGCTGATTTTATTTACCAACCATGTGCTTATCATAGCTTGTGTACCAGATGATCCCTGAAGCTCAATTCGAGAGTCTGCCGTTCTTCCATATTCAATTATTTGACCACTTTTTGTCCATACGACAAAATAATCAGGAGCAGTACCCGATGTTCTGTATGAAATAATTTTTGAGTAGGTTTCCAGTTCTGTCCTGTATTCAGCCCCATTTTGCCCGTAAGTCCCGGAAAAACCCATTAGTCTGTTGCCATCTAAAGCATAATGATCTTCATCGTTGTATTTTACTCCTTTATTGATTTCATCATTAAATAGCGTACTTCCCGTTCGGGTAATGGCAGACAGGCCGTTCAGGTTCCAGCCTATACCCATTATCCCGTTGCCCGCCTGGCTATTGTATGATACGGCAAGTTGTGGCTCCATGCCATTAATTCCATTGGGTACTTCAATAGGCAAACTGTAAGTAGCTGCACCGTTCGAGCTAACGCTAATTGAACCTCCCATACTGCCAACCATTCCATTATCCCCGGCAGTAGGCCCCCCAATCTCCCCCTCCACCGGCGGAAAAACCATAAACGGGTCTATTTTGGCATGAAAAACATCGCTTTTGGTGTTGGCTTTGTAACCAAAACCATCGATCATATCTATGTATTGGCTGGCTTGGTACTCCTGTTTTCCGTATAGCTGTTTGTCAAGGGTAAAATTGGGTGCCTGATGCTGCCCGTAGAGTTGCAGGTTTGATGCAACCACCATAAATAACCAGAAATATTTTTTCATGTCAATAGCCTGTTAAGTTAAGGATGATATTTCCTGATTTCATGCCATTGTGGCATTTTATGCCAGATAGCCTGAAATTTAAATTTATTTTTATTGCTTAATTATTTTATAAACCTGATATATTTCGGGCGCTTTTATCACCAGGTAATAGACCCCGCGTCCCTGCCGGGTAATATCAATGGTGTTTGAAAGGCTTTTGGTTTCCCCGTTCATTACCTGCCTGCCATTTTGATCGGTGATAAAATAGGTTGACGTACCCTCACTTATTCCCATAAATTCAACGTTAATCATACCCAGGGTAGGATTGGGATAGACCTTTACCAAATGATCGCCGGTAATTTTATCATGGATGATTTCAGCCTTAAAAAGGGAGTCAACTTCGGCATCGGTACTCTTTTTAGTATCGAGATACCTTAGCACCCTGTTTCCTGCCAAATCATATTCAAAATTCACGGTTTGCTGTGCGCATAGCGAAGATGAAAGAAAAATCAATATCAGCAAGGGCAATATATATCTAACAGCTTTCATAATAATAAGGGTTTGGGTGAACTGAAATTACTTTTTAATCTCGTCTAATTGCCGTTGAAGTTCAATCATATACAAGGTCAATTTCTCAATTTTTGTAAGCAGCAGCGCGTTCATCTGTCCCAGTTCTATCCCTTCGGCAGCCACGGTGGCCGCGCTGGGTACACCTGGCAAATGGCCATTGGCTTTTATAAAATCAGAAACCTAGTGAATACCCGGAAGTTTATGATCGGTAGTGAACACGTAATCTGGCCAGGTACTCTTTAGCATTACCTTGACCTCTTCGGCTAGTATGCCACCTTCAACATACAATCTGAATGTACCATCTTTGGGTGGAATAAGCCCTATTCCTACTTTGCTGTTATTCAGCCCAATAGATAATTTGGGATTGTTGTTGTCATAATAAATACCACCTGTGCTATTGTCGGCATTAAGCAAAAGCCCATATCCTCCACACGCCCAATTTGCTGCCCAGAACCCGGCAATGTTGTTGGCCGCTGCTACTGCCTTAAAAGTGGCAGCGCCGCCTGTTTCAAGTATCATATTATTGACTTCACTAAACTTTAATCCCACGTAAAACTGACTACCATCAAGCCTGCTTTGTTTAGCGGCTTTTGTCGAGTTTCTTATGCTGAATTCCATCATGTTAAGGCTTTCAGTAGCGGTGTGGTTACCCAGGTTGTCTCCCAATGCGTTTACAGGAACCAGCAATAATTTCCCTGTTTTATCGCTTGCCACAATTTGGTCACCTTTTTCATTGGCTAACCCCGAAACGGTTATATCACCATTTATATGCAATTGTGTCTCAGGGGTGCTGGTGGCAATGCCAACGCGGCCATTGACACCATCTATAAACATTCGCGTATTGGTATTGCCGGTTACAAATGAAAGCGAATTACTGTTGGAGGTGGTTCCTATGATTGCTGGCCCACCACCCAGCATAAAACTGCTGGTTTTGTTGGTGCCTGTGGCTTCTAAAAACATGGTCGCATTTTCAGAAGCATCGGCTTTTATGTGCAATTTGGCTTGTGGATCGGTATTGTTGCCAATACCTACCCTGCCCGATTGTAAATTAGAAGGAGTTTCACTAACGAAAAACGTGGGCACATTGCTATTAAAACCCACGGCGAGGCTGTACATCTTATTGTTAGTAAGGTAACTGCCCACTTTGCCTGCCCCGATGATGATCTGGCTAGCTGCACCTGACTTTAATCGGTGCCCCACTAACATTACCTTAGTATGTTCTGCAGATGAACCACTTCCAAAAATGTAGCCCTCATTACTCACTTGCATGACATGAGATGATGTTCCTATAATGTAGGAGTGCATGCTCTGCGCGGTTGAATAACTACCTGCTACAAAACTATAATTTGCTGGAATCGTATTGCCACTGCCAATACTCGTAGAATAGGATCCTCCGACAGTATTATTATTTCCGAATGCTGATGCTGCAGATCCTGAAACATTGTTGTTTTGACCTGGGCAGGTATAGCATATTTGGGCATCGATATTGCTTCCTGAAAAAACGGAAAAGATTAGCAAAATTGGGAGTATAAGTTTTTTCATGGTTAAAGTTTTTACAGTTTAATAAACTTATGCGTTTCAATAATTCCTTTTCCAGGCAACGTAATGCCCAGTAAGTACATACCCGGTTTAAGGTCATGCAGGGGTATCAGGCTCGTTCCCTGCTCCAGTCCATACAAAGCCAGTTCAGTGCCGGTAAGGGAAAGCACCTGTGCTTTTGCTCCCTTTAGCATACATTCTACTTTAAGTGTTTCCTTAGCAGGGTTAGGGGAGATAAATGCGCGGTTAATAACGGTATGTACCGGTTTGTTCCCGGTAATTAATCCTTCCCTGTTCAGCTTGATAAAATAAGCATCATAGAGTTGGGTATCCCGGTTTAACTTGCCGGCATGTATCAATACCCCCCCATCGCTGAGAGGCAACATATACTTTACTTCGTAATAAGCATCGCCCCCTATGTAGTGCAGAAAGCGGGGTTGCAATTGGCTGTCAACCTGCCCTGCCATAATCCAGCTTACCTTTGATGGACCCGGATACGTAAGCGCTGCATTTTTAAATCCTGCAAAAAAAATGGTATCGGGATGCAGGCTGCCTATGCCTGCTCCCCCGAAAGGGGTATAATCAAGTGTGTCAACAGAGCCAAAATTTGCACGGTTCAAAAGGTTGAAACCAGTGTCATATCTGGCCAACCACACATCTTCATCATAATAGGTGGTTTTCTCTGCTCTTGTTGAAATGTACGACATAAGCATAATGCTGTCAGAAGACCAGGTGCTGCAATAACGCCACGAAGAATGATCTTGCGGTATTAAAGGCAGGGTATATAAATATTCGAAATCTTCATTAAATGCACTATACGAAGGCCCGGTTACCCCGCCAATGAATGCAAAAGCAAACATATAAATTGTCTTCCTGTCAATACTTAGCAAGTAAGAGGGTTGGCCACTGTCTAACAATGGATTATCATGAAACACTTCCTGCAATATATTGCCATTAAGATCGGTTTTTAAAAGCATTGGATATTTGGAACCACAAGGAAATTCACACCTGCCTGCCGGCATGATAAGGGTGTCGCCATCCTGGTATACATCGTAAACCCACACATCATTGTTATACGTGCTGTAAGGATAATGTTTAGCCCATTGCAAATTAAAGTCATCATCAAGGCCCATCAGCAGCAAACCGATTGCTGAGGTGTTTGGCGGGGCCGAACGGCCGGTAACAATATATCCTCCATTGTTCAAGCGGTGTATTCTGTTCAGAAAAAAGGCCGTATCGTGAAAGGAGTATTGATGGCTTGTTGTATCACCTGTTGCAGATATTTCAAGCACATAGCCTTTGAGGTATTCCCAGGGCCCTCCAATTCCGGTTACTGTACTAATCAGGGTAATAATCCCTCCATTGTTGTCGTCAATGGCCATTATCGAATAGGTTCTGGTGTCAGTGGGTAGCAAAAACTCAAATGTGCTTTGTGCTTTTACAGGCAAAACCAAAGTGAACAAAAGGCAAAAAGATGCGATATATCTCATGGCAGTAATGTTATTATTCTGTTGGGAAATATGGGGTGGATGGTTCGTGAGTTGCTACTTTTATTCTGAAGTGAAATTTAGGGAAATGGTAAATTACGCGATTAGGGGAATCACCATCCATTGGGCTTTTAATTTCAGATGGAGCAAATGACTTTCTAATCGTAACATTCCCTTGTTGGCTCAACCAGATGTTTGCAAGGTCTTTCAGGTGGTCGTAATAGAATTGCATCTCGTGTATGCCCGAATTGTTCTGGTTATATTCAAGACAAAGAACTTCATCAGTAAACTCAAAAATTTCATGCGCAGCATATATCTTGTAATCTAAATAGTTGGTGAGGAGTGCAGAAGAGTCAATTTTGTAATCTTTATAGTCATATTCAACAATGGTTGGTGTCCCCACAAAGTAATATCTGCTTCCATTGGTAGGCTCGGGATTAAAATGAGCCAGCAACATAGCCTCAAAAATCACAGGGGCACCAGATGCAAGTTCCCCATCACAGTTGACTTCTGCATCTGTATTATATAGGTAGTTTTCATCATTCCCAAAATCGCCATTTTGTGAAGCAAATCCTGTACCGGTAATGGTTGCAATGCGCAATTTTCGCTTACCATCTGCCAATGGGCCGGCATCGCTAACTGTTGCCATAACAAACTTTTTATATTCTCCGGTAAGCTCATAGTACTTTTCGCCAATACGTATCAGAGATTCACCATACGATTCAAAAACATTCGCAAATAACGACTTCATGTCAGCATCAACTGCTACTTCAACATATATGGTATCTTTGTGTATTTTTTCAAAAGCATACTGGCCAGAGGCATAATTGAAGTTTATGGCACCATCAATGTACCATAAAACAGAATCGTAATCAATTTTATCGCCGCTTTTCAGCCATTTGCCGCTTTTAAAAGTTTCATAGTTATCGGTAAAATTCCCCAGCAATTGATTTATTTTGTCATTCCCTGCTTCGGAAGGGGGGTCAATTGCGGGTGCATGGTCTTTCTTACATGCGTTAAATATTCCTACCGCAAGGGCAAGAATAAGAAGGATGGTTTTGGTTTTCATAGCTGCGTTTTTTTTGAATTAATTATTTGAGGTCTAACAATAATTTCAATAATCTTTTTGCCGGGATATTTAAGACTCCCAATAAAAGAAAAGCTATTTATCCAAACAAAAATGCAAAATTCAAAAGCCAACAGTAAGCGTAGTAGTCAATGCCGCATTATGGCAGGTGTAGTTTAGTAGTGCAATAGTAACAATAAAACCCTTATCAAACACGCGCATCTGATAAAAATTTGATCAGCGTAATTATCTATTAATCATAAAAAATCGAAAAGGTAATACGGTTTTTTGAAAAAAAAGGGGAAATTTTTGAATGATATTCTAATGTTTTGATAGTTAGGCTGTTGCTAAATATTAATTTTTGAGGAATTTTCAGCGTGGACAAGTAAAATAGCCCCAAAACTGGACGGGAGCGTTAGAATAATAGGGTGATTGATGCTTCCTGAACGGAAATTTTTTGTGGCAGGCGGCAAAAGACCGGGACATTCACTATCGGGATCCGGTGGGATATACGTAGATAGCTTTTTATTCCCTCATTGAATCAGGAGATTCTTTATCCAGACTGTACGTTGTTTTATGATGTATTAGCTTAACGATCTGTATGTCAGCGTAATGAAAAGATGTTATCGTGATTCTGATAATTGTGGCAAATTGGGAAAGGCAGGTTCAGTATTTGAATTTTATAAAATCTGACCGTCGGAATATATCCGGAGTTTTTCATCTAATCATATCGTATGCGTATTTCTACTTATTGTCATTTATGAACCTGTTTTAAAAAAAGGGGTATATAACCGTATTGTGCTCTCCCTGCATTGAGTCTACTTTTGTTGCATCAAGTTCTATGAAAGCAAATGGTCAAAAAAAGCATCCTTAAGTATTCATTTAAATAAGGGTTGCAAAATCGAAGTCATCATCAGATTCGGGGGGATTTGAAGAGGACAGGAACCAGAAGAAACAGTGAACACCTGCCGCCAGGCAGTAAAAAATGGGAAAACAACAACAACGGTATAACAAATCATATTATTATGAAAACCATTACACTCAACAAGGTTGCCAGGCATTTCTTAACCCTTGTATTTTGCACATTACTTATGTCTGGTGTCAACGCTCAGCCAATTTTCCAGGCCGATAGCACACTAAAAACAACGATTTGCGGTAAGTCTCCGGCAGTGAATCTAACGGCCAGGAGCGGAGCTGTAACCATTTGTGTGCATGCCACAGAAGGTGTTTTGCCCGAAGGTACCCAGCTCAGGGTTAAGTTATTATCAGGCCCAGAGCAGCAAGTGTATGTCCGGTCACTGAAACAGAATAGCGGTATTACCTTGAGCCAGGCATCGTATTATGACATCACCTTGTTCGACAGGCTGGGCCATGAAACTCAGCCCAATGGCGATGTTACGGTCAGTTTCTCAGGACTTGAATCCGCCAATAATGCATCGCTGGTGGTTTTGCATGCCGAAAGTTTAAATCAGGATGGTTTCTCGTTTTCAAAAAAATACCCTGTTGCCATCGTTCAGAACAAAATGGCAGTTGCTCAGTACGCCAATTTTCATCCAAAAGATATTCAATTTAAAACATCACATTTCTCTGTTTACGTTGTAGGCACCACACAAACGGCTACCTATAATTTTTTGGTGAATGGCATTCTTGAAGAAACACAGATTGTGCTGAATGGTGAATCACTGCTCGAACCGGAAATGCCGGTTGCTCCTGTTGGAAAAAGATTTACCGGCTGGTATATTCAGGGTCAGAGCGTTCCCCTAGCTTTTCACCAGGCAGTTTCAGTTCCTGCCACCATTACTTATATTGTAAATGCGAAATTTGAAGATGTATGGTATGTGTTTTTCAATTATAATGGTGAGCTGGTTGCTACCAAAGATATAGTTCCACCTGCAACCACCACCTCTGCATCGGGAATACCTCTGATGATTAATGTTCCGGGAAAAGTTTTTTCGCACTGGTCTGCTACCGTTGATGGGCCTGTTTTTGATTTTACCACTCCCATAACTGCCAACACAACACTATATGCAGTTTTGACAGACAGATGGGTGGTCACATTTAACACCCAGGGCGGTTCACCCCTGATGCCGGAATATATTATAGATGGGCAAAATGCAACTCCACCGGTTAATCCCACGAAAATAGGGTTCATTTTTACACACTGGTCTGAAACCATTGGCGGCCCTGCCTTTAATTTTTCCAGTCCGATAACCGCCAGCAAAACCCTGTATGCCGTGTGGACAACCCAGGCGGTAAATTATACCGTAGTTTATTGGCAACAAAATGCCGAAAATAACGACTACACTTATTATGAGTCCAGGGTAAGAACCGGCTTAACCGGAAGTGTCGCAACATTCAATACCCTGACTTATACCGGTTTTACACTGAATACCGTAAAAACAAATGAAGCCATCAATAATGTAAACGTGAAAGGTGATGGGAGTACCATTAAGAATGTATATTATGACCGGAATGTTTGGACATTTAAAGTAGAGTACAAGAACAGCAGCAATCAATGGATAACCATTAGTTCCACTCCGGTAAAATATGGTCAAAGCACTGCTCCCTGGTATAACGCCGCTGTAAATGCCAATCCAGGTTACCGCTGGCTGATAGCCCGTGGCAGCACTACTTCCTATTCCGAAGCTCCGGATATGCCGAATAAAAATCTGACCGTTTCTGGTGAATTTTCGGGCAATACTCCGTTTACCATTCATTATATGGAAATGACTACCAATATTACCATTCATGACGACTATATTTTTTATGCTGCAGGAAATGTCAACTTTCAGTTTTCCATTGAGGATGGTATTGCCATTGCTGGATTCACGGTTACCAATCTGAATCAATGGGAGCCATTACATACCGGCACACCTGCACGCACCGGAACCATTTATTATACACGTAATAATTATAATATCACTTTTAACACCATGGATGGAGGCGCACCTGTTATCTCCGCAGCCATTCCCTTTGAGGCAAGTATTGAAAATCTGGCACTTGCTGGATATGTTGAGGATGTTACTACACGGGAAGTAGATGGCATTACCTATACTTTTGGTGGCTGGTATGCATCCCCGGTATTTTCTGACGAAACCAAATTTGATTTTGCCGGTAAAACCATGCCGGCTCAAAACCTGGTACTTTATGCCAAATGGAGCGCTCCTACCTTTTTTATCATCAATCATCAGGTATTGCAAAACCCGGGCTCAACCAACAATATGGTGCAGATCCCTGTTCCATATGGTTCAACCATTGACATCAATGACCTGGAATACGAGATTCCTGCGGGTTTGGATGAGAGCGATTTTGTAGGCTGGTACTGGTATGTTGGAGATTTGTTTGTGCCTTATGATTTTGATATGGCCGTTTATTTCCAGTTTGAACTGTTCCCGGTTTGGAATGAGCATACTTATTCTGTAATTTATTCTTTGAATGGAGCATCAGGCACAGTACCCACCGATGACAATATCTATCATTTGGGTGCCGGTGCATGTGTGGCAGGTTTACCCGGTGATGTTGTTATTCCTTCAGGAAAAGTATTTATTGGATGGAATGATCAGAATGGTCTCAAAGCCTATCCTAACAACAATCATACGATAACCGGAGATATGACCTTTTCCGCTCAGTGGGAAAATGTAACCCGGAAAACCGGACTTACCTATAAAGCCAATGGAGGTAATGGAGATTATATCCTGCTTGAAATGGATAACAATGTAACCCATATTGCATTACCCGCAAATACATTTACTTATTCCGGTTATACCTTTGCCGGATGGAACACTGCTGCCAATGGGTCGGGCATTGCAATTGCACCTGGAGCAAATATTATTGTGAATAATAGCCCCGGGCTACCCAATGTATTATACGCACAATGGGCAAGCATAATGTTGACAAAAACAGCAGCCAATCAATTTTATTGTTATGAGAATGATGTGGTAAATTATACGATTACCCTTACTAATAGCGGAAATGTTGCGCTGGTTACACCCGAAATCATAGATGCAACCGCCACAACCGGACCCGATTATGTAAGCGGAGACAGCAACTCCAATGGAGTGCTTGATGCCGGTGAAAGTTGGATCTATGGTGCAATTTATTCCATAACGAACAACGATATATTGGCAGGCTCACATACCAACACCGCCTATGCCACAGCATATGCCGATATGGATGGTGATGGTAATGGTGATCAGGTAATTACAACACCGGGCGCTTCAGCGACAGTTAATCTGGCTGGTAATTGCTGCACCCTCGAAAGCGTAACGGTTGAATTTACTCCCATTGCCTGCAATGGTGGCAACAGCACCGTAACCATAACTGCGGTGGGTGGTCATGCACCGTTAACCTATACCCTGAATGGTGTAACCCAGATTAATAATGGTGTATTTTCCGATATTCCCGCAGGTGTATATAGTTGGAGTGTAAGTGAAAGCAGTGTTGGATGTACGCCTACCTCAGGAAATGTGGAGGTTACCCAGCCAACTGCACTTTCAGTTGTTGCAATAGTTTCACCTGTTTCCTGTCCCAATGAAAATGATGGAATCATCAATGCAACCATTATTGGTGGTACTGCCCCTTATACTATTACCTGGTCAGGACCTTTCGGATTTAACAGCAGCAATAAAGATATTACAGGATTAGCCGCCGGAAATTATACGCTTTCCGTTATTGATGATGCCGGTTGTAATTTTTCTGCAACTTATGAGGTAGCTACGACTCCCGATGTTACTGCTCCCGTTGCTCCCACGCTTGCTGATGTAACCGGCGAATGTTCCGTAACCGTAACTGCACCTTCCGCAGAAGACAACTGCGCAGGAACCGTAATCGGAACAACAACTGACCCTTTAACTTACAACGCACAAGGAAACTACATCATCACCTGGACTTTCAGCGATGGCAACGGCAACAGCAGCACCGCCATTCAGAATGTAATTGTTGACGATGTTACCCCACCCGTGCCACAGACACTTCATACCATTACCGGTGAATGTCTGGTGAATGTTTCAACTCCAAAATCATATGATATCTGTTCAGGAAGCATCCCTGGAACCACCACCGATCCGCTGAC
>DHSR01000080.1 GCA_002410555.1 Bacteroidales bacterium UBA5281 | reverse complement strand
GAGGGGTAAGGAGTTCTGAACCTGAAAAATTCACTTTACTAAAAAAACACCTTGACATTCACCATGAATTGGAAGAGGATCTCCTACTGTCGCACCTCAACACTACAAAGGGGATTAAAGACGAATCACTGGAATCACAGGAGGAACACTTCGTTTTAAACATCTTGTTGTTAGACCTGAAGGATTTTCCAAAGGATCACGACCGCTGGATGATAAAGTTTAAGGTATTTGATGAAATTCTTGATCATCACCTGAGTGAAGAAGAGGAAGACCTGTTTCCCGATGCTGAAAAGAAACTAGATAAAAAACTACTTGAGGAAATGGGTCAAAAGTTTGCTGACCTCAAGAAACAGCGTCTTTCCGCAGCTTTAGAAACCAAAGAGGTTAAAGAAAAAGCGACCAAATCTAAAAAGTAAAAGTAAGTTTCTGAGCCTTTTCTGGCTATTCGCATTGCCTCACCAAAAGCAGTGTAATATACAAACTTAAACCTACTTAATACTTTTATGAAAACTAAGGGTGACCGTTGTTACAGGTCACCTTTTTTTTCTTAAAACCGGATTCAGCTTCCTGTAATAATCAGAAAATAAATACGCTATAACTCCAGATCAGATAATGAGCACAGCTAAACATCTTACGATACTTCAAATAAATGATACCCATGGTTATGTGGAAGAACACTATGAACAGTTCAACACAGGCGGACAAAACGTAAAGCATGTTCTCGCTGGTGGATATGGCAGAATAGGTGCTTATGTCAAATCGGTGAGAGAACACAAAAGTAATGCGGTTTTGTTTCTTGACGGTGGAGATACTTTCCACGGAACTTATCCCGTAGTGCAATCAAAGGGAATGGACATCATCCCTTTGCTCAATAAGATGCAATTGGATGCCATGACTGCACATTGGGAATTTGCTTACGGGCCACAACATTTCGAGGAAATTACCCGGCAACTGAACTATCCAATGCTGGCCATTAATTGCTATCGGAGAGATTCCAATGAACTTGTATTTAAGCCCTTTCTGATAAAGGAAATCAATGGATTAAAGGTGGGTATCATAGGCATAGCAGCAACTATTGTGGACAAGGTGATGCCACAAAAATTCAGCGAAGGCATATATTTTACCACTGGCAATGAAGAGTTGCCCGATTACATTAATCAGCTGAAACAAAGTCAGGCGGTTGACCTTATAGTAGTGCTTTCTCACTTAGGTTTTCCCCAGGACGTTAAACTTGCGAGTGAAACCAGAGGCATTGATATTTTGTTGAGTGCGCATACCCACAACCGAATGTACAAGCCCGTGCGTATAAACGATGCCCTTATTATGCAATCCGGTTGCCATGGATCATTTATTGGTCACCTGGATATAGAAGTAACCAATGGTAAAGTTACCTCATACGAACATCATTTGGTTTTGCTTGATGAAAGTATTGCTCCTGACCCGGAAATGATTACTCTGGTAAATGATTTAATGAAACCTTACCGGGGCTATCTTCAGGAAATTGTAGGGCACACCGCTACAATACTTGACAGATACCATTCATTTGAATCCACCATGGATAACTTCTTATTGCAGGCAGTTCTTGAACAAACAGAAGCAGATATGGCATTTTCCAATGGGTGGCGTTACGGAGCTCCCATTCCCGAAGGGCCTATTACCATGAACGATCTATGGAATATTATCCCTGTAAATGCCCCGATAACCATCTTAAAAATGAAAGGCCATGAAATCATTGACATGCTTGAAGAAAATCTGGAGCATACCTTTTCAGCCAATCCATACAGTCAAATGGGTGGTTATGTAAAACGATGTTTGGGCCTTAATTTTTATGTTAAAATTGAAAATCCCCCTGGCGAGCGCATTCAGTCGCTATTTATTAATGAAAAAGCTGTTGAAAACAACCGGGACTATACTGTGGCTTCAGTAACCTCTCAGGGAGTGCCACTAAAATATGGCAGCCAACGGAATAAAACCGGAAACAAAGCCATTGAGGTACTTGTTTCTTATTTAAAGAGATATCCTCTCGTTCATGCTCCCTTAAGGGGAACCGTAATTGCAGTATAAACTAAAACCAATCATCATGAAAACCAGGTATATGCTACCATTGATACCATTTCTTTTCACTCTGTGGTCATGCACAAGTTCTAATCCCGAAGCAAAGTCCACTTTAGAGAGCAATCTCACTGAAGACCTCAAAAACGATAGTATAATTGAATACTGCTATCGTATGGAACAACCATTCGAGAATGAAGAAGGCAGGGTGGATCAGCTTGAAATGCGATTGATTATCAAAGCCGATGAGGTAACCGGACACTATAACTGGCTTCCTGTTTACAAAGATCACCGGCAGGGTACAATAGTCGGGACGTTACATGACAGCATCATTCTGGCTAACTATTATTTTGAACAGGAAGGAATCAGAGATACTGCCGGGATGAAAATCGTGCTTAAGAAAAATGGGATAGCGGTAAGCAGTGATCGCAAGGAGCTGGGGCTTGATGCTACTCTTCCTCTGGTTGAGTGTAAAGATACAGAGCAGGAAAAATAGTCAGCTTATCTTACCCCAGTCAAAAGCGGGCTGTTGCAGATGATTTCGGATAGGTAGATTTTCAGGTGAATTGAGCTCCGGGTCGGGTGAAAGCACCCGGTGAGCCATTTCGCGGGCGATTTTCAACAGTTTTTCATCTTTAATAATGTTGGCAAGTTTCAATCCAACCAGGCCGCTTTGTTGTGTTCCTTTTATATCGCCCGGTCCACGAAGATGAAGGTCAACCTCTGCAATTTCAAATCCATCGGTCGTACGAACCATAGTTTCTAAACGTTTACGCCCATCTTTGGTAAGTTTATAGCTACTCATAAGAATACAGTATGACTGATCGCCCCCCCGCCCTACCCTGCCGCGCAACTGGTGTAATTGCGAAAGTCCGAATCGTTCAGCATTTTCAATGAGCATCACTGTGGCATTTGGTACATCCACTCCTACTTCAATCACGGTGGTAGCCATCAAAATATGGGTTTTCCTGTCGAGAAAACGTTTCATTTCACTCTCCTTTTCACTTGCCTTTAATCTGCCGTGGACTATACTAATTTGATACTCCGGCAAGGGGAAATATCTTGAAACACCTTCAAAACCGTCCATTAAATCCTGCAGATCAGCATTTTCAGACTCTTCGATAAGAGGATAAACAATGTAAGCCTGACGACCGCTGTCAATCTGAGATTTCAGGAATCTGAATACATTAAAACGGTCTTTTTCAAAATAATGAAAAGTTTTAATGGTTTTACGACCAGGTGGCAACTCATCAATAACCGAGATGTCAAGATCACCATATAACGTCATAGCAAGCGTCCGGGGAATGGGTGTCGCTGTCATCACAAGTATATGGGGTGGCACCTGGCTTTTCTCCCACAAACGCGCTCGTTGAGCTACGCCAAAACGATGTTGTTCATCAATAACAACCAAACCCAAAGACTTAAATTGTACTTTATCTTCAATTAAAGCATGGGTTCCTATCAAAATTTGCATTGAGCCATCTTCCAATTGACTGTGAATTTTGGTGCGCGCTGCTTTGCGTGTGGAGCCGGTCAACAGTCCAACCGCAACAGGCAAATCACCAAGCATACGGGTGATGGTTTTGAAATGCTGCATGGCCAGAATTTCTGTCGGGGCCATGAGGCAGGCCTGACAATCATTATCGTTAGCTATAAGCATGGACATCAAAGCAACGAGGGTTTTTCCACTGCCGACATCTCCCTGTAACAGGCGATTCATTTGTTTACCGCTATTCATGTCAGACCTAATTTCCCTAACCACGCGTTTTTGCGCTCCCGTAAGCTCAAAGGGCAGATAATTGTGATAAAATCCATTAAAATGATCACCAATATGAGTAAACATCGTTCCGGAAGTTTTCTCAAGTCTGAGGTATTTTATCCTCAAAAGTTGCAATTGTATGAAAAACAATTCATCGAACTTTATACGTTCACGTGCTTTTATCAGTTGATGTGTATTTTCAGGAAAATGCACCTGAACCAATGCCTGTGCCCGTGGCATAAGCTTCAACTGAGCAAGTAGTGATTCACTCAGTGTTTCGGGGATATGATTGCGTACCTGACCGATAAGGGTACGCATCAGATTCATGATATTGCGTGGGGTAAATCCACGGTTTTTTAATTTTTCTGTGGTAGAATACCACGGTTGAAGGGGTTCTTTGGCGGTAATTGAACTTTCTTCAGGCGATTCAATATCGGGATGAGTAAAGTTAAACTTCCCGTTAAATAAATTTGGTTTACCAAAGACGACATAGGTCTGATTGAGGCGGAGTTTCTCCCTTATCCATTTGAGCCCCTGAAACCATACCAGATCGGTTTCACCGGTTTGATCGCTAATGGTGACCACCAGGCGCATTGCCCTACCACTACCTAAAACCTGAATTCGGGTAACCTTTCCACGGATTTGTATCCAGGTGGATTCATCAACAATTTCATTGATGTTGGTAAATTTACTGCGATCCATATAACGGAAAGGAAAATGATGCAGCAAATCGTTATAAGTAACAATGTTGAGTTCTTTGCGAAGCATTTCAGCCCGTTGCGGACCAATACCTTTGAGATATTCAACAGGAGTATCGAGGATGGAATACACAATAAGATGATTAATCAGACCGTGAATATAGCAAAATGTCAGATAGTGCTGACACTGATAAGCAAAATTATAACAAACAATAAAAAAAAACACCGAAGTGCGCTATCCTCTCCGGTGTTTTTACTTAGCAATACGTTGCAGCAATTAATATTCCCAAAGATTTTGTTCAAACATGAATAAATCATTTTTGATTCGATCGGCTTCCATCAGCGCATCTATGCCGGTGGCATAATCGGTAATTCGCCGGTCGTAAACGTTATCTTCTTTGTAAATGTAACTACTAAACATCCTCTTCCAGAAAATGTCATCGTAGGTTTTACGTGCCGCACTGTTGTTTCGGTTAAATACTTCGGCTTTTGCCAATACTGGACGGGCTTCGGGGAAGTAAATCCAAAATAGCGGATCATAGGCCCTGAATATACCATTTTCGTCATAGTTATCACGCACGGGGCAAAGTCCAAGAATACGGACCTCCATTACAGAGCGTTGCTTGTCAAAAAACCAATCTTCTTTAATCCGGTAACGTTTCACATCACCGGGATTAAATTTAATGGAAATTACGGTATCATACCAGTCATAGGGCGGATAAGGCCTCTGCATGGTCGCCGAGTCATTACGCTCGAGCCGGTTCATAATTTCCTGATAAGTCAATGGCACTAAAAATTCATCGGTGGTGCTTGAGGCATCATAGGCAGTGATAGTGCCTTCTTTGAGTGCATCGAGCATAACCTGTGTTAAGCTACGCAGGTCATTATGAGGAACTTCAGGATAATAAAAAGCCTGATTCATTTTCTCACGCAAATCAATAACCCTCCAGATGCGCTTACGCCAGACTACATCAGCTTCACGAACCCATGGATATGTAATGGGTCTTTTTTCTATGGTAACTTTTTTATCATAGATACCATCACGGGGAGGGCTGTTGAGTACCTGCCCGGAGCTTGTTTTGGCAACACTGACCATTACTGCGGCCAGTACGAAAAAAGAAATTAATTTTTTCATCCGTTTTCTGCTTTTATATTCAAGGATTAGAATCCTGCATTAGTTGAGAGGCTTCAACATTGTTGACAATTTTGATAATGAATCAGCCTGAAAAAAGAACGACAAACCGCTTCGCTTATTGTATGGTAAGACTAATGGTACCCAGCTTACGGTTTCCATCGGGTCCGCGGGCCATAATATTTTCCAGCCATATACGCTCACCCCGTTTGGAATTGGCAATAAAATTCTGCATTTCCTGAGTAAGAACATTGCCTTTACCTTCACGGTCAAAGATGTCTCCCCCGCGTACGCCAACAAAATTGAAGGAGATGATTTCAAAGGTAAGGTCAAAGTCGAAATCATCGGGCATACGTGGGATAAGTGCACGTGCAGCCAATAACATACTTTTCTGAATTGGTCCGCCATCTGTGTTGGCAATATATGCTTTTGGATCAGGTACACGTTTCACTCTGAATTCAGCTGATCCCATACGTCTGCTGGATTTACCGTCATTGTGCATTACTGTAACAACAGCTTTATTTCCCAGGGGAACTTTTACTATCCAGTCGTTTCCGGCGCGGCGAATGGTACCACTGCTGATAGAAGGTACAATTTGTGATTCAGGAATACCAGAAGCAGAAATTGAAACCGGGTTATCAACGTTGGCATAAAAAACATTCATCTTAGTGGGAGCCACTGTAAGTGAAGGAGTCATTACGAAATAACTTTCCTCAAAAGGATATTCTTTTTCTTCCCCTTCAGGGCCTTTTACCTTAATGGTACCCCGATAAGTTTGCTGTCCTGTGCTGGAAGCATTAACGCTATATTTTGCAATCCCGTTTTCAGCAGGGATTTGGCGACCGTTAATAATTACTTCCGGGTTTTGTTTTGAGTCCAGTGCAGCTACTAAAATTTCGGCTTCATAGGTGTCACCAGTAAAAACCAGACGCGAATTTGGAATAACCCTTGCGGCAACCTGATCGAATTTATAATCATCTGCCGAAATGGCATTGAAAAGGTTACGAACAACATCGCTTTCCAAATTTCGCACATCAGCAATCAATTTGTTTAAAAAAGTTACATTGGCAGCAAGAATCATATGATAGAAATTGTGCATTTCCCAATTTTGCTGTTTACCGCCAGCATCTTCAAAAGGCCCGGTAGTATTTAAACCTACCTTGATGGATCCCCTGGTATTTTCGGGTACCAATGCAAGCATATCGGTTTTAAATTGTTCAATCTTGTTTTTAATTTCCCGGGCTTTGCCTTTTGAACCATCCTGTGAGTTTCCGATAAAATAATTGGTTGAAACATCATATTTGTCACGACTTTCTATTTGTCCTAACGGAATGGTTTTGGCTTCTTCAATAGTAATGCCTTCATTTTTGGCAATTACTTCGTTTTTAGCATTTTCAATAAAATTGATCAGCTCCTCTGAAAGTTCACGGGCTCGCTTTGCATTGTCCCAATAGGGGCCAACTTTAGACTCATTGAGCAAATTCTGTTGCTCAAACCGGGCATAAGTTTCATTAATTTTTTCCTTAAGATTATCATTGGTCGTTACAATGCTATTGTTTACAACAACAAAGGCCTCGAGAATCTCCACAGAAACATTAAGGGCAAGCAGCGCAGTCAACACCAGGTACATCATCGCGATCATTTTTTGTCGCGGTGTCTCCTTGTATCCAGCCATAGTAAATTTTTATAATATTGAGTTTGAAAATCAGTTAATACGGCTCAATTATCTTACATTCATGGCAGCAAGCATGTTGCCATATACGTTATTGAGCGCAGCCACTTTTTTGGTAAGCGTATCCAGTTCCTGACGATAGCGGTTCAGGTCTTCACTTGAGCCGGTCATGCTGGTAAGGTACTGATTTATGCTTGTATGCAGTTTATTGGTATCTTCCAGATGTGTATTGGAATTTTTAAGCTGTAACTCATAAACTGCATTCAGTGCGGCAAGATTGTTACCGATTTTCTGTAATTGTTCACTATAGGTTTTATTGTCAAGGCCGGAAAAGTCAAATTTCTCAATTGATTTGGTCAGGCTTTGTGCAGATTGCTGATATGCACTAGACAATTGCGTAGCTGATTCATTGGCTTTAGCGGTGGTAAGCGTTAGCTCATTCACTGATTTTGCGGCATTACTCAGGTTGCGGGTATAATCGTTGGTTGCCACAGCAGCATTTGAAAGATCAGCCATTTTACTGGCATTTACACTCAGATTCCTCAACCCTTCACCAAGGCTATTCATTAGCTCCGGGCCGATTTTAGCCTTTTCAAGCATCTGGTCAAGTTCCTGGGTAGGTGTTTTACCGCCACCCTTAGCAGTAGTTTTAGGTTCTTCGCCTCCATGATATAAGTAGGCAAATTCAGGATAAACCAGACTCCAGTCAGGTTCTACGTGTGGGGGCTCAAATGCCGAAAAGAAGAAAATAATGGCTTCCGTGCCCAATCCAACAATGAGCATTTCATTGGCATACGGATAGTGATTAATTTTAAATAATGCACCCAGAATAACTACTGCGGCACCCCAGCCGTAAAGTTTTGCCATGAAGTTCCTGAATCCCCTTCCTCTGACTAAGTTTTTCAATCCCATGATCGTTTTTTGTTAGTTGTTAAGTGATTAATGAGTAAAAGTGTTTTGTTTTTATTTAAGAAAAATACAAAAGTAATGTGCAATTAGTTGTAAATTTTCGATGCCCGCGCCGGATTATCATCTTTTTGACGACCCATGAAGTTTTGTACACAACGGAATCCAATGTAACATTTGGAAGTATCCTGGAATTCATAACTGCGGGAATTCACCTGCAGATAATATGAAATGTCTTTCCATGACCCGCCGCGTACCACTTTACGCTTGAGGGCAGTGGGATCACTATCTTTAGCATTGTAATTGTATGAAGGATTCATATCCCATGCAAAATTATAGGTACTTTCATCAAAAGCATCATTGGTCCACTCTGCCACGTTGCCGGCCATATCATACAGGCCGAAGTCGTTGGCCGGATAATGGGCCACAATAACAGGCGTTAAACCGCCATCGTCCACATAATTACCACGCAGAGGTTTGAAATTCGCCAGGAAACAACCTTTTTCATTTCTGGTGTAAGGTCCACCCCATGGATAAGGACTAAATGAATTTCCACCCCTGGCAGCCCATTCCCATTCAGCTTCAGTAGGCAGTCTGAATTCATTTACTACCGCATTGCCTTTGCTCATCAAATGGGCACGCAACAATTCGGTACGCCAGATGCTGAAAGCCTTGGCCTGTTTCCAGTTTACCCCTACTACAGGATAATTATCGTAGGCCGGATGCCAGAAATAACGTTCTGTCATGGGATCATTGTATGCATATGCGAAGTCATGAATCCATGCAAGGGTATCGGGATAAACATTGATGATTTCCTTGCGAACATACAGAGAACGGTCTTTCAAACCCTGGGGCCGATTGGCCAGACCAGCATTCACAGGATCGCCATCTGAATAGTCTTTACCTGCGGCTGCTTTATAGTCTACCCAGAAATATTCATAGAATAGTTTACGGGTATCTATTTCTTTTTTACGGAAATAACGCTCGTGCTCAGGCAAGAACATATCTTCAAGCGCTGCACGTTCGTCTTCCCCATTCCATTTGATCTGGGTTTTCCAGTTAAGGAAAGGTGGGTCATACACCTCGCCTGTTTTCTTGTTTTCTTCGATGAGGTAATTCTCCGGATTGATATCACCCAGTTTACGACGGGCAATGGAATCCCTCACCCAGTATACAAACTGTCTATATTCATTGTTGGTGATTTCAGTTTCATCCATATAGAATGCACTCACCGAAACGGTGCGGGGATCATTAATGTGTGCATAAGGGACATCCTGATCACCCACTCCCATAGTGAAGCTTCCCATAGGGATATAAGCCATCCCAAAGGGATCGGGCTGATAGAATTTCTCACGCTTTTTTACACCTACCAATTCTCCGTTGCCTGAGTTTCCGCAGCTGCTCAGTATTAGCGCAACGATCACGTAGTTGAAGAGTTTTTTCATGTTTGTTCCTGAGTTTAATGCAAATAACGGAATATGGTTTGATTTATTATCCATAAGTTTCCGTTTTTAAGTTCGACAAAAATAGCAATATATTATTTCAAAACAATATTTTTGTTAAAGGAACCGTGTATTCCTAAAACTTCGGCCTGATTTTTCCAATTCCAGTTTAAAACAATACCTGAGCATAATTTCATGAGAACCGGCTCCACCAATCTTCGACAAGGGTATGTCGTATGCATAGCCAAAACTCAAATCTTTCACACTCATGCCCACCATTACAGCGGCAGCATCCTGGAAACGATAAGAGAGACCTCCCCAGAATTTATCATTATAAATCAACCGGGCATTCAAATCAACCTGAGCCGTAGTGCCATCGTATTTGGCAAATACTGATGGCACAAGTACAAAAGCAGGGTTACGCAACCAGCTCAATTCATATCCGGCAGTTCCGTAGTAATGTCGTCTAAGCTCAAAATCAACACTGGTGCCGAGTTCACGTGCGCCTTCAAGCAGTTGAGTAGAGGAAAGACCAAAATAAAGCCCTCCGGGTTGTATGTAAAAAGCTCCGAGCGAAATATCGGTAAACATAGTACTTTCTGAACCACCTTTAAGAATAGGATCATCATCAACAGGTTTAAACTTGCCAAAATCCAACGACTTGTTTAAAAAAGCAGCATTCAGGCCAATACCCAGTTTCCCCTCGCCTACATTCAGGTGATAAGCATAACCAAGCTTAACGTATATGTCCTGAAAATAACCAATTTTATCCTGCATCACCGTTAGTGACACCCCACCCCTTAAAATCCTGATGGGGGAATCTCCTGAAACTACAAAAGTTTCTGGTGAAACTCTTGTGCCTTCATCATCTTCAATACCAATCCATTGCTGACGCATTATTCCTGTAACGCAGATGGCTTCACGCAGTCCGGCATATCCGGGATTAACTGACATGTGATTGAACATGTTCAGGGTAAACTGAGGCTCCTGTTGGGCAGACACTTCAGTAGCACAAACAACCCATAGCATTGTCAGCAGAAAAGCATTCCGCAAAATACCTGATGCATAATGTAAGATTCCCCGGCGCACTTTCATACAGATCACATGGTCAGCAACATAATATTGTCGCTAAGATTAATGTTCAAATTCTTAAAAAGTTTCCCTGTGACAGAAAAAAAACTGATCATTGTTGACGCACTTCTTTCAACGCTCTTACTTATAACCCAAAAATACGCAGATTATTATTTTTAACCCCAATATAAGGTGCTTTGAAAACACAAAAATAGTAATTTCTGACAAACGACGACAGTTTGTTAAAAAAATTAAAAAGGTTTTACTCTAAATCTATATTTCTGATGCAAACATACGTTGATAATTTAACTTTTTAAATGAAGTTCATCTTATGGTGTACTATAATATCAAACTTGTCCCCATAAAATCATTCAGGTTGCTTTGAAAGTCAGAAGCGGTTATTTATCAAGACCATATTTCTCGAATGGCTGCAATCCGTGCTCTTTTCAGGTTACAAATACTATTGTAAAATCAGTATAAATGATCATTTTATTCAATATTTCTAAAGGCAAAATCACTTTTTGCAATCAGAATGATCAACTGCCCCGATTTTAAAAGTTATTCTGGGAATGCCTACTTTTGCAAACCATATCAGCATAAAACACACCAAAACAATGAAAAGAATCCTGGTTTTAAGTTTATTTATATTCATTTCGATAAGCAGTTTTCCTCAAAAAAGTGCTCTTCATCATATTTTAGATGTTCAGTTGGACCCTGCCCAATCGCACATAAAGGTCACCGACTCCATATTGGTTTTAAGTGAAAAAGAAATCTTAATCACATTAAATTCAGCACTTAAAATTCTATCATTTTCTTCTAATGTGAAAGCCGAACAACTAGCGGGCACCTTCAAATCCAATGATGTAGGTATGGATCGTGATAACGGTGGAGAAAACACAAAGGTAAAACTTAACAAATGGAAGCTCATACTGGATAAAGACTCGAAGTATTTTGTCATCAACTATGAGGGAAACGTGAATTTCTCGTTTTCTCAAAGTGAGGAGGATTATGCCCGCGGTTTCAGCGAAACATCTGGTATAATTAGTGATTCGGGGATTTATCTTGCAGGATCCACCCACTGGGTTCCCAGTTTCAATGATCGCCTGGTTACGTTTCAAATGACCACCTCCCTGCCCCAGGGATGGAAGAGCGTTTCGCAGGGCAAGCGCCTTGATGAGGCTACATCAGAAGGCAGGCATTACGACACCTGGATTTGTGAACATCCACAGGAGGAAATATTTCTGATTGGTGCCCGTTTCATCGAATACGCATATGAAATGAGCAATGGTATACATGCCATGGCTTTTCTGCGCACACCCGATGAGGCACTGGCCAATAAATATCTTGAAGTTACCGGACAGTATATGGATATGTACCAAAAGTTGATTGGATCTTATCCATATAGTAAATTTGCGTTGGTAGAAAATTTCTGGGAAACAGGATACGGCATGCCCTCATTTACCTTACTGGGCGAGAAAATTATCCGCTTTCCCTTCATATTGCACTCGTCCTATCCGCATGAATTGCTACACAATTGGTGGGGAAACAGTGTATATGTTAATTTTGAGAAAGGCAACTGGTGCGAAGGCATTACCGCATATGGTGCAGACCACCTTATCAGTGAACAAAGAGGTCAGGGTGAAGAATATCGCCGGGCCATACTTCAAAAATTCACCAATGTGGTTAATCCCGGCAATGATTTTCCGCTTAATCGTTTCATCTCCCGGAATAGTGCCGCCTCCGAAGCCATTGGATATGGCAAATCGCTGATGATGTGGCATATGCTCAGGCTAAAAGTGGGTGATGAGGCTTTTAAAAAGAGTTTTGTCCATTTTTACAATGAGTTCAGGTTTAGAGTTGCTTCTTTTCAGGACATTCAAAAATCGTTTGAATTGGTTACCCAAAAAGATTTACAGACATTTTTTACCCAATGGCTTACCCGCACCGGTGCACCTGAGATAGGAATAAAAGAGGCAACTTTTATTAAAGACAACCCAGATTACAAGGTTTCATTAACACTTGAACAAAAACAATCCGTTGACCCATTCAATGTGGATATCCCTGTTGGGATTGCTACTAAAAATGGGGTAAAAACTTTTGTGGTTAATATGACAAAAAAGATTCAAAAATTTGAGTTTATGCTTTTGGATGAGCCTTTAAAACTGGAGGTGGATCCACAATACGATGTCTTCAGAATTATGGATCCTCTGGAAGTACCCCCTACCTGGTCTAAAATACTGGCAAGCAGGGATAATTTGGTTGTTTTACCTTCCAAAGCCGGCCCAGACAAACAATCCATATATAGCGATTTTATTGAGCGATGGAATACAATGAACCCAAATCAGTTTGATATTGTTTTCGACAATGAAGTAACAGATTTGCCAAAAAATAAAACTGTCTGGATTATTGGTTTTGAAAACAGGTTTGCAGAGGCAATTCAAGCAACCATCTCAAAAAATAAATCTTCTATTTTGGGCGACTCGGTTATTTTCGACCATCGAAACTTTCCAAAAACAAACCACAGCTTTGTTTTTACAGTATTTAATCCTCAAAACAGCAATTTCAGCATGGCCTTTATTGCCATCGACAATAAAGATGCTATTGAGGGATTGGTAAGGAAACTTCCTCACTACGGTAAGTATAGCTACCTGGGTTTTGAAGGTGCTGAGCCGGCTAATGTTGCCAAAGGAGAGTGGCCTGTTTCCGGTTCTCCTTTGATAAAGCTTTTTTCTGGAGGTGCTACTGATCTTTCTACGGTTGAAAAAAGAACCGCGCTGGCCACTTTCGACCCTTTGTTTTCCGAAAAAAAGATGATGGATCATATAGATTATCTGGCCTCTGAGGCATTGAAGGGCCGTGGCCTGGGAACTCCGGAACTGGATTCTGCTGCTAACTATATAGCCCGTAAATTTAAAATTTATGGTTTAGCTCCTCTTGAAAATAGTTATTTTCAGGAGTTTTCCCATACTTTTTCTGATAAGGACAAAATGAGGATGAAGAATGTAATAGGAGTCATCCAGGGTACTGATAAGGACCTAATGAACCATCCGGTTGTAGTCTCCGCACATTATGACCACCTTGGTATGGGATGGCCCGATGCACATAAAGGAGATGAAGGCAAGATCCATTATGGAGCTGATGACAATGCCAGCGGGGTTTCTATATTGCTGGAACTGGCCAGAACAATGGGCACCTCAGTTAAACCAAAGCGTACAATAGTTTTTGTTGCTTTTACGGGTGAAGAAGCCGGTTTAATTGGTTCACGGTATTTTATTGGTCAGGCCAAAAATTATTTTCCCGGAGAAATCATAGCCAATATTAACCTGGATACGGATGGCTCCTTATTCGATAAAAAATTAATGGTACTTAATGGCAATTCTGCCAAAGAGTGGAAATTTATTTTTATGGGTACCGATTATACTACCGGCATTAAATCTGAAGTCATTCAACAGGAACTGGATGCCAGTGACCAGGTTGCCTTTATTGAAAAAGGAATACCTGGGGTACAATTGTTTACCGGCGCCACTGCGAATTACCATCGCCCAACCGATACAAAGGAAAAAATTGATGGTAAAGGCCTGGTCAAAGTAGCTACGGTTACCAAAGAGGTACTGCTGTATCTTGCTGATAGGGATACACCCCTGACTTTTACAGGACAGGCATCAGAAGCGGGCAGTACCTCTGCCTCAGAACAACCAACCCGGCGTGAAGCTTCTACCGGCTCTGTTCCTGACTTTTCTTTCACAGGCAAAGGGGTTAAGATATCTTCAGTGATGGAAGGTTCAGCAGGTGAAAAAGCAGGATTGAAAGCCGGTGATATCATCATTGCTCTTAATGGCAATGATCTTGACGACTTAAAGGCATACTCCAACACCCTTAAGCTGCATAATCCCGGTGATGTGGTAGAGTTAAAAATAGTACGTAACGGAAAGACGGAAATTATCCCGATTACCCTGGGAGCAAGATAATTGGTTCGGTTAACTGGTAATATTCTTTTGCCGCCCATCGCCAAGGATTGTACATTTTTCAAATATGCGCTTATACTTACACTAAAAGCATCAACAGCATGGCAAGCATATGACTCCAAAAAATTTATTAAAGGCTCTCGTTTTGGCTGTGCTCACAGTAAATAGCAGCGTTGCTTTTAGCAACAACAGTCACACACCGGAAAATCTGATTAAAAGAGACAGCACGATGAAAATTCAGCATTATACAGAAGTAGTGGACAACTACATTCGTTTTTTAAACGAAAAGAATCTGGAAGGCATACTGTCGTTATTCGCTGACAATGGCAGTGTTGAAGATCCGGTAGGCAGTAAAATAATATCCGGCAAAGCCGGTTTGCGGGAATTTTATTCCGGTGCGGTGAATATTGATCTGAAACTCAAGCGTACCGGCCCGGTGCGTGTGGCCGGTATGGAAGCCGCATTTCCTTTTCAGTTGCTGATGGAAGTGAACAGCATACCTACAATAACTGACATTATTGATGTATTCCGCTTTGATGAGGAAGGTAAAATTGTCCAGATGCGCGCCTTTTGGGGCCCTGTTAACCAAAGGCAGGCGACGGAGTAATCTTAATCACCTTAGGAGGTATGCTCAAACCGTAAAAAAGTATCTAAAATTTCTTGCCGAAAAATCCCGAAATATCGAAATAAATATTTTTCTTTTCACCGGAAGGCAATCCGATGGTTAAAACATCGTAATGCTTCCCTTTATGATTAGTCAAAATCTGCGCTTCTATCTGACTATCAGGATAGTTATTTCTTATCCATTCATACTCGGAATTAATAGATTTAGCGATTATGGCTGTTTCAAATGTTAAACCATCCCTTTCTGAACCACTAATCTTTTTCGCTGTTGAACAAGACACAAACATTAGTGCCGATAATAAAACCATTGAAAAAAACGCTGAAATGTGTTTCATAAAAAATTCGCTATTATTGATGTTATTTGACAACAGGGCCACCATCCCGCCATACAGATTGTTTCACCGGCCTGAATAAAACAGTCATTGACACCAAAATCTATGCGTAATCGCCCTCAAGGTATTTTCCCTTACCTCAATTATTATCTGATTTTTCACCGCCTCTTGCTGAAGCAAAATTTGTCATTAAAGCCAGATTATCAGTAACAGCGTATGCCGCCTGGACCTCAGTTGTAGAAATTTATTGTTCTCCACCAACTGCTATGCTTCCATGAAATTCATTTTTTTCTTTAAACAATGGAACATTCTGAGCATTCGGGATATAATAATAATGAGTACAGCTAATGTAACTAAGCGCAATAAGGAGCATTAAAACAATGGAAGTCTTTTCATTGGAGATAAATATTAATATAAAATAATGCTCATTGCTGAAAATTTGATCCTGTCTTTAAAGCAAATATAGACTTAAAGTTTCAATATTCAACTTGATTTATATTTTCCCAAAAAATATTACAGCGTTTTTCAGACAACACCTTGTCAACCTTAGATGTCAGTTACAATCTCTGCCGGTTTGAAAAGCCAGACTCTTAATATGACTGAGACGTGCTTTCCGGGCAAGAATTAAGCCATAGCCTGGTTACATTTTATTGATCTTCATAAAATCCTTTACGATTGGTTCTGCTTTTTCAAAGTCAGTGTCCAAAATATATAAATCGACCGAATACGGTGTTCCTGTCGAGAATCCTCTGAAATTAGATTGCTCATATTCATTGATAATTTCTGTCGGTATTACTTCCTTTTCCAATTCAGAACTGAGCAGATTTACTGTTATTTCTGATCCTGCGAACACCCGGATTAATTTATTTTTTGTTTCCATTTCACCAGATTTAGATATTTAACAATTTTCCATATATTAAACTTCAATGTCTGCTTTTTGTTGAAAGAGTGAATCATAAAACATAAAAAAATATAAATGAAAACTAAACCCATATATTACTCACTGTTAGAACTGGCAACCGTGTCAGCCGGATCTTCGGCCAGGGAATCATTTAACCATGCGCTTGATCTGGCCAAAAAAGCCGAAAAGGATGGCTACAAGCGGATTTGGCTGGCTGAGCACCACAATATGCTCAGCATTGCAAGTTCAGCAACTGCTGTACTTATCGGTCACATTGCGGCAGGAACTGATCATATCCGGGTAGGTTCAGGCGGAATTATGCTTCCAAATCATTCCCCATTAATTGTTGCAGAACAATTTGCCACACTGGCATCACTTTATCCCGACCGCATAGACCTTGGATTAGGCCGTGCTCCGGGTACCGATCAGGTTACGGCCCACGCTATCCGATCTGACCGGATGCATTCAGTGTTCCAGTTCCCGGAAGAGGTAGCGCAAATCCAGACTTATTTCTCAACCGGGAATGCAACTGCCAAAGTTCGTGTACCCTTTGCCGAAGGGTTAAAGGTGCCGCTTTATATTCTGGGATCGAGCACCGATAGTGCGCATGTTGCTGCTGAAAAAGGTCTTCCCTATGCTTTTGCCAGTCATTTTGCTCCGGCGCAGCTTCATCAGGCATTCGCAATTTATTCTCAAAAGTTCAAACCTTCTCATCAATCAAAAGTTCCGTATAAAATAGGTGGAATAAATGTGATTGCAGCAGAAACCAATGAAATGGCTGCCGAATTGGCCACTTCCCTTCTGCAGCTAATGATCAGCGTTATTTCGGGCAAACCGGACTATGTGCAGCCTCCGGCAGCTGTCAGCGAATATATAAAATCGCTTTTTTCTCATCCCGCTCTCGATGCTATGATGCGCTATACCTTTATTGGAGACAAAGCCACCGTAAAACAAAAAACCGAAGAATTCCTTAAAGCGACCGATGTAGATGAAATCATGGTAGTATCCCACATCTATGATCACCATGACCGGCTTAAATCATATCATATTTTTGCAGAAATTATGCAGGAGATCAATCGCGAAAGAGCTGACAGAAATTAGACCGGTATTCTCAAAGGAATACACGGGTTGTTTTAATCTGATGCCTGCATCAGCAGGTGTATTTCGTCGGAAGTCAATACTATTTTCATTGCTTGGGCAAAGGCGTTTAACTGTTCCCGTGAGGTAGCACTTGCAATGGGTGCTGTAACCAATGGATTTTGAATAAGCCACCTCAGTGAAACCGCCGCCTGCGATACTCTTCTTTCGCGGGCAATTTGATCGAGGGCATTGAGTATTCTTTGGCCTCTATTATTTAAGTACTTTTTCATCGCCCCGCCACGCACACTTTTGATAAAATCATGCTCAGATCGGTATTTGCCCGAAAGGAAACCACTGGCCAGTGAATAATATGTAATCACACCGAGACCATATTCTTTACAGATTGGCCCTACGCCCTCTTCAAATTCGTTGCGGTCGTAGAGATTATATCCTGGCTGAAACACTTCGTAGCGTGGCAAATGGTGTTCTTTTGAAGCATTTAGCGAAGCTTTTAACCGTTCAGGAGTGAGATTGGATGCTCCAATATACCGTATTTTACCGCCTAAAATCAATTTCTGATATGCTTCCAGGGTTTCTTCAACCGGTGTTTTGTTATCGTCCCAGTGGGTAAAATACAAATCGATCTGGTCAATTTGCAACCGGCGCAACGAGGTTTCGACCTGCTTTAAGATATAGTTTGCTGAAACGTTCTTTTCACCAGTTCCCATACTGCCGCCTACTTTTGTAATTATTGTCATCCCATCCCGGTTTCCGCGTTCTTTCATCCATTTTCCGATAATGGTTTCTGATTCGCCTCCGACATTACCGGGAGCCCAATGCGAATATATATCGGCTGTATCGATTGTGTCAATTCCAAGTTCAAGTGCAGCATCGAGAATCCCGAAAGATTCCTTTTCACTCAAAGTCCATCCAAAAACATTTCCACCTAAAACAATAGGGGAAATGCTGAGATCTGTATTTCCTGGTGTTACTTTATGCATAATATCAACATTTTTTATGATGAACATGAAAGAATGTATTTAGTTTAATCGGAAGGCCATTTAAGATTGTTCTTCTGTTTAGAAATTCTTCAAAAAAACTACCTCCAGGAACCAATATAAAAATCAATCTTTAAAGTCAGCGTACTATCTGAGGATTCAATTTTTCTGCATAGCTTTGCAAACTCAATTTTTCAGGGCATTTATTCAATTCAAATACAACATTTTACCGATGACTTTTCTTCAAAATGAGCGGCTCTTTTCGCGGAAATGGTTTGTTTCATATTCTCTTATCATTATTGGTTCGTTTATTCTTGCCGCGGGGTTTGTATTTTTCATCAATCCATACAATATAGTTCCGGGTGGAGTATATGGTATTGGCATCGTAGTGCATCATCTTACGGTTGGGTTATTTTCGTTCTGGCCTACCGGTATCCCCATAGGTTTGTTTGGGTTGGTACTGAATATTCCACTCACCATAATCGGGATAAAAGTTCTGGGGCCACGGTTTGGGATAACCACTGTGATTGGATTTGTATTAACTTCTGTGTTTATGGATTTGCTTACCATGGTGGTGGGTGAAAACGATCCATTGGGCCTGGCCAACGAACTGCTGATGTCGTGTGTTTTTGGCGGTGTACTGATTGGATTCGGTCTGGGACTGATTTTCAAATCGAAAGCCTCTTCCGGTGGATCGGATATTGTGGCCATGATTATTGCCAAATACACCCGGCTGCCACTGGGACAGCTACTCATTTATGTAGATTCAGCAATTGTACTCTTTGGTTTACTGGTTTTCCGCGACTGGCGCATCCCCATGTATTCATGGATAGTCATTTTTATTACAGGTAAAGTAATCGACATAACCATGCAAGGCATCAGCTATGACAAAAGCCTTTTCATTATTTCTGATCATTTTGAAGAAATCAGGAACAAAATCATCAATGATCTGAATAGAGGTGGCACCTATATTCCCGGAAAAGGCATGTATAATAAGGAGGAAAAAACCATTATTTTCACGGTGCTGACCCGACGTGAACTGGCCATACTTGAGGAATACATTCATCAAATTGATCCGAAAGCTTTTGTTACTGTAACCGATGCCAATGAAATACTTGGCGAAGGTTTTAAATCGTTGCGTGATAAAATATCGGCCTGAATTATTTCGGCCTGAATATTAATGTGTTTTAATTAAGAATCTCCTGAAGTATGCCATTCATTACCAAAGAAAAATTATTTACCCGGCGCTGGTTTCTGGCTTATGGGTTTATCCTGATTGGTACCATGCTGGTGGCTACCGGATATGTCTTTTTTATTACACCATATAAAATCATACCTGGTGGTATATATGGTATTTCCATTGTAATACATTATCTTACCGGATGGCCATTGGGTCTCACAGCGCTGGCGTTTAACATTCCCCTTACCATTTTAGGTACCCGCATCCTTGGCCCACGATTTGGCACAAAAACAGTTGTTGGTTTTATTCTCACTTCGGTATTTGTGGATGTATTTTCTTTTTTTTCGGAATTCAAGCCTCTGGTAGATAGCGATCCCTTGCTTTCTTCCATTTTTGGAGGAGCAACCGTGGGCATAGGGGTAGGGTTAATTTTTAAAGCCCGGGCAACCTCAGGTGGAACAGATGTAGTCGCCATGATTCTTGCAAAGTTTACCCGAATGCCGCTGGGACAATTGATGATAATAGTAGATTCTTTGATTGTTTTGATTGGTTTTGTAGCTTTTCGTGACTGGCACATTCCCTTGTATTCCTGGATTACCATCTTTGTGATGGGTAAAACGATAGATGCTGTACTTCAAGGTGTTTCTTATGAAAAAACAATTTTCATCGTCTCGGAACAACATGCAGCCATTCGTGATAAAATCATCAACGATCTGCACCGGGGTGGCACCTTCCTCTCGGGGGAAGGCATGTACAATGGCAGTAAGAAGAAAGTAATTTTCACAGTGGTAAACCGCCGGGAACTTGCCATGCTTGAAGAATTTATCAACAAAATAGATCCAAAAGCATTTGTCACTGTAATGGATGCGAGTGAAATTCTCGGACAAGGATTTAAATCGCTCGAAGATAAATTGGAAGATTAGACGGCATTTCCGATTGCGGATTGAAGATTGCGGATTTGATGATGTGCGGATTTGCAGATTGCAGATTGCCGATCACTGATTACCGATCACTGATCACTGATTACAGATCACAGATTAAAAAAATCACGCAGCAACGCAAAGACGCAGAGAATCGCTTTGATTTTGTGGTTTCATCCGGATTTGCAGATTGCAGATCACCGATCACTGATTACCGATCACTGATCACTGATTACAGATCACAGATTAAAAAAATCACGCAGGGACGCAAAGACGCAGAGAATCGCTTTGATTTTGTGGTTTCATCCGGATTTGCAGATTGCAGATTACCAATCACTGATTACCGATCACTGATCACTGATTACAGATCACAGATTAATAAAATCACGCAGGGACGCAAAGACGCAGAGAATCGCTTTGATTTTGTGGTTTCATCCGGATTTGCAGATTGCAGATTACCGATCACTGATCACCGATCACCGATCACTGATTACAGATCACTGATTAAAAAAATCACGCAGGAACGCAAAGACGCAGAGAATCGCTTTGATTTTGTGGTTTCATCCGGATTTGCAGATTGCAGATTACCAATCACTGATCACCAATCACCAATTACCAATTAAAACGCAAAATGAAAAATCACAAATGATTTGTTTAATTTTGAGCCCCGCTATCTCTAATGATGGCTTTAATAAATCAACCTTATGAGTGAAAAAGTATTTAGTATAGAATCATATAGTCCATTGGAACTGTTTGGGATTGGTGACCGTAATCTTAACATTATGAAGGAGTGTTTCCCCAAGTTGAAAATTATTGCGCGGGGAGAGTTCATTAAAACCATTGGAGATGCGGAAGAAGTTGAACGGTTTTCAACCTTTTTTGACCTTGTTTTAATGCATTATGAACGTTTTGGCACACTTAATCCATCTGACATAAAACAACTTGCAGAACCGGGCGGAGCCGACACCATTATAAAAAGTACACCACCCGATGTTTTGGTTCATGGACGGGGAGGTATGCTTATTAAGGCACGAACGCCAAATCAGGTGAAAATAGTTGAAAGTGTAGGGAAAAACGATATGGTTTTTGCCATAGGGCCGGCTGGTACAGGCAAAACATATACTGCTGTGGCATTGGCTGTACGGGCACTAAAAAACCGGGAAGTCAAACGAATTATCCTCACCCGGCCTGCCGTAGAAGCCGGTGAAAATTTAGGCTTTTTGCCCGGTGATATGAAAGAAAAACTTGACCCATACATGCAGCCGCTATATGACGCATTACGTGATATGCTGCCTCCCCAAAAGCTCCTCACCTATCTGGAAGATGGAACCATTGAAATTGCGCCCCTGGCTTTTATGCGCGGTCGCACCCTCGATCATGTATTTGCTATTTTGGACGAAGCACAGAATGCAACAAATAGCCAGCTTAAAATGTTTCTCACACGTATGGGTAGATCCGCCAAGTTTTTTATTACCGGCGACATTACGCAGATCGACCTGCCACGCAATCAACATTCAGGATTGGCACAAGCTTCCAAAATTTTAAAAAATATCCCGGGAATTGATTTTATTATGCTTGATGAAACTGATGTAATCCGCCATAAGCTGGTTACAAAGATTATTAAAGCCTATGAGGGGGAGGAATGACCCACAATGACTACATGACTGATTGAGTGATGAGTGGTGATTAGTTAGTTACTATTTACTATTCACTGTTTACTATTTATTTGAAGAGGAAAGGCCAGCATTACCCATTTGAAAAGATGCCGTAAATGGATAAATAATTTCAGCTCTACCACATCAGTCAGGTTTGTAACCTTACCGGCAGATGCTTATGAGGAAGCAGAATAATTATCACAAAAAAGGACGATTTCCATCAAGACACTAAATAAAAATGCCCACAACACATAAAAGTATTGGGGCATTTTTATTTAAAGAACGAAATTATCTCTTAATTTACCACAAGTCGCTGTGAAATACTTCCTTTCGGACTGCTGATGCGCATTACATATACGCCTGGATTGAGTTTACCAAATTGCAGGGTGCGGTCAATAAATCCTGCGTTCAGATGAGCAGATTCATTGTATACCCGCTGGCCCATCATATTGAATATACCAAACTCAACATTGGCTCCTTCATCCAGGCTAAATTTAAGATTGGCATATTCTGATGCCGGATTTGGAAATATGGCCAGATTCCCGGCAAATTCCTGCGTCTGGCTGGAGACATTCAGGGTATAATAATCGGCTTCAAATCCTGCGCCAGTGTTGTATCCATTGCTACTGAATATAATCATCATTTTCCCTGTTGCAGATACCACTGATGGTGGTAATGTTGAACCGGTAAAATCACCCAAAACCTGATAATCCGGGATGGAAAAAATCTTAATAAAATCCACATTCTCTTCCAGGTCGAACTCGGTAAATACCAGCGTAAGTTCATTGGCCAATGCTCCCGGATCGATTTTCCATTTACACATGGTGTTGTTGTTGTAATTTTTAGGTCCGCTTCCATCAGAGATATGGCCATCAGGATCGGTATAAGTGGTGGTAGAACTGGTACAAAAAGCAGGATAAGTGGAGCTGAAAGCAGCAACAAATCCCTGTCCATTTTCTGTTTCATCAGTAATTAATTCAACAAAGAGCATGCTACCAGAACTGTTAACAACAGCACTATTATCCGTACTATTATAAGAAGCAATCAACGGGGCAGAAGCATCAAAGCCATCGTAAATATTTACCACATCCCCTGAACCCAGTTCAAACCTATCAAAAGTCACCTGAATGTCCAATACAGAATCGGTGGGATGAATAAGCCAGGTACAGTGGCTGTTTGATTCATAATTCGCCAATGGCCCGCTGTTGTCTTCAAAACTACCCCGGGAGGATGTTATTACGTGGTTATTGCATCCATAAGGATAATAAGCAGGATCGGGAAAGAAGTTACGCACCATTGCCTGATTGCTGCTGAAGCCATATACGTCACTTAAAGTATAAAAACCATTGCCACTTCCTCCCCAGCCAAAATTGAAGTGAAATAAATTGCCCGAAGAGGTATTTTGATAGCCATCAAGCACAAAAGCATGGCCACCACTGCTGTTGCGTCCTGAATAGTAAAGCGGCTGCAGGTTATCCATGCTGGTTATGATGTGATTTTCCCAGGTAGCATTGGTATAGTAATATTTATACATATGCTGGGCTGAGCTGGAATAACCAAAGTATGTTTTAATGGCATCGGGCACCTGTTCGCTGTATGCACCTGAACCGTCGGGGCTGTATCCCATATTCATACTAACCCCGCACTGATATTGAAGTTCAGCAATTGCATTAATCGCCTGTCCGCTATTACTGTTGATGTTTTTGGTCATGGCATCCCAGTCATACCAGGTTTCGCCAAAATTAGCTGAGATGTTTCCATAAGGATCCAGATAATAATTGTGGCTTCCGGTACCATGTTCAGGATATCTGTAATAATGCATAATCATGGCCATGGCTGTAGCCACACAACCTGCATAAACGCGGCCGCCAGGACCGGCGGGATCCAAAGGACAATAGGCATTGTATGGGTAATCCTGGTTCCAGGTGGAGAGAATAAGCGGTTCTATACTGCGGTTTCCGCCCGGAGCATACTGAACTGTAACAGGTTGACTGAGATCTGCCCAGTACTGTACTACGTCAGCCTTCGGTGATACCCGGTTTTCACGCAGAAAGTCAATCTGTTCTATATATTCATATAAAAAACTGCCAAAATCAGAACCCTCATAATGAACAGGAAAATTTCCCTGATCCGAATATCCAATGATGGGTGTGTAACCATCATCCCCTGATACAATCACAAAACCACCATTGTTGACATCAAAAGCATAGAAAGCCGGTAGTTCATTTGATCTGCCCTCAGAAGCAAGTACCAGTTCAATATCGTTATGGTTCACCAATATACCTTGTTGCACCATACGTTCGTAATAAAAATTTTGCGCCACAGTTAAAGCCCGATCCGGATAAACCACTTCGGCCTTAATATTAGTTATAACACTGAATAGCAATGCTATAGAAACAAAGAAAGAAAAATTTTTATGCATATTTTTATTTTTAGTAGGCTAAAAAAGAAAAAAGTTCCCGTCCAGAGAGGTCGGGAACACTTTTTGTTTTCGGGTTAAAATCACCTGATAATTATGCGTTGATTAAATCTCTGTTTTCCATCAGTAGCTGACAGCAAATAGATGCCCGCCGGAAGATGTGAAAGGTTCAATATTTCTTCGAATGAAGATGAGCCTGAGCTAAACCTTTGACTAAAGACTGTATTACCGAGCAATGACACTACCTTCATGGTAACATCGCCCACAAGCATATCGGAAGAAACAGTAAACAGTCCATCTGAAGGATTGGGATATACATTCAAAGAGACCGTCTTAGCCACTAAAGGTTTCGCTGAAGTAGTATTGGTAATAACAATGTTGTCAATAAAAACATTGTCACCGTCACCCTGTGATTGATTGGAAAAACGGGTGGCAGTCTGAAGAGTCAGATCAAAAATGGTTCCTGCATAGGCTGAGAGATCGAAGGTTAGGCGTTGCCATTCATCATCACCTGCTGTTACCGGATTAAAGTCCATAACGCCATTTACATCCGGCACCTGCTCACCATTGGCCGTAACCCTGAACCATGAAAAACGCGGGCCAATGCTATGGGTCTGTCTTAAATCAAGAGATAAGGCTACATTGTCCATTCCACGGGCATCTACACCACACATTTGAACTTCACCATGGAATGCGCGATTATCGCCCCAGGCCTGAGCGGGAGTGCCTGATGTAGCGCTGCCTTTCCAACCAACAGGTAGTGGATCACCATGAAAGTGAATACCAAAATCACTGTTATTGGCCGCATAAGAATCTATGTGTGATTGTGATTTTATAGTATCCCAAATAATGAAATATCCGGCAGTACCATCTTCCATATCAACGGAATATGTCGGCACAGCACCCTGAACTTCTACAAAATCGGTAAAAGTTTCTGAACTTGTTCCATTATTGTTGGTGGCTGTCAGACTAATGGTATAAAAACCAGTATTGTTAAACATAACTACCGGATTCTGACTGCTGGCTGAAGTTCCATCTACATATTCATAAGTATCGGGTGCAATGGCCCATTCCCAATTGCTTGGTCCATACAATGAGGAGTCATTTATAACCACATGGCTACCGATACAAGGATTGGAATCGCTGGCGGCAATAAATATAACCGGCTCAGGGATGGCAGTTACGCGGATATAATCGTTTAGTTCGAGCAAACTGGTACCAAAGGCATTGGTAATACTCAAAGAAACATCAAAAGTACCCACCGTTGGGTAGGTTACTGTTGGATTTTTTTCTGTAGAAGTTGCAGGATTACCCCCCTGGAAAGTCCACTGCCATGAAGCAGGAACACCCGTGCTAAGGTCAGTAAAATCGATGGTAGTGCCTGGCATGATAATAGTTACCGGTGTTGAAAAATCAGCAGTAGGTTCATAAGGCGTATTTAAAACTGCCTGATAAGCATTAATACGGCCGGCACCAAGTTTACCAATATAGTCCGGATTCATTTCATCAATCGTATCGGCAGTGGATTTCATAACTTCTTCCACCTGTTCAGGTGTCAGGTCAGGATTAACCGACAAGATAAGGCCTGCCAGACCGGCAGCTACCGGAGATGCCATAGAAGTACCCGCCATTATATCGTAATAACCATAGGTTGACTGGTTGAAGGTAGTACTGAGCAAGCCGTCGGGCCCCGAAACATTATAGCCTCCGGGTGCAGCTACATCGACTGTGGTACCAAAGTTTGAGAAATCGGTTTTACGATCATCTGAATCAATGGAAGCAACTGAAATCACATTATTATAGGCTGACGGATAATGAGCTGAGCTTACGTTTGAGTTTCCGGCTGCAGCCACCAAAACAATACCCATGTTATGAACAGAGTTAATGATATTCTGATTGGTAGCCGAATAACCAGGACCACCCCATGACATGTTAATAACATTGGCTCCGTTATTGGCTGCCCACTGAACACCGGCATAACCATATACGCCTTCAGGATTTGAATTATTGGCAGCCTTAACTGCAATAATGCTTACATTATAACCAATGGATGCGATACCTATACCATTGTCGCTCATGCCTGCAGCAAGTCCTGCACAGTGGGTGCCATGTGACCAGTCATATGGATCGCCACTTGAAGGCGGATTTGCATTATTCGTATTATAATAGGTGTCACGTTGCAATACCACTTTATCAGCCAAATCGGGATGGTCTACCCACACCGCATTGTCAACAATTGCGACCCTTATATCTGAAGAGCCTTTGTGGATATCCCACGCCTCTGCTGCCATAATGCGATCGAGGTGCCATTTCCAGTTCTTGGGACCGTTATACATATTGTATAATGAATCATTGGGAACATAACCAATGTAGTCCATGGGCACCTGCTCCACATATTCCAGTTCCTGTTCCAGTGAAAGTTTCTGAAGTACCTGATGGATTTCGGCAAAATTTTCAATCTCAAGCATGAAAGTACGCATCAGTTTATCATCATTATTCAAATCGAAAGGACGCACCAATGATTTAAGCCGGAATTGCTGACCCAGTTTCTGAATAAAAGGTATGGCATCCAGGGCCACTGAATTATCGCCCCGAACTGAAAAATTGAGTGATGCATTATCTTTAAACTTAAAATAAAGCCTGCCATCCTGGTAATCACGCTGAAAAGTTTGTGCCCATCCAGAGAAGGTGAAGACTAATAAAGTAAACGATAAAAGCGCCAGTTTACCAAAAGAGTAGAAATTTGTTTTCATATTATTCGTTTGTGTTTCAAAATATTTTTCTGGAAAATTCAATTGGTTCAGGTAAAGAATCAAAAAAAAACCACACCAACTCCGCATGAGCGTTTTTATTTTGCGCCCATCATTGAATTACAAGCGATTAACTAAAGTAATTGTGCCTGAAGAATTGGAAAGGCCAAAATTAATAAAAATTATGAAACGGTTGTTTTAAATTTTAAAATTAATCTTCGGGGAAACATATGGGGGTGGTTTTAGATGAAGGTATATTTTTCCCCTGCAAAATCCTCACTGTGTGCCGGGAAATGCCTACATTTGCAGCGGATTAGCTCTGGATTCTCTAAAATATTCAACCCATGCAACATTCAGCCAAACTATTGGTAATCAATATTAAAACTCTGGCAGGAGTGGATGACGGCACTCTTTTAATGAGGGCAGGTAAGCAACAAAATATACTCGGCAGAATTGACGATGCCTATTTATTGATCTCCGGCAGTCTCATTGAAGCCTTTGGGGAAATGAGAGATCTGGATAAAACTTTATACGACATTCCCGGATTAAAAGTAATTGATGCCCGTGGACGCATGATTTTCCCATCATTTTGTGATTCACATACGCATCTGGTTTATGCCGGCAGCCGCGAAATTGAGTATGTAGATAAAATCAAAGGCTTGTCTTATGAAGAGATTGCCCGGCGGGGCGGTGGCATACTGAACTCTGCCAGACTCCTGGCAGAAACCTCAGAAGAAATACTGATAGAAAGTGCACTTGAACGGCTGAATGAAATCACATTTTTGGGAACCGGCGCCGTTGAAATAAAAAGTGGTTATGGCCTGGATACAGAAAATGAACTTAAAATGCTCAGGGTTATACAAAGGCTGCGCCAGCTTAGCCCTTTAACCATAAAATCTACTTTCCTGGGCGCCCATGCCGTGCCAGCGGAATACAAAAACAATCAGGGTGCATACGTGGATCTTATTATCAATGAAATGATTCCCCGGGTGGCAGCAGACAATCTTGCCGACTTTATTGATGTATTCTGTGATCGTGGATTTTTTACCACCGATGAAACAGAACGCATCTTAATGGCAGGCATCAAATATGGGCTTAAACCTAAAATCCATGCCAATGAACTCGACTATTCAGGGGGTATCCAGGTAGGTGTTAAATATGATGCCCTGTCGGTAGACCATCTGGAGTTTACAGGCGACGAAGAAATTGAAGCCCTGCTGGGTTCAGAAACCATGCCTACCCTATTGCCCGGTGCTGCCTTCTTTTTAAATATGGTGCTGGCTCCGGCACGCAAAATGATCGATGCAGGATTACCTCTTGCGTTAGCCAGTGATTTTAACCCCGGAAGTTCTCCTTCAGGAAACATGCAGCTTATCCTTTCTATGGGTAGTATCATGTTCAGGCTCACCCCCGAGGAAGCCATAAATGCCTGCACCATCAACGGCGCCTATGCCATGGGACTAAGTGACCAGTATGGCAGTATTGCTGCTGGAAAAAAAGCCAACTTTTTTATTACCAAACCTATACCCAGCATTGAATATATGCCATACGCCTTTGGAAGCAATAAAATAGATTCAGTTTTTCTGAACGGGCAACAAATTGGCACTCCATAAACAGCTGATTTCAGCAAAACATTCCAAAAAATAATAAACCCATTAAATATTATGAAGCAGATTATTGAATGTGTGCCTAATTTCAGTGAAGGGCGCGACATGAACATCATCAAAGAGATAACCGATGAAATTAAAACCGTTGAGGGTGTTCAATTGCTTGATGTTGATCCCGGTGCTGCCACCAATCGCACGGTAGTAACTATAGCCGGAGAACCAGCCCAGGTAGTTGAAGCCGCCTTCAGGGCTGTTAAAAAAGCCAGTCAGATTATTGATATGAGCAAGCATATCGGAGCCCATCCCCGCTTTGGTGCAACCGACGTATGTCCTCTGGTTCCTGTGGCCAATATCAGTATGGAAGAAACCGTAAAATATGCCCGCCAACTGGCCGAACGTATCGGAACAGAGCTGGAAATCCCTGTATATTGTTACGAAGAGGCTGCCTTCATACCTGAACGCAGGAATCTGGCCAATTGCCGGTCAGGAGAATATGAAGGTTTACCGAAGAAACTCAGTAGCCCCGAATGGAAACCTGATTTCGGCCCTTCGCGTTTTATTTCGCGTACAGGCGCCATTGCCGTGGGAGCACGTGACTTTCTGGTTGCCTATAACATTAACCTCAACACCACTTCTACCCGACGGGCAAATGCTGTTGCCTTTGACATAAGAGAAAAAGGGCGGCCAATGCGGGAGGGCAATCCCATTACCGGAAAAATAGTTAAAGATGAGCACGGAAACCCCAGAAATATCCCCGGCTCACTCAAGGCCTGCAAAGCCATAGGCTGGTTTATTGAAGAGTATGGCATCGCACAGGTTTCTATCAATCTCACCAACATTAGCATCACCCCTGTGCATATTGCCTTTGAAGAAGCTATGAACAAGGCTGCTGAGCGTGGTATGCGGGTAAGCGGGTCTGAGCTCGTTGGGCTGGCTCCTCTAAAGGTTTTCACCGATGCAGGTAAGTATTTCTTACGCAAACAGCATCGATCAACCGGCGTTTCGGATGCCGAACTGATAAAAATTGCTGTCAAATCGTTGGGTCTTGATGATTTAAAGCCCTTTCACCCCGATGAAAAAATTATTGAATATGTGCTTAATAAAAATCAGGCACCAAAACTTATTGACCTAAGCTGTAAAAACTTCGCCGAAGAAACCGCCTCAGAGTCTCCCGCACCCGGTGGAGGCTCTATTTCGGCATACATGGGTGTGCTTGCAGCTTCACTGGGTACAATGGTAGCTAACCTTTCGGCACACAAGCCCGGTTGGGATGAGCGCTGGGAAGAATTTTCAGACTGGGCTGAAAAAGGGCAGCAGCTTAAAACAGAACTACTCAATCTTGTCGACGAAGATACCCAGGCTTTTAACCGGATTATGGATGCTTTCGGTATGCCCAAATCAAGTGACCAAGAGAAGCAGGCACGTACCGAAGCCATTCAGCAGGCTACCCGGTATGCCATTGAAATTCCCTTTAAAATAATGAAGGTAAGTATTAAAACCTTTGAACTGCTGCTGGCAATGGTAGAAAACGGTAACCCTAACTCTGTAACAGATGCAGGTGTAGGCGCTCTGGCTGCGCGGTCTGCCGTCAGAGGTGCCTATCTCAATGTGAGAATTAATGGTGCAGGCCTAAACGATAAAGCTTTTGTTGAATCAGTTATCGCTGAAGGAAAAGATATCGAACAACAGGCCATTGCTGCGGAGGAAAACATTATTAAACTGGTAAATCAGAAAATAAACCAATAAAAGTGCTTTTCATGGGATAACCATAAACCCATTCCTGAAAATACTGACTGTTGACCATGACACAACATGAACTTTTAACCACAGCTCTGCTTTATATTACGTCATACTTTGCCATCATAAACCCACTTGGTGTAATGCCGGTATTTATGACGATGACCAGCAGCCTGAATGAGAAAGAACGAAAACGCACTGCCATTAAAGCCGTTATCACTGCTTTTTTCATCCTGCTTATCTTTGCGCTGGGTGGACAATTGCTCTTCAAAGTCTTCGGCATATCAGTGAACAGTTTCAGAGTTGTGGGCGGTATCATCTTCTTTATTATGGGTTATGATATGCTTCAGGCAAAAGTGAGTAAAATGAAAATGGATGAAGACATGATCAAAAACTATGTTGACGACATTTCCATTACACCTCTTGCCATACCAATAATTGCAGGACCCGGTGCCATTACCAATTCTATTGTGTTGATGGAAGACAGTGATACCCTGGCATTAAAGATCATCCTGTTGGTTTCCATCATACTCATCCTGATGGTTACCTTAGCCATACTTCTGGGTTCAGGAAAACTGGTAAAAGTTCTGGGAGAAACCGGGAACAAAATCATGACCAAACTTATGGGACTGATTATGATGGTGATAGCTGTTGAATTTTTCTTTGCCGGGCTGAAACCCATCGTTCAAAACATGTTATTATCATGATGACAGCAGGTAATATTAATTTCGGCGAGGCGGTGAAAAGGTATCCGATTTGTTTTGATGAATTCAGTCTGCAGCCTGATCAGTTTTTCCGTGCAAGCAGACTTCATGGCATTATGCACACTTACCGGGTAATGATACATGTTTTAAACCTGGGCGTACTTTCTGGTTTTGAAAGCGAGGCAAGAACTGCATTTTTTGCTGCATATATTCACGATATGGCACGCAGGCACGATGGCTACTGCACCCGCCATGGCCGTGATGCCGTGGAAAATTATCTGGTTGAATATCACGACTTATTTAAACGAAACGGCGCTTCCGAAGCCAATCTGCAACAGATAGCTTATGCGGTTAGTCTGCATTCACTGCCTGATGTTCCTTCAATTTCTTCAACTGATGATGAATCACAAAAAGTTCTTTTTTTACTTAAAGATGCTGATGCACTCGACCGCATTCGCCTTGGTGAGAATGACCTGGATACCTCGTTTCTGCGATTAAAGGTAACTCATCAGTGCATTCCGTTCGCCAGCCAATTGTATTCCAGAACCAATCATCTGGCTTCAGTAAGTTTTTCGCAAATTATTGATATTGCTTCGCAAAGGGATACCTGAACAAACATAAGCTGACATGAAAACCAATTGTTAAAACAGTTGTTAATACTATACAATCCAATTTTATTTAAAATAACTCTCTTTTTCAAACAATGCCAAAACAAATTTACACGATAATCACCGGTTCCGGAAGTTACCTGCCTACCCGGCGGATAGCTAATACCGGATTTTCAAAAAACACTTTTTTTGAATCTTCAGGTGAACCCATAAATCTTCCTACTGCAGAAATTATTGAGAAGTTCAAAAACATTACCGGTATCCGTGAGCGCCGTTATGTTGAAGATAACCTGGTATGCTCCGACATTGCATTTATGGCTGCCGAAAAAGCCATTGCTGATGCCGGTCTTGATAAGGAATTGCTGGATTATATTATTGTGGCACATAATTTCGGTGATGTAAAAGCCGGTGACACACATATAGATACCGTACCTACCATTGCCTCAAGGGTTAAGCATAAGCTTGGAATCCGCAATCCGGAAACCATTGCATATGATTTGCCTTTTGGTTGTCCGGGATGGCTACAGGCAGTAATACATGCCAACTATTTTATTCGCTCGGGCGATGTCAAAAATATACTTGTCATTGGCTCTGAAACCCTTTCGCGCGTCAGCGATCCACACGATCGCGATAGCATGATTTATTCGGATGGTGCAGGTGCAGTTATACTTACCGCTGTGGAAAGTGACACGCCGGTAGGACTGCTATCGCATGTAGCCCGCACCGATGCAGTAGATCAGGCTTATTACCTAAAAATGGACAAGTCATATAAAACCGCAGAAGGCACCAATCTTTACCTGAAGATGAATGGACGGAAACTTTATGAATATGCCTTAAAGACAGTTCCTATGGCAATTAAAGCAGCCATTGATAAAAGCGGTGTAGCAATTGATGCCATCCAGCGCGTTCTCATTCATCAGGCCAACGAAAAAATGGACGACGCCATTGTGAGCCGTTTGTATGAGCTTTATGGACGTAAAGAAAGACCAGAATTCTCCATGCCAATGATTATATCGTGGCTGGGCAACAATTCGGTGGCAACCTTACCCATTCTTTATGATATGATCATTAAAGATCAGGTAAAAAATCACATTCTGAATCCAGGCGACCATTTTGTTTTTGCTTCGGTTGGTGCCGGCATGAATGTGAATGCAGCAGTATATAAGATGCAGGAAACCAACAACTAAAACTCTTTCAACCAGCCAAATCCACACGCACTGCTTTCTTTTTAAGCGGATGCCCCCTTATTTTTCGGAGCATTTTATGGCAAAACGGTCTTTTTACTGCTGCAAATGCCATGTGATCCATTACTTCTATCCGCCCTAATGCATCTGCTGGCAATTTACCTTTCTGTATCAGAAACCCGGCCACATCTCCTTTATTCACCTTATCCTTTTTCCCCAGGCTCAGATAAACCGTTTCCCATGGCGTGGGCTGAGGCAGATTAACTGATTCGGGTAACTGGATTAAAACGGGTGGTGGTTCGATAAATTCAGGAACTACATCATTTATGCCCAGCAACAACCATGCAGTGCCTGAAGCATGCATACGGGCAGTACGTCCGTTACGATGGGTTAAAACCGATGCTGTTGCAGGAATCTGATAATGAATTATATGCATTATTTCTGGCACATCGAGTCCACGTGAAGCCAGATCGGTGGTAATTAAAATGTGATGTGTTCCATTGCGGAAGCGGATGAGTGCCAGCTCCCGTTGCGCCTGATCCAGTCCCCCATGATAAATTCCATGAATGATGCCTTTGCCGTTTAACAGTTCACTGATACGTTCGACAGTATCGCGATGATTACAAAAAATAAGGCCAGGCTCATTACCCAGAGTACACAGCAAATGAAAAAGAAGTTGGAGTTTATCCTGATTTAAAGCACGCAGTGCTGAGAAGTTTAGCTTCAACGGGGGTGCAGATAGTGTAAAATCAAGCAAAAGAGGATTTTGTACACCTGTAAATTCCGGAATTTCATTCAGCATGGTGGCTGAAGTGAGCACCCGTGTTCTTAAATTATTTAGTTGAGCAATTATGAATTTCATCTCCGCAGCAAACCCCAGTTCCAGCGATTTGTCAAATTCATCAAGGATGAGTGCGCTAATAACGGCAGGGTCAAAGGTGTTTCGCTTCAGGTGATCGGCTATGCGCCCCGGGGTTCCCACAATAAGCGCCGGAGGTTCGGTAAGGTTGTTGCGTTCAATACGCATGGCATGCCCGCCATATGCAGTAATTACTTTATATCCCGTTTGCATTTTTTTAAACACCTCCCCTGTCTGTATGGCCAGTTCACGCGATGGCGCGATCACCATGGCCTGTACACCCGGCTGTCTGTCGTCAAGCATCCTGAGTAAAGGAAGCAGGAAACCCAGTGTTTTGCCACTCCCGGTGGGAGAAAGCAGTATTACATCTTTGCCCGGCTGTATGGCGTTTAATGCTGCTTCCTGCATGGGATTTAACTTAGTGATATCGAAATGTTTTAGTATCTGATCAATCATAAATTTGCTTTGGTGACAAAGGTAAATTTTATTTGCATGCCTTTCCGGTAAGGAAAATTTTTGCAAAAGCTAAAAAAAGCCCCCTGCAAATTCTTAATTTCGCAGGATGAAACCTTCCGGTCATTTTCATACCATCATCATAGGCGGTGGCCCTGCCGGGCTATTTGCGGCAGCACATCTCACCCGGGAAAAGGTACTGCTGATAGAGAAAAACAAAGTACCGGGCCGAAAACTGATGATATCGGGCAACGGTCAATGTAATTTCACCCACAGCGGAAAAATAGATGACTTTAACAGGCATTATGGCAGCAATTACTCTTTTCTGTCACACGCCCTGAATGGATATACCAACAAAAATGTTATTGATTTCTTTGAAGACCGCGGCATCAAGCTATTTATAGATAAAAACGGCAAAGTCTTCCCACACTCACTAAAGGCAGCGGACATATTGGATGCGCTACTGACAGAAATAAAAAAAAGGAATGTAGAACTGTCATACGGTAAAGCAGTTGTGAAGGTTCAGAAAGTAAAGAAGAAGTTCATTGTTTCAATGGATTGCCATACATACACCTGCAATCATTTGCTTATTGCCACTGGTGGATTGTCTTATCCCTCAACCGGCTCCGATGGGGATGGGTTTAAATTTGCCAGGGTTCTGGGGCATACCATTACCGCCACCCAACCTGCTTTATGTCCGGTGATTCCAAATGCCTATCCATTTTCTTCACTCTCAGGAATTTCATTGCGCGCAGCTAAGATATTCCTGTTCAGAAGAGGCACGCTTATACAAGAGCACCGGGGTGATGTGGGTTTTACCCATACCGGGCTTTCAGGTCCGGGTATTATAGATTTTTCGCGTTATATCATTCCGGGTGATGTGTTAAAAGTGAATCTTGCAGGAACATCACCAGAAAAACTGGAAACACATTTTCTGCAGCAAAGTCAGGCCGGGAATACTACACTCCTTTCCTTCCTACGACATCAATCCATGGTTAGAAATCTGGGCCTTGCTTTACTAAAATTAAATCAGCTCTCTCCGGAAAAACCGCTGGCCGAAGTTTCTAGAATGCAACGGAAAAAGCTGATAAATGATTGCTGTGCTTACCCTTTTGAGGTACAAAAACTGGCGGGATATAAAAAAGCTATGGCAACTGCCGGAGGGGTAGCCCTGAATGAGATCCATCCATCAACCATGGAGTCCAGGATTACCAGGCATCTATATTTTGCTGGTGAAGTGATGGATGTAGACGGAGATACGGGAGGATATAATATTCAGGCTGCATTTTCAACCGGCTGGCTTGCTGCGCAGAGCATCAATATCTCCCCCGACGAATAATTACAGTGAGGGATTTACTCAATCCCTGCAAAGTGTTTCATGAATTGTACCCGTTCGTAAACCGCCGGATTGTCTGATTTTTTAAAGCTCATCTTGCCATTAAAATCTGCTATGTCCTTAAACCCATGCTTTTCCATCCATTGTTTTAAACCTGAATTCATAGCATCAATCTGTTGAAAACCAACTTTATAAAGTGTAGATGCAACCTGCACTGCTTTGGCTCCAACAAGCAATTGTTTAATAAGTCCACTACTGTCGTGAACCCCGGTAGAAGCACAGATATCGCAATAGAGGCGGTCACTCAGCATTGCCACCCATCGCAATGACAGGGCAATTTCTTCGGGCGTACTGAACACATGCGAAGAAACTACCTTCATTGTGTCTATGTTGATATCAGGGGAATAAAAACGATTAAAAAGCACTATGCCGTTGGCTCCTGCCCAGGAAAGCTTTAACATCATTTTTGCCAGGCCTGAAAAATAATAGCTCACCTTAAGCGCAAGAGGGATTTTCACCTGTTTTTTGACTTCATCCAAAATATTGAAATAAAGTTTTTCATTTTCCTCTGCTCCATGCGAGGGATCGCTTGGAAGCACAAAAATATTAAGTTCAAGAGCATCGGCTCCGGCCTCTTCAATTTTACGCGCAAACACCGTCCACTCATCTGCACTAATGCAGTTGATACTGGCAATAATGGGAATATCCACCAATTGTTTCGCTTTGCGAATTAAATCAAGATATTCATTCAATCGGTGTTGCCGGCTATAATTACTGATATAATCCTCAGCTTCGGGGTAATAGTTACCAGGAATATCATGTGATGCCGTATGTGAAATTTCAAGTTGAATTTGTTCTTCAAATAAAGATTTAAGCACTACCGCTCCGGCACCCCGATGCGCAAATTCCTCTATATTTTTCAGAGAACTGGTTAATCCTGAGCTACCTACAATTAAAGGGCTTCTCAGTGAAAGACCCATATACTTAGTTTCAATATTCACCATCGGGCTCCGTTTTTTTAGTTAAATTACAGGTTCGAATATAAAGTTACACAAATTTAGTGATAGATTTTTGATCTGTAGCCCTCAAAAGCATAAATATTGAAAAAAATGTTTCTACATTTCCCGAACTGGATAAATGCTTAAAACTGACCTGCCAAAATAACCATAAAAACTTACATGGCAATGCTTAGCTTTCGGAAAAGAGCATCGTCCTGAATACTTTTTATGGCTTGCATCAGTTCGCGGTCTATTGGACTAATTACTTCAAAATAAGCACTAACATCAAACATATTGCGTGCTATCAGCCCCTTAATGATGGTTTTAATTTCCTTACCCGACCGTTCAATGCCTTCCTCATCACGGGGAACTTCATTTTTCTCAGCAAAGGCTAAAAAGTCTTCAAAAAGTTCGTCGGTAATGGTAAAATTCTTTTTAAAATCCGTTATAGTTGGATATTTGCGTTTAAGTTCAGCCCGGTGTTTATCCAGATAATCAATGGTATATTCATTGAGCAGACCTTTACGGAACAGATCGGAATAATATTTTGAGTTAGCCGCGGTGTCAATGGGAATAAACACATCGGGCATAATGCCTCCACCTCCGTAAACAATACGTTTTGAAGGGGTGTAATATTTAATGGAATCGGGAAATTTAATGCTGTCGGCCGAAACAAATTCACCATGTTCAAATCGTTTGAGGAGGTCTGCGTAATAATCCTCGGTTCCATTATCGTATGGTTTTTGAATGCAGCGTCCACTTGGGGTATAATAGCGCGCGGTGGTTAATCTGACTACACTGCTGTCGGGCAGATTAAAGGGGCGCTGAACCAATCCCTTACCGAACGACCGGCGACCAAGTATAAGACCCCGGTCCCAATCCTGAATGGCACCGGCTACAATTTCGCTGGCTGAAGCACTTCCCTCGTTTACCATTACAATGATGCGTCCCTGCTTAAATGAACCTCTAGATGTGGATTTGTAGTTGGTACGCGGGCTTCGCATGCCCTCCGTATATACGATAAGTTTATCGTTGTCAAGAAATTCGTCTGACAGATCAATGGCAACATCCAGATATCCGCCCGAATTATTACGAAGGTCGAGTATAAGGTCCTTCATACCGCTTTTGCGAAGTGTCTGAAGTGCCTGTTTTACTTCGGCGAGTGAAGTGCGCGCAAAGCGGGTAAGCTTTATGTAGCCAATGGTATCGCTAACCATAAAAGAAGCATCCACGCTATTGAGCGGAATTTTATCGCGCACAATGGTGTAATCAATGATGTCTTTTCGACCTTTACGCTTGATACCTACGGTAACCTTTGAATTTTTCGGCCCACGCAGACGTTCCATCACATAATTATTGGATATTTTCTTTCCGGTAGCATCTTCACCATTGATGGTGATGATTTTATCACCTGCCAGTATTCCCAGCTTGTCAGAAGGCCCTCCGGGCACGGCAGCAACCACCAGAATGGTATCATGAAACAGTTGAAATTGTATTCCGACACCTTCAAAATTACCCTGTAATGGCTCATTGGCTTTTTTCACATCTTCTTTCGACAAATACATGGAATGTGGATCAAGCTCTTTAAGCATGGCCACTATGGCATCCTCGGTGAGGTCGGCACTATTGGCGGTATCTACATAATAATAATTTATGATTTCCAGCATGGCTGCAAACTTCTGAACGGTGGCCCGGGGATTTTCACGCAGAAACTGCCCGTGGCTCATCAATGGTAACAGACTGGTAAAGACAATCAAGGTAACAAAAATCAGCGTATTATTAGTTATCCTGTGTTTAATCGAGCGGGTTTTCATCTTTTATAGTGTTTAACAGAAGTACAAATTTAGTTAATAAACCACCAACTCAACCAATGAGGTGTTTTTGGCCGGTAGTGTTTTAACATTCTTTAAGACCGGCTTCAGTGCTTTTTAAGCCAGTCAAAATTAAAGAAGCCTCTTTTTTCTTTGCCGGACTCAGGAATAGTATCCAAAGGAGCAGCTATCTGATATTTGGCCGGACCACTCAGCACTACCTCAGGTTCCAGGGAATTGAACGCCTCGGGAGGAATCCAGCCTTTCGACATCATTTTTGAAGATACCAGTGAATAATAACTTTCAAGATAAGGTTTAAGTTTCCCATCTTCAGTAAACGAATATTTAAAGGCTTTTGGTCTGGGCACTATGCTTGCCAGAAATATACTTTCCGCAAGATTTAGATTTTTCACCTCTTTATTGAAGTAATAGCGGGCAGCTTCAGTCATTCCATATATTCCGGGGCCGGTTTCAATGATGTTAAGATATACTTCAAGCATGCGATCTTTACTTACCAAACGCTCATGCTCAATAAGCCAGGTAATCAGCATTTCTTCAAGTTTACGGGTAATGGTTTTATTCCGGTTAAGAAACACATTCTTCACCAGCTGCATGCTGATGGTGCTTCCACCCCGTGCAAAACGTTTCTGTTTTAGATTGGTGATGATGCTTTCGCGGATGGCATCGGGAATAAAACCCCGGTGATGGTAAAACGCCCCATCTTCGGAGGTCATAATGGCATACTTAAGGTGGGCCGGAAACTGATCGAGTGGCCTGAAATCCGGGTTTTCAGGGCCTACCATCCAGCTTCTCACAGGCACACCTTTCTCCCAGGCAGTATATATAAAGGGGTCATTGATAATGGCAAAGTTGGTAGCCCCATAACGCAGCAACTTAAAATCATCAGATTCCAGTGCTGAGTGAAACACCAGGTAGTCAGGGCGACGGGGATAATAATCAAAAATCAGATTGAAATCCAGGGTGCCGGAAACTTTAATCCCGGCCAGATTGGTAAAAAGACCCGCAGGCAGACTACCAAAAAAAGCCTGGGCATCCATGTTTGTTTCATTAACAAACAGTTGTATTCGATTTTCAGGCAACTGATCATACCGTGCAAAGAGGTGAAACCGCTGATTGTTATATGTAATGCTTGTGGCACTGTCCACTTCTGCCCAGCTTTGTCCAAATCTGAAGTTAAAATTGGTGAAGCCCCTGCTCAAATTAACATCGTAAGGTGAAATGTCGGGATGATGAATCACCTGTTGCCATGCCATTGCCTTACCTTTAAGTATTGACAGCTCATTTGAGGGAGTGGAATAGCTAAGGCTCACCTGAAGTGAATCAAAAGCCAGGAGCAAATCCCAGCGGTATTCCAGATAGGGCATTTCAAACGGTAAGGTATCATTTGAAGCCAGCTTAAAATTCATGGTATGCCCCTGGGAATCTATCCCTCCGTCGACTTTCCATTGCTTTTTTTGACCATTATCCATAAGCTTAAGCAATGTGGAAAACCGGCCATCATGCATGGTCAGGTCATCCATGACAAGTTCAAAGGAGTAATCATCCATATCTGCATTAAGTTGTGCCTGCCTGATTTCAATTCTTCGGGGAATATACCGGAAAACAGGCCCAAAAATACTCTTCACCAACTCGTTATAGTCCCTGATTCTGGCTGTAGTATCCAGTTTTTTAAGTGTATCTTCCGAAGATTGAAAAAGAAACAGATAATTGCTCTTACCATCCCTGCGCCACAGTCTCATGTGCGGTTGATCCATAATTACCTGATTTACCCTTAACTTTAAACCGGGTATAGAGAGGGCGTTGACAGCTACATTTATTTTATTTATCTGCAACAGGGTATCACCCGGGGAAGGCAATACACACAAGCGATTGATTTGCACCCCGGTTAAACCGTGGAAAGCTATGGTTTGGTATGCTATATCTGCCCCAATACGTTGTTCGATAAGCTTAATGCGATTGTTAATTACATAGCGCAACAATGGATTGCGTATGGCAAAAAAGGAGATTACCAACATGATCAGCAGTAAACCACTACCCAACAACCATTTGTATCTATTTGACATCCACCAAATTTAAAAATTACAAAAATATGTCTTTCCGTATAACAATGGGTATGCCAAAATCATACCTCCGTTCAACAACATCCATATACGTTTATAAACGTATTTGTCCGTCAAAACACTTACTCTGCATTTTACGTCTAAAGTCGAATTTGCTTCTGCTTGGCATTGCTTAATATTGCTTTTGACTTAACACCACCTTTGGGATATACCAAAGAACTAATAATCAATACCTTAATTTAACAGCAATAATACAATGAGAAAGCACACATGCATGCTGATAATGGCAACACTGCTGTTAACTTCCTGCGCTTCGGAACAACGAAAAAGCAATACCATTAACCTTTCAGGAGCTTTTGCCCTCTATCCTATGGCAGTGAAATGGGCGGAGGAATATCAAAAACTACATCCGGAAGTCAGGTTCAATATTTCCGGTGGCGGAGCAGGCAAAGGAATGGCTGATGCTCTGGCTCAGACGGTTGATCTGGGTATGTTTTCGCGGGAAATCTCTCCCGAAGAAATAAAACGGGGAGTATGGTGGACAGGAGTATGCGTAGATGCCGTTATTCCTACCATCAGCAGCCAAAATCCATTTATTGACTCCATCCTGCTGCATGGGATTACCCGGGAAAAATTAAGGCAGGCTTTTATTACCGGTAACATCTCAAGCTGGAATCAACTTACCCCATTGCAGAAAAATGCCAATATTGTACTGTATACCCGGTCTGATGCCTGTGGCGCGGCTGAAACCTGGGCCCATTATCTGGGCGGCCATCAGGAAAATTTACTGGGAGTGGGTATATATGGGGATCCTGGATTGGCAGAAGCGGTGATTAAAGATGTTTTAGGAATGGGATTTAATAACACCGCTTATGCGTATGATGTAAAAACCAATAAAAAAAGACCCGGTATTGAGGTAATTCCACTTGATCTGAATGCTAATGATATGATTGATCCGGATGAAAATTTTTATGCATCTTTTGATGAATTATTACAGGCCATCTCAACAGGCATATACCCTTCACCCCCGGCCCGGGAACTGTATTTTGTATCTAAAGGACGGCCACGCAAGCAGAAAGTGATTGACTTTTTGCGCTGGGTTATCACCGACGGCCAGCAATATGTTAAAGAAGCAGGGTATGTTCCACTTCCTGATGAGCAACTCAAAGCAAACCTGGCAAAATTCGAATAACCATGGAATTAAGGCGTCGTATAGTGGACAGCTTTAATGGAAAGTGGATGCTTATTTCACTGATCATACTCTTTATCTTACCGCTGGTAATAGGTACAGGATTATATCTGAAATCTATACCTTTATTGGAACATCATTCACTAAGGCAACTGGTTTTTTCTACAAACTGGGCACCCTCGCGGAGCAGCTTCGGATTCTGGTCTTTTATAAGCGGATCATTATATGTTACGCTGATTTCCTTTTTACTCTCGCTTCCCTTTTGTCTTTTTGCTGCGATTTATCTGACCCAGTTTTCGTCAAGATTTTTACTCAGGATAATGCATCCGGTAATTGACATTCTTTCCGGATTGCCTTCTGTAATTTATGGGGTGTGGGGAATATTAATTGTTGTTCCTTTCATTGGTGATTATCTCGCGCCAGCACTCGGCACAACTTCCACGGGCTATTCTGTTCTTGCCGGAGGAAGTGTACTTGCCGTAATGTGCATACCATATAGCCTGAATATGCTCATTGAAATTTTTCGCACTGTACCCTGCGGATTAAGAGAGGCATCGCTGTCACTCGGAGCTACTTCATGGGAAGCGGTTAAGCATGTGGTAATCCGGGGGAATTATCCGGGCATTATTGCTGCTTTTGGCCTGGGTATAGCGAAAGCTTTTGGTGAAACCATAGCTGTTATGATGGTGGTGGGCAACGTAGTGAGCAACTCATTTAACCCGCTTGATCCTGCCTATCCTTTGCCGGCACTCATTGCCAATAATTATGGAGAAATGCTCTCAATACCTCTTTATGACTCTGCCTTGATGTTTGCTGCCCTGGTATTATTTATTATCATTGTAATCATTAACCTGATATTCAGGTTTTTAATACACAAAACCCGCAAAAAATGAAATACCGCAAACGCTTCGAAGAATTGTTTTTTAAGATTATTTCCGCTTTGATGACTTATGCGTTGATTGCCGTACTTGTGTTTATTATTGGTGTTATTTTTTACAAGGGAATAAGTGCACTTTCGTGGGATATACTGCTGAAAACACCAAAAGGCGGATACTATTACGGTGGAGAAGGCGGAGTGCTAAATGCAATAATCGGATCTTTATATATTGCCTCAGGGGCCACATTTATTGCTATGATCATCGGAATGCCGGCAGCACTTTACCTTAATGTGTATCTGATGCGTTATAAGCGCACCCAAAATACCATCAGATTTCTTCTTGACACCTTATGGGGGATTCCTTCAATTGTATATGGTGCTTTTGGATTTGCCATGATGTTGTTTCTGGGCATGAATGCCTCCTTATTGGCAGGCATTATTACGGTGTCTCTGCTGGTATTGCCAATAATGGTACGTACTTTTGATGAGATTCTGAGTACCATCCCGAAAGGGCTAATGGAAGCCAGCCTCGCCCTGGGGTCTACCCGTTGTGAAACGGCATACAAGATAATGCTGAAACAGGGTTTCCAGGGATTTATCACCGCAGTACTGCTCTGCTTTGGACGTGCCATTGGAGATGCGGCTTCGGTATTGTTTACCGCAGGCTACAGCGACCAAATACCCGTTAACCTGGATGAACCAGCCGCTACCCTGCCGCTTGCCATTTTTTTCCAACTCAGTTCACCCATACCTGAAGTCAGGGAGCGCGCCTTTGCCTCCGCACTCATCCTTACGACAATTATACTCGTTATCAGTCTGAGTGCCCGTTTATTCTCCATGCGATTTTCACAAACCAATATCCGGTAATATTATGTCTATTCTCCTTCAAGAAATAAGAAAACAGCCTATCGAAACATCATCAATAACAGTTACGAAAAATCTGACTCCGGTTCTTAGAATGGAAAACCTGCATGTTTATGCTGACCATCTTCACATTCTCAACGATGTCAATCTGCTTATCCCGCGAAATCAGATCACCGTTCTGCTTGGCCCTTCGGGCTGTGGAAAAACAACCCTGCTCAAATGTATCAACAAACTCACCGATCTCTATAAAGAATTGAAAGTAAGCGGCCGGATTTTTATTGACGATAAGGATATACTGAACACTTCAAAAAATGTTCCCGACATTCGTCGAAAGATGGGCTTGCTATCACAACGTCCTTATCCGCTGCCACTATCCATATTCAAAAATGTTGCTTATGGCATTAAGCTGAAAGGAGTACGTGATAAAAAACTCCTGGCTTTTAATGTAGAGAAACACCTAAGAGAAGTGGGTTTGTGGGAAGAGGTAAAAAACCGGCTGAATGAACCTGCAAGCTGCCTGTCAATAGGTCAGCAACAGCGGCTTTGCCTGGCCCGCGGTCTGGCCGTAAAACCTACCATAATACTTGCCGATGAACCAACTTCGGCATTAGATCCCAAATCAAGCAATATTATAGAACGAAGTTTCGGTGAATTAAAAAAGAACTATACCATCATCCTGGTAACACATTCGTTGCGTCAGGCCATGCGTATGGCTGATTATGTAGTATTTATGAGTGAAGGTAGCATTGTTGAACAAGGGCTGCCTGAAATACTTTTCAACCGGCCTGAAACAGCGCAACTCAGGGACTATCTGAAAGAAGGCTGTTGAGAATTATCCTTACCCTTCGAGAACGGCAGTGGCCTTGCCAGGCTTTAAAATAACACCCATATTCTTTTTTCCATCAATGAGAGTTACCACTGCCTGGTTGAACTGCACATGACGGATTACTTCGTCTTCATATACGGCTGGTTGTTCATTTAAAAAATCAAGATCATAATGTCCGTCCTTTAAAAAGGGATTGATGGTGAAATAACCGACGCCGAAAGAAGTAAGGTTTTGAAAAAAATGAGTACCCTGACTGGGGTCAATGCGATAATGGCGGAGGCCAGACTCAACGATGACACGGGCAGCGGAAATCTGGGGCCATTTTACCGGAATTCCAAGCCACGGATCCGCACTTCCCCAACGGCCAGGGCCAACAAGAATATATCCCCTGTGTGCGGCGATCATTTGATCGTTCAGTTTGCCAATGCGCATGGCTGTATTTGAATTGTGTGCAGGATTAAAAGCTTCAGGTTTTATATAAATAAAATCCGATACATTGTTGGTAATGCCATTTCCCAGGGCCTTAAGTGCGAAAATAATGGTATCCTCGTTCTTTATTTCATCCAGATGAGCGGCTATGGTCTCTCTATTATCAACAATAGGCCTGATTTGCAAAACATTAAAAAGTGACGGACTACCCTTCGGCTGATTCAGGTCAACAGCGAATTCAATCTCCACCGGTTTACTCATTTCACGTTGTCCGGTTTCAAGCAGGGTAGAAAGAATATCAGCCAGGGGAAACACACCATGTAGCAATATGTTTGAAAAAGTTACTATGCGTTTACCCGGACTTAACATACCATCACGAAGCATATGATTTTCATAATCATAAGTAGAAACAATATGATGCAATGAACCGTCAGCTTCAGCATCAGCAATGTTCAGTCTCAACAGATTTGAGCTGTCGTCGGTTGAGGGAATAAAACTGCCGGGTCTAAGGTCGAGTGCATAAAAATGCTTTTGTGTTTCACGCAATGCAAATTCAGGCGTGGATAGCTGTAGAATCTTTTTGGGATATTTAGGAGAAAATCTCAAAGTAAGTCCACCATCTACGATATACTTTCCCAGCCCCAGGGCAATGTTTACAATACCATCCTCAGGTTTTTCAGGTTCTATGGGATAGAAATTGATGGAACGCGCAACCCCTGAAATAGAAGGATAATAGCGATCATTAAAACGTGTTCCACTTACTTCCTGTAAAACAATGGCCATTTTTTCCTCATCTATAATATTGGAAGTGGCCGTCATGTATGACTTGGAATCGTGATAAAATGCAGAAGCATATACACTTTTAATGGCATTGCTCAGATTTTCGATGGTCAGCCGTTCGTCATCAACAAAATTGGGCACCATGTAGGTGGAATAAATCCCGGCAAATGGCTGGTAATAACTATCCTCAAGCATACTCGATGAACGTATGGCAATGGGTTTACTCACTACACTGATGAAAGTAAACAGGTCTTCGTGCAATCTGAATGGCAGACGTGCCGCTAAAAAATGATCCAGAATTTCTTCATCACTCCGGTCAGACAGGGCAACTTTGTACAGATCATTTTCTTCCATAAAATCATCAAAGATGTCGGCACCTAAAACCACTGTGCGCGGGATGGCTACCATCACGCCGGGCCACCGGTCAAGCAACTGATTTCGTTTGATCATAGAGTCAAGAAAAGCCAGTCCCCTTGCTTTGCCGCCAATGGAGCCCTGTCCTACACGTGTAAAACTCAGGTATTCGTCAAAGCTCTCCCGGTTGAATTCTGCAATAATGCCTCTTGCTTTGTTGAGTCTGAAACTGGCTATGGCATCAAAAACGAAACGTCTGATTTCGTCCAGATCAGCAAAATCATCTGGGCGCAAATCCCTGAATAATTCTGCCAGTGGAAAAATGGCACGGGCATATAACCACTTTGACACATGATTCCGGTATACATGATACGAAAGAGAATCATCAGGTATCTCAAATATTTTTTGCTGTAAGGCTTTCAGATCGGCTGCTCTCGCAACTTCTTCTTTGGTAACAGGATCAATAAAAACAAAATCACCGAAGGCAAAATATTGGATAATGAAATTGCGCAATTCAATGGAGAGTGTTTTGGAGTGCTTGTGCAGAAATCCCACACGCAGATTTCTGGCAATTTCAGCATTGGCAATATCAGACGATTGCATCAGGATAGGAATAAAGTCATCGTCCTGTTTCACTTTTTGTACGAACATTACCCCTGCATGTTCATCCTCCTTCCCTTGCCGTGGATAAGAAGTATCTGTAATAATGCCAAGCAGATTATTTTTATAACGTTCGTATAGGGTTATGGCCTCTTCGTAAGTGGTCGCAAGTAAAATCTTAGGTCTTCCCCGCATTCTCAACATCATCTGGTGTTCATTCAGGCCTTCGGTCATAAACGACTTTGATTGCTTGAAGATGATTTTATAAATATTGGGCAGATAACTGGAATAAAACCTAATGGAATCCTCAATGAGTAATATCACCTGCACTCCGACCACCTTCACGTCATTATCTGCGTTCATTCTGTCTTCTATCAGTTTGATGATTGCCAGAAGAAGGTCAGCATTTCCCAGCCAGCTGAACACATAATCAATGGCAGAAGTATCTTCAGTAGCAAGAGCCAGCGATACTTCTCTGGAGAAGGAAGTAAGCACAACAATCGGTTTGTCAGGATAACTGGCCTTGATGCGCCTTGCAGAATCAAAATTCTCTGCTTTTCCCATGCTAAGCATGGTAATGATCAGATTAACATTCTGAGTTCTCAACACCTCCATGGCCTCTTCTTCTGAAGCAACCTGAATAAACTGAGGCGGATACCGCAAATTTAATGAGACATATTCCACAAAAAGCTGCTCGTCTATGCGGCCATCCCCTTCCAGCACAAAAGAATCGTAATTACTCGCGATTAACAAAACATTATAAATCCGCTTTTTCATCAGATTACTGAAGGCGGTATCATCGAAATAAAATTTCCGGGTAAGCAGGTTATTGGAGGTGTCAGGCATAAAATTTTTCACTTTTTAATAAGATGCACAAGGCACCATGAGTACAAATTTAGGTCAAAAATTTATTGCCTCCCAAATATTTTATTAAAGTCAGGTTCTGATTATTCCTGTTTTCAGAATTTATTACGAGAACAGTTGCAATACTTCTTCGGTATTCATATCTCTCAGTGTGAAATCGGTAGTAATAACGTCAGAAGCAAGCGTTAGTTTTTGCTGTTGCAATGCAATTATTTTTTCTTCTACACTATCCTTACTCACAAACCGGTAAACAAATACTTTTTCATGCTGTCCCATGCGGTATGCCCGGGCAACAGCCTGCAGCTCTGCGGCTGGGTTCCACCAGGGATCGAGTAGAAAAACATAAGACGCTTCGGTGAGATTTAGCCCTACCCCACCTGCCTTGAGTGAAATTAGAAATATCCGTTTCTCTTTGTCTTTTTTGAATTTACCGACTTCCTGCTCTCTTTTTCCCGTGGAGCCGGTAAGCATGGCGTAATCGATATTTTGCTCATCAAGCCACTCTTTTATGAGGTTTAAATGTTTAACGAATGAAGAAAAGAGCAGTACTTTGCCTTCCCCTGCAAGAATGGTTGTAAGCATGGAGATGACTTCTTCGAACTTGCCACTCTCCAGTTCACTGTCTGGATCAATCATACGCGGATGAATGGCCAGTTGTCTGAGGTGCATCAACGCACGCAGCGCCATCATAGCAGTATTTCCGGATTGAGACCCCTCCATGGCACTCATCAGGTGGTTGCGCATTTTTGACTTCTCAGATTCATACAATATTTGCTGACCATCAGCCATGGTGCAGTAAGTAACAATTTCGGTAAGTGGTGGCAGCTCAGCATTCACCTGCTTACGGGTACGACGCAGTATGAAGGGTTCTGTCATTTCGAGCAAATCCTTATTGGCTAGTTCTGCATCAGATGATTTTATAAATCTTTGATTGAAATCAGCCTGACTCCCGGGCATCATAGGATTTAAGAAATTAAGCTGAGACCACAAATCGATCAAACTGTTTTCAACCGGTGTCCCCGTAAGAGCAATACGGTGAAGGGCATTTAATCTGAATGCTGATTGTGCTGACTTTGAAGCCGGGTTTTTAATGGCCTGACTTTCATCCAGCACAACATAACCAAAATTGAGTGTTTCGAGCAAATCAATGTCTGCACGAAGCGTCCCGTAGGTGGTAAGAACTACATGATAATGATCAAATCCTATGGCTGAAGTCTTTCTGCCGCCACCGGTATGCACATAAATGCTGAGCCAGGGAGTAAACCGCTTTATTTCATTCACCCAGTTAAAAACAATGGATGCCGGCATTACAATAAGACTCACCGGTTTGCGTGACTGAGAAGATGATACTCCATGCCCGGATTCATGAACAGCCCCCTCTGCATTGTCCTCAAACAGGTTCATCTGTCTGCCGTTTAATGCATTTTCGGCTGAAGCAATCCGTTTCAGGGGATGATGTTTTTCATTCTCATAAAAAAGTGCCAGCAGAGCAATTACCTGAAGGGTCTTGCCCAAACCCATGTCATCAGCAAGTAAACAGCCAAACCCATTCAGTGCATGACGACGCATCCAGCCAATGCCATATACCTGGTAGGGCCTCAATGTCACACCTGGAATATCAGGCAATGTGAGGGGAATATGTTGATTTTCATTAGCTACCAATGCTTCAATTTCCATAAGGCCCATGCCACCCAATGCACGATATTGCGACTTATTAAGCATCATGCCTTTTTTATGATCCTGGGCAAAATAAAACAAATTATGGTAACGGGCAAACCACTCCTGAGGTATCAGAAAAATCGTTCCGTCAGGCAGGGTATATACCGGATCATTTTGTAGAATATGTTTTTTGAATTTATAAAATTCAATGTTATAATCGCCTGTTTGCACAATCATATCCAGATCAAACCAATAGCCCCGGGCAGTTAAACTGCTGCGAATATTTACCGGATTCAATACATAGTGGTCAGCAAGCTGCTGATCCAGTTCAAAACCCTCTTGTTTTAAGTATGAAAGATGGGTTCGCAGAAAATAAATTAAGTCAAACTGATTTGAAATGCCAGCATTATTGACAATCCGATAGGAAGCTCCAAAAGGCTTAAGTCCGAGCTTTTCGAGCATTTGCCCACGGCTTTTTTCCCAGGCCATTTTCCGCTTCAGGCTTTTGAAATTAAATCCTTTTTCAGTGCTGACCACTTCGGTAATACTTTTATTTGGATTATTGGCCAGCACAAATTTGCCCCCATAATTAAACTGAAGCGTAAGAGAAAGCTGGCCTTTCCAATCTTTTTCCAATAACAGGTGAGCAACTGGATCGATGGTGGCCTTTTTTATTTCAAAACCCTCAGCCTCTACCTCATAACGATTGACCAATTGTTTTAAAAAGGTGGTGAAGTATTTTTTTTCTATTCTTTCGGGAATCTGTAATTCATCCTTAACCAGAAATGGTTTAAGCAGTTTGCCATTGAAATGATCAGCAAAATCGAACAATTTATTTTGACTGATAAGTGCGCAGGGTTCATGGGTAAGAATGATGTTTGACTCGTGCTGCAAATCAATGGGCAGACCATTATGGATGGCTTTTAAGAAATAAGAGGTATATCCTGGCTGTTTCACAAACTTCAACCTGATGTCTGCCGGTTCTTCCTGAAAATGAATTTGATTTACAGGATAAAGATGCGGCATTTCCACATCGGTATAAAGCGGAATTTTAAATTGTTTCATCAATGAAAGTATTCCCTGAAGCTGCTTATCGAAATAAGGTTCGATAACGTCATTAAAATACTTTTTGTCCACTTTGGCAAAGAAAGCTGTTGGACTTACTCCATCCTTAGAAAACCGTTGCATCAGCGCAAGGGGTTCAACCTTAGCAGCCAGGTTAGTAATTTCTGTTCCGGCTTCACCAAATTGTGCAGCAACCGGAAGGTTAAGCAGGGTAAGTCGCTCAACTACCTTATTAAAATTTTTCTTCTCTTTACAGTGATAAGGAAAAATAGAATAGCCGGTTGCCACCGAACTTTTAAGTATACCCACAAGCACCGATCTGTCTTCCATTTTTTCTTAACCTCTTAAACTTTTATCAGTAAAACAATCCACATTTTAAGCCGCTCCGAGTAAAAGAAAAAAATGCCACTAAGATCAGCCTTCACTACCTTGCGGCTGGCAGGCACTAAGAAACCATCTTTACAAAGAATTGTAAATCAGAGAATTAAATTTAGTGATTCTTTGAGCCTGCCTGGGTGCGCGAGCACGCGGGCGGGTCTTTGGGCCACTTCGATAAACTCAGTGCAACGCTTTAGGGCGAAAATGCACTATCCGGACGAGACTCATATTTGCAAAGGTAAGGTTTAATTGCACCGTTCATCCAGTTTATTTAAAATATCGAAGAACGCACTGGCACAAAACCAAAAGTGCCGGATCAATACTAATCAATCCGGCACTTTAAAATATATCTGCTTAAGGGACTATTACTGCAACAAAACTTTGAGCATTGTTATCAACAATGGTCATATCAATGGTATCGATGATACCATCTCCATTGACATCGGGATTTCGATATCCCACAGCAAATTCCGTTGCTTCATTATCCACAGGAGTCATATCGCTTACATCTACTACCCCATCCTGATTTACATCACCACTATAAAGGGCATAATAACCATCAATGGTTTGTACCAGGTTGTTTCCATAGGCTTTGTTTGGTTGATCAAAGCTATAGTTTATATCAGGGGTATTGAATGAAACAGGATTGGCACTTACGGTAACAATACCGCTTCTATGTCTGATGGCCAGATAATAACTGCCACTGAAGTTACAGGGAACTATGAAAGAAACAGTCCCATCGGTGCCCAGTAGCGCCCCTTCGCGGGTGAACAGAACATTGGAATAATTACTGTTATCGTGAAGCTCAATCGTAACCTGGTCGGCGATGCCTGAACCAAATACCGGGTTTGCATTACCATCCAAAGAAGCACTCATGGTGCCACCCGAAAGATATAAACCTTCCAGCAGGAAATTCATGGTAACCGATCTTGCCGGATTGGCTGGCGTATTAATGAATATTGAGCGTGAGTTTCCACCACTGCCGGTGCGATAGTATTGTCCTTCAAAGGCGTCCGTCACCGGATTAAGAAAGGTTAATACCTGACCGGTAGCCCCCGAAAAGTTTGGGTTTCCAACCAGCGTTCCCGAAGGCCCAAACCAATTGCCTGAACCGGTATTGTTGGCATCCAACAAAAGCCTTCCAGTAATCGTATTGTTCAGGTAAACGTACTGATCAGCAACGCCATCAAGGGTGGTTCGATAGTTGGTCCAGGTTCCGTTGTTTGTAATATCGCCTAAGATCGTTAAGGTGAAGTTATAAACGCCATTCATGATCGCACCATTGTTTTCCAGATCTCCGGCTACCGTAAAACTATAGTAATTAGAACTATGACTTCTCAGGGTACCCTGATTTATGATGCTTCCATCAAAACTTATTCCTCCGGCAGCCTGAAAAACACCATGTAAGGTTACATCCGTGGTAAATTGTGTGCTAAAACAGTAACCGGCAAGGGTATTAAAATGAATATCATTGCCCGCAATTACGGCATCACCAAAACTACCATTAAGCACCGATAAATAGCCATCATCCGGTAGGGTAAGCAGGGTTCCGTTCAGGTCAACCGCGGTACCATCAAATGTCAGATCAGTGGTAGCAGTCAGGTTGCCGGCTGCCACCGATTTCGTAAAATTGGTTCCTTCGAATCGCTTAAAGAGAGTTATTGACCGGTTATTTGCACCTGTCAGGGTTGTTTGAGTATTTTTCCAGGAACCATTGTTAGAAATATCTCCTGAAATATTTATTGTAAGACTATAATTACTGTTTTTTATCGAACCACTGTTGGTAAAATTACCATCTACAGTCAGGGTATAGTAATTATTACTATAATTCTGCAGTGTACCGTTATTTGTAACATTGTTTTTGAATGTATTCCCACCGGCAATAAACAGATTTCCATTGAGCAGCGACTGAGGGGCGTCGATGGTTACATCCTGGAAATAGTTTCCATTTGAGTTTATCTGAAGTACAGGTGCAGTAGACTTGTACAAAATTCCCCGGTAGAAATATCCATTTGTCATGGATAATGTCGCTCCCGTAACAAACTCAAGCGTATCAAAATTAAAATCTATTTTCGTTCCATTAAAACTTACATCTGCTATTGCTCTTGCTACACCTGCCGAAGCCGTCTTTGCAAAATTCAGTCCACTAAAAGCCTGAGTCATGGACAATTCCTGGATACCGTTTCCATTTAAAACAGTAGAATAATTCTGCCACGTTCCATTGTTTGAAAGATTTCCCGAAATGTTAATGGTAAAATTATAATTTCCGTTCTGTATTACACCATTATTGGTCAAATTACCATCTACAACCAGGGTATATGAATTGGAAGTATTGCTTTTTAATGTAGCGTTATTGACCAGGTGTGTTTTAAAAGTATTGCCTGAACTGATAAAGAGATTGCCATTTAAGGTTGTTTCGGGTGCATTAATATTCAGATTATAAACAAAGGCATCATTTCCCGCGGTAAGCTGAACTGCTGATGGTAATGTTCTATAAATCAAACCGTTTCTGAAATTCCCCCCATCTAATGCAATGGTAGTGCCGGTTGTAAACTCCAGGGTATCATTTTGAAAATCAATCTGAGTTCCACTAAATGATAAACCCGCTGTTGCTTTGGCCCGGCCACCTGAAAGGTTCTTCGTAAAATATGCACCCGAATAAGGCTGCGTCATAGCCAGATTCTGGGCACCACTGCCGTTTAAAACGGTATTATAGTTCTCCCATGTACCATTATTGGAAAGATTCCCAGAGACATTAATAGTAAAATTATAATTTCCGTTCTGAATTACACCATGATTGATCAAACTGCCATCTACAGTCAAAGTATATGAATTGGAAGGGTGACTCTTTAATGTGGCGTTGTTGATTACATTTGTTTTGAAGTTGTTAGAGCTACCATATATAAACAGGCTCCCGTTTAACTCCGTTTGGGGTGCATCAATTGTCAGTATGTAAACATAAGCATTATTGTCCCCGGTAAGCTGAATGGCCGGTAAAGAGGATTTAGAAATAACCCCGTTTCTAAGGTTTCCCCCATCCAATGAAATTGCAGAAGCGGTTGCAATTTCAAGCGTGTCGGTTTTTAAATCAATTTCTGTATTTACAAATGACAAACCGCTAAGTGCCCTTGCCCGTCCGGCAGTATTGTTCTTCGTAAAAAGTGTGCCCGAATAAGGCTGTGTCATCGTTAAATTTTGAATACCACTGCCATTTAAAACGGTATTGTAATTCTGCCAGGTGCCATTATTGGTTAAATCGCCAGAAATATTTACAGTAAAACTATAGGCTCCATTTTCTATAATTCCATTGTTAGTCAGATTACCATCAACAGTTAAGCTATACGAGTTATTGTTTTGGCTTTTAAGCGTTCCAAAGTTAATAACATTATGTTTAAAAGTGTTGGCGGATCCAAAAACCAGTAATGTGCCATAAAGCCTTGCCTCCTGGGAATCAATGGTAAAATTATTAACATGGGTGCCATTATCCGTTGTAATTTGAAGTGCCGGCATGGCTGTTCTGAACATTACTCCATCTGTAAGGTTGCCACCATCGATGGTAAGTGCAGTTCCAGTCGTAAACTCAAGTGTATCTGAATTCAGATCGATGGCGGTTCCTACGAAACTCAAATTCGTTGTTGCTAAAATCCTCCCACTACCGGCAGTTCTTACAAAATTATCCACATGCAGGGGCTGTGTAGAGGACATTTGCTGGTTGGCGGTTCCCGTGAAACTAAGTGTACCATTTGTCATCGAACCACTGTTATTGACATTTCCCTTTACATTCACTGTTAAGCTATAAGTTGAATTTTGTATTACACCCTGATTGTTGAGATTACCATTGACAAATAAGGTATAAGAATTAGATGAGCGGTTTTGAAGGATGCCTCCGCTCTGAATGGTAATATTATTGCATTGTGAAGTAGGATAAACGCTGACGGTGGATGCAATAACAACATTATCGCCTGCACCCGGAACAATGCCGCCTATCCATGTAGCCGGGTTGTTCCATAATCCACCCGCCGGGGCGGAAACGATTTGTGCTTTGATGACAATCGGGCTCAGCATAAGAAGAAAAAAGCCCAGAAGAGTACAAAATGTTAGTGGTGTAATGTTGTTTTTCATGGCTGTGTGTTTTTGGGATGATAAAAAGTAAACACAATAAGACACCTAAAACGACAAGAAAAAGCCTCAATTAACATATATTTAACGTTTCCGCCAACTAAATCAAACGCTGCTATCTATATATTTATCAGCAACTTGCAAAATTAAAAAATATCAAAAATCTATATATGTAAATTATTTTTACTCCACAACCCGGCATTCCATCATCAAATCAAGAATATGAATAAAAATAATTATAAGCATAATAAAAATTACTTATGACTATAATTTAAAAAGCATAACAAGGTAAGGCTATATTTAGTGGGCTGTTAAAAAACTCATATTCGTCTAATTTCTCATAAAAGCATATATATATATATCAAAATGAGCTACTTAAAAATATATCATCATAACATGCTGACACCAGTGTTCTTTTATTTTTTTAAGAAAACGCTGTTTAAATCAAATTTATCAGCTCCAGATACACCCTTTGAACCGGCAATCCAATTACATTGGTATATGAACCTTCTATATGCTCTACACCCACATATCCAATCCATTCCTGAATGCCATAGGCACCGGCTTTATCGTAGGGTTTATATTTTTCCACATAGAATGAAATCTCTTTCTTAGTAAGCTTTCGAAAAGATACTGCTGTATTTACATAAAAACTTTTCATCTTATCCGCAGTTTTAAGACAAACTCCTGTGGATACAATATGCGTATTTCCTGACAGTTTATGCAACATAGCCACTGCTTCTGCTGCATCAGCAGGTTTGCCAATAGATTCACCATTCAACCAGACAATGGTGTCGGCAGTAATGATCAACGTGTTTTCGGGCAATTCATCAAAATCGAAGGCATCTGCCTTTTTACCGGCTATATATATAGCAATTTCATCGCGCCCAAGGGAATCAGGATAAGTTTCGGCAGTAGGAATTACCCTGACTTCAAATTTTACACCCGTTTCTGCCAGAAGCATTTGCCTGCGTGGAGATTGTGAAGCCAGAATGATGTGATAAGGATAATTACCGAGCGGATTCATAAAATTTAACCAAAAACCATAGCTAATGGTTGCAATCCCAATACGCCTGCAACCATAATAATTTTAAAAATGAGACTGATGCTTTTGTATTCTTCCGGCTTTTTTGCTTTTAGCATGCGGTAAAATGCAAAAAGCAGCAATGGAATTACCGTAGTTACATAATAAATCAATGGGATGGTCCATCCCAAACGGGAAAGCAACATCAATGACCAAACCATAAAAGCCAGGGTTACCACTGAAAAGGCCATCAGCCAGTATCCTGAGGCTTTCATTCCATGCATTACAGGCAGAGTGTGATTGTTTGTAGCCGAATCTCCCGGTAAATCCTGTATATCTTTGGCAAGCTCGCGACACAGGGAGATAATAAAAGCAAACCCTGCATAAAAGAGGAAGATTTTATTGATAAGACTTAGATTCGAAGATAAGCCGAGAAAGTCATTGGGTTGCATACGAAGCATAAAGAATTCAAACAGCCAGACAATACTTACCACCATTGCCGACATAAAAGCTACCGCTAAATTGCCCCACAGAACCGTATTCTTGTAACGTGACGAGTAAAGTACAAGCAAAACGATCATCAGAGGGAAAATAAGACTTAACCGCCAGGAATGCGCCTGAAACCCAAGATAAAAACCGCCTGCCAAAGCAATGACATTGAGTATAAAATTGTATTTTATTGCCTGTCTTCGTCTGAATGTACGGCCCAGAATTAGTTTATCAGGCCGGTTAATCCGGTCAGTACGTAAGTCAAAATAATCGTTAATAATGTAACCTGCTGCGGCTATTAAAACTGTTACCCCTACCAACAACCAAAACAATGTAGTATTCATGGCCGGACTGATTCCTGCTTTGGCGTAAAGAGGTTTTATTATGGCATGTCTCAACAGAAATTGAGTAAAGATAACTACCACTAAATTGGGCCATCGTATCAACTGAAAAAGGTCAAAAACCCGCCGGGAAAAAGTATAGTTCATTTCAGATTTTTTACCAGTGGTAAGCATTTCCGTTCAGCCACTTCCCCTGAAGTTTCATTACCTGTTCAATCACATCGCGCACGCATCCTTCACCTCCCTTAAAATGAGAAATATACCGGCTGATGTCTTTTATTTCCTGAGCGGCATCAGCCGGACAAACCGGCATACCTACCATTTTCATCACATGATAATCCGGAATATCATCTCCCATATAAAGCACTTCCTCTCTTTTGAGATTATGTAATGCCATATACTCTTCAAAAACAGCTACCTTATCGGCTACTCCCAAAAATACATCTTTAAGGTTAAGCGCATTGCAACGATGACGCATAGACTCAGAAAATCCGCCTGAAATAATTACTATCCTGTATCCGCATTTTACGGCCAGTTGCAATGCATATCCATCCTTTACATGACCCGCACGCAGATGATCACCCGTAGTGGAAATGATCACCATCCCATTGGTCATAACTCCATCGTAATCAAATATCAGAGTAGTTATGCCCGATAGGTCTTCTTTATAATTAGTCATTTTTAAGCCTTTCTTTCTTTAAACAATTGAATATGTTCACTAAGTAAACGGTATATTTCAGCTCCCGCTTCATCATCGGCAAGCATACCAAGGTGTTTGTTCATAATTCGCACATCGCCCCTTACTGCTGGGCCTGTCTGCACTTTAACGGGTTCTCCTCTGTTCAGTCTGGAAGCTGTTTCTCTGATCAATGGCAGCAGGATAGAGGGATTAACCGCGGATCGTTTCAAAATATCGAATGCCCTGGCATAAAGGTGATTGGTGAAGTTAGAGGCAAAAACGGCTCCAAGATGAATCACCGCACGTTGTGCCGAACTGATCCGTCTCACATCACCGGAAATGAGCCGCGCCAGACATTCCAGAGCATGGGTTATGTGTTCATTTACGCCTTCAATGCAAACGGGTATTTCATCGAAATCAATGATATTGTTTTTATTAAAGGTTTGTAATGGGTAAAATACGCCTGCCTTTGAATTGATTTTAACCAAATCATCCAGAGTTGTACTCCCAGAAGTATGAACCATCACCCCTTTGAAATCATTGTTTTTAAATAATTCCTTCGCACTTCCGGCAATAGCATCATCAGGAAGCGTAAAAAAAACAGCATCTGAAGATTTATCAATTTCCGAAAGATTATCGGCAGCTACCGCATTTACCAGTTTAGCAAGCTTTTGAGCTTCAGTTTGATTGCGGCTCACAATATGGCGCACCTGAATGCCTGCATTATAAAATGCCGGAGCCAGGTTGAATGCAACATTACCGGCACCTACAAACGACACCTTTTGAATAGCGGTAGTTTCCATAGAGGGCAAATTTACAAAATACCGCCATTAAAAAAATTTATTCGGCAGCAATTCGTGCTTTGCGTGATCGTTTAAATACCCCAAGCGTAATACCTATGAACATAATGATGCTCCCAATCCATAAAAGAATGATGTATGGGAAATACAATATGCGCACAACGATGTAGCTGGTTTGTTTTTCATACAAACCTACCTCTATGGTACCCGGTTTTTGAGATATATTTTCAAATTTAAGCCTGGCCTGTCCGTCATTCAGTTCCACAAAACTACCTTCCACAAAGTTGTTCTCCAGCGTATAAGTCAGAATACCGGTTTTTATGGAATCACTTCCCTTTATCCAACTTAATGAAGCACTAATGGTAAGGTTGTTTAAAACACTGTCATAGGCTGTAATGTATAATGAATCAAGTGAAACTATTGCTCCACTGACTTCAAGGGTGTCACCAAGACTAAAATCGGCAGTTCCACTTTGTGAGAAGCCATCATCCATAGTTTTACCCGGTTCTTCAGCAAAAGTAATGAACATATACACATCTCCTCTCAACATATTGCGCGTATCCGGATTGTGAACATTCCCCATCATTGAATTGTACTTTATCGTTGGTTCCAGGGTAAACTTCTTGTAAAACTCACCGTCATCCGCTTTTTCAAGGAAATCAATCTGATGAAATACCTCATCGCGCTCGATGCGTTGGCCTGAATAGTTTACAAAATAATCACCAACCGCTTTGGGCTCATTTTCAATAAGCATGGTATTTTCACCGCTGGGACCTTCACGTGAAAGTGTTTCAACATTGGCGAAAGTAAGCAATACTCCCAATAAAAACAGCCCGAAACCAAGATGAGTAATACCTGCACTTGTATTGGTTCTGCCAGCGGTGAAACGAAGAAGATAAGCCAAAGAAGAAAGTATAACGAAAACAATGCTGAACAGAAATACCGCATGCATGATTTGCATGTCCCGGTCAATGAAAAATCCTATGACTGCCACTACCAATGAAATAGCCACAGGATAAATGATGTTATGCAGGAAAGCCCTGAAATCATTGCGTCCATAAGCTACATACTGGGCTATTCCAAGCAGTATACCCACGAGCAAGGCAAACGGCATCTGCCAGGTGTTATAATAGTTAACCACGTCGGTGGGAGCTGCCATTTTAGTACCCAGCAATTTATTAAACACAGGTAAGGAAGTGGTAGAAATCACCTGAAACGCAGCGAGTAAAAGCACGATTGCGCCATATAACATCAGAAATTCTCTGGAGAAAAAATCCGGTAAGTCATTTGCTTTTATTACTTTACGGCGTTTAATAAGCAAAATTACCGGGAAAACTGTAAAGAGCAAAAGAAAAGAAATGAGTTGAAAACTGCGTCCATCATCACCAAAAGCATGAACAGAAGTTTCGCCAAGCACACCCGAACGGGTGAGGTAACTGGCATAAATAACCATTATAAAACTCAGGGCAACAAATATATACGTACCATAGTAATATTTATCGCGTTTGTAGGAAAGTAACATATAATGCAAAGCCGCTACCATAACCAGCCAGGGCACCAGTGAGGCATTTTCTACCGGATCCCATGCCCAAAATCCCCCAAAAGTGAGTGATTGGTAAGCCCAGGCACCACCCATTATCAAACCAATACCCAACAAGCCAATGGCCAGCAAAAGCCAGGGCAAGGTAGGTTTAAGCCAATAGCGTTTATCTCCTTCCATAAGCGATGCCATTGCATAAGCATAGGGAAATATGGCTGATGCGTATCCCATAAAAAGCATGGGCGGATGGATGACCATCCAGGGATTTTCGAGCAATGGATTAAGGCCGTTTCCATCCATAATCAGTTGCAGATAAGCCGGATTGCGGAAAAAGCTATTCTCCATGTTTTCCCCCACATTTCTGAGAAGAATAAACGGGTCACTGCCAATGCTAAACCCAGCCCAGTGAACACCCAGCAGCATGGTAACCAGAATGAGCTGAGCCACCAGAACCACCAGCATTACCCCGCCTTCCAGCCGTCGGGCAGTTAACATGGCACCTATTCCAAATGAGCCGATAAACATAGCCCACAATAAAAAGCTCCCTTCCTGACCTGCCCAGAAACTCGATATGATAAATTTATCCGGCATAAGGCGGGAGGAATGTTTAAAAACATAGGCATATTCAAAAAAATGGTTGAATATCAGGTAGAACAAGATTAATCCTATCCCTATAATGCCTGCTGTCTGCAGACTGTAAAAAACCCTGCCCCACAAACGGGCAGTCCGGTTTAAGCTGTTTTTGGCAAGTTTTATGTAAAAAAACAGACCAAGCAAACCGGTTAATAGTGAGAAATAAATTAAAGTTCGTCCTAAGGAGCCAGGCAATAAGTGCTCACCAACGTATGCGATTTCATTCATATGTAGATATTTAACAGTATGTGATGTTAAAAAATCAGACAAATTCCCCTTCAGAGCATTGTCTTTATTTTTAGCCCACTAAAATACAATTCTTTCTCTTGTTTTAATGAAAAAGTTATATCATCTTTGTTTAAATTCTGAATCGGATCCTGTTTAACCAATATCTTCTTCAAAACGAGTCTATGGACATTGAGATAGTTGAAGTCAGCAACAAGGGACATTTACGCACTTTTATCAATCTGACCGCAAAAATTCACCGAAACGATCCACACTGGCTGCCTCCGGTATATGCAGACGAATGGAATTATTTTAATCCTGCCAAAAACAAAGGGTTTAACCATTGTGAAACCATTCTTGTTCTGGCCTACCATCAAAAAAAAGCCGTTGGCCGGATTATGGGCATTATTCACCGAAGCTATAATCAGCTTACCAGTGAGAAAACAGCCCGTTTTAGTCACTTTGCAACCTTCAACATTCCGGAAGTCGCAACAGCCCTGCTAAGCTACATTGAAAATTGGGCACTTATGCATGGTGCTGATATGGTAGCCGGCCCTTATGGGTTTTCAGACAAGGACCCTCAAGGTTTTCGGATTGAAGGTTTTGATGACCTGCCACTCATTGATATCGCGTGTAACCATCCATATATGGTAACGCTTACACTGAACAATGGCTATGTTCCTATGATCGATTGCATGACCTATCGGTTTAATATTGACCTGGTATTGCCCGATATTTATAAACGTGTTCATCAAAGGGTGATTAACGGCAACCGGTTTAAAATGCATGAATTTACCAAGAAGAAAGAACTTAAAAAACAGATTGTTCCTGTACTCCGACTGGTAAACCAGACCTACAGTCAATTATATGGCTTTTATCCTATGGATGAGGAGGAGATGCATGACCTGGCCGACCGCTACATGCCGGTACTGGATCCCAGATTTATCAAAATAATTACCCACAATGACGAACTGGTTGCTTTTATTGTGGGAGTACCCAATATGAGCAAAGGCATTCAGCGCGCGAAAGGCAAACTATTCCCTTTTGGATGGTACCATATTTTAAAAAGCATGCGTTCCACCTCTCAACTCGATCTGATGCTGGGAGCCATTAAACCCGAACATCAGGGGCTGGGGCTTGAAATCTGTATGGGAATGCTGATGCTCGAATCTGCACGACAGGCAGGTATCAAAAACATTGAGACGCATTTGATTTTAGAAACAAATACAAAAATGCGCGCTGTAGTGGAGCGAATTGATGCTAAAATGGTGAAAAGATTCAGGGTATTCCAAAAAAAACTTTATCCAGATAACACAAGCAACCAACAAAGCATGAGCCAGGCATGAATTGCTTAAGATCAGAACTCCTGACCTCGTTCA
>DHSR01000004.1 GCA_002410555.1 Bacteroidales bacterium UBA5281 | reverse complement strand
CATTGCCTGCCCGCAGGCGCTACAAGCGCGCGCTATCACCGGGCATGAAGGCAGGGCTGTTAAAAAACAAACCTGTAAATTTTGTAAATCCAGTCAAAAAGCGCATTGCTAAGGATTGTGATCTGCGGCATTTGCGGATGGGTGATTAATGAATGAATTCATTTTGTTCGCTTGTGCACAAACCCTGATCGGAAACGTACACTTCCGGTGTACACAATGCGCAAATTACTTTATATATCACTGCATATCAATGCGATATAACCTTTGGCATGTTTTTAGCATATTATGAGCAAGCAACAAAACCCAAAAACCTCATCGATATGAAAACGAGAATCTTTATCATCTCCATAGCATTGTTGATCATGCACCTGACTTACGGTTCACCGGTGAACGCAAATAAAAAATTTCCCATCAGTGAAAATCGCACTTCTAACATTAACGACACCATGCAAAGCTCTCCGGAAGAATTAACAAAATCAGCCTTACTGCCGGATGAACCCTATGTTAATGATATTCCTTTTGAAACCAGTAGCATATCAGCCCGGTACACTCCTGAAATAAAATCTGTTTTAACGGAAGAAGGATATATTGATGACATTCCTTTCAACACCCGCTCAATATTTGAGGAACAGGCTCTAAAAGATGCAGGCACTTATGGGTTGGTGGCTGAACCCTATGTGAATGACATACCCTTTAATACTGCTCAGATTGCCCGGGATTACTCACAGGTGGCGGAATAATAATGAATAACTGATAAAAGTACTCGTTCTGACTAAATCTTACTACACTAAGCTATTGAGGCTGCCCCTGTATGGCAGCCTCAGTTATTTTTTATAAACGAAAGATCATCCCAGAATTACTCCGATAATGGTGGCTGACAGCAATGATGCCAGCGTTCCACCAAGGAGTGCCCTCATGCCGAATTCAGAAAGCAGCACACGCTTACCCGGTGCCAGAGAACCAATGCCACCAATTTGTATCCCTATGGAGGCAAAATTGGCAAATCCACATAGCATATAGGTGGCCATAATAATACTTTTGGGATTGGTGAGCATGCCGGATGATTTCAGGTCGGCCAGACTGATGTAACCTATAAATTCAGTAAGAATAAGTTTTTCGCCCAACAGTTGACCCAGCATGATAATGTCGTTGGAATTAACTCCAATCAACCACATAAGCGGAGCAAGCAGATAGCCAAGCAACACCTGTAGTGAAAGTTCATTGTATTGACCCGATGTAGCCTGTTCAATAATGGGATTAAGATTGAATAAGCCACCTATTCTAATCAGAATAAAGTTGGCCATGGCGATAAAGGCAATAAACACCAGCAACATGGCGGCTACGTTTGCAGCAAGTTTTAATCCCTCGGTGGTACCGTTTGAAATTGCATCCAACACATTGCTGCCAACTTTCTCTTTTGATATTTCCACCACATCGTCAATTTTTTCAGTCTGGGGGACCAGAATTTTTGATATTACCACTGCTCCGGGTGCTGCCATTACCGAAGCCGCCAGCAGGTGTTTGGCAAAGATAAGCCGTTGAGCAGGGTCAGATCCTCCTAAAAAACTAATGTAGGCTGCCAGCACCCCGCCGGCAAGCGTTGCCATGCCACCTATCATTACCAGCAAAATCTCAGATCGATTCATTTTATCAAGGTAGGCCTTGATCATAAGTGGTGACTCTGTCTGACCAAGAAAAATATTGCCGGCTACCGATAGACTTTCGGCACCTGAGAGTTGAAGTGCTTTGGTCATTAGCCAGGCCAGGACATAGACCACTTTTTGAATGATACCGAGGTAGAACAGAAGGCTGGTAAGCGCAGAAAAGAAAATAATGGTAGGCAATACCTGAAAAGCAAAAATAAAACCATAGGTGTCCACATTCATCAATCCACCCAGCAAAAATTCGCTGCCGGCAGCAGAGAAGTTGAGGATGGCAACAAATATTTTTCCAACAAACTCAAAAGCCACCCGCACAGGCTGCACATACAAAATACTTATGGCCAGAGTAACCTGAATTAACAATCCAATGCCAACATTTTTCCAGGATATTGCCCTTCGGTTGGTGCTAAATATCCAGGCAATAAGAATAATGGTGAGCATACCCAATAACCCGCGAAGTATGCCACCAACCGTAAAAACTCCTGTGGATTCAGTAAGTTTGGGCACTATGTTATTTACCGGCGCATCGGCAACAGCAACCGCTGTATCGGCATATACAATGGAATCAGATACAACAGTCTGGGCAGTAAGGTTCCCAAGGGACAGCAGCATTAATAGTAATGGCAGCCACAATACTAATACTCTCTTCATAGTAGCTTATTGAGATTTAAATGCAACAGGCTATTTACCTGCTTTTCGTTTTTTGATAATATCACGCAATTGAGAAGCCCTTTCATAATCTTCCTTTTCAATAGCATCATTCATTAATTCCTGCAATTCATCAACCGAGAGTTTCTCAAATTCCACACTATCATCCTGCACGGTAATTCCACCTGTAGCCAGATCGTCAATATCGGGCTCATCATCCAGCGAAACTCCTGCTGCAGCAAGAACAGGTTCAAACGCATAAATGGGGCAGTTAAACCTCACCGCAAGGGCAATGGCATCAGAGGTACGTGAATCAATATTATGTATTATACCGTTGGATTCACAAACCAGGGTGGCATAAAAAATGCCCTGGGCAAATTTACTGACGATTACTTCTTTGAATTGTATTGTGAAGATATCGGCAAAATTCTTGAATAAATCGTGGGTAAGTGGTCGGGGTATTTTGATCTGCTCAATGTGAAACAATATGGCCTGAGCTTCAAACCCATTGATAAGTATAGGTAAACGGCGTTTGCCTTCAGCTTCTCCTAATATTAAAGTATATGCTCCACTCTGTGACTGGCTGTTGATCATTCCCAATAGCTTCAGCTCAATCTTTTCCATTCAGTTTGCTTTTTATGAGGGGTTAAAATTAAAGATTTTTAATGGTTAAACAAGGGAAGATACTAAAAAGATTTTCAGGATACCTTTTTTAGGGCAATGCTTGCTATTTATTTTAAAGATATTAGCAATTATAAAATATAAACACCCGGATTTTGACAGTTTGATCCCAGCTTTGATATGAGAGGTAAAACTACCAACCATAAACCCGAAATTTCAGTGTAAATTTGCACCATGCAATTTGATGACCTTAGGACGCTCCTTGAGCAAAAAACACTTCAGTACCATCAACCGGTTTTTATTGAGGAAGATCCCATCAGCATTCCGCATCTTTTTAGCCGGCAGCAGGACATTGAAATTGCAGGTTTCCTCACTGCCATTATTTCCTGGGGGCAGCGCAAAGCCATTATTCAGAGCAGCCGTCTGTTAATAAAAATGATGGATGATGCTCCCTGGCAGTTTATAATGAATGCAGGTATGGCCGAACTTAGAGGCTTAAGTAAATTTAAATATCGTACCCTCAATGGCGATGATCTTCTTTTCATCATTGAAGCCTTGCGAAAACTGTATCACGAACACGAAAGTATGGAGAATGCCTTTGTATATGAAGCCGGTGAAGCATCCATGTTTGATTTTATTAATAAATTCAGGGGACGTTTATTAGAGGTTCCGCATATGCAACGTTCAGAGAAACACCTGGGTCATCCGCAGAAAGGCAGCGCCGCAAAACGCATCAATATGTTTTTAAGATGGATGGTGCGCAGTGCAGAAGGTGGTGTTGATTTTGGGTTGTGGAAAAAATTAAATCCGGCCCAACTTTGCGTTCCACTTGACCTGCATGTGGGCCGTGTTGCCCGGGAACTGGGTTTGTTGAACCGGCGGCAGGATGATTGGAAGGCGGTAGAAGAACTTACGGCTAAACTCAGGACTTTTGATGAAAATGATCCCATAAAATATGATTTTGCGCTGTTTGGCATGGGTAGGTACGAAAAATTTAAACTTTAAAAAAATCTACTTTTTTAAAAATATCATACATAACTTTTTATACAATGAAAAACCCCTCCTCTCCGGTTACAGATAAAACAACCATGGAAGCATTGATTCAGGCATCAGCAGCCTTGTTACTTTATTTTTATAACGACTCCTGTGCTCCTTGTGTAGCACTCAGGCCCAAAGTAAATGAGATGCAGCATGCCTATATCAATGCTGCGATTTATCCGGAACTGTCTGCCTCCGCAGGGGTATTTGCCAGCCCCACCATCATTGTATATTTTGATGGCAAAGAAAATTTCAGGGTAAGCAAATACGTGTCTGTTCAGGAGCTTTCTGATAGAATTCAAAGGTATTATTCGTTGAGATTTGAATAGACATCGCCGCTCAGATATCGGGAAATAATTCAGAGTAGGGATTAAAACCTTAAAATTTTGTTGATCAGCACATATAAACATCAGGCATCTGCGGGCAGGTGGTTATCCTGAACAGCAGATGCCTGATGATAAAAGCTAAAGCGACTTAAAATTTAAGAAAGCAGGCTTAAAGTAACGGTTAATCCGGCCATAACGACAGAAACCATCGTCATCAGCTTAATGAGGATATTCAGTGAGGGTCCCGAAGTATCTTTAAATGGATCTCCAACGGTATCGCCTACTACGCCAGCTTTATGTGCTTCGCTGCCTTTGCCACCGTAGTTGCCTTTTTCAATGTATTTCTTGGCATTGTCCCATGCCCCGCCTGAGTTATTCATAAACACAGCCAGGGTAAATCCTGAGGTAAGTACCCCTGCCAGCAAACCAACCACTCCGGCTACACCCATAGCTGCGCCAACAATAACCGGCACTGCAATGGCTACCAGCGAAGGCAAAAGCATTTCGCGCTGAGCACCTTTGGTTGATATCTCGACGCATTTGGCATAATCCGGCTTTGCTGTTTCTTCCATAATCCCTTTAATTTCGCGAAATTGTCTGCGCACTTCGTCAACCATAGCACCGGCAGCACGGCCCACTGCCTTCATGGTCATGGCACTAAATACAAATGCCATCATTGATCCAAGGAAAAGCCCTCCCAGAAATAATGGGTTGAATAAGGTAATATCGTAAGCTGCTCCAAAATCTTTAACGGAAGCAGTTGAAATTTTTATCACTTTTACGCCTTCGGCTACCACCGGAGCCACGTCGTGATAAAACACATAGCCGCCCTTGGTAACGAATCCTTCTCCACCTTTCGCAATTTTATCAAACCACAGCCGTATTTCTTCCATATAGGCTGAAATCAGGGCCATGGCGGTAAGTGCGGCAGAACCGATGGCAAATCCTTTACCGGTAGCCGCCGTTGTATTTCCCAGCATATCGAGGGCATCGGTACGCTCGCGCACCTGATGATCAAGGTGAGCCATTTCAGCATTGCCTCCTGCATTGTCAGCAATAGGACCAAAAGCGTCGGTTGCCAGGGTAATGCCAAGGGTAGAAAGCATACCTACCGCTGCAAATCCAATTCCATATACGCCCATGACGAAATGTTGTGCCCCACCGGCAGCCCAGAATGCACCCATTATTCCCAATACAATGGTTACCACCGGAACCCAGGTAGAATACATGCCCACTGCAAGTCCGTCAATAATGGTAGTAGCAGGACCTTGCTGTGCATTTTTTGCTATTCCCTTTGTAGGATTATATTCATCTGAGGTGAAATATTCTGTGGCCTGACCAATGATTACACCGGCAGAAAGCCCTATTACCACAGCCCAGAATACTCCCCAGGTAACCCAGCCCATCATTACCAGACCTACCATTGCCAAAAGAACCAGCAATGAACTACCACCCGTACCGAGCAGCAATGCATTGAGAAGATTTTTCTGGGTAGCCGACTCTTTGGTACGTACCATATAAATCCCCAGGATGGAGAGTATGATTCCTATGGCCGACACAATCATGGGAGCCATAACTACCTGATAAGCAGTAAGTCCGGTATCTTTAATAACCAATGCCGGAAGGGCTGCCCCCAGCGCAGCAGTGGCCAGAATAGATCCGGCATAAGATTCATATAAGTCAGCTCCCATACCTGCAACATCACCTACGTTATCGCCTACATTATCGGCAATGGTAGCAGGGTTGCGTGGATCGTCTTCGGGTATTCCGGCTTCCACTTTGCCTACCAGGTCAGCACCTACGTCGGCTGCTTTGGTAAATATTCCTCCGCCAACCCGGGCAAACAAGGCCTGAGTAGATGCACCCATACCAAAAGTAAGCATGGTAACGGTAATTTCTATCAACTTTATTCGTGTTCCGGCTTCATTAATCACTCCGTTTACCACATGTTCAGGATGTGCATGTACCAGATCCAGTCCGGCAAAACGAAGACCATTGGCCATGTTGTAGGGAGTGTAAACATACTCGTTCAAAATCCAGAACCACGCGGCGATATCCAGCAGCGCAAATCCAACCACTACCAGCCCCATAACTGCCCCACTGCGAAAAGCAACCTGCAATCCTTTGTTTAACGACTGTGATGCACCCTGAGCGGTACGTCCTGAAGCATAAGTGGCGGTTTTCATTCCAAGGAAACCGCAAAGCCCGGAGAAAAAACCACCTGTAAGAAATGCTACCGGCACAAAGGGATTCTGTACATTAAAATAGGCCATAATCGTAAGTAATATGGCCAGCACAATAAAGACAATAGTTACCACTTTATATTGTCTTTTTAAATAGGCCATGGCTCCTTCTCTTACAAATTGGGCAATCTCCTGCATGCGGGGAGTACCTTCGGAGTTCTTCATCATCGACTTAAAGAATATCCACGCAAAAGCCAGTGCCATTATGGAAGCCAATGGAACAATTAAGAAAATGTTACTCATAAAAAGGTGGTTTATGTAACAACAGTTACGGTTAGATGAATAAAATTGATAAGTTTTATTTATTCTTGTTTAAACCGGAAATCAAAAAACTTTTCCTTTCTCCGATAACTTACAGCAAATGGCACTCTACACCCATTTCCCGCACGACAAAGATAAAATATTGAATGAATAAACAATATCAATTCCAGGCTTTTTTTTCAAAATAGGGAATAATTTTATGAGATATTTTTTTATTTAATGAACAGGATTTAAGCGAATGGAACATCACCGGTGAATTACCTCTATTTAAACCCCTGTAGTAAGTGAATGAATATCAAATAATTAAAAAATAATTGCTTCTTATGTCAGCGGCACAGTAAGCATTATATAAATGGCTTTATATATTTTAAAGCTTTATGCGGTTTTGGTCTGTTTTATAGGACCAAATCATGACCACAACAGCCATTGCAAGCATTGCAGCTCCCATTGCGAAAGTAAACACGAAACCAAACTTCTGATAGAATAAAACTCCAAGCAGCGGTGCAAACAGCGAGCGGAAAGCAGTTAAAAAAAGGTGGACCGACTGATAATCCCCGGCCTCATCTGGCGTGCAGAAATAGGCCGAGCCAATACTCCACAGCAACGACATGGTAGCAGCAAATATGCTGTGAAAGAGCAAATAGGGAATGAGACTGTAAAATAAACTGAAATTTCCAAAAACTATTTTTTGAGGGAAATAATTGGCCAACACCAAACTGAGCAGATAACACATTACTGAAGCAAAGGTAATGGCTCCGAATTTTCGGGGATCAATCCGGCCAAGCACCCGCCCAAAAAAAGGAATAAGAAAAAGTGCGATAATATTATAAGAGTTCTTGTAGGTGGCCATGGTAAAGTAATTCATGGATAACTCCTTCTCAAAGAAGATAGTGATAACCGTTACGGTACTCATAAAACCAAAGCCATAAAACATGAATCCAAGTTCAAAGTGCCTGAAAGGAGTATTTTGTTTCATGATGCTGCGCATGCGCGCTATCGACTCACGGACAGAATCAAGTATACCTGATTGTGGAATATTTCCCGGTACAGCTTCATAAGGTATACGTGAGAGCAATATTACCGCTGCAACACCAGCCATAGCTGCGAGAAAAAACACCCAGGTATAGGCGTATTTATCATAATCAAGTAAAACTCCATATAAAAATACGACCACCAGCATGACCACTTTTCCCCATAGTGTACTGTAACTGTAGAGCCTGGAAAAGTGCTCATGCCGGTAGTTTTTTTTGAGCAATAGATTTATGGTTGGAAAAAGCATCGGATTGCCCAGATAATAAATAAAAAAGATGAGCAAAAAAGCGATATGATACCATGAATTGCTTAACATGGCTGCTTCGGAATGCGGGAAAAACAACAATAAAGCCAACGGTGCTCTGGTGATGATGCCTGCACGGCGTACCAGCCTGGGTTTATCGGAAACACGACTGAGCCAGGCTGAAGTAAAAATCAACAGCAAGAAAACAACCACGGAAAACTGAAACAAAAAACTTAGTTGTAGGGAGGTACCGTTTACGCTTCGCAGAAATACAAATTCATTAAGGGCCAGAACTCCCAAAACAAAATTGTCGAAAATAGTATACCACAGATGCAACCTGAAGGTACGCTTTTCAACAGGTAACAGTCCTTGTGTAGTTTTCGCGCGAAACGCAGAGGCCATAAAATTCATTGGACAAATTTAGAATAAAGACGTTTGTAAAGAACAGATTACTGAACATTTAAAAGATTATGACGTTAGTTTAAAACTAAAAAATACAACCATGAAAAAGCCAATCTTTATTTCCTTACTCTTATTAACTTTCGTCTTTGCAGCATTTGCACAGAAAAAGACACTTTATGATTTTACGGTTACTACCATTGATGGAAAGCCCCTCCATCTTTCAGACTTTAAAGGAAAGAAGGTGCTGATAGTAAATACCGCTTCCAAATGTGGGTTAACACCGCAGTATAAAGAACTTGAAGCCCTTTATCAGAAATATAAAACACAAAATTTCGTTATTCTGGGATTTCCATCCAATGATTTTTTGAATCAGGAACCAGGTACAGATGAAGAAATCAAGGAATTTTGCGAACTGAATTATGGGGTTACCTTCCCGATGATGAGTAAGATTTCAGTTAAAGGAGCCACTCAAAACCCGCTCTATGCCTGGCTTACCCAGAAATCACAAAATGGGGTGACTGATGCAGAGGTAAGCTGGAACTTTCAAAAATTCATGATAGACGAAAATGGCAATTTTGTTGACTTTGCCAGCCCACGTGAAAGCCCGTTTTCTGAAAAGATTGTTCAGTGGATTGAGGAATAATAATTCCGGGAACAAATAAACTTTAATAGTTCAGAAAAGCCACCTTAATGGGTGGTTTTTTTATGCACAATATTTCACGGCATGTACTAAAAACTTTATCTTTACATGACTAATTGTTAAAATAAAAAGATCATGAGCACAACAGAACAAAATGTTATATCACTGCTTGTTAATGTTTGGTATCTGGAAACAGCGCGCATACGGTTGTATGAAATTTATGCCAAACAGGCTGTTAAAGATGGTTATCAGCAAGTGGCAGCACTTTTTCTGGAAGTGGCCGAACAAAAGCGTTCGCATACCAAAACCATTTACCGGTTTTTGGAAGAATCATCGTCAGAAACCACCATTTCAACCAAAACAATGTCGTTTGAGCAAACATTAAAAAATCTCGAGCATGCCGTATCGCTTGAAGATACAGAATCGGAAGGGGTTTACGCGACATTGGAAGCTCAAGCATGGGATGCAGGTTTGAAGAAAATCTCTACCAAGATTAAATTGTTTCGTCGGATTAAACTTTTTTATGCTAAGCGCTTCAACGCCCTTGCCGAAAATATAAAAAACAACCGGGTGTTTGAGCGGGATGAACCGGTGAAATGGATCTGTCGAAAATGTGGCTTTATTTATGAGGGCGAAAAAGCATTAAAAAACTGCCCTGGTTGTGAACACCCTCAGGCCTATTTCGAAATTCTTGCTGAAAATTATTAAATTCACACCTCACCAAAAAATCGAGTAGGAAGGTAGGG
>DHSR01000014.1 GCA_002410555.1 Bacteroidales bacterium UBA5281 | reverse complement strand
GAAGTTTTTCGAGATGCCCTTTAGTGAGGCACTCATCGTATAAGGCCAGCATGTCGTCAACGGTAGTAGAAATGTTATCTATCACCGTCAGATATACCAAAGTGCTTTCAGTGCTGGTTTTCTCATATTTCTCATGCGGGAAACCATAGGCAGCATTAAAGTTGGTTTCCACATCAAGGCGGGCATCATCAATGGCAATAATCTCGCTGCTCTTAAGTGTGGGGTCGGTTTTCTTAAAATTGAGCTTACGCCGGAATTCGAGAATCCTGCCTGCTACTGCACGATCGGCAGCAGTTATTTGTACAGTGTTGGTTTGTTCATCCGCAGCAGGTTGATCTTTACTGCACGAATAGAATGTGCCGGCTACCATCAATGCCACGCAGCTTAAAATAAAAAATTTGCGTTTCATCTGGACATAATTTTGATTTCAATGGTCAGATGGAGCTCCATTTTTGCTTCTTTCATTGGAATTTTTATAATTATTTCGCAAAAATGTTCGGTTCATAACGTGTTGGTTTATTAATAAAAGTGAAATTTATGTATTTTAAACAAAAATGCAAATTCAAAAGCCAACAGTAAGCGTAGTAGTCAATGCCGCGATAGGGCAGGTGTAGTTTAGTAGTGCAATAGTAACAATAAAACCCTTATCAAACACGCGCATCTGATAAAAATTTGATCAGCGTAATTATCTATTAATCATAAAAAATCGAAAAGCCAATACGGTTTTTTGAAAAAAAAGGGGAAATTATTGAAAATAATTTTGAATGATATTCTAATGTTTTGATAGTTAGGCTGTTGCTAAATATTAATTTTTGAGGAATTTTCATCGTGGACAAGTAAAACCGTAACCGTCCCATTGCCAATAAGCTATCCTTTAATCTGATTAATCAAGCCTTCACAAGACCAGTATTTATATGTCTCTCTTGCATTGGTGCCCTTTTTAGAGTTTATGCATATGAATACAACATAAGCATTATGAATTACTTATATAAATTGTAGCATTTTTGTTCCCTTTATTTTCGGCTTTGTAGTCTTTTTGTTAACCTATATAATTAGGTATTCCTGTTCATAGCCTTTTTTTTTGCATTATAATTTTTAAAGTCATGGCAAACGATGAGGCAGATGCTTTTGATCAAACAGAGAAGGACTTGAAGTTTCTGATAGAAAAGGCCCACAGTGAGAATGCTGCACTGGGTAAGATTCTAAAAAAAATAAGTGGGGAAGATGTTCAGGAAGATGAATCCGAACCCGTGGTTAAGAAGAAAAAAGCATCGAAAAAATCAAACAATTATTAATAAACCCAAAAAACAAATCATGAAAAATGTTACACTGAAATTAACCCTATTGTCATTGATGATTATTGGGTTAATCCTGCCTGGATTGAGTCAGACCCTTCCGGTGGGAACGCGCGCTCAAACAGTTCAGACCAGTTCTCCCCGAAGTGGCCTGAGTATTTACGATCAGTTGTATCCCCTGGGATTCAATTACAAAAACAGTCAATTTTACACCAATGCCGGAAGTGCCGCAAATTCCTGTCTTGCTGCGGATGATTTTGTGGTACCAACGGGCAGTAACTGGGGGGTGAGGTATATCGATGTAACCGGTGTATATTACGCATTCACCGGAACCCCGATAGATGCGCTGAACATTCGCTTTTACAATAATAACAGTGGGGTTCCCGGTGCTGAGGTCTATTCCTTCACCGATTATACCAACTACAATGAAGTATTGATGAATGCAGCCACCCATACCTATAAGTATGAGATTATGCTGCCCAATGTTTTGAATTTTACCCCCGGTCGCTACTGGATTTCCGTTCAGGCAATTTCAAACACTGACATAACGGGTCAATGGGGATGGTCAAACCGGCAAGGCATCACCATTGAACAGGAATATGTATGGAAAAATCCCGATGACGGGTTCGGCATGGGTGCCATTGACTGGACCCCTGCTTCTATGCTTACCTGGTCAAATTTTAACTTATCGTTTGCCCTGTATGGTGATGGAATGGATAATGATTTATCCATGCAAAGCATTGATAATTTAGAAAATGCCCCTGGACTTACCTCTTCAGAAACCATAAGTGTTACCATCAAAAACGAAGGCACCGGCATTGAAACAGGTTTCGATGTTAGCTATGCAGTAAATGGCGGTACTCCTGTTGTTGAAAACGTGGGATCACTTACACTTGTACCCAACGAAAGGGCTTCCTATACTTTTACTACAACTGCTGACCTTTCGGCTCCCGGACAATATAATATCATTGCAACTGTAAATCTTGCAGGTGACCCCCAGCCCGCCAACAATCAGGCTGAGGCTACCATATATAATCTTGGTACTGTATATGAAATGCCTGCAACCGGCACCCAAACCATTACAAGCTGTGGTGCTACTTTTACCGATTCAGGCGGACTGGATGGCAACTTTGGTATGAACGACGATGCGGTAACCACCATTCTTCCCGCCAATCCAGGCGACCGGATAAGACTTACATTCCTCGAATTCAACGCGAGCTATGGTGGTTTTAAAATTTATAATGGAACCACCACAAATGCACCACTTATTGGCAATTATAATGGGACCAACAGCCCTGGAGAGATAACAGCACTCAACCCCGAAGGAGCGCTTACCATTCATTTTATGGGTCCGGGCTGGGAGGAAACTTCCGGCTGGGTAGCTTACATCAGTTGTGTAACTCCTGTGGCCAACGATTTTGCCATCCTGAATCTCAACAGTAGTTTGTTTACCATCTTCGAAAACAATACTACCCTGCTTTCCACTACAATTCAGAATTATGGAACCCTGGCACAAGACAAAACCGTAACTTTTAAAGCCAACGATGTGGTTATTGGTACACTTCAAACCGGAATGCTTGCCTCTACAGATACCGTATTTCTGGAAATGCCCTGGACGCCAACTGTTTCCGGCAGCTATGTGATAGAAGTTTCCATTCCTGCGGATGAAGGTCCGGCACCGGATAATTCGATGTCAATCAATCCTTATGTTTATCCCTTCGATGCCTTTTTTGAAGACTTTGAAGGTGAAACCTTTCCTCCCGAAGGCTGGATAGCCGGCGATTTCTGGGCAAAGAACACCTATAGCTCTTATAGCGGCAACAATTCTGTACAGGCCTATATTCCGGCCGGATACAACGATACACTGATAACCCGCCGCCTTGAATTGGGCGAAGGAGCTGCCATTTCATTTTTTGCCGTTTCCAGTTTATGGTGGCCCGGCGACATTGCAGTTCTTTGGAAAGAAGAAGGCTCATCAGAGTGGATTACCGTTATGACGCCTACCATGAATGCAATGCAATTTACCAATTATACGGTTGATTTGTCTGCCATGACAGGACAGGTTGGCCGTTTGGGATTCAGAGGTTATGTATCTTCCCCGTTTGCTTGGGGGGGCCAAATTACCCTCGATTTTATTCTGGGACAAAATGTTTCCGTTTATTTTGATGACTTTGACTTAAAAGCAGTAAACATAACCGGTGATAAACTTTATCGTCTGGGCGAAACCTCTGAATTTGAATTTACCATCAAGAATACCGGTTTAGAAACCATTCCGGGAACCGATTACCGCGTTAAGCTAATGAGGGGCACAGAAAATCCGTTAGAAGTTTACTCTGTTATTGGTGAAGAGATAGCTCCCGACCAACAGCTTATGTTTAACTTAAGTTACACATTCGGATTTTTAGGCGAGTATGAAATCTACGCCGAAGTTGAGTTTGCCGGGGATCAGTTTCCATCCAACAATAAGAGTAAAACCATCATGCTTTCGGGCTTACCCGCACAGTCTCTGATAGTTCAGGTTGGTGAAAGCAATTTCATAAGTGAATTGCCCATTGATATGAATTTCAATAATTCACTTTCTGAATCTATTTACCATCGCAATCAATTTGATACCGATGGTGGGGTAATTTTTGGCATTACCTACGATTATATATTTAAAACAGCCGAACCCAATACTGCAGTAAGAGTCTGGATGAGCATGACCTCCCGTGAGGCGTTGGATGATGTATGGATTCCGGCTGGTGAAATGACTCTGGTATACGATGGAACCATCAACTTTATTACGGGTGAACAGATCATTTATATCCCGTTCCAGGTGCCTTTTAATTACAATGATACCTCAATGAATATCGCCATAATGGTTGAACGGATTGGAGACCATACCAACGATCTTCAGTCGTTTGCAGCCTCCAGTTCCGCTGCATCCACTTCAAAAATGTATCAAACCTATACCAATCCTCCTGATCCATATAACCCGCCTCCTGCCGGACAAATAGGTTGGAACCCATTCATCCGTTTAATTTTTAACGACAACTTAGGTACGGTTTCAGGTAACGTTAGCGATCCGGAAGGCTTACCCATCGAAGGTGCCGCTGTAACCATTGATCCGCTCAGGATTACTGTTTCAACCGATGCATCGGGCAACTATGAAATCCCTTATGTACCCGAAGGTTCCTATCCGGCAACAGCCAGCAAGTATACCTACCAGTCAGTTACCCAGGAACTTGAAGTTAATTTTGGACAAAATACCCAACTCGATTTTGTAATGGGACAACTGGCTCTGGTTACTGTTAGTGGCACCGTGGTGGCAAATGACAATAATGAACCGGTTGAAAATGCCCTGATTACGCTTTCGGGATTTGCATCCTATACCACTGCTTCGGATGCTACCGGTAATTTTATGATTGAAAATGTATACAGTCAGAGTAACTACAGCCTGATGATTGAAGCCGATGGTTATGAAACCTACATTGTGCCGGTTCATATTGAACTGGAAAACATTGAACTGGGTGAGATAGTGCTTGTAGAAGCATTGATTGTGCCTTACCAGATAATAACTTCTCCTGTGGCAACAGGAATGGACATTGACTGGCAACACCCCTCAACTAGCGCTGACCAGGTGTGGGTTTTTGATGATGGTGCTTATGAAAATGGCTGGGCCGGAGAAACCGGAGAAGAGGTATGGATTGGGAACCTCATTAAGTTTGAGAACCCCGCAACCATTACCGGTTTCGATATTTACTGGTCAAAATACAATATATCTTCCACCATTCAATCCATGCGGCTTGATGTGTTTGATGCTGGCAACAATTTGATTGTAAGCAGCAACTGGTTTAATTCGGGCAACGATCAATGGATACATGTATCCGTTCCCAATATTACACTGTATGGTGATCATTATGCCATGGTATACTGGAACGGCACGCCCGATCAGTCTACGTATCTTGCCTGGGATTCGACCAACGTTGTAAATGAACTGGCCCGTTATAAATACCCGGGTGGCGACATTGCCCCATTCTCCAATATTATTGGTATTAAAGGCAATATGCTCATCCGTCCCAATGTTTTGACAAGCGAAGCCACGACCGCATCCTCCAGAGAACTCACCGGATACAACATCAGCCGCGGTAAACTGGACGATATTGCGAATGCGGCTGACTGGCCATTACTTAACAGCGAAACATTCACCGAAAGCCACTTTAACGATACCACCTGGCCTCCTAACGAAAACGATTGGTATGTTTATGCAGTGAAGGCCCATTTCACCACTGGTGAATCAGAATACTCGTTCTCAACAGCGATCAATTATCTTGGAGTAAATACCCCAACGCTGGATTTGATGCATACAACCATTTATCCGAATCCGGCCACCGACCGTGTATTCATTACCGGTTGTGCTGATTCTGATATCATGATCTTTTCCATGGACGGCAGGATAATTTCGCTTACTCATGCAAGCAATAATAGCACTTCTATTGATGTAAGTGGCTTATCATCTGGCTCTTACCTCATGGTGATTAAGAACTCTACAGGGATGAAACAACACAAGCTGTTGATTCAGTAAGTGTGAATTAGGGTGGATTTCCGGATGTAATATCCGGATATTAAACCGGGTCGGGCCATGTGTCCGGCCCGGTTTTTTAATTCATCAGAGGTTTCCTTTCCTTTTAACAGCGGTTTTAGGTGTGTACAAGTTAGATTCTCTAATTTATTAAATATTTTATAATGGCCTCTCCTACAAACTTATAACCAATCATGTATTGCTAATGTAAGTTGCTTTTATGGATCTGTATCCTTTTTGTAATCCTCAAAAATTAGGGATTGGCTTTTATAAAGAGTTGGTTTGCATTCTAAAATTTTTAAGTCATTATGAAATGAAAGAAAATAAAGAGAACGGTTACGAAGAAGAAGACACGGAGAAGGAATTGCATCGATTGATCGAAAGATCTCAAAATGAAAATGCTGCCCTCGCAAAAATTCTCAAAGTTTTGAATGACGAACAGTATCAGAAATACCTCTTGACGGCAAAGAAAGCTGAAGAAGAAATCGACAAGAATCTGAATTAAACCTTAAATAAATAACACAAATTTAAAATCATGAAAAATGTTACGCTGAAATTAACCCTATTGTCATTGATTATCATTGGGTTAATCTTGCCGGGATTTAGTCAAAAGTTGCCGGTAGGAACACTTTCAAAACAGGTTCAGGGGCTTAGAGCGCCCCGAAACGGACCTGCTTATTACGATCAATTGTTTCCACCGGGAGCCTTTACCATCAATAGCCAGGCTTATACTGATCCTGAGAGCGCTTCTGAAATCAATGTCGCCGCTGATGATTTTATTGTATCGCCCGGCGAAAACTGGGCAGTAAAATACATTGATGTTCTGGGTGTCTACTCCTATTTTACCGGCAGTTTTATTGATGCCCTCGACATTCGCTTTTATAACAACGACAACGGAGTTCCTGGAGCAGAAATTTATACTGCACTAAATTTTACCCAATACAATGAAATAGTGGTGGATGCCGATTTCGACATTTATAAGTATGAGATCACTTTGCCGGCAACAGTTAACTTTGCACCGGGGCATTACTGGATTTCCATTCAGGCTGTATCAGATTACATGGTTACCGACCGGTGGAACTGGTCAACCCATGGTGGTTCAACCATTGAGCAGGAATTTGTATGGAAAAACCCGGCAGATGGGTTTGGAACCGGTTTTACAGAATGGACAGCAGCTTCTCTGCTGGGACCCATCTGGTCGGATTTTAACCTGGCTTTTGCGCTTTACAGCGAAGGTTTGGACAATGACCTGGCTTTAGTAAGCATTGATAGTCCACAATCTTCCTCTACCCTTACCGCTTCAGAAATCATAACCGTTACCATCAAAAATGAAGGAACAGGTACTGAAACCGGTTTTAACGTAAGTTATTCGATTAACGGTGGCACTCCGTTGGTTGAGAATGTGGGTTCAATGAGCCTGGCTCCTAATCAATCCGACAGTTTCAGCTTTACAACGACTGCCGATCTTTCACAGGCTGGTCCATATACTATTATGGCTTCTGTGAATATGACCGGTGATCCGCGCCCCGAGAATAATCAGGTTCAGCAGACTGTTTATAATTACGGCACCATTTATGAAATGCCGGAATCCGGTACGCAAACCATTACCACTTGCGGTGCTACTTTTACTGATTCAGGAGGATTGGATGGCACCTACGGGATGGAAGATGAAGCTACAACCACCATTTTACCTGCCATTACCGGTGACAGGGTACGTCTAAACTTTCTGGAATTCGATGTCAGTTTTGGTTATTTCGACATTTATGATGGAACAGATACAGACGCTCCCCTGATCGGAACTTATCAAGGCAACGACAGTCCCGGTGAAATAACTGCGCTAAACCCTGAAGGAGCAATCACCATTTTCTTTCAGGCCCCCGGTTTTGATCAAACAGATGGCTGGATAGCCTTTATTTCATGTGTTACCCCCGTAGGGAATGACTTTGCAATCCATGATCTTAAAAGTAGTCTGATTACCGTTTTTGAGAACAATACCACTATACTCTCTGCCAAAGTGCAAAATTATGGCTTACAGACTTTAGATAAAACAGTTACATTTAAAGTAAATAACACAGTGCTTGGAACCGTAGAAACAGGCATGCTTGCACCTGCAGATACCATCCGTGTTGAAATGCCCTGGACACCAACGATAAGTGGACAATATGAAGTTGAAGTTTCTGTCCCTGCTGACGATGGTCTCGATCCCAACAATTCAATGACCATTAATCCTTTTGTTTATCCTTTTGATGCATTTTTTGAAGATTTTGAAGGGGAAACTTTTCCTCCGGAGGGATGGATTTCCGGTGGCTGGAACCTGAATACTTTCGGGGGTTACAGTGGTAGCAATTCTGCTGAGGCTTTTGGTCCTTATGGATTTAGCGATACACTGCAAACCTGCCGTATTCAGATCGCTGCCCAGGCTTCCGTATCTTTCTATGCTGCTTCCGCACCCTGGTGGCCCGGCGATATGAATGTATTGTGGAAACAGGAAGGCACTTCAGACTGGGTAACCATATATCACCCGGTGATTTCCGGTGTTCAATATAACCGGTACGAAATAAATATGGCCGGCCTTGAAGGTCAGGTGGGACGCCTGGCATTTGTGGCCTTTGTATCAGACCTTTATGCATGGGACGGACAAATTTTGCTGGATTATATTCTTGGACAAAATGTTTCTGTATTTTTTGATGATTACGATTTGAAAGCGGTTGATATTGAAGGAGACAGGCTTTACCGTCTGGGTGAGACCTCCGATTTTGTGTTTACCATTAAAAACTTAGGCTTAGAAACCGTGGATGGCAGCCAATATCGTGTGAAGCTGATGCGGGGTGTGGAAAATCCATTAGAAGTATTTTCAGTGCCAGGCATACAAATACAAAACAATGAACAGCTTACCTTTGATTTAAGTTATACTTTTGGTTATCTGGGTGAATATGAAATTTTTGCAGAAATTGAATTCGCCAACGATCAACTTCCTTCCAACAATCAGAGTAACATACTTATGCTTTCCGGTTTAACGGCACAATCAGACATTGTTGAGGTTGGAGAACAAACTTTAACAGATTATCTGCCCATAAATATGTCGTATAAATATTCGCTTTCCGAATCGGTGTATAACAAAAACGACATTGAATCAGATGGTGGAATCATTTTCGGCATAACTTATGATTACCAGTTTGTAACCGACGATCCCGACATTCCCGTGAGGATTTGGATGACCATGACGGATGAAAATCTTCTTTACGATGCGTGGATTCCTGCCACTGAAATGACTTTGGTTTATGATGGTACCCTTAATTTTATTACGGGTAACCAAACAATTTATATTCCATTCCAGGTGCCTTTCAACTATTCTGATACTGCTATGAACATCGCTGTTATGGTTGAAAAACGTTCGGATCACACCAACGGGCAACAAGCCTTCTCCACCTATTCGTCCGGCGGTATTACTTCACGAAGAATGACCAGCAACTCCAATCCTCCCGATCCAGACAATCCAACCTCAGGAAGCAGAATTGGATGGAATCCGGTGATGCGTTTAGTATTCAATCATAATCTCGGTACAGTTTCCGGAACAGTAAACGACCCTGAGGGTGTGCCAGTTGATGAAGCCAGTATAACCATTGACCCGCTGAACATTACTGTTTTAACAGATGCTTCCGGCAATTATGAACTGCCTTACGTTCCCGAAGGAAATTACCCCACCACAGCCTATAAATACACTTATCAGGCAGTTACACAGGACCTTGAGGTTACATTTGGTCAAAATACTCAACTTGATTTTGTCATGGGTCAACTGGCCCTGGTAACAGTAAGCGGCCACATTACAGGTAACGATATAAATGGTGAACCTGTTGAAGAGGCACTGGCTACCCTGACAGGCTTCGCAAATTATACGACTACTTCGGATGCCGATGGAAATTTCCTGTTCGAGAATGTGTATAGTCAAAACACTTACAGTCTGATGATAGAAGCAGATGGATATGAAACCTACATCGTATCCGTGCCCATTGAACTTAGCAACATCGATCTGGGTGAAATTATTCTTACTGAAGCTTTAATTGTTCCCTTCCAGATAGTAACTTCTCCTGCTGCAGTAGGTATGGATATTGACTGGGAACATCCATCGACAAACGCCGGAAAGGTGTGGACTTTTGATGATGGTGGTTACGAAAATGGCTGGGCAGGCGAAGCGGGTGAGCAAGTTTGGATAGGCAACCTGGTTCAATTTGAAGAGCCGGCTACCATCACCGGTTTTGATATGTACTGGGCCAAATATGTGGAATACGCAACACGTCAACCTGTGTTTTTAGATGTGTTTGATGCAGACAATAACCTGATTGTAAGCAGCAATGAATTCAACTCAGGTATGGATGAATGGATACACATTTCAGTACCCAACATTACCCTGCACGGAGATTATTATGCTATGGTTCGCTGGGATGCAATACCCGAGCAATCTTCCTTCCTGGGCTGGGACTCAACCAATATCGTGAATGAATTGGCACGTTATAAATATCCCGGAGGTGACTTTGCCCCTTTCTCCAACATCATCAGCAAAAAAGGCAACATGATGATTCGCCCCAATGTAATGACAAGTGAAACCATTCCCGCCTCTTCAAGGATACTTACCGGCTACAACATCAGCCGTGGTAAACTGGAGGATATTGCCAATGCGGCTGACTGGTCATTGCTTAACACTGAATCATTCAGCGAAAGCCACTTTAACGATACTACCTGGCCTCCCGGCGAGAACAACATGTATGTATATGCAGTTAAGGCTTTCTTTACTACTGGTGAATCAGAATTCTCTTTCTCAACAGTGATTAATTATCTTGGAGTAAATTCTCCATCGCTGGATTTGATGCAAACGACCATTTATCCGAATCCGGCCTCAGACCGTGTATTCATTACCGGTTGTGCTGATTCCGATATTCTGATCTTTGCCATGGACGGCAGAATGATTTCTATGACACATGCCAATAACAGCAGCACTTCCATTGATGTTAGCCAATTGGCTTCCGGAACATATTTGCTGGTGATTAAAAATGCCACAGCCCTGAAACAGCACAAGTTGTTAATTCAGTAACAGTGTGTTTTGGTGGTCCGGAACCTGATTTCCGGAAAAGTAAACCAGACCCGGGCTTTTGCCTGAGGTCTGGTTTTTTTTAATGAGAATAAAAAAATAGCTTACCTATTGGCCGGGCGACGGAAGTTTCGTCTTCAAATAATTGCTCATCACTTTTGAAATATCTTTTCTAGTGCGCCCGGTTTTAAAGTTTGAAAATGACTGTGGTTTCGCTCTCGTCTGCTTCGGGAAACAGGTTCTGGAATTGGGTATGCTGATGAAAAGCCTCTGATTGGTATATTCTTCTCAAAAAAAATCCATCAATTGCTAAAGGTGATGTGGCCGCATTCCAGGCATTGGCTCAATTTAATCAGATAATTATATCAATCAGACAGGCAGGTTTTTTATTTAAATATTTTGCATGGACTTAAGGCCTCAGAAAACTATATTCGAGCAGGATATGCTTCTTAATATTACCCTTTTTATTGATTACCTTAATGGAAGAAAGGTTGCCCATGGCATTGTAATTAAAAACCCATCTCTTTTTTGTTTTAGTTATGGGTGAATCAGGCTGAATGAGCCTGTATTCCAGTTCAGATAAACGCTGATTTACATCTGATTTAAGAATGTAACGCCTCTTTTCTGTTTTCCTGCTTTTCTCAAACTCTACATTTAAATCATCCGATTCTTTAAAGTAATGTACCCTGCTATAATTAAAATCACTTCCATAATAAGTTTTGAGTAAAGAATTATCTTTTGAAGAATAGTCATTAGTTACAGTAAGCACAACAGAAGTGCCCTGGTTAATATTATATTGAACCAGTGTATCTCCCTTATAATAATATTGTATCATACGCGTCATTTTGTCTCTGGGGTTGAAGTACTTTTTCTCAAAAAGCTGATGATTCTCATTGTATAAAAACCTTTCTGTTTTTTTAAGATCATCTTTTTTTGTATCCGGATTCCTCTTAAAGGTGGAGATAGTGGAAATGTATCCATCATCATATATTATGTTAGTAGTGATTAAACGCTCATCATTGTGCAACAGTGATTTCCTCAAAGTGTCACCATACAGGCGGCTGGAATAGTTGATCCCTTTACGCGCGTCGGTATAGGAGGTAGCCAAAACTTTATCATTAAAATAGCTGATGGATTTTGTCTTTTCCTGTGAACCGTTTGTCAGGTTAAAAAACAACGTATCCTCTGTATGGTGAAATTCCATTTCAATGATCAGATTATTATTATCCATAATCCTTACCTTCATCACAGAGTCTTTCGGGATGTAGGGAATTAGATTACTACCGATGGCATTGGAAACAATTTGCTGAGTAAACTCTGATAAATCAGGCATTTCAGTTTCTTCATAGAAATCGGTTTCGTTAAAAAAGATATTATTGTTTACCTGAATACTACCAATGAAAAAGAAACCGGGAACAAAAAATACCAATGGTATTCTGCGGTCGAAATCGTTAAGCACCTGCTGAAATATGGTATTGTTAACAGATTTTGTAAGAGCCGGGGGTTGAGTAACCTGTCCTAAGCAATTTAAAGCCATGCTACTTGCCAGCATGATCAGTCCAATATTTTTTCTCATAGCGATTATTTTGAAAACCAGCATAAAAATTCAAAAATGAAACTTGATTCTCTATTGCAGATTGAAGTCATTCTCAAAAAAGGTGAACTCATCCTGCTTAATCTGAATGCAACTAATGAAAAAATAGCGTTGACTTTCAGATAAAGACAGCTTGTTCTGTGTTTTTTAAATTTTCATTAAAAATATATACTTATATTCAAATCTCCAAAATAATAATCAAAATTAATGAACCTGAGATTGAATCTTATCAGAAAGGTACCTTTTCGTCACACAGGCTTAAAGGCCTGCCCGCGTGAGAATGCAGGCAATATAAAGAATCACAAAGTATAATAGCCTGATTCATTAGAGACCAATTAAAACGCATCTTTATGGCAAAGATTCATCACTTAATCTCGTGCCGTAGAGTCTGAATGACAGCCAAATAGCTATTAGGGATAGGGGGGATTAGAAATTGGAGAAACCTGCGCTCCCTCCAACCTCCAATCCGCCAAAAATAGTGTAATATTATGTCATTCAAAGCGAAGCGATGAAGCTCTTAAATTTATCCGGTACCTTTGATTTCGAAGTGCCTGCCCACCGCAACGTGGTGAAGGCTGATCTTAGGGGCATTCTTTTTCTTTCACCTTTTCGGGGTGGCCTCAAAATTTATCCTTTCACATTAATTTGTTCCAGGTTGGGTAAATCAAGCAATACTACATTTTTATCCTCCAGCTTAATTAACCCGTCTTTTTCGAATGACTTTAGCAGTTTAACGGTACTTTCAGTGGAAAGCCCTGCAAAATCGGCGATATCCTTGCGGCTGAGGTATGGGAAAATATCTTCGCTTTCCTGTTCCTTCCACAGGTAGAGCAAGGCTCCGGCTAAGCGACCATTCATCTGCTTATACATTAATTCACTTAGGGAAGCATACAATCTGCTGTTCTGCTCACAGTAACGGTTTATGATATTGAAAGCAAATTCTCCGTTGCCTTTAATCAAATGCACAATGGCCTCCTTTTCAATAAGACAGGCCGTGGTTTCACGCAGAGCTACTGCTGAATAATCGTATCTATGACTGTTAAATGCTATTGAAAGTCCGACAAATTCTCCACTTTTAATTACCCTCAGGTTGAAATTTCGGTTACCCTCCCCTTCAATGTACTGTTTGGCCAGCCCATCGATGATAAAGAGAATACTTGAAGCGAAGGCACCCTGTTTGGTCAGATTTTCGCCTTTGCGGAAGATTATATGTGTTTTGCTGTTGCGGACAAGTTCAATTTCTTCGGGTAACAAATTGCGGAAACAGGGTGCATCCAGTGCACCGATGGAACAATCTTCAGTAGGTACGTAAGTTTTCATCACCATTATGCTATTCATGCAAAAGTAATGGAAAAAGAGAATCTAATTGCTTTAAATTCATATATATTTGATTTTTAATCCTATAAGACAATAAAGATTTAATTCAGAAGTCAATTTTTTAAAATTATTAAATTTCCCACCTTTCCTGATTGACTTTCTTTCGGGGAAATTAATATCTTTAGGACGTCAAATTAAGCCAATGCATATGAAGTATATTTTGGGATTACTCCTGTTTTTTCCTCTGTTAATTTTTGGGCAGTTGAGTGATGACTTCAGCGATGGTGACTTCACCAATAATCCTGCGTGGACAGGCGATGAAGAGCAATTTATCGTTAACGTAAACCGTCAGTTGCAATTACAATCCACCGGCGAGGGATTGTCTTATCTCTCAACCCCGGCTGAATTTGAAGACGGTACCCTTGAGTGGCAAATATGGGTGCGTTTGAATTTTAGCCCAAGCGACAATAACAATGCCCGCATCTATCTGACTGCCGATCAACCGGATTTAAAACAGCCCCTGAATGGCTATTTCCTGAAACTGGGTGAAAGCGGCTCAAACGATGCCATTGAGCTTTACCGGCAAAGCGGAACTGTTGAATTTCTCATTAGCCGCGGAGCTGATGGCTTCGTGGCTACGGCTTTTGCCATTCGCATTAAAGTAATCAGAACCGAAGAAGGGCAGTGGTCTGTGTATGCAGATGCTGCCGGCGGGCAGGAGTTCTTACTGCAATCGGTAGCTGAGGAAAGTTACTGGCAGGCCTACAATACTGTGGGGATGATTTGCAAATATACTTCCAGCAATGCTACCCGTTTTTATTTTGATGATGTTTATGCCGGGCCGCCACTCATAGACAATGAGCCGCCAGCATTGAGCACTTTGGAAGTGCTGGGACTAACCCAACTTGCTGTTAATTTTACCGAAATGGTTGATCAGTCAACAGCCGAAACCACCTCTAATTACTTTTCTGACCAGGGACTGGGCAGCCCCGAAGAGGCTTTTCGGAATCCAGGTAAGAAGTCTCAGGTAATACTTACCTTTCCTCAACCCTTTGAGGAGGGAAAATTATATAATCTTACCGTTCAGGGGGTTAAAGACCTGGCAGGCAATGTGATGAATATGGCTTCACTTCCTTTTTCCTATTATCGGGTCAAAGCATTTGATGTGCTGATCAATGAAATTATGGCTGACCCTGATCCGCCGGTAGCCTTGCCCAATTATGAATATCTTGAATTGTATAACCGCACCGGATATCCACTTCAGCTCACCGATTGGGTATTAAGCTTTGGCACTTCAAAGAAACTATTTCCGGCTTACACCCTGCAACCCGGTGCACATCTGATGCTCACCAGTTTTGAGGCGGAGCAGAGCTTTGCTTCCTATGGTGATGTACTTGCATTTTCGAGCTTTAGCCTGGCAAACAGCGGATCCACGCTGGTGTTAAGAAATGCATCGGGTGAAATAATACACGCCGTGAATTACCTTGACACCTGGTACCGGGACGGGGTAAAGAAAAACGGAGGCTGGTCACTTGAACTTATCGATGCTGATAATCCATGCGGAGAGGCAGGCAACTGGCGCGCTTCCAACGCTCCCGAAGGTGGTACACCCGGCAAAGTCAACTCAGTTAAGGGTTCAAATCCCGATGCCGGCATGCCGGAAATATTAAAAGTAAGCATTACCGGTCCCACAAGCATTCAGGTATTTTTCACTGAAACTATGGACAGCCTGAGTTTAATAAACATCTCCCGCTACCAGGCTGATCAGGGTTTAGGCCAGCCGCAATCCCTGCAATTGATGCCACCATTTTATAGATCAGTTGGGCTTAATTTCAGTATTCCCTTTGCGGATGGAATCATCTATACCCTGAATGTTACTGCCGGAGTGAGCGATTGCGCCGGCAATGTTACCAATCAGACTTTAACTGCCCGCTTTGCCTTTCCTGCACTGCCTGATTCAACGGATGTTATTATCAATGAAGTGCTTGCTGACCCCAGGGCTACGGGTACTCCTTTTGTAGAAATTTATAACCGCTCAGAAAAAGTGTTGGACCTTAAAGCCATATGGCTGGCTACACGCGATAAAAATACCGGCGAGATTTCCTCAGTAAAAGAAACATCCCCCGAAGGCAGGTTGTTCTTCCCCGGCGAATATCTGGTACTCAGTAAAGATGGCGCGGTGGTAAGGAGTGAATATTTTTCACCTGCACCCAAAGCTTTTGTTGATATGGCTTCGCTGCCGACATTCTCCATAGCTGCCGGTACCGTTGTGTTGCTTACTCCCTGGCAAACTATACTGGATGAATTCAGCTATACCGAAAAAATGCAATTTGCCCTGCTCAATACCAGTGATGGCGTATCGCTGGAGCGCGTAAATCCCGACAGACCAGCCTCAGATCCGGGCAACTGGCATTCTGCTTCGCAAAATGTAGGCTTTGCTACTCCGGGCTATCAAAACTCTCAATTTATGTCCCGGCCCGAATCTGATGATGAAATTGCAATTTCGCCTGAAATATTCTCTCCGGACAATGATGGTTATAATGATCAATTGAGCATTGCCTGTAACTTTTCGCAGCCGGGTTATTCGGTAACCATACGCATTTATGATAGTAATGGCAGACTGGTGCGTCTTTTGGTAAAAAATCAACCGGCAGGAACAGGTAATGTATATTATTGGGATGGCCTTACCGATGATAGAACCAAGGCGTTGATTGGCATCTACATTATCCATACCGAGGTGTTTAACCTGGGCGGCAAAGTAAAACAGTTTAAGAAAACGGCAGTACTGGGTGGCCGGCTATAACGATATGAAATTGACGATTCACACAGCAATCAGCATAGTGAAAGAAGAACTTCCTTACCTCATATTTCCCTCCGAAGGGCGCTTGCAGGTATTTATGCCAAGCAGTGTATAAAGACCGCAAAAGCTTACCATGCTGGTAACTACCAAAACCAGTGCTAAAATTCCCAGCATTATGGCAAGGGTACCTGTTATTATGCCGGTAAAATATAAAACGGCAATCAATAAAGCCAATAAAAGACGAATCAGCTTGTCTGTATTTCCAATATTTTTTTTCATGTGTGTGTTATTTTCTGATGAATATAAAACGCCTGTGGTGTTAAAAAGTTCTTTCAGCATTAGCCATTCAGCGTACGACCCAGTCTGCGGCTGATTTCATTCCGGGCCTGTTTAAGATGAATATCGCGGGAGAGAAGATCAGACCATGCTTCACTTGAATTATCCATGGTTTTCATCACTTGCTGGTTGTGATATATGAGTACAGATAATTTGCGGTGAACCAGCGAAAGCAGAGAACGACTAATGGTAGCTTCCAGATCGTCGGTTTCAGTAGGCACATATATTCTGATTTCTTCCCAACCCGGACTGAGTTCATAACGCGGCGTAATCAGATCTATGGCTATATCGGCTATGGCTTTTTCAGCATGCATCAAAAAAAAGCGCTCACCGGGAAGACTTCCACTGTCCACTCCATTGGCAAATTCATCGAAAATAGCCTGATAAACAGGCGAATCAAATTTAATCTGATTGGTTCTTAGGTCATTACATATATATTGTGCCACCGGCACAAGAACTTCTTCAAATTCCTCTTTAAATGGATTACCTCCTTCCACGGGTACAGTAAAACTCAGATTATCTGTTCCATAGAGCAGTAACAAGCGGATGATATCTTTTTCCTGCTCACTCGTGTCGCTGATATCGGGCAGGGTTTGCTGAGGCTGGGCATCCACTTCAGGTTCAGGTATATATTCACGCTGTTCTCCTGCTTTTTGTACTTTTCTTCTGCGCTGCTTATTAAGTTCATGCATCAGTGTCTGCTCTTCCATACCCATTATTTCAGCACATTCGCGTATGTATAGGGGACGAATGATTGGGTCAGGAATCAGACTGATGCTTTGAATAATTTCATGGATAAGGGCAGCTTTTTTAATCGGATCTCCATCGGTTTCGTTAAGCAGCAGCCGGGTTTTAAACGCAATAAAATCATTGGCGTTCTCACTGATAAATGCTTCTACCTCAGCCGACCGGTGCTTGCGGGCAAAGGAGTCCGGATCATCGCCATCAGGAAAGAGTACAATTTTTACATTCATTCCCTGTTCCAGAATCATATCAATGCCACGGAATGAAGCCTTAATGCCTGCAGGGTCACCATCATAAAGTATGGTAATGTTTCGTGTAAACTTACTAATGAGTTTAATCTGCTCGGTGGTGAGTGAGGTGCCGGAGGAAGAAACGACATTTTCTATGCCCGACTGATACAATGAAATCACATCAGTGTATCCTTCCACAAGACAACAATTGTCTTTAGCAACCATGGCATTGCGGGCCAGCCAGATACCGTAAAGACTTCTGGATTTATTGTAAACCTCTGATTCGGGTGAATTTACATATTTAGGCTTGATTTTATCTGAAGAAAGTATACGACCGCCAAAACCAATTACTTTACCCGTAAGGTTATGTATGGGAAACATTACCCTTTCCCGGAAACGGTCGTAAAGCTTTTCCTCTTTTTTAATGGTTAATCCCGAAGCGATCAGATATTTCTCCGAATAACCGTGTTCAAGAGCCTCTTTGGTAAAAGCATCCCATGCCGATGTTGAAAATCCAAGTTGAAATTTCCGGATAATGTCTTCCCGAAAGCCTCTTTCCACAAAATAGCTCAATCCGATGGCTTTACCCTCTTCTGTTTCATGCAGGATGCGTGTAAAGTATTTTTGAGCAAACGCATTCAGGGCAAAAAGGCTTTCGCGCTCAGTATCCTGTGCAATTTCCTCGGGAGTAGGTTCCTGCTCTTCAATTTCAATATTGTATTTGTCGGCCAGAAAACGTAAGGCCTCAGGATACGAATACTTTTCGTGATCCATAATGAAATTTACCGCATTGCCCGCCTTACCGCAACCGAAACATTTATAGATGCCCTTGGCCGGTGAAACAGTGAAGGATGGTGTTTTTTCATTGTGGAAAGGACATAAACCCAACAGGTTGGCCCCACGCTTCTTCAATTGCACAAATTCTCCAACCACCTCATCAATGCGGGCAGTATCTACTATATTCTGTATGGTATCTTTGGGAATCAATGACTTAAGTAATAATATTGAGATTTCAAAGTTACAAAAAGCATAAGACAAACCTAAAAAAATATCATTTATCATTTTCCTGCGGCCGATCCGGTAATTTTCTGCTTCTTTTGTATGAATTATGCTTAATTTAGCCGGAGTATTGAAATTAAACAACTATGCAACCGGAAAATCCTGCTAAAGAAATTGCCCTTATTCGTGATCTGATACTACGATTAGACCAGAAACCTTTCGATCTTCAGGCATGGAAAACCAATACCATGATGATTCTGGGCCGGATTTTTGGCGAAAATTCCCGGAAGGTAGAGTTAATACGAGCCATTCAACCCGATTATAGTTCCTGGTCACTGCGGGATACCTCCGGGAGGATTTCTCAAACCGACGAATGCCGTAAAATGGGCCATGAAGTATTGGATGCGGTAATTGCTGAACTGGAAGCTTTTGGAGCTCCCGTAAAGACAGAAACTACCGGAAACAGGGCACTTGAGGCAATTGAAAGCTTTGTAACAGTGAGGCAGTCGAAAGAACTGGCCAAAATTATGGAATCAGACCAGGGAGCTGAGGAAAAGGAATTACAAATGAGTGAAATTCTCAAAGGCCTTGATCAGGTGGATTTGCTTGCCATGGTAGTTAAAATGCTGAATGTATAAACCGGGCTAAGTGGCATTTTTTAAATCAATGGTAAAAATACCACCCACATCCGTTAAATCGCCCGGGAAAAGTTCGTGCATCACCAGGCCTGCTTCATTTATAAATGAGACTATAATTGCCTGGTCAGGGTGATGAACCAGACTTCCGGAAATAAGTAGTTTATTATTTAAAATCCCGCAACATCCAGGAAAAAAACCATGCTCCTGCCCGTGTAATCTCACTGGCCGGGGATCAACAAACAACACTTGTTTTCCCTCACCAAGCAGCACTTTTTCAATGCCTTTATCAGAAGTAATAAAATAGTTTGTACCAAGAGCAATAAGGTTACAACGTGTATATCCCTGATTTACATGAAGGTGTTTCCTTCCGGGGAAGGCTTCCAAAATAGCAGTGTCGGTGATTTTTAGGTTATGAATGATATATTCCGAAGTAACTACTGCATTATAGATGGCTGAATCGGGATAAGTTTTGCCCGGATTAATGTTTCCGGTGTAAATCCGGATTCCGGTTGTCATGAGTTTTCCTTTGATTGCTTCCGGCAAACCAGGTGCAACAACCAACCCTTCGGCTCCCTCACACATAAAAATATCCGGATGACCATTGATGGATTTGTAAACCAGATCCTGAGCCGGGATAAAAACAGTATTGCCAATTTTTTTTAAGGCATTTTTAACCGGAAGCGGTGTGCGCTTGTCAGTAATGATTAAGGGAAGCCCAGTATTTGCTCTGATTACGGAAAACTCTACCTTACGGAAGTGTTTTTCCAGCATGTTACGATTGGCTGAATCATAGCCAATGGCATACGGCAATTCGTTTTTTGTAACAGGAATGGTGATGTTTCCACCTTCCGGATGTTGTTGTTTGAGTGGCAGGAGTTTTTGTTCCCACTTGTACGTTTTCACCAGTTCTCTGAATGAAGGATGAAAGGGACCGGCCAGCAACTCGCTTCCATCAAGTATGCCTTCAGAAGGATGTAATCCTACCCGTATTACTTTCACTCCGCCCAGGCTGAAAATATCAAGCAGATCAGCGCACAACTCAACTGCTTCGCGCAGGGATTGTGGTTGATAATCTCCCTTTCTCCAGCGTAGCTCAAGTTCGGTACCACGAATAACGAGCGTTGGATAAATGCGGGTGCAAGTGGCCCCAAGTTCCACAATTCGTCTGGCAGTCTGCTGTGACTTTTCCGGAGTATCGCCCGGCAATCCGGTCATCATTTGAAGACCAAGGGCGAAACCTGAGTCAAGTATCATGGATGCAGCACGCTCCACATCTGCCACCGTATGGCCCCTTCCCGAAAGTAGAAGCACTTCATCATCAAGTGATTGTGCACCCAACTCTATGGTGGTCACTCCATAACACTTTAATCTTTTCAACACTTTAATATCAATATAATCAGGCCGGGTGCTCAGGCGGATGCCCTGTATGTGTCTGGCAATTTTGGTTTCGTCCGAACATTGAGACTTCACCTCAGCACTCTTCTGATGCTTATTATGTATAAATTGAAAAAAAATTTTTTTATCACCTAATCGACTATAGCCTACTAAAGTTGACCAGGCGGGCGTTATATATTCATTGGCTACAGCAAGGTATTTCTCCTGTAACGCTGTTTCAATACCCGTGAAACTTCCACCAAAAAAACCAATTTCAACATGTGCATTCACATCCGGAATTGTTTTAAGGTGCCGCTGAATAATTTCATGCACTTCGTCCGGCTCCGGCTGCTGCTGACAACCCGAAATGCTGCGCTGATTGCAGAAAATACATTGGTTGGGGCATGCCAGTTCAGGTACGAAAATGGGGATGGTGTAGTGTTTCATTTTTTAATTAAAAGTGAGAGGTGAGAAGTGAGAAGTGAGAGGTTAGAAGTTAGAGGTTAGAGGTTAGAGGTTAGAGGTTAGAAAATTTAGAGATCTGATTAACAACCCCATGTCTCCTTATCTCCATTTCTCCTTGTCCCCCTGTCTCTTTTAGTCATTGGTCTTTAGAAGTTAGAAGTTAGAAGTTAGAAGTTAGAGGTTAGAGGTTAGAGGTTAGAAGTTAGAAGTTAGAGGTTAGAAGTTAGAAGTTAGAAGTAAGAAGTTAGAAAATAG
>DHSR01000052.1 GCA_002410555.1 Bacteroidales bacterium UBA5281 | reverse complement strand
GAAATGCAGGTAAATGAACCTGCCAGGATAAGTGTAAATCAACCGTCCGTATGTGAAGGGGATATACTCATTATTTCACCCGTAGTATCCGGCACCCAACCTATAAACTATGCCTGGGAATTGCCTGACGGCTCTGCCTATCAAGGGGATATGTTTGTGAAGTTCGATGCCGGACAAGAGAGCTCAGGCGTATATGCCCTTAAAATCACCGATGCGCTGGGATGCTCAGATTCAATCACCATCTCAGCCCGGGTTATCCCGCCGCCCACGGCCAACTTCCCCACCCCCAACGATACCATCTACTACGAGCAGCAAACCCAACTACAAGCCACCCCAGGCTACACCAGTTACCAATGGAACACCGGCGATACCACCTACTACATCAATGTAACCGAAGAAGGCGATTACAGCGTGCTGATGCAAACCGCCGAAGGCTGCACCAACCTTGAAAAAGTCACGCTTATTGACACCTGGTTTCCCTTCAACATCCCCAACGCCTTCACGCCCAACGGCGATGGCCTTAACGAAAGCTTCCGCCCCGTAACCGATTACGACCGGTTTTCAAAATACTATATGGTCATCTACAACTCCTGGGGACAGCGCATTTTTGAAACCACTAACCCCGCCGAAGGCTGGTATGGCAAGGATGCTGCCGCGGGGGTGTATGTGTGGGTAATTAATTATGCGGATTATTTGGGGAAGGGGTTTACATTGAGGGGGAGTGTGACTTTGATAAAGTGAAAAGTATGGAGTAAGGAATAAGAAGCAGGAAAATGCGGGCAGGCGCGACAACCAAAAAATTGTTGAGAAGTTTAGAGATATAGCGGATTGAGCTCTTTAGCAGATGAAGTTATGTGGGACGTTTAGAAGTTTAGAAAAAGTAATCTACCTAACCCGCCAGAAAGGCGGGCAGGTCCGCCCGAAGGGGCGGGCAAGTGGCGAAGCATTAATCCATCTAAACCTTTAAGTACCTCAACAAATTTTAGCCTGAGCATTTGTCAAAGGGCAACAAATTTTACCCTGAGCGTAGCCGAAGGTCAACTCATAACTGATCACTGATCACTGATTACTGATTACTCATTACTCATCACTCATCACTCCACTTGTATTCCCAATCAAAATTGCTTATCTTTGACCTCAAAATTGTAAGAGATGAACCTGCAATACCTAACCGAAATCACCTTCCTACTGCCCGTTTGCAGTATATTGGTTAATTCAGGGGGGGGTATTGCAACCCGGCCAATTACCACCAAAGCCTGTTAAAACACTGCATTTGCAGTAGTGCATTTTCTGTATTAATCCTCATTTTATTGACCTTATTTTTTACAAAAATGAAAAAAATAATTTTGTTGCTTGCAATTTCATTTATTGCAATCGCTGGCTATAGCCAGGCATTTACTGTGACCGTTGAACTAAGTGGTGATTGTGTTTATCCTCAATCTGAAACTGTGTATGTTGCCCATGTTATGATTCACAAAAACTTTCAGCTTGTCGCTCAAAATACGGTAATCACTAATAATACTAATCTTGGGAGTCATATAATTCCGGTACAATTGCCCCAATTTTGTTCAGGTGATGACTCTGGTTACCAGATTCTGATAGAAGGAGGTAAAGTAGATGTAAATACCAAAGAGGAGTTGTGCCGAGGTAAAAGGACAGTCCCAAATACATATACGTGTGCTCAGTTTTATAATGGGTTTAATAACAATTTTCCACTAGAAGTCGAGTAGTGTTATGAAAAAGTTTATTACCATTGGTTTCTGCATAATCTTAAGTCATCTCGGTCTACAAGCACAAAATCAGGCCAATACCTGGTATTTTCGTTATAAAAATGGTCTTGATTTTAATTCGGGGGCACCTGTACTTTTGAACAATTGCCCAAATCCAGTATGGAGAACAGCATGCATTTCTGATACCAATGGTAATTTACTTTTTTTTGAAGATAGTAGAAATATTTACAATAAGAGCCTTGAAATTATGCAAGGTGGCGAAGGTCTGTTAGGCGGATTCGACACTCAACAACCTACTGTTATAGTTCCGCACCCTGGGAATACCAATCTGTATTACGTTTTTACAGTGGGAAGCTATCTTGCCCCTTATGGACTTCTTTACAGTGTTGTAAATATTAACATGAATACTGGCAATGGTTCAGTAATTGAAAAGAATGTGCCAGTTGCAAATGGAACATGGGCGCGCCAAAAAGTAACAGCAGTCAAACATTCAAATAATATTGACTGGTGGATTATTACCAAACTACATCAGGTTAATACACCACAACTTTATGCAAGTTTTCTCTTAACATCTAGCGGGGTCAATCCCAATCCTGTTATTAGCCCAGCAACAAAACTCCTTAATGCCTCAATAGCAGGAAATCTAAAGGTATCCCATGACAAAAAAAAGCTAATCTCTGTTATGGTTAATGAATCGTCAGCAATATTCGGAAGATTTGATGTGTGCAATTTCAATGCTTCAACAGGTGAGATTAAGCATCAATTCTCAATAAAAGAGTATCCCCAAAGTGATATAAGTTTCGGAATTACCGGAATGGAAATGTCACCGGATTCAAAATTGCTATACATTGTTTTTAATCCAGGCCATTTATCAAATGATTCAGTGAATTATATTTTTCAATATGATTTAACCAAAACAGATTCTCTTGAATTTTTAAATTCGAGAATGATTGTTGATACATCAAACTATGTATCTGATCTACAATTAGGACCTGATGGAAAGATTTATGCATCATCAACGGGATTTGTTACACAAAATAAATTCCTGCACGTTATTCATGATGTCTGGAAAAGGGGTAGTTTATGCAATCTGGAACAGAGGTTTTTAACTCTTGAAAATTATCAGAATTGGTCAACTCATTTACCCCATTTTCCCTCCGAACTCCTCTACCGCTTTGTGTGGCAGGGTGGCCCATGTGCCAAAACCCCCTTCACCTTCCGCCACCGCTTTATTCCTGAGCCCGACAGCATCGTCTGGAATTTCGGTGATGGTGCCACTTCAACAGATTTTAACCCAACGCATGTGTTTCAGGCTGGTGGCAACTATGAAGTTCACGCCCATGTGGTTTATCCCGATGGAAGAATTGAAGAAACCTCCCGCGAAGTGGAAGTATTAGCCGCGCCCGAACCCCAACTGCCCGATACGTTGATGCTGTGTACCGGCGAATCCGG
>DHSR01000035.1:61889-62148 GCA_002410555.1 Bacteroidales bacterium UBA5281 | reverse complement strand
TAGAGGTTAGAGGTTAGAAGTTGTGAGAGGTGAGAAGTTAGAGGGTAGAAGTTAGAGGGTAGAGGGTAGAGGGTAGCAAATTTAGAGATCTGATTAACAACCCCATGTCTCCATATCTCCTTATCTCCATTTCTCCTTGTCCCCCCTGTCTCTTTTAGTCATTGGTCTTTAGAAGTTAGAAGTTAGAAGTTAGAGGTTAGAGGTTACAAAATTTAGAGATCTGATTAACCACCGCATGTCTCCTTATCTCCTTATCTCC
>DHSR01000035.1:0-61754 GCA_002410555.1 Bacteroidales bacterium UBA5281 | reverse complement strand
CCCCTGTCTCTTTTAGTCATTGGTCTTTAGAAGTTAGAAGTTAGAGGTTAGAGGTTAGAGGTTAGAAAATTTAGAGACCTGATTAACAACCCCCTGTCTCCTTATCTCCTTATCTCCATTTCTCCTTGTCCCCCCGTCTCCTTTTCCGCGTCCCTTTTCTCCAATTTCAGGCATTCATTTCTATTATCTTCAAAATCACCTGTGTGGCTTTCTCCATCGATTCCAGGGGCACAAACTCAAACTTACCGTGGAAATTGTGACCGCCTGCGAATATGTTGGGGCAGGGCAAGCCCATATAACTTAATCGTGAGCCATCGGTACCTCCCCGAATGGGCTTAATTTTTGGCTCTATCCCCAATGCTACCATCGCCTTACGGGCCGTTTCAACAATATGATACTGAGGCTCAACCATTTCCCGCATATTATAATACTGATCTTTCATTTCGAGGTCGAAACATCCCTCACCATAACGCCGGTTCATGAAATCAGCACATTGCTGCATGGTTTCCTTGCGTTTCTCAAAGAGATTCCGGTCGTGATCGCGAATAATATACTGAATTACTGCTTTTTCAACCGAACCTTCACTTTTTATAAGATGAAAAAATCCTTCGTAGTCCTGGGTAAATTCCGGACGGTCGAAAACCGGTAGCAAGGCATTGAACTCCATAGCCATCAGCAATGCATTTTGCATCTTACCCTTGGCATAGCCGGGATGGATGTTTCTACCCTGAATGTTTACTTTAGCACTGGCTGCATTGAAGTTTTCGTATTCCAGTTCTCCTATTTCGCCGCCATCCATCGTATATGCCCAGTCGGCGCCGAACTTTTTAACATCGAAATGATCAACACCCCTGCCAATTTCTTCATCAGGTGTGAATGCTATCTTTACCGGTCCATGTTTGATCTCTGGGTGATTTACCAGATATTCAATAGCGGTCATAATTTCAGTAATGCCTGCTTTATCATCTGCACCGAGCAAGGTAGTGCCATCGGTAACTATCAGGGTTTGACCTGCATATTGCTTCATTTCGGGAAAATCACGTGGCGAAAGTACCAGATTCAGTTCCTGATTCAGCAGCACATCTCCACCGTCGTAATTTTCAACCAATCGTGGTTTAATATCATTTCCAGGCATATCAGGACTGGTATCTACATGCGCAACAAAGCCTATGGCCGGGCCGGTTTTACCATTATTGGCGGGAAGTGTGCCCATCACATAGCCATTTGAATCCATACTCACATCAGACAAACCCATCGCAATAAGCTCGTGGTATAATGTGCGCAGCAAAACCAACTGCTTTTCGGTGCTGGGACAGGTTTGGGAGTTCTCATCACTCTGGGTGTCCATGCCCACATATTTCAGAAATCGGTCTTTGATGATATTTTTCATTTTAATGATTTAAAAGATTAAGCAATAATTGCAATATATTCGAATGTTTTGAATTGAGTAGATCAGCCATCTTTTTCATGATTTTCTTCTTCAAGCGTATCTGCAAGATCGACGAATTCTGCCTCTGCTTTACTGGCACGCATTGCCTCCCAGATCATGTATCCGCAAATAATGGCAAACATCAGCAATCCAAGCGCTTCGGCAGTGTGGGATTCGAACCATTCGGCATTTACAAAATTAATACCGCCGAATTTCAGCATGGCACTTATCACGCCCATCAGTGCTCCACCGGCAATAAATCCGGATGCTATCAGCGTACCACGTTCTTTCCTCGCCTGGTTAAGACCTTCATTTTTAGAACGTGTTGTAACATACCAGGCTATGATGCCGCCAACCAAAAGTGGTGTATTCAATTCAATGGGGATAAACATACCCAGCGCAAAAGCCAGGGCAGGTACGCCAATCATTGTAAGTATAAGCGACATAAAAGCACCGCCTGCATAGAGCATCCAGGGCGCCGGTTTTCCTGACATCATAGGTTCAATTACTGCTGCCATAGCATTGGCCTGAGGAGCTACCAGAGCACCTTCGCCGGTAAAACCGTATGTTTTGTTCAGTATCATGATAACTCCACCTACAGTAGCGGCTGAAACCAGGGTACCCAGAAATTTCCAGCTTTCCTGCTTGTAGGGAGAAGATCCCAGCCAATATCCTATTTTTAGGTCAGTAATAAAACCACCGGCCATTGAAAGTGCAGTACAAACCACACCACCTATAATGAGTGCGGCTACCATACCTGCGGTACCCGACAAGCCGGCCCATACCAGTACAAGTGAGGTAATAATCAAGGTCATCAGCGTCATTCCCGAAACAGGATTTGTACCCACAATGGCAATAGCATTGGCAGCCACAGTGGTAAATAAAAAGGCAATTATCATTACAATGGCCAGGGCAATCAGTGCCTGAGTGAGGTTATTGACCACACCAGCCCAAAAGAAAACAAAGATGACTATGGCTGTAATCACTATTCCAAAGAGTATGATTTTCATTGGAATATCGCGTTGTGTTCGTTTTGTCTCCGCTGTCATGGCCTGCTTTCCACCCAGCTCTTTAAAGGCCAGCCCAAAAGCGCTACGGATGATACCTGAAGAACGAATAATACCTATAACTCCGGCCATGGCAATTCCACCAATACCAATCTGACGCACATAGTTGCGGAAAATTTCTTCGGGCGACATATCAGCCAGCAATGCCGTTACATTTGCACCAACGGCAATGGTTTGTCCATCAGCGAAATGTGAAATTACAGGGATAAGTACATACCAGCCGATAAAGGATCCGGCAGCAATGATGGCTGCATATTTCAAACCGATAATGTAGCCAAGCCCCATTACTGCCGCGCCAACATTCATTTTAAAAACTATTTTAAACTTGTCGGCAATCATTTCACCGGCAGGAATTACACGGGAAGTAAAAACTTCGCTCCACCAGCCGAAGGTGGCAATAATAAAGTCATATATCCCCCCTATAAGTCCGGCAACCAAAAGCAAACGGGCCTGTGAGCCTCCCTTTTCACCCGATACCAATACTTCCGTGGTGGCAGTAGCTTCAGGAAAGGGATATTTTCCATGCATTTCAGAAACAAAATATTTCCTGAAAGGAATTAAAAAAAGAATTCCTAAAAATCCGCCAAGAAGTGAAGAGAGAAAAACCTGATAAAAATGTGCTTCCAGATTGAGGATATAAAGTGCAGGCAGGGTGAAAATGGCACCAGCGACAATAACTCCTGAACTTGCCCCAATGGATTGAATAATTACATTTTCACCAAGGGCGTTTTTCCGTTTAGAAACGGTTGACAAACCCACTGCAATAATGGCAATGGGGATGGCAGCTTCAAAAACCTGGCCGATTTTTAGCCCCAGATAAGCCGCAGCGGCCGAAAAAATTACAGCCATAAGTAATCCCAGCAGCACCGAGCGCAGGTTAACTTCCGGAACAGTTTTGTGGGCAGGCATCACTGGCTTATATTCTTCACCCGGCTTGAGTTCGCGGTAAGCATTGCCTGGCAAACCTTTAATTTCCTGTTTGTGGTCTTCCATAAAGCATCATTTTTGGGAACAAGAGGCAAATTTAAGATTTTCGCAATAGATATGCATATTTTTGATCGCATACTTTAAAAATGGGGCCAATCTTATGGGCCAAAATCTGCATTGCTGTTTCAAAGATCAATTGTTTCCCCTTTTAAAATGCCGCTTTTATGTCTGTTTCGATTCCCTCTTTTCGTAGTGTCTGACTGTTCTGTCTTTAGTAAACCTGTTGAAAGTCATTGGCCAGTATATCAACAGATTCATCACTGTATCCGCTTCACCCATCCAAACTCTGACATAAGTTACAGATTGCATGATGAGTAGATTCATTATTTTGTGGATTTGATGTTTACTGAATGAAATCAACTTTACTTACCTTTGCGGCTTAATGCCATTGACTGCCCGAACAAAGGAATATTTTTTTATGGAAACTTCAAAAAAGGCTGCCCGCTATAATCGTCTTTTAACCCAAATAACCGGACTCATTGAAAAAAGTCCCGACCAAACAGCAAAAATGGCTACCATAAGTGCTGTATTGTTTCACAAGATGGAATATTTTTTCTGGTGTGGGTTTTACAGGGTAGATGGAGCAAGGCTGATTGTAGGCCCTTACCAGGGGCCTGTGGCCTGCCAGGTGCTTGAGGGCCGGGGCGTTTGCCTGGCAGCCGTGGAGCAACGCAAAACCATACTGGTTGAGGATGTGCGCACCTTTCCTGGTCACATTGCCTGTGATTCACGCTCGCTCAGCGAAATAGTCGTGCCGGTCTTCGATAATAAGGGCGAAATAACCGCAGTGCTTGACGTAGACAGTAGCCAGATTTCTTCCTTTGATGACACAGATGCCGCGTATCTTCAAAAAATCGTAGCTTTGCTTATTGACTAAAACCCAACAAACTGACGGCAGTTGTGTTAAATACATATCAAAACTTCCGTATCTTTACCTGCTAAAACAATCTTAAAAATTCTAATATTATGATGCTTGGTATCATTCTGGTCATCAATCCCAAAAACACCTCTTCAAAAATTGCAGTTTACAGAGATATGAAAATCTGCTTTTTGAAAACCATTAAATACAGCGAAGAAGAACTGGCGGCCTGCGGTAGCATTCCCGGCCAACTTGAAATGCGTAAAGAAGCCATATTGAAAGAGCTGAAAGACAATGACATCAATGTAAACAAACTAAAAATTGTTATCGCCCGGGGAGGTTTGATCAAGCCGGTTAAATCGGGCGTATATGAGGTAAACGACCGGATGCGCGAAGACCTTTTAAATGGAGTAATGGGAATGCATGCTACGAATCTGGGAGGGGTGATAGCTGCCGATATTGCAGCCATGACCAATGCATTGGCTATTATTGCAGATCCTGTTGTTGTGGATGAATTGGACGATGTAGCGCGGATTTCAGGTCACCCCCTCTTCGAACGGAAATCAATATTTCATGCCCTGAATCAAAAAGTGGTAGCGCGCAAGTATGCCAAATCAATGAACATGAAGTATGACGACATGAACTTGTTGGTAGTACATGCCGGAGGTGGTGGAATATCAGTAGGTGCCCATAAAAATGGCCGGGTAGTAGATGTTAACCAGGCATTTGATGGAGATGGCCCATTTTCGTTGGAACGCTCCGGCTCACTACCTGTGGGTGACCTGGTACGCCTGTGCTTTAGTGGACAGAAAACCGAACAGGAAATCATGGAGATGATTACGGCCAAAGGAGGTTTACATGCCTACCTGGATACAGCCAATATTTCAACCATAGAAAAACGGATATCAGAAGGCGATGAAAAAGCCGCATTCACTATGTATGCTATGGCCTATCAGTTAGCAAAGGAAATTGGAGGTATGTGTACAGTACTTGATGGTAAACCAGACGTGATTATCTTATCGGGAGAATTGTTTCACAACAGCGAATTTACCCGCCAGCTCAGCCGTAAAATTGAAAAAATTGCTCCGCTGGCCATATACGCCGATGAAAATGAGGTTGATGCCCTGGCCATAAATGCTATTGGCGTAATGAAAGGTGAAATTGAAGTGTTACAATACACGTGAATGATGCTTTTTATTGAAGCTTTGATAACACCTGCTTGAAATTAGTTAATTTTGCATTATCTGTTTTCAAAATCAGAACATTAAACATTTTAAGTATTGGCAGACCCTGACATAGAACCTCCGCTTCAACTCTTAGCTGTTGTTACGGGAATTTACACCGGACCTATTACCATAGGCATTATTATAGCGCTTGTTGTAATGTTGCTGTTGCTGATAGCTTCTGCGGCCATAAGTGGTTCCGAAATTGCTTTTTTTTCATTGGGACCTGCCCAGATTAACGATCTTAACAACCAACGCAAAGACAAAGCCCACCTTATTCAGGTTTTACTCGAAAAACCCAAACGGCTTTTGGCCACCATTCTCATTGCCAACAATTTTGTGAATGTAGCCATAGTAATTCTCTCATCCTACATCATGATGGGCTTGTTCAATTTTGCTGATTATGCTGTACTCGGATTTATTGTTCAGGTGGTGATTGTTACTTCGCTTATACTGATGTTTGGAGAAATTATGCCAAAAATATATGCCACTCAGCATGCACTTCATCTGGCTTGCTTTATGGCCGGCTCTATGCTGGTGCTGCGAAAAATCTTTCATCCGTTAAGTTCTGTGCTGGTAAGCTCTACCCGACTCATTGACAAACATATAGCCCGCAAAGGCCATAACATTACCATTGATGACCTCTCAGAAGCACTCGATCTTACTTCCGGTAATATACAATCGCCGGATGAAGAGAAAAAAATACTCAAAGGTATTGTCAAATTTGGTGATATAGCCGTACGCGAAATTATGCGTGCACGTATAGACGTAACTGCTGTTGATGAAGAAACCCCCTTTTCTGATCTTATTCCCCTGATCCTTGAAGCCGGATTTTCACGAATACCTGTTTTTCGGGATAGCTTTGACCAGGTTACAGGAATACTTTACATTAAAGACCTTCTTCCGCATTTAAATAAAAATGAAAATTTTGAATGGCAAAAACTACTCCGGCCTGCTTTTTTTGTACCTGAAAATAAGGGCCTCAGTGATTTGTTAAAGGAATTTCAGTCGCGAAAAATTCATATGGCCATTGTGGTGGATGAATATGGTGGCACTTCCGGATTGGTAACTTTTGAAGATGTTATTGAAGAAATTGTGGGTGAGATCAATGATGAATTTGATATTGAAGCCGATGAAAACCTATACATAAAACTGGACGAGACCAATTACATTTTTGAAGGCAAAACATTGCTGAACGATTTTTGCAAAATACTGAATATTGAAGACCGTATTTTTGCACATGCCAAAGGCGAATCAGATACCCTGGCAGGACTTATGCTCGAACTGGCTGGTAAAATTCCGAATATTAACGAAGAAATTGAGTTTGAAAATTTCATCTTTAAAGCGGAAACAGTTGATAAACGCCGAATTAAAAAGGTAAAAGTTAGTCTGATATCATAATTTTCACTGGCTTGTTGTTTTCTTATGAAAAATATAACCACTTATATTGTAAGCTTTAGTTTTCTTTTAATAATCGTGTCTTGCGGGCGCAATCCGGTGCCTAAACCCAGCGGTTATATGCGTATCGATCTACCCGAACATCAATACACCCGGCTTGATAGCATTTATCCATATTCGTTTGAATACCCGGTGTATGCAACCATTTCATCTGATGAACATGCCAAAGACCAACCCTATTGGATAAATATTGACTTCAACAGATTCAAAGGGCGACTTCACCTCAGCTATAAGGAAATTGACAATAACTTAATCACCTACACCGAAGATGCACATAGCCTGGTAATGAAGCACATACCCAAAGCAAGCGCCATCAATGAAATCCGTATAGATAATCCTGTCAATAAAGTACATGGACTGATTTATGACATTAGAGGTTCCGGAGCTGCTTCACCCTATCAGTTTTTTGTCACCGACAGTACCCGAAACTTCCTCAGGGGTGCTTTGTATTTTAGCGTTTTACCTAACAATGATTCCCTGCAACCGGTTATAGATTTCGTTAAAAAAGATATTGATCATTTATTGGAAACCCTCAGGTGGAAAGAGCACGATTAGCGTTGTTTAAGAGGGGCAAGAGGGTTGAGTTGCTGAGTCGTTGAAGGGTTGAGGGGTTGAGAAAAAATGCCTTTGAAACGGCGAAGCCTTAAACCATTTAAATTCACCAAACATGAGTAGCAATAGAACCCGCCGCGAATTCCTTAAAATATCCGCTTTAGGTGCGGCTGCTTTGGGACTTGCCCCCTTAACCCAGCTTTTCGGCCAATCCGGAGATGTAAATTCTGCAAAACTAAATTCCCGCCTCCCCGGGACTCATGCATCGGTGATGGGGTTGACCTGCGAACCTCTTGAAACAGTACGCATTGCCATTATAGGTATTGGCATGCGTGGCAGCGAAGCTGTACGTCGGCTGATGCAGATAGAAGGTGCACGCATCACGGTGATTTGTGATGTTGTGGGTGAGTTTTTGAAAGAGGCCAACAAACGTCTTCGTGAAGCTGGTCATCCGGAAGCTGTGGAGTATTCCGGGCCAGAAGATTGGATGGAAGCGTGCCGCCGGGATGATGTGGACCTGGTTTACCAGTGCACCCCCTGGCTAATGCACACTCCTGTGGCTATTTATGCTATGAAACAGGGAAAGCATACCGCCATCGAAGTACCAGCTGCATTTTCGCTGGATGAGTGCTGGCAATTGGTGGATACCGCCGAAGAAACCCGCCGTCATTGTATGATGCTGGAAAATTGTTGTTATGATTTCTTTGAACTGGCCACGCTAAATATGGCCCGTCAGGATCTGTTTGGCGAAATTCTCCATGTTGAAGGAGCCTATATTCATGATCTGAGATATCTGAAATTCCTGGATCAGAAAGATGGTGGCTACTACAAACACTGGCGTCTGGAATATAGCAAAAAACACAATGGCAACCCCTACCCTACACATGGTCTTGGGCCGATAGCCCAAATCCTCGGTATCAATCGTGGCGATCGCTTTGATTACCTCACATCCATGTCGACAAAACAGGCCGGGTTAAGCCGGTATGCTGCAGAGAAATTCGGCCCCGATTCTCTGGAAGCTCAGTCAAATTATCTTCTGGGTGATATGAACACTACCCTTATCCGCACGGTAAAAGGTCGCACCATAAAAATACAGCACGACACCACCAGCCCGCGACCATATGACCGTCTGCACTTACTCACTGGAACTAAAGGCATGGCACGAAAATATCCGGATGAAGCAATAGCCCTTGAGCCCAATGCCCACAGTTTCCTCAGGCCTGATGAATTAAAAGCGTTACTCACCAAATATGAACATCCGCTTTCACGACAAATTGGCGAAAAAGCCAAAAAAGTGGGCGGTCACGGAGGAATGGACTTTATTATGGATTACCGCCTTATTTACTGTCTGCACAATGGTCTCCCTCTTGATCAGGATGTGTATGATGCAGCAGCCTGGTCATCTATAGTTCATTTGAGCGAAAAGTCAGTTCAGAACAAAAGCCAAAGCATAGATGTCCCCGACTTTACCCGTGGCGCATGGAAAGAGGCAGAACCATGGCCGGTGGTGACGGTGGATTAGGTATACCCATCCGCGATGGTATTTTTTATTCACTTCGTCTCCTTTTGATTTTTTCTTCAATTACCACAAGCCTGACTTCAAGTTCTTCAGATACCGATTCTTCATCCAGATTCTTTAGTCTTTCAAAATATTCAAATGTTTCCTCACAGTTTCGTGCATTTATTTCGCAATTAATTGAAAATGCAAGCGTTATATTGTATAAAGCCGTTTTATTATAAGGATCAATACTTAAAGCAAGTTTAAAGTTATTTATAGCATTTTCAATTTCACTGTTTTTCAGATGTAAAATACCAGATTCAATAAAAACAGCCATGGCATTTTCTTCTTCCAGCGTATTAAGTATTATAACAGTATTATGGTTTTCTCTAAATTCTGACATATATCCTGAGATACCCATATAAATGAGCACAATCACACCCAATATGCCTGCAATAATCAGAACACTATAAATTCTTCCGGCTTTATGCCTGAATGCTATTCTTTTTTTTGATAATTTTATTTTATACTCCAGAGATTCAGGATCATTAATGGAAGTTCCAGATGGTTTGAATTCCTGGGGATTAAGAAATTCATTGGCTTCATAACCGGGTTTCTTATTCCCTTTCTTAAACGGCTTTCTTGGCTTCATGGTGTAGATCCATTTCTGAAGCCCAAATCCCATATAGCCCATTACGCTATTTTTTAAATGGTTTATTCTTCCTTAAGGTCTATACCCTACACTCTGCGCCACCACCACTTGTTGATCCGGATTGAGTTTCATCAGTTCATGCAGGGCATCGCGATCAACCAAAGCGCGAACCACGGTATTGATTTGTTGTGAAGCGCAATACAGGTAAACATTCTGGGACATAAAACCCGTATTGATGCCTTTATAAAAATCACGATGACTTTCATCAGCGCCCTCCATTTTGGTAAAATCAACTACATAAACAAGGTTGACAGGTGCGGTGGATACAAAATCCTGTTTTCCTGAAGCAGCCTGATGGTTGCCTTTTAGGATGAGTTCCAGCTCATGGGTTTTTTCGTGGTAAAGATAAATACCCGAATTTAAAAATACATATACCTGTATATCCTGCCAGTTGCGGGCCGATGGTGCTGTGCGTTTCCCTAAGTCAGCCCTGTTTATACCACAGGCAGCCCAAAGTAAGCCGGAAAGATGCTCCATAGAAAGTTCCTCTGAACTGAATTCACGGTGACTGCTGCGCTCATTCAGGGCTTGCATTAATGGCATTCCTCCTTTTTTATCAGGTTCGGGAAGCTTAATATTCTGGGCTATAACCCCTTGGGAAAAGAATGAAGCCATCATAATGAAAATGAGTAATGTTAATTGGTTCATAAGATTAGTCTTTAGTCTTTGGATTTTAGTCTTTGGCCTTTAGAGTTAGAAATTAGAAATTAGAAATTTTCCTCCCTTTCTCCCATTCTCTCTTTCCCCCTTTCTCCCATTCTCCCTTTCTCCCCATCCCTTCCATCCGTCCTTATTCCGTTATTTCGGGTTTAATTTTAATGCCATCGTATTTTTTTTCCACGCCATTTTTGTAACTGATTACCAGGAAAACAGTTCCATCAGGGTTATATTGAATCCAGTCGCCGGTTTTAATACCATTCAGGTAAGTACCTTCCTCCTTTTTTTTGCCATTGGGCCAATACCAGATGTGTCGACCATTGGGATTGTCATCAATGTATGAACCTTCATACGATAGCGTCCCATCGTCATAAAAATACCTCCATTCGCCATTTCGCATCCCACCCCGGTAATGTCCTTCTTCACGATGATCCCCCTGTTGGTATTTCCAGAAACCCTCCTCTAACCCATATACATACTCTCCCTGAATGACCACATTTTTGTTTTTATCATATTCTGTAAAAATGCCTTCAGAAAGTCCATTGATAAAATTTTCTTCCCTCAGCAAACCATTGTCATCATAGTACCAACGCCAGACTCCGTCGGCATTACCCTGATTGTTATAGCTGCCTTCCTGTTCCAGATTGCCATTGGGATAATAAAATTTCCACTTACCTATGCGCTTGCCGGCCACATATTTACCTTCAGCCCGAAGTTGCCCATCTGGATAAAATTCTGTCCAAGCCCCATCCTTTACACCTTCTTCATCGATGATTCCTTCTGCAATCAACTTTCCATTGCTGTATGTATAGGAGGCAGTTACCTTTCCCTCTTCTGAAAATTCCCGCCGTATACCCTCCGGCAAATCGCCTTTGTAGCTGGCCACCGTTTTTACTTTTCCGGATGGATAATAATCGGTTTTAACATCCAGTTTTGCCAGTTCGGGAGCTTCTTCCTGTTTAACATCATTTACATATTTGGAAATATCTGTAAGCATGCCTTTATCATCATAGGTTTTGAAATAACCGTTACGCTTATCATCACGATAAGTTCCCTCCAGCTTAACTTTACCATCGGCATAAAAGTATTTCCACTTGCCCTGCCTGAACCCTTTGCTGTCTTTACGGTTGATGTTTTCGCGATCAATTACAAAACCACGTCGATATTCAATCAGCGTAGTAACGGTACCATCAGTTGCGTACTCCCGGGCCAGTCCGTTTTCAAGGCCATTTTCAAAATTTATTGTCCTTTTCAACTGACCGTCGGGATAATAGTAAATGGTTAGTCCCTGTTTAACATCATTGGAAAACCGTTCTTCAACCACCTCGTCTTCGCGGATGGTACGGCGAATACCTTCCTTTTTTCCATTCAGGTAACTTATTTGAAGCACGGTATCACCGGTATTACTGTAAAAAGTCCAGATGCTGTCAAGCTCAAAATTTTTACGATTGCCTTCTGATTTCAGTATTCCGTTTTCATAATAAGTTTTCCAGTAGCCATCCGGTTTGCCATTACGCATGGTTCCTTCGCTCGAAATGCTGCCATCACTAAAATAAAACACCGCTCTGCCGTCTTTTACTTCAGTAGATTCCTGGGCAAACAAACCCGAAATTCCGGAGATTAAGAATATGAAAAAAAGGTACTTTCTCATTCGGTAAAGATACTTTTCTGAATTCAGAAAAACAAGGCTATCTGATAAGATTTCCGGCTTTAGATATTTCGAGCATCCTCTCAATGGGTTTGGCCGCTTGTTGCCGGATATTTTCATCGAGTAAAATTTCCGGTTCTTCATTTTTCAGACACAGATATAGTTTTTCAAGTGTATTCATTTTCATAAACGGACAATCATTGCATGAACAGGTTTCATCCGAAGGTACCACTATAAATTCTTTACCCGGCGAAGCCTTTTGCATTTGGTGGATGATTCCGCCTTCAGTGGCTACAATGTATTTTTTTGAATCATCGGTTTGAGAGAATTTCAACAATGCTGCAGTCGAACCCACAAAATCGGCAAGGGCCAGAATGGGTCCCCGGCATTCAGGATGTGCAATTAGCTTTGCTTCGGGATGCTCAAGGGTAAGTTGAATGACTTTTTCATCGGTAAGCTGGTTATGTACATGACAGCTTCCGTCCCATAGCACCATACTGCGACCGGTAACGCTGTTGATGTAGGCGCCCAGGTTTTTGTCAGGTGCAAAAATCAATGGCTGGTCTTCGGGAAATGAATCCACGATGAGTTTTGCATTACTGGATGTGCAAATTACATCTGACATTGTTTTAATGGCGGCAGAGCAATTGATATACGAAACCACCTTATGCTCCGGATGGGCATCAATGAATCGCTTAAAATCGTCCGGAGGACAACTGTCGGCAAGGGAACACCCCGCATTCAAATCAGGAAGTAACACTTTCTTATCCGGATTCAGTATTTTTGCCGTTTCTGCCATAAAATGAACGCCCGCAAAAACGATCATTGAAGCTTCTGTTTCCGCAGCTTTTTGAGCCAATTGAAGGCTATCGCCAACAAAATCGGCCAAATCCTGGATTTCAGGTACCTGATAATAATGTGCAAGCAAAATGGCCTGCTTTTCTTTGAGAAATTGGCGAATCAATGCAGGTAATTCGACACGGGATGGAATTTCTTTTTGCAAAAGGGTGTTTTCCATTTTCTTTTATTTTATAATAATCTTTTTAAAGATCTATTATTATTATTAAAGGGTGTTCATTGTGTTGGCAAAATTTTTCAAATTAATTTGCTTTTTACAATGTTAGTGGTTTATTAACGGATTATCAACATTAAAAAGTATAGTTGGGCATTGAAATTCAGTTACTTTAACAAACTATGAACATTCAGTGAGTAACTTATGTCAACATCAGTTTTTTACGTAACTCACTCCTATGCTGTGTTAATACTTTCTTCATAATTATTGATAAATCCGCTGCAAAGTTAACATTAACATGTTTAGGCATGTAGCCCCGGATTTTATTGAAAGTTAATAACAAATATAAGGAGTAATTAACATTTTTTTGTTGATAAAGATTAAGCATTTTAAAATCAATGGCATGTAATTTTGTCGATATTTAACTGGTTTGTGGTAAAGGTCTTATTCTGAACGATTGAACAAAGTTTGACTTAAATGATTAATTTTGTGGGATAAATTTTTATTAACAATGTGGGATAAATCAAAAATAATTGCCTTAGCCAGTGATCATGCCGGCTTTGAATTGAAATCTTATATCTTGAAAACACTTGAAAAAGAGGGTTATAAGTTTAATGATTTCGGAACATATAATAATAATTCCGTTGATTATCCTGATTTTGCGCATAAAGCCGGAAAAGCGGTTAACGATGGAACCTATGAGCGCGGTATTGTTATTTGCGGTAGTGGTAATGGAGTAAACATGACTGTAAACAAGTACGCCAATGTAAGGGGAGCTTTGTGCTGGAATGCTGAGCAGGCCTTGCTCACCCGAAAACACAATGATGCCAATATAATAGCGTTGCCCGGAAGGTTTATTGATTTTGATGAAGCCATCAATGCTGTTATCACATTTTTAAATACAGACTTTGAAGGCGGAAGGCATGAATTACGTATCCAAAAAATTCCCATTCGATAAATTTTATGTCTGAAATTTATAATAAATTCAAGCGCGATGCAACAATAAAAGCTGCTGACAAGGAACACCGGGCAAAGACCGGGTACAACATCAATCAATATAATCATTCAGTAATTGCGGGGAAACAACAGTTTTCAAACCTTGAGCTGGCACGGCAACGGGCAGGTTACATTAAATATAAAGCCATCAATGAGCTGGAGAAACACCTCAGTGATTTTGAAACCAATTTTCAACAAAACGGTGGGAAAGTAATATGGGCTACTGATGCCAGGCAGGCTGTGGAAGAAATAGAAAAAATACTTCAAAAAATACGGCCTTCCTATGTAGTGAAATCAAAGTCAATGATTTCGGAAGAAATAGATTTAAATCCTGGTCTTCAAAATTTGCAAATCGAAGCCGTTGAAACAGATCTTGGCGAATACATTGTACAATTGGCGGATGAAAAACCTTACCATATAGTTACCCCGGCCATGCACAAATCGAAAGAGGATGTTGCCAGATTATTCAATGAAAAATTTCAGTTGGCATCCAATTCTACTCCTTTCGATATTGCTGCTTTTGTGCGCGGGAAGTTGCGTCAAAAATTTTATCAGGCCAAAGTAGGTATTACCGGAGCAAACTTTCTGCTTGCTGACACCGGTTCGGTATGTATAACTGAAAATGAAGGCAATGGCATGATGAGCATGGCTTTTCCCGATGTTCACATTGTAGTGGCCGGAATTGAACGCATTTTACCATCCATCCAACATCTTGAACTATTCTGGCCCCTGCTTTCAACTTTTGGTACAGGACAGAAAGTAACTGTATATAATTCTATTGTAAGCGGTCCACGTCAGGAAGGCGAAATTGACGGCCCCCGTGAAATGATTGTTATTTTACTTGATAATGGCCGTTCAAAAGTGCTGGCTGCAAAAGAACAACGCAGGGCGCTGAGTTGTATTAAATGTGGCGCCTGTCTCAATGCCTGTCCTGTTTTTAAAACCATTGGCGGACATACCTATAACGCTCCTTATACCGGTCCCATTGGCGCTGTTATCATGCCATGGATGCGTAATTTTAAAGATTACAAGCATCTGAGTTTTGCTTCAACCCTGTGTGGCGCCTGTACTGAAGTTTGCCCGGTTAATATTAACCTGCATCAGCTGTTGCTTTTCAATCGAAACCACAGTGTGGAGCAGGGAAATTATGGATTTTCTGAATCTACACTTATGTATGGAATGCGACAGGTATTGGGTCACAGGAAATGGATGGATACCCCAAATCCCGGTGTTAAGAACTGGGCACTAAAAACTTTCTTTGCCAAATCGTGGGGCAAAAGTCGCCTGCTTCCCGAATTTGCTGAACGCAATTTTAAGCAGCTCTGGGAAGAGCGGGTTGAAGGGAAAACGAAATAAGGTTAAGTGTAACTTTTAAATACCGATCTTACACTTCCGGCGTATCCGCTTCCGAAAAGATTTACATGTACCAGTAAAGGATAAAGCTGGTTAAGCTCAATGCGTTGCTGCCAGTCCGGTTCAAGAGGGAATGTGTCATTATAGGCTTCATAAAAAGCAGGTGGAAAACCGCCAAAAAGCTTTGTCATGGCAATATCCATTTCGCGATGACCGTAATAGATGGCAGGATCAATCAGGCAAGGCCCTGCACTGCTGGTGATGAAATTACCATTCCACAAATCGCCATGAAGAAGCGATGGTTTTTCTAAAGGCAACAATTGAGATAGCCTGGAACATAACTTTTCAAAGGCAGCAAAATCAGTGCGATTGAATAATTTCTCATCAAACGCCTGTTTCATAAGTGGCTCCAGACGAGTGCTGACTACAAAGTCAATCCATTCCGGCATCCGGGTATTTGTCTGATTAAGAGAACCTATATAGTTGTTATAGCCCAACCCAAAAGCGGAATCACTATTTTGATGTAGTAAGGCCAGTTTTTGTCCGGCTTCTTCCCACAGAGAAGTATAAGGCGCCATATGCTCCAGCCATTCCAGTACCAGATAGGAATAATCACTTGTTTCCTGTTGATCCTCCACTTTAGGAACAACCAGGGTTTGGGTAGCGCCAAGCTGTTCTAATCCCTTTTTTTCGGTAATAAACATATCGGGATATTTCGAACGGCTATTGTATTTTAAAAAGAAGGCTCCACGGGTGGTTTTCAGTTGTACAGCCTGATTAATGCTTCCTCCGCCTACCGGGTGCATAGATAATATTCCAGTGTTTGCTCCGAAGGTGCTTTTTAACCAGGAGTTGACAGATGCTTTGATTTGACCGGGTAGCATAAACTTATAATATTATGGTCTGGTTGCGATTAAAACCTTTTCGCAATATTCGTTCAAGCAAAAGAAGTATCCCTACTGAAGCAAAAATAAGTATGGTACTTGAACCTGATTTCAGGTACGACATCAGTTCAGTGAGGCCATGAAACAGATTTATTGATTTGGTAAAAACAGTCCGGATCAAGTCAGTATTCAGGGTCAAATCGTAATTCAGAAAGGGCCATCTGGCAAATAACATCAGCACCACGCCTGCAAAAGCCAAAGCCAGGGTAAGGTAACCCCACAACAATTGCCTGCGACTTTCCGGAGTATCCGCAACGGGCTGTATACCGGCACTCAATTGGAGCATTATGCCATTGGTAAAATTATCGGGCGCTTTCTCGAATGGCAACTGATCCATCAATTGTTCGAGAAAATGATCATCTGTGGTATATTCCATTTCTTCGGTTTTCATTTGTTTCCTCCTTTGTCTCTTTCAGTCAGGTTTTGTCAAGCCGGGCTTAACTGAATTTTTTCCTGCATTCCGGCATACATTTTTTTACGGATTCGATGCATTTTAACCTTGATGTTTGATTCGGTTAAACCGGTAATAACACTAATTTCTTCCACACGCTGTTTATTGTGATAGAACAATTCAATCAGCATTTGTTCATCCTCAGGCAACTGCTTCAATACTTCTTGCATGAGTTTCAGCTTTTCCTCGGTTTCCAGGTTTTCCATTTGCTGCTTTACATCATCTGTACTATAGTTTTCAATCAGTTTATCATCAATGGGAGCGCTGATTATTTTTTTTCGCCTTGTTCTTGAAATAGCAGTATTGTAAGCTATTCTGAATAACCAGGTACTGAATTTGGCTTCCTGCTTAAAATTTGCCAGAGCCTGAAATGCTTTAATAAAGGTATCCTGTGAAGCTTCTTCCGCTTCTTCACGGTTACGTACAATTTTAATTACCAGAGTAAAGACCATATCTTTATAACGATCCACCAATGCCGCATAGGCAGCAAGATTGCCGTTAAGCACCTGATCAATTACAAGCATATCATCGTGTTGACCCATGATACCTGGTTTGACGTAGAAGATAATTTCCGGTTACAACATCTGTTTTAGTATTCTGTTTTAAAAAATGTAACCAATGTTTTCAGGTGGCGTCAAATGAAGCGCAACACAATAAACTTGTTTCTGATTACTTTTTTTATAAAATTTTCTCAGCCATGAACGACTTTCTAATTACAGCAACGGTTTTTGCCACCATTTACGGTATTGTTTTTTTGTTCATCCGCAAGCGTGAACGTATGGCACTAATAAATCGTGGCCTTGATCCGCGCAGTTTCGAGAAACCTTACAATAGCTTTTCATCCTTAAAATATGGTTTATTGTTCACTGCCATCGGATTGGGCTTACTTTTGGCCAATATTTTAATCAAGATCAATGTAATGGAGCCGGAAGCTGCCTATTTTTCACTGGTATCACTCTTTGGTGGCATCGCTCTCATTGTAGATTATCTCATTGAGGTAAACCTTAACAAGAAGAGGAAACGATCGGCAAATGAAAATCCTCAGCCAATAACCGATTAAAATGCAAAGGTTTCAATAATGTTATATTCAGGCCCTTTCCGGTGAAGGATGCTCTCAAAGAGATGAAATTCTTTTACCAGGGTTTGCTGAAATTGAAAATCCCGGAAAGCAGACAGTACCTCCTGAAAATGATTTTTATCCCTGATTTCTTTTATTCGTCCAACGGTAAGATGCGGTACGAAGTTTTGACGGTCGCTTATAAATCCTATTTCTTCAAGGAAAGTCTTAATATTTTTATTCAACTTTAGAAACATGGGGTTGGCTTCAATGCCAAACCATATTACCCGGGGATTATATGAACTGCCAAAGATTCCTGTCTGGCGAATGTTAAGTTCGAAAGGCTGAATACCGGCAACAGAAGATTGTAAAGCCTCAATTATAGCCGGTATTTCCATTTCAGGGGTTTCTCCGAAAAATTTAAGGGTAATGTGAATGTTTGACAAATCCACCCACTTTATGATATGGATACCCAGTATCTGTCGCAGGTTGTGGTATAGGTCAGCAAACGTTTCACCGGCCTGAATATCAATGGCTGCAAATAACCTTTTTGAGTCTGGTATCATGGGATTAAGTGATATTAAATGCAAAAATGAAAAAGTTTTTAGAAATATGCATGGTTTTCATAAAAAAAAGATAATTTTGCAGTCCCGTAACAAATAAAGCGGGGCGTTAGCTCAGTTGGCTAGAGCGTTAGACTGGCAGTCTAAAGGTCAGGGGTTCGACTCCCCTACGCTCCACACATAAGGCCTGTAAATCGTTGATTTACGGGCTTTTTTTATTAAGGGGTAAGGGTGGGGGTAACAGAACGCAAGGGGTAAGGTATGAAGTATTTGATAATTGCTAAAATAAAAGTTATTGTTTTGGTTTTCACTTTTTTACCTATTGAAGATAGGATTCGGAATAGTTTTGACACCATGCAATCAAATCTTATATTAGAATATATGATAATTGAATTAGAAATAAAAACCTGCAAATAAACATTTGCAGGTTGAATTCCTTTTAAAAACTGGCTTTATAGTGAGTCGAGGATAACCAAAACCAGTTTATAGCTTGGCTTCCGGTTCATTCTTATCGTCCGGTTTTTTAGGATCGTCGGCCATACCATCCTTAAACTCTTTAATTCCTTTTCCCAGGCCTTTCATCAGTTCCGGAATTTTCTTGCCTCCAAAAAGCAACAACACGACCACGAGAATGGCAACGATCTGCCAGGTCCCCATTACACCTATAATTATCTCAGCAATCATATCTTTTTTATTAGGTTATTCATGCAAAAATACACATTAAAGCTGGACAGATTCAAGTTTTTAGCAAATTATTTGCCTCGCATAATCCAGTTTTCGGGATTTTGCAGGTTTTTACCCTGCCATAATTCAAAGTGCATAAGGGTGCGTCCATTGTCGTCAGTACTGATAATACCAATTTGTTGCTTAGTAGTTATCTTGTCTCCTTTTTTAACAAAAACCTGATCCAAATTTGAGTAAACGGTAAGGAATTCACCATGTCTTACGATAACCACATTGTTGTAGTTGGGCAGGGTCATGGTTGAAGTTACCTGGCCGTCAAATATTGCCCGGGCAACTGAACCTTTTTCCGTGGCAATGTCAATACCGTTATTCTTGGTTTTAATACCTTTCAGCACTGGATGCGAATGTTCACCAAAAGTTTCTGCTATAACACCCCGCTCAGTAGGCCATGGTAAACGGCCTTTGTTGTCCGAAAAATTCGTGGAAAGCTTGATTTCAGCCGGTGTAAGCCCAAACTTATTCTCTGGTGCCGGTTTGGTTCCGGACTTTTTCGCCGCTGCACTGGCTTTTCGAATTTCTTCAGCAATAAGGTCTTCAATGGCTTTTTGCAGTTTTTTGGCCGCTTTTTCACTATCGCGGAGTTTTTTTAACAATTCTTTCTCTTTCTGTGACAGATTTTTAACCGTTTTATCCTGGACGGAACGGGCCTGTGCGAGTTTTTGCTGCTCCGATTTCTCCATATCAATCAGAGATTGCTTGGTTTTCTTTTGCTCCTCAAGCAGTGCTACCTTCTTATTTAAAATAACCTGGTTCTCCTTAATTATTCTTACCTGGTTCTGGCGGTATGTAGTGTATTGCTGCAGGTATTTCAGGCGTTGGTAGGCCTGATTAAAATCTTTAGCCGAAAAAATAAACATCAGCCGGCTGTATGAATTTCGATTTTTACTTGCATAAAAAATCATCCGGGCATATTCAGCCTTAAGCCGTTTGATGGTTTGAGTAAGCTCCTGTATGGTATCGTTGTTTCGGTTAATTTGCTGATTCAGTGCATTTACCTCATTAGCTATGGCTTTGATAAGCTCTTCCCGTTTGTTTATCTGTTTATTAATCAACATCAGCGCATTCAGCGATTCCCTTTTATTCTTCTTGGTTTCGTCAAGCAGCTTATTGGTATAATTGATATCTGCTTCAATTTTGGCTTTTTGTTTGGCAAGTTCACTTTTTTTATCCTGTGCCTGAAGTTGCGGAGAAAGCCATAGCAATATCCCCAACATTAAGGTCAGCGACTTTAACAGGCATTTTCTCGAAAGTATCAAATGCTTGGCCATGCGATGCTAAAATTTATTTATCTGTGAATATTTATCGGGTATTTTAAATGGAAAATTTAATTTTTCAGGAGTCTCAAATCTGGTATATTCCAAGTCAATACTATTTTTATTGTCCAGCGTTTCAAGGTTGAAGTTAAGCGATTTAGGAATTAACCGGCCCTCTTGTTTTTCGTAAATATAGCTTCCTTCCAGCTTTCTTCCATTGGGCGTAAGCTCTCTGATCTGCACCCGGCTGATTTTAAAGGTCTCAGGGTTTAACCACAGATATTGAACGGGTATACTTATTTCCTTATTGTTGCGTACATATCTTTTTAGTTTGCGACGACCAGTAGTGATAAGCGTATATTGATGATTATCAATGCCTGCCCTGAAAGACGAATTTTCATAAAAAGAGAAATCATTTCCGGTCAGGAAAGATTGAAGCATATCAAAATCCAGGGTGCTGTTTATTTTGGTATTTATATAGTCAAAATCACCCATAAAATATGTTTTATCCAGGCGGTTCATATAAAAAACAGAGTCGTTCGTTATGATAATCCTGGCCATTTCAATACCAAACGCAGGCGATATGGAAACCCAGATAATGCTGTCTTTATGGATTCTGAGTTGTCCACTGAATGAGGTTCTGTTTTTGTTTTGATAAAATGTAGCGGAAAATCGTGCTGAGATGTTATCATACTTCAATTCATTCTTTTTAAGGTTTTCAAAAAGATATTCAGCCCCTTCTTCCTTGATTGGTTTACGAATGGTGCGCTTGGATACGGAACAGGCTATGCTTACCAAAAGCACGAACACCAACATTATAACATTCATGTACCGATGTCTATTCATACAACACTCCCTCTTCGATTTTTTGTTTCAGAAATGGGGAGCCTTCTCCGGCTCTGGCAGCATTTTTCCATGCCACAAGGGCATCAGCGGTACGATTGAGTTGAAAAAGGATGTCTCCATAATGCTCCCAAACGGTATCACTTACTTTCGTGGAAGCTGTAATGGCACGTTCGATGTAAATCAGGGCGCTTGTATAGTTTTTTTGTTTGTAAAGCACCCAGGCGTAGGTATCGAGGTAATATTCGTTTTCCGGTTCCAGTTCAACTGCTCGGGCAGCCATGGTATTAGCTTTTTCCAGTTCGCGTGAATCCAATGCAAGGTTGTAGGCATAATTGTTTAAAACACTTGCATTATCAGGTTGTATACGCAGGGCCTCAGTATAAGCTTCATATGATTCATCCTTTTGTCCGGCTGAATAATATACACTTCCCAGCAGGCTGTAAAAATCGACCTTTATGGGATGGTTAGAAGCAACCAATTTTATCCCCTTATTCAAAGAAACTATGGATGAATCGTATTGCTTAAGTTCCATCATCGACCATCCATTAAAAAAATAGGGTAATGGCTGTAGAGGAAATAGTTCAGTTACCTTTTTACTATCGCTGCCTAAGCGTGCATAATCTTCCAGATTATTGCTTGCAAGAAGCAGGTTCTGCCAGTTCTCATACCTGGAGGGGTCCAATTCACTGCTTCTGGCAAACAAATCACGGGCTTCCGAATATTTTTCAAACGACATCAAAATTTCGCCTCTAAGCGAAAGTGCTTTAGGCTCATTCGGATGCAAATCAGCAAGAATACCGGTTAACTCCAGCAAGTCATCCTCTATGCCCGCATAATCTTTTAACTGAGAATAGTAGGAAATAAGAACCTGTATTTTGGTGTCTGAATCCAGATAAGGATTCCTGAACCCGGCTTTTAAGGCTTCAGAGGCCTGTTTCATGTCACCTTGTTTGCGATAGAAATCAGCCAGGGAGATATTGATGTAGGCATTCTCAGGATCTATGTTTTTTATCTGCTTATATGTTTTTAAGGCTTCATTATTTTTACCCAAATGCAGGTAAAATTCAGCCAGCGTAGATAGAATCCGGCTGTCCCAGGCATTGGCAGCGGCCAGCTTTTCCAGTTCAATCAAGGCCTTCTTTTCCTTCTTTATTGCCAGATACAACTGGTGTTTTCGCATTGAAATTTCTTCAGTAATACCCACAGATTTTTCGAATTCGTCATAAACTTTTATTGCATCCTGTGGCTTATTGAGCAAAATATATTGATTTACAAGTTGTTGCAGGTATTCCTGATCCGATGGATTTTCACGGTACAGAGCTTCGTACATGGGCAATGCCTTTTCGGGCATATCGTTTTGGGTATACAATGAGGCCAGGGTTTCACGGTACCATTTGTTTCCGGGCGACAATTGATAGGCCATTTCAGCCTGCTCCACCGATTTGTTTATTTCTCCTTTTAAATAATACAACCGGGCCAGTTCATGGTGAGCAGCATCATTTTTGGGATCCTGCTTTGCCACCTGCATATATAATTCGAATGCCTTATCAGGATCGTCAGCTATCTTGGCTTTGGTGGCATCAAAAAATAAGTTGTTGAGCCTTTGTTGTTCTTTAAAGGCTTGCACCTGTTCTTTGGTATAAATGGCTTCACCGCCTTCATCAGGGGTTTCCTGGGCATAAGCCATCAAAGGCAGAACACTCAATGCGAGGATATATAATCTGGAGTTTTTTGACATGTTATTTATTGCTGAAAAATCAATTATTGTCATCAGTGGGTTCCGGTATGACCGAAACCCCCGCTTCCGCGGCTGGTATCATTCAGGCTTTTTACTTCTTCCCAGGCTGCTTTTTCGTGCCGGTTTATCACCATTTGAGCAATTCTTTCACCAGGTTTTATCTCAAAATGTTCAGAGGAAAGATTCACCATGATCACCTTGATTTCTCCCCTGTAATCGGCATCGATGGTACCTGGTGCATTCAGGATGGTAATGCCCGATCGCGCAGCCAGTCCGCTTCGCGGCCTGATTTGAGCTTCATAACCCACTGGAAGTTCTATAAATAAACCTGTAGGAATGAGTGCACGCTCCAGTGGCCCCAGTAGGATGGCAGTGGAGTTATTGGCCCGCAAATCCATGCCTGCGGATGCTTCAGTGGCATATTCAGGTAAATTATGAGCAGAAGTATTTACAATGCGTATTTTCATTCAATGGAGTTTTAAGCAGTGGTTACCTTTTCAATACAAAAAGGCGGCCATAGGATGTGATCAATCGGCAAAATTAATCATTCTCACAACATCATCTGCGAGCTGTGCCTGATAGCATTGGTTTTATCTCTCTGAACAATACCACCAATACAAAAATCAGCAGCAGACTGCCATTGGTCACATAGTAAAGCAAACCTGATTCGGGTGCCAGCCAATGCGAAACAGCATACAATACCATTGCCAGAGAAAAATACCCCAAAGCAGCCTTCAGAGAATAATCTACTGCATAATAGCGCTGTCCCCATAGATAAGAAATCACCATCATAAATGCATAACAGGCAAATGTGGCCCAGGCTGCACCCATATATCCCATCAAAGGAATGAGCAGTAGATTTAACCCAAGCGTTACTCCTGCTCCTGCAAGAGAAATCATGGCACCTTTGCGTGTTTGATCGGTGAGTTTGAACCATACACTCAGGTTGTAAAACACCCCCAGAAAAAGATTGGCCAAAAGAAGAATTGGAATAACAGGTGCACCTTCCCTGTAGGCAGGGCCTATAAAAAACAAGACCTCATTAAGAAAAAGCGTAACAACCAAAAATATCAGCAGGCAAATAATGATAAAATAGTGCATCAGGCGGGCATACGTGTGTCTGGCATTCGCCTCTTTGGCATGGGCGAAAAAGAATGGTTCCGCAGCATACCGATAGGTTTGTACGAATAAGGTCATGAGTATGGAAACCTTATAGTTGGCACCATAAATGCCGAGTTGTGCCATTACATCCATATTTTTTGGGAGCAAATGCTTTAGTATGATGCGGTCAAATGTTTCGTTAACCGTTCCCGCCAGACCAAAAATAAGCAATGGCCATGCATAAACCAGCATCTGTTTCAGTATAGTTGCATCGGGACGCTTAATCTGCTTCATCATGTCGGGCAGCAGCATCACAAAGGTTACCAGGCTGGCTACCAGATTAGATATAAATATATAGCCTACTCCTATGGATGGATTATAAAAATTGTGAATAAGTTGAAATAGGATGCCTTCACTATAATGAGCCAATACATATGGACAGAACAAAATGAAAAATAAATTCAATCCGATGTTGGTGGCTATGTTGGCTATCTTGATAAAAGCAAAGCGTAAGGGTTTATTTTGCAGCCTCAGACTGGCATAAGGTATGGTGGTAATGGCATCTGTGGCTATGATCAACACAAACCAGCGAATGTATTCGGGATGATGGGGATAGCCCATCCAGGCTGAAACCGGTCCGGCAAAGATGAATCCTGCCAATGTAAAAACAGCCGAAGTAAATCCCAAAGAAAATAAGGCTGTTCCAAATACCGAACCTTTTCCCTGCTGTGCACTGGCAAACCTGAAATAGGCGGTTTCCATGCCATAGGTAAGTACGATAAACAAAAAGGCAACATAGGCGTACATTTCTGTAACTACACCATATTCAGCCGGTATAAAAGCCCGTGTATACAGAGGAACCAAAAGGTAGTTCAGCAAGCGGCCTACGATGGTAGGTAAACCATATATGGCTGTTTGTCCGGCTAATTTCCTCAGAGGATTCAATATTTTAGATTTTTATTGGTCAGCTATGGGCATTCTTACATAAAAGCTGGTGCCCTCATTTAACCTCGATTTAAAAGTGATTTCTCCACCCAGGGAGGTAACGATATTGCGTGCCATAGCCAATCCCAATCCCATGCCTGCTGATTTGGTGGTAAAATTAGGCGAAAATACCTTCGATTGTTCTTCGGAAGTCATACCACTGCCATTGTCTGCAATTTCAACCTTGTAAAATTTATCTTCCTGGGTAAGTGTAATCGCAATCACTCCATTCCTGCCCGCCGGAATGGCCTGAATGGCATTTTTAATCAGATTCACAAACAGGCGGGTAAGCTGCTTTTCGTCAGCCATTATCCAGCGATGCCCGGTGTCCTGATCGAAAATAAACCGGATGGATGGTAAATCTTTGAAAAGGTGTATCACTTCGAGTAATGTAGCTGTAAGATCAACTTTTTCAATATGTGCCTGAGGTAATTTGGCAAAATCTGAAAATGCAGTGGCAATGTCTGAGAGCGAATCAATTTGGAATATAAGCGTTCGTGTGGTGCTTTCAAGGCGTTTGTGCCAGTCTGGTGCATTTTCACGATAGGATTTAAACAAATGCTGTATACTCAGTTTCATGGGAGTAAGCGGGTTCTTGATCTCATGAGCTACCTGTCGCGCCATTTCACGCCAGGCACTTTCACGTTCCGAACGGGCCAGTTGCTCGGCACTTTCGGCAAGCTTACCAATCATGAAATTGTACTCTTTGATTAAATCACCCAATTCATCATTACGATTGTACTCAATCTGTTCATTGGGTACACCAAATTTAATGCTGCTAAAGCGATTGCGAATCAATTGTAAGGGACGGGTGAAATAAATTCCAACCAACAGAGCTATTCCTATGGCAAAAACGGTGAGTAAAATATAGATGTTTAAAAAAGCGACCAGAAAGCCTGATATCTCCTCCCTCAGTTCCTGTTGTCTGGCAAAATAGGGCAGATTGATATAGGCAATCAATTTGTTATCTGAGTTGCGAAATGGCAGATAAGCCGACAGGTATCTATAATGTCCGATGTTCTCCCGGGTAAGATAGCGGGTACGCTTATGGCTGCTAAGCTCTATGAATGCCTGTTGGCTCATCAGTGGTGACTTTATCCCCTGATCAAAGATCTGAGGGCGGGATGAGGACAACAGTGAACCGTCGGGTGCATATAAGTTGATATCGGTGAAAAAGACCAGGGAGAATTTTGTGAGTAATTCGTCAAGATATTCACTTTGTTGATTGGTCAATGAATCTGCATCGGATAATTTATGCTCCAACTCAATCAGCACCGAGTGTGCTTTTTCGCTAAGCATATCGCGATTCTTTTGTGAATTCAGTTTGGAGATGTTCCGGATGGTATTGAAGCCGGTAATGAGCGATGAAAACAAGATAATACCTACAAGCATAAGTTGTAAACGCGTTTTCAAATCCAGGTGACGCAAACCCGTTGAGTGAAGCGTACGTGTCATCATGGTGATGAACAAAATCAGAAGGATATGGAATGCAAACTGATACGTAAAAGGCGCAAACATATCCAGAAATTCATCCCTGGGACGGCTAACTATAATAGATGTTTCGGCATCAACATCATAGAAAAGATGATTGTATCCGTTTTTATCAAAATAGGAACCATCTTTTAAATCATGGGTGTAATTGTCTTCCAGCATGCTGTAAGGGTATTCTCCCAGGGTGCGTACCAGTTCCCCTTTTACATAAATGGCATATGAATAACCGGTCAGATCATTGAATTTCTTTACCGATCGGTCAAGAAGTAATTCCAGATATCCCAGCCCCTGGGATACACTCTTTTCGTTCAGTTCAATAATGATATTGGTTTCAACGTTTAATCCTTTGCCTGATGGAATGTTAATTTTAGATATATAGCTGCTAGCACTATAAGATTCCTTAATATAATACAAAGTCGGACTGGCTGTTGGTTCTCCCAGCATGGAAATGATGCGATCGAAATAATCGTTGCAACTGATTACCAAATTGCGGGGCTTAACGCTAAGCATTTTTTCCGGATAACAAAGGGTGATTTGAACATTATATCTGAACCAATATCCGCTGAGGTATGACTTTTCGATGTATTCCTTGCAGGAGGCTTCACTGTCCGGATTCATATAGGCTTCGGCAATAAGCCGCTTTAGTGCTGTATCGGCTATAATCTTGGTAGCGATATCATTATACAGATATTCGGCCATTTTATCCCGGTTGGAAGCCAGTCGAACGGCCAGCAAATGTCGTTCGTTCTGTTCTTTGCGGGTCTGGTATTTATAATGACTGTAGCTGGACAAAATGGTAAGCACTAAAACCAACAAGCCAATGGAGCTTACCGAGGGAAAACTCAACAGACGTCGAAATGTCAGCCAGATGATTAAAAGGTACAATAAAAATAGAAACTGGCTAATGTAATCGGGAAGCGAAAGATCGGCCAGGTGAAATATCAGGTTAAGAAAAATAAGCAAAACCGGAACATTGATTAATAAAAACCGGTTGCCTGCACTTTTGTAAACCAGGCGAAGTAAAGGATAAGAGAATAAAAAGAATGAAAATAGTAATCCGGCAATTATAAAAAAGGCAATATAACTATACACTGAGAATTCCAGAATATTGCTGAAATTCATTTCAAAGGTAGAATTGATGGTCAACGAATCTATCAGCATTGAAATAAGAAAAAACAACAGTATCACCACTGACAGATAGACCAGGGAAACGAACTTTTGGAAAAGCCCTTTCAGCTTAATTCTAAAACCAATAAAATAATTGAAAAAAAGCCATCCGGCAGTTAAGCCCAGCAGGGTATTGATCAATAAGTCACCCAGGGAAGGCAGAGCCACCGAAGTAGCATAGGTAAATGGATTAAATAGTTCAGTCTGATATAATTTAGCAGGAAATTCAAAATAAAATTGCACCCATCTTAAGATAAATACATCGGCCATAAATAAAAAAATATAATATGCCTTCTGGCCGAAAAAGGGATATTGTCTGTATAAAAAATAGAGAGCCAGCGTAATTAACAAAAAAGATAAAAGATAGGACAGGATATATGCCGGTGTGCTGATGGTCGCATCTGCTGCTGCCTGTGTAAGGTAAAATAATACTTTCCCGGATTTATCTTTAATGGCATACGAAGAAGGCTGTGGGCTTATATTAATGGAAGGTGCCAGATTATACACAGGATTAAAACCCGCATTCAGATAATCATTTTGATAAGGGTATTGCTGTTTGATTAAATCTCCGATAACGAAGGTTGTATTTTCCAGTGAATCCCCGATCAACTGGTAAAAGCCATTACCGGTTTTTAATATACGCGGCAAAGTATCAGAAGTGAGGTCTGGAAAATAATCGTTATCAGACCAGTAAACCAGTTCTCCTTCTTCAAATACAAATAAGTTATAATATTCGGGCAAATCCAGTTTTTCCGGTTCGCCAAGCTTTCCTGTTTTAGCAAGCGTCTTAATTTCATTGAGCAATGTGGCCGATCTTTGATAGCGCTCATTAAGTGCTGTATTAAAATCCGATACATTTTTACTGAGCTGGTGCTTTGAAGATGCATGGGATTGAATAATTTCGGCCAGCATCACAAGGAGAAGTGCCAGCAACAAAAATGACCACCAATAATGCTTGCGGGGAACAGGCTTCATAAAAAAATACTTATAATCCTTTATTCACAAGGGTTTCAGAGTGCACCAAATTTCGGGCCGTTTAACGAACGATTTTTGGTTTCGAGGGTAAAGGTACTAAACTATACTTACAAAAGGGCAAAATGCTTCTTTATGCGCTGTAAGTCTTTTTAAGCACATAAATCAGGCTGGAATATTCACCATTGCCGGATCTTGCTTTTAAATTGGATTTTAATCCCCACAAAAAGGCTTTAAAATAATTTGGCTTGCCGGTGATGTATTTTTCGCTTAATAACGACACATAATACGAATCGAATTTCATTGGCAAAATTGCACTCACTGAAAAATCAAATTTGTTGGCCAGAAATATTAAAGCATGCCGTCGAAAATGAAACAAATGCCTGGGTACATCGTATGCTGCCCAGTATTTTTTATAATGTTTTGCATCGGCAGCGTTTGGATTTGGCAGTGCGACGATGCAAACCCCATCTTTTTTCAGTAACTTTGACATCACCTCGAAGCGGGCATTTAAGTCAGAGACGTGCTCAAGTACATGCCATTGTGTAATGATATCAAAACTTTCGGGGGCAAGTTTATCCAGATCCGCAAGGCTGTGAACCTCAAGCCCATGGGATTGTTGTGCGAAAGTTCTGGCCTTCAGGTCGGGTTCAACGCCGCTGACATTATATCCGGAATGTTTACATTTTGCCAGGAATTCACCTGTGGCGCAACCCAGGTCTAAAATATTTTTACCCGCTGAAAACCGTTTAAGTATTTTTACCTTTCTGCTCAGGGTGTAATTTCGTACCCATTGATAGAGCCTACTTACAATATCTGACTGCTTATTAGAGTGAGAAATATAATCATCGGATTGATAATACCTCGACAGATCCTGTTCTAAAGGCCGGGGAGTGGTTATAAGTAAACCACATTTTTTGCATTCAAGAATGGAAAAAGATTCCCCCGACAGGAAAAAGTCTTTTAAATCCATATAATGGGCCAGGTTATCGCTTTCACACGCCTGACAATCAGCGACTTGTAAGATTTGTTCCACGTGAAACAGGATTTTATTTGCTTAAATATATAATAAGTACTGAAATGTCGGCAGGCGAAATCCCATTGATGCGCGAGGCCTGGCCAATGGTTGAAGGTCGCATTCTGGACAATTTTTCTCTTGCCTCGTACGACAGCGAAGGCAATTTATGGTAATCGAAATCAGCCTTCAGGTGCATATCGTCATATTTTGAAAGCCGGTCTGCCAATTCTTTTTCCTTGTCAATATAGCCCTGATATTTGATTAATATCTCTGCTTCTTCCCATATTTCATCGGCAATATTTCCATAGCTGGAGAAATGTTCCTTTAACGATGGCAGGGCATCAATCAATACATTTATGGATAGCTGGGGCCGGAGTAACACGCCGGTTAACTTCACCTTTTGGGTTATTGGTGCAGTATTGGCCATCTCCAGATGGGGGTTTATTTCATCCGGGGAAACACTTAGATTGTTAATAAATTTTATTGAGGCTTCAATGGCCTGCTCTTTTGCTCTTACGCGCTCCAGCCTTTCGTCGGAAGCCAAACCCAGCGCATTGGAAATTGGAGTAAGGCGCAGGTCAGCGTTATCCTGTCTCAGAAGTATCCGGTATTCAGCCCGGGAGGTGAACATACGATAAGGTTCATCTATGCCTTTTGTAATCAAATCGTCGATCAGTACGCCTATGTATGCCTCTGAGCGCTTAAGCACGAATGGTTCGGAGTCCTTAATTTTTAAGTGAGCATTGATCCCGGCCATTATTCCCTGGGCACCAGCTTCTTCATAACCGGTGGTTCCGTTGATTTGTCCGGCGAAAAATAAATTCTGAATCAAGCGGGTTTCAAGAGAATAATTAAGCTGGTATGGAGGAAAATAATCATATTCTATGGCATAACCTGGCCTGAAAATCCGAGCATTTTCAAAACCCGCCACAGTCTGTAGCGCTTTAAATTGAATGTGCTCAGGTAAGGAAGATGAAAATCCGTTAATGTAGTATTCCACTGTTTCCCATCCTTCCGGTTCAACGAATAATTGATGATGGTCTTTATCGCTAAACCGGTCTATTTTGTCTTCTATGGAAGGGCAATATCTCGGTCCCCTTCCTTCGATGCGGCCGGCAAACATGGGCGATTCATCAAAACCTTCACGCAATATATCGTGGGTTTTCTGGGTGGTGTAGGTCAAAAAACAACTTCTTTGTTTCTGAAGCAAGGGTGTGTCGGTAAAAGAAAACCGTTTGGGTTCAGCATCTCCTTTTTGTTCATCCATTCGGCTGAAATCAATACTTCGTCCATCGACGCGCACCGGAGTACCGGTTTTCAGGCGGGCAGATTCAAATCCCAGAGCTTTCAGATTCTCGGTAATACCCTGTGAAGATCTGTCACCCATTCGGCCACCTCCAAATTGCTTGGTACCTACATGGATGATACCATTCAGAAAAGTACCGTTGGTAAGGATTACTGTTTTTGAATAAATGGTATGGCCCATCGCCGTTTTTACTCCCTTCACGCTGTTGTCCTTTACCTTTAATCCGATTACTGTATCCTGCCAGAAATCAATATTGGGAGTGGCTTCCAGCATGAGTCGCCATTTTTCAGAAAAACGCATGCGGTCACTTTGGGCTCTCGGGCTCCACATGGCCGGCCCTTTGGATTTGTTAAGCATGCGGAATTGAATCATAGTATGATCGGTGACTATGCCTGAATAACCACCCATAGCATCAATTTCTCTTACTATTTGACCTTTGGCAATGCCACCCATGGCAGGATTGCATGACATCTGGGCAATAGTAGTCATGTTCATGGTAATGAGCAAAACCGATGATCCCATGTTAGCTGCTGCCGCAGCAGCCTCACTTCCGGCATGGCCGGCACCTACTACTATTACATCGTATTCTTTGAACATTTGTATTGTTTCACGTGGAACAATGCCATCATCGGATTGAATGATAGCATACTACCTCATTTCAAGGGGTTGCAAAGGTAGTCAAAAAAAATAATTCATCAGGCTGTGCGAAGAAGCTCCAGGTAATGATCCTCTTTTTGGTGCATGGCTCTGGATTCGGCTCTGGACTTGTCCTGGTAGCCGCAAAGATGTAAAAGACCATGTACCATAACCCGATTGAGTTCTTCATTGAAAGAATGACGAAAGGTTTTTGCATTCTCCTTTACCCGGGTGATGCTAATATAAATATCTCCTGAAACTATGGGATATTCGCAATAATCAAAAGTAATAACATCAGTCAGGGTGTCATGAGCCAAATATTGTACATTCATTTGGTGTAAATAATCATCACTGCAAAAAATATAATTTAAGTCACCTGAAATTTTTTCTTCAGCATCAATTACCCTCATCAACCATGCCCGCCGTTTTTTAACATCGCGCAATCTGAATTCAATAGATTCACAGAAAAAAAGAATTGTTTGGGACATGGGGAATCAGTAATTAAGCGGTATGGTAATAAAATAGGCATTTACTTTGTCGCGATAATAACCCCTAAGCGAAGGTGGAATGGTTCGCAACAATTCCGTTTCCCGCGAAGGAAGGCCAATGCTGTCGAAATAGGTAGCAGGGTCTTGCCTGGGGATGTCTTTTGCTTCTGTTGATTCACGCTTTTCTTCCTTCTCCCGCTGCATCTCGGCTTTTTCTGATTCGAGTAAACGTGTTAGAATTTCCTGTTGCCGGCGCATGGTGGATTCATTGAGCAGCTTATTTACAAGATCAGATTCGGTTTGTTCCATATCTTTTATCATCTTGTTCATCCCCTTATCATCCAATATACCATCTTTAAGTAACTCCTCGCGGTATTGTTGTAACTGCCTTCTTAAAGCTTCCTGCTCAGCCGCCATCCTGGCCAATTGTTCACTCATCGACGATTGCCCGCTTTTACCCTGCTCTCCTTTCTTACCTTCCTGCATGCTTTTTTTCATGGCCTCCATCTGCTCGTTTAATTTCTGCTGAAGCTGTTTCATGGTCTTCATTGATGGTTTACCGGCACCCGGCATAGGACAGCTCTTCCCCGATTTTCCAGATTTCATCTGATTCATACTTTGCTGCATCTGATTCAAAGATTCAGCCAGCATCAGGGCAAGGTTATTGATGGAAGTCATTACAAACTGCTGCTTACCCATTGCTGCCGAAACCGACCGGGAGGTAAGCAATTCAAGGGTTGTGGTAATGTTGCTATTGATGGCAGAAATTTCCCGGTTGATGAAAGGTTCTATCATTGATTGCCGCTTACTTAAGGCAAATAAAGAATCTTCAACGACAGTCAGATTATCCTGAATATTTTTCTGTATTTCAGCTACCTCAGGATATTTTGGACTGTTGATGGGGGTATTGGAAAGAGTAGAGATCAATGCTTCCTGATCGAAGGATGAGCGAACCAGATTTTCGAGAATAAGACGCAACGCATTGATGTCCTCACCTAATGCTTCCTCTTCCATTTGTTGCTGCATTTCGAAAAGCGTCTCACTCATTTTTTGCATTCCGTCAGAAGCATCTTTTTGCTTACCTGAAGCCGGTTTCATTTTTCCCTGCTTCAGATTGTCACTCGATTGTTCAAGGCTTTCTTCTGTTTTTTGCTGCAGGTCTTCAGGTATCTTAAAAGATTCATTGGGTTCTTCAAGGGCTTTATTGTCCTTTTCAAGCTCCTGTAATTTGTCTTTGATTGCCTGGAATTCATGGTTGATGTCTTCCTGCTTTTTAGTTAAGGTTTCTTTTTCCTCCTTCTTTGCATCGGAAGTTTGTTCGGCTAATTTTTTCTGTTCTTCGGCCAGCGCTTTTAATTTTTCAATAGTTTCAGTGAGCTTCTTGTCAAATTCCAGTTGTTTGAATAATTCCAGGTTCCGGTCAATGGATTTTTCAAGATCCTCACTGCTCAATTGAATCTTTTCCATTACTTCTGAAAGTTTGTCCTTATCCAGGTTATCCAGCATTTGCTGGAGCTCTTCAAACATTTTTTTCATCTCATCAGACATAAGCTCATTAAAAAGCTTTTCCAGTAATTGCTGCTTCTCGAGGAGTTGCTCATTAACCTCTTTATATTGAGATTCTTTTTGATTGGCTTTACTGTTTTGTGCTTTCACCTCTTCCATCTGCTGCTGAAGTGCTTTTTGCCTGTCCAGTAATTGCTGAACCTGCTGTTTATCCTGATAGTTAAGATTCTTTTTTTCCAGGAGGTTCTTGCGGATTTCCTGCACATCTTTTTGTATCGTCCTGGCTTCCTGTATTCCCTTTTTCAGAACATCTTCGATGTTTTCCCTGTTTTTTTCAAGTGATTTATTGATCTCATCCAGTGTAGGCAGCTTGTAACTCATTTTTTGTGAGCGGGTAGATTTACTGCCGTTGACACCGTCATTATCCCAGACTTCAAAATAATAAACCACTTCATCGCCAGGCTGAACATTTAATGCGCTGAGATCCGCATAATGATAAAATGATTGCCGGGTATTTTGAGTCTCGATAACAACATTTGTAGAAGTTTCAGGAGCATCTCCAACTGAAGTTTTAATACTCATGGTATATTCCAGACGTTTAAACCCATAATCATCTTTGATTAAACCCTTGAAATACAGCCTGCTGTCATAAACGGTGTCACGATATTCTTCAACCTGAATAATGGGATACAAGTCGGGAATAGTATTGATAAAAAAAGACATTGAGTCAGCACCCTGCATATAATCGTTACTCAGACTTACAGTATAAGGGGTAGGTTTCATTATACGGCTTTCATAGCTCAGGCTGTTTGACTTTTCATTTACCTGTAATATCCGGGTTTCTTCATTAACCGTCAACGAAAGTTCACGGGTATCCCGGGTAGCAAATTTCCAGGTAACCTTACTGCCTACCGGTATAATTATGTCTCCTGCATTTTGCAATAGTTCATTTTCCATACCCGTGTAAGGTGGGTAATCCACCTGAAGAGAAAAATTAAGGATGGTTGGTCTGGGGTAAACAATTAACTCATAATCACCACTGTAATAGCCTGCTGCCTGAAATTTAAAACGTTGATTGTGCTGAATTTTGATGAAAGTATGGGAATAGGTGGTCCGGCTTGCCTTTTCCATCCTGATCTCGCTTCCATTGGACATCAGATAAACTTCATTTGGAATTTCAGAACCTTCAAGTTCTATTTCTAAAGTAAAATCTTCGTGTTGAACTGCAGTGAGGTTTTCGTTCTTAACACTGATTTTAAATGGCAAGGGCTTTTCGAATGCAACAGAATGGTTTAATAATCTGGTTCCTGGTTCTATAATTCTTCCCGGAGAAAACCATAATATTGCAGCCAATATCAATATTGGTGGCAGGGCATAAATCATGTATCTGCGGTTTTGCCTCAAATCAATTGCAGAGACGAAGGGGATGGGCTGTAAAAGGTTGGCTTTTTGATCAATACCTGCCAAAATTAAATCCCGCTGCTCTGGCTCAGATAAGGATAATTGGTTGAGCTGCAATGTATTAAGCAATAAATCCTTAACATTGGAAAAATGCCGCCCTATGATATCGGCCGCCATAACATGAGATATGCGTTTGCCGAATTTACTCAGCTTCATCAGTGGAATAACCACAAAGCGAACAATAATAATCAACCCTCCCATCAGATAAGAATAAAAAAGCAGGGTGCGCACTATGGGAGAGAACCAGGCCACTGATTCCAATAAGGTGATAAGCAAAAAGAAGCTTCCAAGCAATGCAATACTATATAATCCTCCTTTTATAAGTTGATTTATATAGTACTTGCGGATAAATGCATCCAGCTTGTCGAGGAGTAAATTATAGTTGTTGTTCATTTTTAGCGTAAAACAGGTTAAAAGTATAACGTATTCTGTTTTCCAATGTTTTGCGAGTGGTTGCAAAATTAACCATTAAATGCATTGTAAATCAACTGCTCCACTGAAGTAACTATTGATAGACCATCTTCATGACTATAATGACGCTTATTTGGCATCAAAAACCTCTATACCGCTCCAATCATCAGCTATTCCTTTCTGCCTGAAGTTGCGACACCTGTTTATATAAAAGAGGGCGGCTGCATCATCGGGGTTAAGCGCAAGTACCTGTGAAAACAATTTTTCTGCCTCTTCAAACTGCTTGTTCTTATAACTTTCTATTGCTTTGCTATACAGCGGCATAGAAGCTATTTTGAGGGTTTTTATATCGTCAGGATCGCCATCAAGTAGCTCGAACATATATACGGCTTCCTTCTTGCCCTTTACCCGGGCGATATCAAGAAATCGAAAATGATATGCTGCCGGGTTTTCCAACTTAATCAGGGTATCTTCGCTGAGTATGATGGAGGACTGGTAAATTTTGGTAAGGCCTTCCAGACGCGCCGCCAGGTTTACGGCATCAGAAATAACGGTGCCATCCATGCGTCCTTCTCCTCCAACCACACCCAACATCAGATTGCCGGTATGCATGCCTATGCCCGAATCAATGGGTGGCAATCCTTGCTCAATACGGTCTGTATTAAATTGCTTGAGCATTTTACGCATTTGTATGGCTGCATTCAATGCATTATCTGCCTTATCGTGAAATAAGGCCATTATGGCATCTCCTATAAATTTATCAATAAAGCCATTGTTATTCCTGATGATGGGTTCCATGTAACCCAGATAATGATTGATGAAATCAAAATTTTCTTTGGGTGTCATGGATTCTGACAATTCCGTAAACCCGCGTATATCTGAAAACATCACGGTCATCTCTTTTTGAACCTGATCACCCAATTGAATATCCACGATATCCTTTTTGTCGAGAAAGTCAAGAAACTGCCGGGGAACAAACCTGAAATAGGCCTCATTCAGGCGCGATATATGGGTTATATATTCGCTCAACTGGGCGCTCATTACATTGTAGCTTTCTGACATAATGCCCACTTCATCATTGGTACGAACCAAAGTGTAATGCCCTGTTAGCCCCTCCCCTGTTTTTAACATACTTCTTACCAGATCATTCACCGGTTTTACGATGCCCTGTGTTGACCAGTTTACAAAAAATAAAATATAAATGAATGAAACCAGAATACCACTTAAAATACCAAAAAACATCAACGTATTGTCTATGGCAGGAATATAGTAAAGATCATTGAACCCTTCTTCCGAAAAATCGTCTACCGGACCCATTAAATCTACTATACTTCCAAGTACTACACGCATCTCATTTGGAGTTGGGTTTTTAAGATCTGAAACCGGGGTCAGGCTAAGGAGAAGATAAAGTATTACAATGGTTAGCGGAAAGAGGGTAGTCATGGCACTCGCAATGTAAAGCCGGTTTCTTATTTTACCTGTACGCCGTCCAAATATTCTTTTCTGAAGTTCAGCAGGCGTAAAGATGTGTTCTAAATATCGGATGTGAACCAGGTGTTTTTGCCAGAAATAGATAAATAATACGGTGAGCATTGAAGCCACTACAGATACAAAAAGGAAATTGGTCAACATGCGCTGTGTAACGGCATCCAGGGCTTGTTCCGGAAAAATCAATGTATAGATCATGATCATGTGAACCACCGTAAAAGCAATAAATACGATACCGCTATTGAGCAAAGGGGTTTTTAAAATATATTTCCGGCAAAAGCGATATAAACGGGGAGAAATGACCTTTCCCTTGCGTTTCCGCTTAAAATATCTTTTAAATGGAATGTTTACTGCAAATCCAACAAAAGGCGTAATGAGAACCAAGATATTAAATAAATTGGAAAGCGTTCCTGATGCACCACCACGGCTTTCCGGATCCGGCTCATATTTGTACTTAAAGCTGAGACTTTCCGCATCAAAAAAGGCGGTATCGATGTTATTCTCTTCGGTGGATATTACACCACTGATGGAACTATCTGCATCAAGGGGGATTTTGTTCGGGATAGTCTGAACAGTGTCGGATATTTGTTCTCTAAAGCCTGTGCGTTTGCTCAATTCAGGAAATCCCTTAAAGGCCATAAAAAACAATAAAGGAAGCACCAGCATGAAATACATAAGTAAAGGCAACAGGTAAATCCGGCCAACTTTATACCTGGGAATTTTTATATTTTTCATGATGACTGAGTAAGCTTTTCTACTTTAAACAAATAAGAGATGAGCCTTTCCGAATAAAGCATTTTCGCCACAAAGGCCTGACCGCAAGAGTATGCAGGCAGGCTCAAAGAATTTCTGAATTTAATATTCTTATTTACAATTCTTTGTGAACCTTGATTTCTTAGTGCCTGCCAGCCGCAAGGTAGCGAAGGCCGATCTTAGTGGCATTCTTTTTCTTTTACTTATTCGGAGTGGTCTCAGAGATTAAATTATTAACCAGGCTAACAAAATTAACAATTATTCTTTAAGTTTAATACGAAGCAGAAGATATCAACATCCATAACTTCTGCTTTACTATCTGCTAAAGGTTGAATTAGTATATTTGCAGTGTTTTAACCTTTAATCATGAAAGAAGTCCGCGTAAGATTTGCCCCCAGCCCCACCGGGCCGCTGCATATTGGTGGTGTGCGCACCGCTTTATACAATTACCTTTTTGCCCGCAGGCACAACGGAAAGTTTTTGCTTCGCATAGAAGATACCGATCAAGCGCGATTCGTCCCCGGAGCCGAAGAATATATCATTGAAGCCCTGAACTGGTGCGGTATTCATTATGATGAAGGTGTGGGAAAAGATGGGCCACATGCCCCTTATCGTCAGAGCGAACGTCAGGAAATATATAAGCAATATGCCGATCAACTGATTGCCGAAGGAAAAGCTTACTATGCTTTTGATACGCCCGAAGAGCTGGAGCAGATGCGTGAGCGACTGAAAGCCAAAGGTGTAGCTACCCCTCAATACGATGCATTTACCCGCGGGGAAATGTTGAACTCACTTACGCTGAATGCTGCCGAAACGCAGCAAAGGCTTGATTCGGGTGAGTCCTACGTGATTCGGATTCTGATTCCAGAGAACGAGGAAGTGGTGGTCAATGACCTGATCCGGGGAGAGGTTTTGGTGGATTCTTCACGTCTTGATGATAAAGTGCTGTTTAAATCGGACGGAATGCCGACTTATCATCTGGCCAATATCGTAGATGACCATTTGATGGAAATCAGCCATGTAATCCGTGGTGAAGAGTGGTTGCCCTCTGCCCCGTTGCATGTGCTGCTATATAAATATTTGGGATGGGAACCACCTTTGTTTGCCCACTTACCACTGTTGCTGAAGCCAGATGGCAATGGCAAACTGAGCAAGCGCGATGGCGACCGCCTGGGCTTTCCGGTATTTCCACTACAATGGGCCGATCCAAAAACCGGAGAGGTTTCTTCCGGATATCGTGAATCGGGCTACCTGCCCGATGCGTTTGTAAATATGCTGGCTTTGCTGGGCTGGAATCCCGGTACCGAACAGGAAGTTTTCAGCATGGATGAACTGGTTGAAACGTTTTCCCTCGAAAGAGTGGGTAAATCGGGTTCGAAATTCGATCCAGAAAAAGCCAAATGGTTCAACCACCATTACCTTTCACAATTGGCCGATGAAGAAGTCGCCGGGTTGCTAAAGAAGATATTGGCAGAAATAGGATTGTCTTTCGAAATGAGTTTTCTGATTAATGTGGCCGGGCTGGTAAAGGAACGCGTCGTACTCATCCCCGATTTATGGGAGCAGTCGCACTTCTTTTTTGTAGCACCGGAATCTTATGACGAAAAAGTAAGACAGAAATTCTGGAAACCGGAAACCCCGGCTATGCTAAACGATTTAATCGCATTTTTTGAAAAACAAACCGATTTTTCCTCTGAAAACCTGGATGGTTCGCTGAAAGCATGGATTCAGAGCAAAGGCTTTGGCATGGGTCAGGTAATGAATACCCTGCGGCTTGTTCTGGTCGGTGGGAGCTTTGGTCCTGGCGTGGCAGCCATTGCGTCAACGTTGGGGAAGAAGGAGGTTATTGCCAGACTGCAAAATGCATTATCAAGATTGGTGGAATAGGGATGCTAAAAAGGGGACGAGGGACACTGAAGAAGGGACGAGGGAAGGTTTGTTGTGCCCGAAAATCCTACTTCGATTAATATGACAAAGGGACATGGAGATAAGAAGAAAATAAAATTTTGGGATGAAGGATTTTTTATGGTGGTTGGTTGAATCCTGTAGCTATCGGAGCGGGAAAGAGATAAAAGACAGGGATCAACGTCCCTTGCCCCTCGGCCCACTTTTATGAACAAATAGTAAACAAAAAAATGAACGGCGACCCCCTACTCTACCGCAAACTGGAAGAACTTCGTATTCCTTTTGAATATTATGAGCATCCGGCTGCACCTACCATCGAAATTGCAGTGCAATACTGGAAAGACATTGAGGAAACCACTCACTGTAAAAACCTGTTTTTCAGAAACCATAAAGGAAACCGGCACTATCTGGTAATCTTTGACCACCTGCAGAACTTAGCCATTCACGATCTGGAAAAGCGCCTGAAACAGGGAAAGCTGAGTTTTGCCTCAGAGCAACGGATGCAAAAATACCTTGGTTTATCGCCTGGTTCGGTCTCTCCTTTTGGATTGATTCATGACGAGCAACACCATGTGCATCTTTTTCTGGACGAACACCTGAAAAAATTGCCCAAAATAAGTTTCCATCCCAATCTGAATACCGCTTCACTGGTCATTGCTTTCAGCGATTTTATCAATTTCCTTGAAGCCATGGGAAACAGCTACGAATTTATCCGGTTATACGACGACCTTTAAGCTACTGACTATCCATGCGCCCCGGAAAAATTGCCTTATTTATTTTCACTGTCCTTGGGTTGTTATTGCTGATCTCGGTATTCAGCACCTCCGACCGTGGAGTAAGCAGTGGCATTGAGTTACCCGGGTTTAAGATAAAATATCCGACTACATCGGGGTTTCTTCAGCAAGAAAAAGCTGAAGCCAACCTATTGGCCGACAGCATAGTGCATGCTATTGAAGCTGTGTTGCCTGAAGAAGAATTCATGCCGGTTATCCCTGATTTTTCAAAAATAGATACGGCGCGCCTGCTTCGCATTTCCTGGCCGGAGCATAAAGAAACCTATGTAAATGAATTACATGCATATCTGGAAAGTGGCCGTTGCCGCATATTACATTATGGTGATTCGCAACTGGAGGGTGACCGCATTTCGGGCTACCTGCGCAACCGGCTGCAAGGTATATATGGGGGTAGCGGGCCTGGTTTTCTGCCCATAAAGCAGGTATATGAACAACTCGCTGCAGAAATCACTGTTACCGGAAACTGGCTGCGGTATGCCATATTCGATCCCACTCAGGTTAAACTGGCAGACATGAATTACGGGGTTTATGCCTCTGTTTCGAGGTTTACGCCAATTGAAATTGTGAGTGAAGACAGTACGAAAACCGAACCTTTGCCCCTGTTCACCGCAGGAATCACCATCAGGCCGTCAGGCAAATCTTTTTCGCGGCTCAAACAGTTCAATCACATTGGCTTACATTATGGTAATGCTTTGGTGCCTGTGGAGGTTGGGGTTTTTGTCAATGGTGAGCTGATAAAAGAAAGTACCCTGATTGCTGATGGTGCTTACCATTGTTTTGAGATCGTTACGGGTAGCACGCCGGGCGAAGTCCACATAGAACTTTCAGGCACAATAAGTCCAGATTTTTATGGGCTTACGCTGGATGGTGAAAGTGGTATTCAGTTAGATAACATCGCCATGCGGGGAGCTTCCGGAACTATTTTCAGCAAAATGAATGCTTCGGGTTTCAACATAATGGCGGCAAAACTTGATCCGAAGGTGGTCATTTTACAATACGGTGGCAACACCGTGCCTTACATCAAAGATTCACTTGGTGTGATGAACTACAGCCGGTATTTGACAGGCCACATCAGTTGGTTGCGCAAACGCATGCCTGAAGCGGTATTTCTATTCATTGGACCGGGCGATATGAGCACTTTAGTGAATGGAAATTATACCACTTACCCGCTTCTCCCCTATCTCGACCAACAACTGAAAGAGCGCTGTTTAGCCAATGATGTAGCCTATTGGAGTATGTTTGAAGCCATGGGAGGCGAAAATTCCATGCAATATTGGGTGGAACAAGAACTGGCCTCCACCGATTATACCCATTTCTCCCCCAAAGGTTCGCGCATCATTTCCGAGTTGTTTTTTAATGCCCTTTATCTCGACCTTTCCCGATGAAAATATCTGCCTCCCTCCTACTGTTCTTTATTGCGCTTTCGCTGAATGCTCAGAAATACGTGCTCGATAGTATTCGCTCTGCCGACAGCAGCCTGATTCATGAAAAATTTAACGAGCTTGCTTATGCGGATTCCTCTCAGGCGTTTATTCATTTTTTTGATAAGTTAGACAGCGTTTATCGTGGCGAAAATACGAAGGTGCATATCTTCCATATTGGAGGCTCCCACATTCAGGCTGATATTTATTCCAATAAGTTGCGCACTTACCTCCATAACATGAATATAACTGCCCAGGCGCAACGTGGCTTCATATTTCCTTTTCATCTGGCTTCAACCAACAACCCCTTGAATTACCGGATTGAAGGCAACAAGCGGCGCTGGGAGCGTTTTAGAAGCTCTGTTAGGAATGAGCATTCAATTTGGGGGCTTTCAGGCATTACCGTGACGTTAACCGATACCATTGATACCTTGCGAATCGCTGCCAATTATAAAAATTATACCCTTCAGCCCTATATGTTTGACCGGATCCGGATATTTTATGATGCTCTTCCTGCCGCCTACTGCATTCGGGTATCCGATTCACTTAACTTTATTGTGAGCGAATACCGGGATACGCTGGCCGGATTTGTTGAATTTCAACTGGACAAAGAAACGGAAACACTTGAGCTTGAAATCCGACGCACCGATTCCACCGGAAACCCACAATTCAAACTGATGGGTTTTGAGTTAATGAACAATCATTCAGGGGTGGAATATACTTCCATTGGGGTGAATGGTGCCAGTTTTGAATCGTACAGTCGTTGTATTGCCTTTGAACAACAACTCTCACTCTACAAGCCCGATCTTTTCATTATTTCTATCGGTACAAACGATGCTTATACTCCTGATTTTGACTCATTGAAGTTTGAAGCTTATTACAATTCTTTTTTACAAATGATCCTTCGTGTAAACCCAGATTGTGCCGTATTGCTTACTGTACCCAACGATTCCTACTACAAGCGGAAAAATGCCAATAAAAACACCCGCATCCAGCAGTCCATCATTCATCGTCTGGCCCGGAAACATCAAATGGCTGTATGGGATTTTTATGCTATTATGGGCGGTTTGGGATCTTCTCAGAAATGGTACCATAAAAAATGGATGCCACGCGACAGAATACACTTTACATCTATGGGGTACAGCATAAAAGCTGATCTGTTATTGAAGGCGCTGGCTACACAATGGGAAAAAACCTGCGGATATGAGGCGGGAGAGGTATTGAATTCCATAATTCGCAAAAATGAATAGGCTGCAGGAGATATTTACCTTTTCGGAAGCCTTTCCGCTGATTTTTACCCAGGCCAGCTTCTGGATTTTCTTTGCCATTATTTATTTAGGGTTTGCACTCGTTTACAGCCGTAAAAACATAAGAAACGCTTATCTGCTATTGGTTTCGCTTTTCTTCTATTACAAGACCTCGGGCGTTTTTGTGGGATTGCTCGTTTTTACGACCCTTACCAATTATGGCATTGGTTGGTGGATTTTTAAAAGCAGGACCAAAACCCTGAAGCTTGCTCTGCTTTCGCTGAGCGTAACGCTTAACTTATTGATTTTAGGTTACTTTAAGTATGCATATTTTATTACCGATTCCATCAATTATATTTTTAATACCAGTTTTCAGGTAAACCACTGGCTGGCCGAATGGGGCAACAGCCTGAGCCGGAGCACCTATTTTACGGTGAACAAAATCATTCTTCCCGTCGGAATTTCGTTTTTCACCTTCCAAACCATCACTTATTGTGTGGATATTTACCGTGAAAAGCTTAAACCGGTTAAATCGGTGGTTGACTTTGGTTTTTTCGTGACTTTCTTCCCACAATTGGTGGCCGGTCCTATTGTGCGGGCAGGTGAGTTTATCCCTCAAAGCCACCGCGAAACCCGCATCAGCCGGGCCGATTTCAACATGGGTACCCTGATGATCCTAAAGGGATTGATCAAGAAAATGATTTTCGCCGATTACATTGCCATGCACTTTCTGGATAAAGTGTTTGATGCGCCTTCCATGTTCTCAGGCTTCACCAATATCATGGCAATGATTGGCTACTCATTGCAGATTTATGGTGATTTTTCCGGTTATACCGATATTGCCATAGGCCTTGCCCTGCTGATGGGCTTCCGCCTGCCCGAAAATTTTAATTCGCCTTACAAAGCACTGAACTGCGGTGATTTCTGGAAACGTTGGCACATCTCACTCTCTTCATTTCTTAAGGATTACCTCTATATTCCTCTTGGCGGAAACCGCAAAGGTTCTGTAACTTCGTTTGTGTTCACCGGCATCATTATTGGCGGTATGCTTATCGCTTTTGCCAGTCTTACCATAACATTGATTGTAGCCGGACTGGTGGTAATTTCATCGGTGCTCGCATATTTTATCCCATCTGTAAACCGCAACATCATCACCAATATCAACATTATGCTTACCATGCTGATTGGCGGTTTGTGGCATGGCGCTTCGTGGAAGTTTGTAATCTGGGGTGGACTGAATGGTCTTGGAATTGTTTTTTATAAATACTGGCGCCGGATTAGTCCGTGGGAAAAGGTGAACAACCGCATTTCGGTCATCTGGAAAATAGCGCTAACCTTCACTTTCATCACCTTTACACGGATTTACTTCCGGGGCGAAAGTATGGAACATATTGAGCAGTGGTACAATCAGGTAGCGGGTAACATGGACTGGGGCAATGCCCTGAATGTGCTGATGGCTTATCGCCTGGTATTTATGGTGATGCTGCTGGGATACATCAGTCATTGGCTGCCCTATCGCACCAAAGGCCGCATTGCGGAATTTTATGGCCGAAGCCACATCTCGGTAAAAGTGATTGCCGCTGTATTCACCGGTGTATTGTGCTATCAGGCATATTCGGCAAGCTTTCAGCCGTTTATTTATTTTCAGTTTTGAGAGGGAAAGGTAAAACCACGCAATCCCGATAGCCATCGGGACGCGGAGACCCAGCCTTCATTTCATTACGGTGGGCAGGCGCTGAGAAATGAAACGATGTTTGGCTCCCTGACAAGGTTAGTGGAATGTCAATGTTTTAAACGTTCTGCAATCTCCTTTTTTAGCGATGGCAAGTGACGAACAATAGTCCCTCATATAATTTCATTATAAATCTTATCATATCCATGAATCACGCGATTTCGCATGCTTATATTTGTCTCTTACTCGAAATGGTATTTTCCGGGTTAACTTTATCTATTCGACTCATTGCTTCTCCCATAATTTCAAAATCGCGTTCAACCGCCCGGCGAAGCATCATATTTCCCATATAGATTTTGAATTCCCGGGTATCACCTAAAAAACTCTCGGTGGAGTTGATAGATTCAAAAATATCTCACAGAAATTTCTTCACCTCAATTTCCATAAATCAACTTTTTTGTACGGTTAATAGAATCAATAAGGTATGGATTTGACAGTGATTTATTGGTAACCAGATCCACTGGACGATGAAAGATGCTTTCAATCTTATCAGCTAAAGTAAAATAAGTGTCCGCGTAGTCACCATAGTCCATCGGATTGAACGAAACCAGTAGATACATATTACTGTTGTCGTTATATTCATCGGTACATATGGAACCAAAGGCAAATAAAGATCTGACATTATGTGCCTCGCATAATGCGCTGATTTTATCCAGGTTATTTACGAAAAGACTATGCATGCCCCTGTTTTCTAAAAAGATACAATAATCATAAGAAAACAAACATACTATTCCATTGTTACCGCCATCACTGCAAAAGTTGCCAGCCAGTGTTCGCCGGCATAATCACCATCGGCCACATTGGGCAGGGCGGCATCGATGTGTTTTTGGGCTGCTGTATGTAAAATTTCGTGGTTCATGCCGGGTTTGTTGGCCAGATGTTTCAGGCACCAGGCACGGGAGAAGTTAAGTCCATCCAGGTGAACCAGTTTGCCATCACTGCGGTCGCCCACTTTCGCTGTTTCGTTCATTATTTTCAACGTGCCGGTGTTTAATCCGGGAAGGAAAGCATTGATCCATTCCAAAAATTCCTCATCGGGCAACACCCTGGCCATCAAATCAGCCTCAATCAGACAGGGAGAGAGAAAATCGTAGCCACTGGGTTCCCACGATTCAGGGCAGTTTTGGTCATTTATATAGAAGTCCCTCGCCCGGGACACAATCATCGCTTCAAGCGGCTTATTTTGCGTGGCACGGGCATAATCGAGCGCAAAAGATAAGCCAAAGGCCGTGTTGGAGTGCTCGCCCACCCGGATGGGATAAACCAATTTTGGTAAAAAGTCGAGGTAATACTGGCAAAGCAGGTCAGTAAGGGGTTGCAATGCACTTTCCCATTGTCTGGCATTGGGGTTATCCCAGGTGTGGAGCTCATCGGCCAGCTTTAGCAGCCAGGCCCAGCCATAGGTGCGTTCAAAGGTTTTGTTGTTGCTGTCTTTGAAGAATTCAACTTCCATAAGTATATTTTCCGGTGTAAGGTTGTTGTTGAGGGCTGTTTTGATTTGTCCGGCTTCCGGCATATCCGGAAATTCTTTCAGCAGTTTCACCAGCATCCAGTGGCCATGCACTGAGGAGTGCCAGTCGAAGCAACCATAAAAAGCCGGACGGTACTCCCGCACCGGTTTGATGTCCCTGACACTGCCAACCACTTCGCCGGGCTTGTTGGGGTATTCCTGTGGAATGCATTTTAGGGCCAGCTTTGCAAAATGGGATGCCTTTGCTTCGGTTAGTGACGATTGGCTAAAGGCGAAAAGTTGGGCAAGGAGGAGGAAAAGAGTGAGGGTTGTTTTCATATCTGAAGGTTAAAGAGAGCCACTAAGACTCAAAGGCACAAAGTTACACAAAGTAAAAAGCTATTTTAATGAACCTTTATTTCGGTGAGCTTGCGTGGTAATTGGCAACCAGTCACAGTGCATCACCTTTTGACTAAATCCTCATTAAAATCATTAAAGATCAAGTACAATAGCTATATTTTCTTTAATCAGGGGCAAAAGTTCCGCCGGAATATCCCCAATTTTCTTTATCAGTCGCTGGTTGTTAATTGCCCTGATTTGGTCTATCAGTACATCACAATCTTCAATCAGATTCGCCATGCCTTTACTCAGGTGAACCCTGAGTATATTAGCATCTAATTCAATGTATGTGGTGAGCGGGCAAATGATGGATGAAGGATGGGGAACTTTATTCAGCAGATTTGTCTGAACAATCAATACAGGTCTTGTTTTCCCGGGGTCAGTGCCAATTTCGGGGTTTAAATCAGCCAGCCAGATTTCATACTGTTTAACTTTCATCACCCAGCCTTTCAAATTCTTGAAGCACAGTTAAAGACTCTTTTGTTACAAGTCCTGATTCGTGTTTCAGTGCTTTTTCAAGAAGTGACCTGCGCTGATGGCGATTGTAAAAATCTATAGCCTCGTTGATATACCTGTTTCTAGGTTTTTTTAGCTTGCTGATGATTTTTTCTGTCTCACTGAAAATAGAGTCATCAATTTTAAGGGATACTGTTTTCATAGGTTTTGATTTGATATCACCAAGGTATATATAATTAGTATATCATAAAGAAGAATTTAATTATCCGGGTACACAATTCTTTATGCACATGGACTGACTTAGAAGTCGCATTGTGGAGGTTAAAAGAGCCAATGAGATTCAAAGACACTAATGTACGCAACTTAAAAAATAATCTTAGTGCGACTTTGTGTCTTCTCGTTTTTGCGGCTAATTTCCCCTTATTTTAGATAATCGCCAAAAACTATAATAAGGAACTTGCTTATTATAGTTTTGGAGAATAACGTAAAAAAAAGCTTACTCGCTGAAAAGTTTCAGGTAGTTGGTAAACTCATAGGTTCTCCCTCGCTTTCCACCGGTGGTTTCATTCAAAATTCCCAGCTTTTCGAGTGAAGCAATCAGCTTATAGGCAGAAGCATTTGAGATACCAGCCACTTCTGTAACTTTTGCTGCATTGGTAATGGGTTTCTTGTAGAGAGACTGCATTACTTTCTGAGCATTGGCCGCCCGGCTTCCCAGCGTTTGAAGGGATGTTTCTACCGACTTTTGCAGTCGCAGTATATTATCGAATGTTTTGATTCCATTTTGTGCAGTTTCAATAATCCCCGAAAGGAAAAACTTAAACCATCCAGAAATATCGTCATTTTCTCTGGCCTGGGTGAGTTTGTCGTAATACTGACTTCGGTTGTGTTCAAAGAAATCTGACAGGTAAAGCACCGGATTTTTCAGGATTCCGCGACTTACCAGATAAAGCGTTATCAGCAAGCGGCCTACCCTTCCGTTGCCATCTAAAAATGGATGGATGGTTTCAAACTGGTAATGTACCAAAGCAATCCGCAGTAGTTCAGGAAAATAAATACTTTCATTGTGAATAAATTTTTCCAGGTCACTCATCAATTCTCCAACGAAGGAATGAATGGATGGAATAAACACTGCATTTTTCAGGGTGGAACCGCCAATCCAGTTCTGGCTTTTCCTGAATTCGCCCGGACTTTTATGCTTTCCCCTTACGCCTTTCAGCAATACTTTATGCGTATTCCGGATTAACCGCGATGAAAATGGAAGTGTTTGCAAATCAGCAATTGCCGTGTGCAATGCACGTATATAATTTTGAACTTCATCCCAATCATCCCTGCTTTCAGGCGGGAGGTCTTCTTTATCAAGCAAAGCTTCCCTTATATTGGTTTGTGTGCCTTCAATCCGGCTGCTTTGTGTTGCCTCTTTGATCACATGCATGCTTATGAACAGATCAATATTTGGGACATATCCCGAAAACATATCGAGGCGACCCAGTTCCCGGTCAGCCCGGCCAAGCATTTCAAGTACCTCCATATTATCAAGCATCCATTGCCTGTTTATGGGATTGGGTTGAAAACTTTTATACCCATCCTGAGTGATGTATGTGCCTGCTTTGAATGATTTCATATTAAGGAAATTGGGCACAAAGATAATCCTTATTTTATAAAAACGCAAAAAACTAAAATAAGAAACGGGCTTATTTTAGTTTTGGAGAATAAGGTGAAATTAAAGGTGCAAGATCATCTTTCTGAGAAAGCGTGCAGAAGCAATTTGGCAGGGCAATTTATCAAGCCAAAGGATGATATGGATTCAAGGATGTTAAGTTATATCTAAAATCATAGATATTTTCGCATTAAGGAAACATTTTCCAGCACATTGTGGTTTAATTTTTCTGTACTTCTCTCATTTTACTCATAACCTTCCCAAAAAAATTAACTGTATTGCACGTATGCCTGCGATATAGTCTGCAATTTTTTCAATGCAAAAGTTCCTGTTTTATTCATCTTTTCTTAACATTTTGAGCTATGAACAAAAAGCTTCTTTTTCCTTTGCTGCTGCTTGGAGCAGGCATTGTATTTATTGTGATATCCTTATTAAACCCTGGCGGTGATTTGGGTGGATTGGATATTAAAATTCAAAAAAGCAGCCTGATTATGCCTGCTGCGCATAAGGTTTATTCTAATCCGCAGGCGCTAAACGGGCAGTATTATCTCTTTAAGGCTTTGATTACCAATAATGGCAATAAAACCCTTGAAAGAGTAAGCATGAAATACCGGGTGCCGGGCTATATTGAATGGACAGAACTGGGCACCCTGGGGAAAATGATTCCAGGACAATCGGCTGTAGTGGCATGTTATCCCTCTTTTGATGAGAAGATTACCGGAAAAACCACGGAATCTATGGAAAAAGCAGAGATAGTAGTTGAATGGGCAGGAGCCTCAGAAAACGATTTTCTTGAAGAGTCGTTTAACTTTAAAATACTCAACCGCAATGATTTCGCATACACCAATGTTCCGGCAGATGAAATTATGAGTTGGGGTGATATGTTCGGCAACAGCTCTTTGATTGCCTGTTTTGTTACCCCTCACGATCCCATAGTGAAATATTACACTCAGGTAGTTCAGGAAAAGGTAATGAAAGGCGAATCGTCAGGCATTTCCGGAACCGCCGAAGGAGCAGTAAAGTTTTTACTGAGTTTGTATGAAGCTACCCGAATGTCGCACATGGTATATAGTCTTTTTTATACCCGGTCATGCTTATCCCGGAGTAAGGGTTAACGGGCAATACTTTGCCATTGAATCCACAGGAATTGGAGGCGAAGGGATGGGTAGCATAGCCAGTGCCGAAGATGCCTTTAAGCATGGAATGAAGAGCCTCGAAGAGTTTGTAAAAGCTATGCAGGCAGGAGACCCCCGGTATTCCCTGGTGGATATCAATGAAGTAAATGCGATGGGATTACCAGTATGAACCTGGAAGACAATGATTTTTTGCGAAAGAAGGTAGATGAAATTGCCATGAAATTTTCGGCCGGAGAGCAGGGCAGGGTGAATGTAAGTGCACCCTCTGCCGGCGGTGGCGGTGGTGGCGGAGGTAACGGCAACCGGGCTTCGGGAACCTTAACCTTTAGCACTCCTTCGGGTTGGCAAACCTATCACTCACCAGCACCGGACGTTCCTATTTTAACTTCACAGGTGGTTTCACCTGATCAGGCAGTGAGTATTAGCGTTTATGACATTCCATCAAACAGCAGCCAGAATGCCATGCAACTGGTTTCGCAGTATTTTTCGCAAAATAATATGCAATTGGAATATCAGATCAACGGTGGCAGGGTGACCGGTAACACGTATTATCCCTCGTATGGAACCTCTTTTAAATGGATAGCACGCATAGCTCCTGTTCAGGGTGGTTACCGTTTAATAGCAGTGGGCGCAGACAGCCGCTATTACGATCAGTATTCGGGCGTTATCAACACAGTGTATAAAAGTATTAAATAATCAGACCATGAAAACAATATTGACCATAATCATAGTGCTGTTCAGCATGTTGGTGCTACAGGCACAGGAGTTGTTAAAGCCCAAAATGGAAATGAAAATTGATTCCATTGGCAATGCAAACATTAAAGTATCAATGACCATGAATGCCAATCAGTGGCAGATGTGGTCACAGAATTACGGCAACAATCCCGCGCTGATAAAACGAAACATGGAAAAGGAGTTGCCCGGCTACTTTCTGGATGACTTTAAGCTGGATAAAAACGACATGGACCGCTCCTTTAGCTTTACCTTTAAAGCCTATGGCGTATGTGCGGTGGACAAGAAAGGAACGTGGATTGTGAGCACGGAGCAGAAAAATCCTGATCTCACCAAACTCACCGACCATAAATACATGATGGTTTCCACCGATGTGGCCAACGGTATGCAGGAAACCAGTATCATTGAATTTCCTGAAAGTGCCAAAAATATAGAACAAACCAAAGATGCTTTTGATAAAACCCAGTTTGAATTTGAAATGAAGGAGATGAGAAGCGGAATCAACTGGTTTTTATGGATTGGGGTTTTTCTCGCGGCGGGTGGCGGTGGATGGGCCGCTTTTGTTTCCATCGCGGATAAGCGAGCGAAGAACACTCAGCCATTTTAATTAAAAAAGGGTAAAAACGAAAAAACCACTTACGCTGCAAATTGTAAGTGGTTTTCTTCAATCAGTTGACCTACCAGGGGTCGAACCTGGACTCTTCTGATCCAGAATCAGACGTGTTGCCAGTTACACCATAGGTCAGTGAATGCGGTGCAAAAGTAGTAATTTGTTTTGTTAAGATGCAAGAAATAAGACGGTTTTTTTGCAACAAAGCCACTAAAAACCTAAGTTGCACTAAGCGTATGCGTTATATTTTCTACAAATTGAAATAGAATCAAAAGCAGTGAAAAGAATAGCCAACGATACATGGCCGTACAACATTTATGAAAAAAGTTGTTTCAAATCCCAAAATACTAGTTTTATAAAATGTGAAATGCCCTTTCTAATTATGCCAACTTATCCGAAATCAAAAAATCATACCTGAAAGTTCATATTTGTTAATAACTTTCTCGAAATTGTTAATAACTTACCCCCCCCGCTTGCTTTTTATAATAATTTAGGAGTAAATTTACATCGTTAGTCATGGTAAATTACTTTTAAGTATATGCAAATTAATTTTACATATAATTAATTAATGCATATTATTATATTTTTATCTTGAAAAAAATTAAATTTCGGAATTAATACAAAAACCAACCAACCAATCTATCTAACTTATGAAACCAACCTTATTACTCCCCATTCTCTTTGCCCTGGTATGCTCATTCAACACCAAGGCACAAACCTACTACCCCTTGCCCGAAGAAAATGCCTTTTGGACGGTTGTTGAATTTGATTATATTACCGGGCAATACAATGATGTTATCTACACCGTGGATGGCGATACGGTTATAAACAACCTTGACTACAAGATAGTTTACAGACTGGACGATTACCCCACCATTTACGATACGATAAGCACCTTACACTGCTTTATGCGCCAGAATGTGGAAGAAAAGAAAATATGGTTTATCCGGAATTACTTAGGCGAAACACAGGAAAAACTAGGCTATGATCTTTCCGTTGCCGTTGGAGATACCATAAGTTTACCGGCTTTTCAATACAGCATCTTTGATGACTCTTTGTTTTATTTGTATAGGGCTGATTCAGTTAACATGTCTTCTCTTGGTGAATTAAACGGGTTTCGAAAACGATATGTTTTTGTACCAATAATAAATCAAGGAAGTGGGCTACTTATAGAATATATTGAAGGAGTTACCGATCTGAGATCAACCTTTCCGAATCTGGACACATTATATGGATATGATGCATTCCATCAATCAGGAACAGAATGTATGCAGGTTGACGGTACGTATTATTTTGGTTCGGAGCCATATGAGGAAAACTGTGGTTTTCTTGCGGTAGGCATAGATAATCCTGAATTGAGCAATTTGGAGGTTTTTCCCAACCCTGCTTCGAGACTGCTCACCATACAGTTACCAGAAGGATTTAAACATGCTGGCTTACTTACTATTTACAATACCCTGGGCGAGATTGTAATGCAAAAGGACATCAGTGCATCCGGCAGTAGTTTTGCCATTGATGTTTCTAATTTAAATCAAGGTTTGTATTTCCTGAATATAAATTCAAGCACGACCAACATTTCAACAAAACTGATTGTAAAACCCTAAATACCAACACTTATGAGAAACATTAAAAATGCGGTTCTCTGCCTATAAGCAGCAACACTGGCAGTTACAATTAAAACCTAAAAACAACCAATCATTAATTTCTAATCTTTATGAAACCAACTCTACTTCTGCCTATGCTTTTTGCACTGGCGCTTTCATTCAACACCATGGCACAAAACTACCATCCTCTGCCCGAAGAAAATGCCTTTTGGACGGTTGTTGAATTTGACTATCTCACCGAGCAATACAACGATGTTATATATACCGTTGATGGCGATACGGTAATAAACAACCTTGACTATAAGATCGTTTACCGACTTGATGATTGGCCCACCATTTACGACACCATAAGCACCCTGCATTGCTTTATGCGGCAGAGTGTGGAAGAGAAGAAAATATGGTTTATTCGGAACTACTTAGGCGAAACACAGGAAAAATTAGGCTATGATCTTTCCGTTGCCGTTGGAGATACTGTTAGTTTGCCGGCGTTTCAATTTAGCATCTTTGATGATTCTATGTTTTATTTAGCTTTTATTGATTCTGTTGACATGTCATTTATTGGAGAATTGAATGAATATAGAAAATATTATGTTTTTTTCTCACTCCTTTCTGGTAGTACCATGAGCCTTGAATATATTGAGGGAGTTAGGGATTATAGGTCAACCTTTCCTAATCTGGATACTTTTACAGGTTTTGATGCATTCCATCAGTCTACAACAGAATGTGTGCAGGTTAACGGTTTATATTACATTGGTAGTAAACCATATGATAAATATTGTGGTTTTCTTGCGGTTGGTCTCGATAATCCTGAGTTAAATAATTTTGGGGTCTTTCCCAACCCTGCTTCGGGAATGGTTACTTTACAGTTGCCAGATGGGTATGAACAGGCCGAACAACTAACGATATTTAATGTGTTGGGCGAGATTGTAATGCAAAAGGACATTAGCGCATCCGGCAACAACTTTGCCCTTGATGTTACCAATTTAATCAAAGGTTTGTATTTTTTGAATATAAATTCATTTACCACCAACAACACAGTTAAACTGATTGTAACACACTAAAAACAAAACAGTTATGAAAAACGTTAAAAATGCGGTAAAAATTCTGATTGTTTTATTTACCATTGTGCTTTACCTACCCATCAAAGCACAGCAGCAGTGGAAATTCCACATTGCTTTTGAAGATGCCACCATGGCACGAGATACCATTTGGTATATATGGGATACCACTGCAACTTTTGAAGGAGCTGATACCCTTCTCAATGAGGTTTCGCACGAATTTGATTATGATAAATTTAATGTGTGGACTTATAATCCAGGCCTTTTCTATTCTGACAGTATTAAGACACTTGCATTTCCATATGAATTTTCCTTAGGTGGTCAAATTGATGCTATGAATTTTGAATTACCCATAAAAATAACCTGGGATTCATCATTGTTTCATGCACCCTGGTTACCTTCAACACCGGTTGGCTGGGTTAATTCTGCTGGTATTGGGAATGACTATTTCTTTATGATAAACAATGTCGAGGTTGGAGGTTTTTTTGATATGACCATTACGGATAGTATAATTGCCCCGGAACCTGACAATCCTGACCCCTGGTTCTGGCTCCCCGCACGCCACTTCCCAATGGGAATTGCAATGAGTCAGGATCCTTCTACAACAATAGATGTCCCTCGTGCAAACATAAATGCATTTTTTAGATTGGATGCATACCCCAACCCTTTTAATAATAATGTAAAATTGAAAATTGAATCACCAAATCCTAATGAATCATATACAATCAGTGTAATTGACTTATTTGGCAGGTTGTTGCACCAGGCTGAACTATCAGGGGCATATGGCAATTATGATGGGCCTGTTTTACATGAACTTGAGTATAAATTGAGTATTGCACCACCCGGCTTCTATATCGCGGTTCTTCAATCAAAACAATCGGTAGTAAGTTCAATCAAAATTGTTAAACTTAAATAATGTATCATGAAAAAACTTCCTTGGACCCCAGTTGAAATGAAAAAGACATTTACCCAAAATGAGGTAGTCAGATTTTTCATGTTGTTAATGTTTATTCTGCAATTTGGCTTATTGCATAGCCAGGAGTGCTTATTTAATGATGATGAGCAAATGCCTCCACCAGAGAGAATGGAAGGAATATATGAAAGTAAAAATGGTTTTGCGTTATCACCTCATGGTACCATAAGGGTTTTGGTAGTTTTTGCTGAAATCAATTATGATACCGGAACCGATCCTAATCCTACCAATACCAGTGGATGGAATGTAGGAAGCCTGCCTGTATGGGCAAACGATTTGTTTGACCCCAATATATCCCAGGACACTCCCACGGGGTTGATTAGCCGCTATTATCACGAGGCATCTCTTGGGAACTATAATGTTTTAGGGGACTATGTTTTGGCCCCTGATAACGGAGGTATTTTCAAAGTAAATAATAGCCAGATAAATTTGATAGGTGTACAAAAAGCACTTATTCAACAGGTTAATAGTGTAATGAATGAGAATCTTGTAACCGGTCACAACTTGAACAATATCTCCTATTTTGACAATTGGACTAAAATGGGGAGTGGTAAGCCTAAAATTACCCCTAGCACTGACACTCCACCCAAATATGATAATGTTATATTCATATTTAGAAACAGGCCTAATCTTAATGGAACAGGAAGTGCTTCGAGTGCGGGTTTCGCGACGCAACTCCTGGGTTATTCGGCTGACACTTACATTTCAATAGGTACATATAGCGACATACCGACAAAAGTATTGCGACACGAATATGCACACCTATTATTTGGTGGCAACAATTTCCACTGCTCTGGCGGAGGATGGAATCAATACCTTGGAGGCGACTATTTTATCCCACAAACAGGAGGATGGAGTGCTTTGAGTTTAGCAGGTGCCTCCCTTTTAAGTTTCAATGCGTGGGATAGGCAACGGCTTGATTGGAAAAATACCAACAATTTATATAATCCTTCTGCCCGTAATAGTAGTAATACTGCAGAAGTAAATGGCGATCTAGATGGAGAAAACCCTCTTCATGCTGGAATATATATCCTTAGGGATTTTATAACCACTGGTGATGCCATTCGAATAAAGCTTCCTTTTACGGACCCGGTCAGTGAATTTCCTACCTATTTATGGCTTGAAAATCACAATGGAACAGATATGAATGGAAGTCCTTTTGATCAATGGCAGTACCAGGATCAGTGTATTTTCCCTTTCAATTATGGTTTAATGGCCTATATACAAGTTGACAGGGAAATAAGAAGTTCAACTAATCATAGCGACATATATGGTGGTTATGCTGATTACCTGAGTCCATTGACGGCAGACGGACATCACGACCTTGAGCACGAGCCTTCTACCGTAACAAACGATTGTATTGGATGGGGGCCAACACGTGCTTTTACAAAAAGCTCTCAAAATCCATTAACAGGGTGTAGTGGGCAGAATTGTTCAGCTATAGATATAGATTCCGATCATATGCTTATTCACACCGACCATGTTAATAATTTTGTTGAATTGCAAAATGGTGTTTATTATAAAAACCTGATTCAATATGGTCATACATCACATATATTTGATATTACCGGAAATCATAAAATTGGGATGGGAACAAATCCTTCATCTTCTAATCTAATGAACCTTGTAGGCCATGATTTTCCAAGTAATAATCTTAAGAATCTGCGAAAGATATATCTAAACGGTCTTTCCATAGAAATTTTATCCCAAAACACGGATGGTACAATAAAAATCAACATAAAATTTGATGATACTGATGTTGATAATAATGTACGTTGGTGTGCCGATGAAATTGTCCTTAATTCAATATCCTCTAACTCAGGTTATTCATTAAACCTGAAAACCGGTAAATCCATTACCTTGGATCAGGGGACTACAGCTACGAGGATGAGAAATCCACAAACTTATAATGGTAAAGAAATTTTTGTTTCACCAACTTTGATGAGAATAAAAGACGAAGCAGTTGTTCACCTTGAACCATATTCAGAATTCATAATAAAGAATGGCAGTGAACTTTTAATGGAGTCGGGCAGTAGATTTATTGTTGAAAATGGTGCCCGGCTTATAGTCGAAGAGGGTTCCATATTAACAATAAAAGATTGTTCATCTCTTATTGTTAATGGGAGTGGTTCACTTTTAGTAAAAGACGGAGGCATCTTGCAAATTTCACCTGAAGCTATGGTGTTTTTTGCAAATGGGGATTCTAATTATGAATTAGAAAATGGCTTCATAATACCACAAGGCTATGTTAATCCTTCAACTATTTCTTTTCCAGGATTAACAATAAATTCCAGTATCAATGTTGGAGACAAAACATGCTACATTCCAGGTAATCTTACAATTGAGAATGGAGGGACATTAACACTTAGTAGAACCACCCTAAGATTCGATGAATTAAATGGTAAGTTGATCGTTAAAAGAGGCGGCAAACTGATAATAAATGATGCTTCTCTCTTAATGCAGGCATGTGGTGATTATTGGAATGGCATTGAAGTACAAGGTAACAGCAATGTTGCCCAGACACCCTCAACCAACCAGGGTGTATTGATAATAAACGGTGGAACCATTGAAAATGCCGAATGTGGCATACGTACATGGAAACCTTTAAATGGCACCAATACGCCCGATCCAAATTACTATGGCGGTTTGGTGATGGCTACGGATGCCAATTTTGTAAACAATATTGTTGCGGTTGAAATTTTGCCCTACAGCTTCGCAAACTATGGTTTCTTTAAAAAGTGCAACTTCATCACAAATGCCGCCCTGCCCAACGGCAAGTATCCCGATTATTTTGTAAAGCTAAACGGAATCTCCAACATTAGTTTTAAGGGGTGCCTATTTGAGAACACTTACCAGAATGAAGGAGTTAGCCTGTGGGGCAGTGGAATTTATGCTTATGATGCAAATGTTTTTGTTGACCATGAATGCATCAGCAATACTGTTCCGTGCAGCGATTATTTGAAAAGCACTTTTAAAGGCCTTTACAGGGGAATTTATGCACTTGGCTCCTCACGGCAACGTAATACCGTTGTCCATAACAGTGAATTTAAAAACACGTTCCGGGGAATGTATTTGGGCAATATAGATTTTGCTTCTATAAAACGAAACGATTTTGAAGCGATTGGAGAAGTTCCAGGCCTAAACGCTATTGGTTATGGTTTGTACCTGGATGCTTCAACCGCTTTTGCCATCGAAGAAAATTATTTTCATTCCCCTACTTCCATCCGCAAAGGCATTGGATTAATTATTAATGAAGCAGGTCCAGACAATAACGAAGTATATAACAACCGGTTCGAGAACCTGCAAAATGGGTCTATTGCACAGGGATACAACAGGCAAAGTGGTGGCTCTGTTGATGGGTTGTGTTACAAATGCAACGACTTTATCAACAATGCCACCGATATAAGAATATCACCTCGAAGCATCAGGCAGCTAACCAACAGTGATGGCATTGCCTATCATCAGGGGGCAAATATTCCGGGTGACAACCTTGCGCCTGCCGGCAATACTTTCACCACGACAAGTAACCTCAAGGACATCAATAATACCTGCAACTGGATTATTTATTATCGTCACCATTATGGCCCGGCATCACTTTTACCCAATCCTGCTGATCTTACCACAAATTATCAGGTATTTGGCACCACTTACAACAAAACAATTTCATGTCCCAGCCGCATAGGCACCGGAACGGGAAAAGAGGAAACCCGCTTGGCCATGGAAGGTGCTGAAAGCCAGGCAAGTGATGTTCAGTCCAGCCTCGATGCACTTATTGATGGGGGCTCAACGCCTGAACTGCATCAGGAAGTAATAAACAGCACCCCTGATGAAGGACTGCTGCTTCGTAATCAATTGCTTGCTGATTCACCCTATTTGTCCGATACCATATTAAAAACGTCCATCAACAAAGAGGAGGTGCTCAACAACGCCATGATCCGCGATGTGCTTGTTGCCAACCCGCAATCGGCAAAATCTGCACAAATGGTTGAAATGATAGATGGGCGCATAGTGCCCATGACAGATGAAATGAAAAACGAGGTGCTTTCGGGCCAGACAACCACAAGTAGTAAAGAAAGCCTCGAAGCCACCCTTTCTTCCTACAAGCATGAGGTATGGGTTAATTTTGTAAACTTATGCAACCTGTATGCCGGCGATACATTGCACACCTGGCAATCTGACACCATGGGCGTATTGCTGGCAGGTGCAAATACACCGGGAACGCGCTACCAATTAGCCTTTTGGCAGTTGTTTAAAGGCAACCCGGCTACGGCACAGCAGGTGATGGGCAACATTCCTTCAGAATTCACCCTTGATGCCGGCGAACAAGCCCTGCACAACCGCTATGCCACTTTGCTGAACGAACTGATAGCATTTGATAACAATCCTGAAATGCTTCTGGAGCCTGGCACTGACATTTATGAAGCCTTAATGGAATTAAGCAACTCGGGCGAGGACAAACCTGCTGCATTGTCGCGCAACCTGTTGCTTTCGGCCGGTCTGATTGAATATGACGAGCCAATAAAACTTGACGATGGCTTAAAAACAATGCCCGTTTACAAGCCCGGAGTTCAGGCTGCCCAGTCGCAAAAACTCAAAGTATATCCTAACCCGGCCAATACTTTTGTAACCGTTTCGTGGTATGCACCCGAACAGGGAAATACCACCCTTGTAATACACGATGCAAATGGACGTAAGGTGCTTACCCGCCCACTACAAGGCCTGCATAACGAAACCATAGTTGACATTACCGGTTTTGTGCAAGGAACCTACACAGTAAGCCTTTCACAAGGCGGAAAAACCATTGCCACGGAAACGCTGGTAATTGCTAAATAGGAATTTTTATTTTGTTTCTTCAAAAAGGTGTGCCGGTATTTGCGGTGCACCTTTTTTCTTTGATTGCCACACACTTCGTGCAAAAAAACTTAATTCTTTGCCTTTGCCCACGAATCCTTCAGGGAAACCGTGCGGTTAAAGACTAGTTTCCCGGGTTTGGAATCGGCATCGGTGGTAAAGTAGCCTATGCGCTCAAACTGAAACTTATCTAAGCATTTGGTATCCGCCAGTGAAGGTTCCACAAAGCCTTTTACCACTTTGAGAGAATCCGGGTTGAGATTCAGTTTGTAATCTTCACCTTCGGGCACATCTTCGGGGCTTTCGCTCATAAACAGGCGGTCGTAAAGCCTGATCTCCGCTTCCAGCGCATGTTTTGCCGATACCCAGTGCAGGGTGCCTTTCACCTTGCGGCTGCTTTCCGAACGGCCACTCAGGGTTTCCGGATCATAGGTACAATGGATTTCGGTAATTTCACCGGTATCAGGGTCCTTTACCACCGATTCGCACTTTATGATATACGCATATTTTAAGCGAACTTCACGGCCTGGTGCCAGACGAAAGAATTTCTTTGGTGGGTCTTCCATGAAGTCTTCCCGTTCAATGTACAGTTCCCCCGAAAAGGGCACTTCACGCTTTCCGCCTTCGGGATCTTCGGGATTATTGATGGCCTGCATCATTTCAACCTCGTTTTCCGGATAGTTGGTGATAACCAGTTTCACCGGGTTTACTACGCCCATTACACGTTGGGCTTTCTTGTTCAGGTCTTCGCGGATGCAGAATTCAAGCAAACCCACATCAATCACGTTTTCGCGTTTGGCCACACCCACTAAATCCGAGAAATTACGTATAGATTCTGGTGTATATCCCCTGCGGCGCAGTCCCGAAATGGTTGGCATACGTGGATCGTCCCAGCCATGAACCAGATCGTTTTTGACCAGTTCGAGCAGTTTGCGTTTGCTCATCACGGTGTAGGTCATGTTGAGGCGGGCAAATTCAATCTGCCGGGGAGCAAAAATTTCCAGTTCGCGGATAAGCCAGTCGTACAAGGGGCGGTGCACCTCAAATTCAAGTGTACACAAGCTATGCGTAATATGTTCGATGCTATCGCTTTGACCATGTGCAAAATCGTACATCGGATAGATACACCATTCATTGCCCGTGCGGTGATGTTCGGTGTGGATAATACGGTAGAGCAGTGGATCGCGCATATGCATATTGGGTGATGCCATATCTATTTTTGCACGCAAAACATGCGTACCGTTTGGGAATTCACCCGCTTTCATGCGTCGAAACAAATCCAGATTTTCTTCCACACTTCGATTTCTGTATGGACTCTCCTGTCCCGGTCGGGTAGGGGTTCCTTTTTGTGCTGCAATTTCCTCGGCCGAAAGGTCGCATACGTAGGCTTTGCCTTTTAAAATGAGCTTTTCGGCAAATTCATACAACTGTGGGAAGTAGTCTGAGGCAAAATACTCCCGGCCTTCCCAGTCGAAGCCTAACCAATGTACATCGTCGCGTATGGAATCCACATATTCCACATCTTCCTTCACGGGATTGGTATCGTCGAAGCGCAGGTTGCACTTGCCCTTATACTTTAGGGCTGTGCCAAAATTCAGGCAAATGGATTTGGCATGGCCGATGTGAAGATAACCGTTAGGCTCCGGTGGGAATCGCGTATGCACCCGGCCTTCGTGCTTGCCGTTGCGGATGTCTTCTTCAATGATGGCATGTATAAAATTGGTAGGCGTTTTGCTTTCGCCGGTACGTTCAGATAGGGGTTTGTTGTCGCTCATGCTGAGGGATAATTGATTTAAGGGTGCAAAGGTACGAATTTCGGATTGCGGATTTACCTTCGGTGAGCTCCGCTTCGCTCCGGTTCAGATTTCAGATTGAATCACAGATCACAGATCACCAG
>DHSR01000001.1 GCA_002410555.1 Bacteroidales bacterium UBA5281 | reverse complement strand
TCCCTACCTTCCTACTCGATTTTAAATCCCCTTCCAATTATAGTCTTTTGGCTGTTTCCAGGATCGGATGGGTTAAACCGGTGAATTGTGCCAATGTGTCTATTCTTCATTTATCTCCCACCAGGTATCATCAAAAAAATAAATATTTACCAGCCGGCGAGGAGTGAATTCAAAATAATAATTTTCAGGAGTAATGGCTGTTGGAGCATTTTTCCAGAGTTCTTCCGATGGTTTCCCCGGTTCAAATACCGGATTTACCCGGCTTTTAAAATCGATGGGAGAACGCTTTCGGGAATCGCAGATGACATAGAAAGGTTTAGCTGCTTCCCTGCATACCAGAGCGATGGGATATGTCCCTATCTTATTGGTGAACCCATCGGTAAAAACATTATCGGCGCCTACTACCGCAAAATCAATTTCATCAATAAAGCGACCTACTGCGGCTTCATTGATAAACCGCACCTTACAACCCAGATCAGAAAGGGCTCTTGCCTGCAATTTACCTTCAAAAACAGGCCCTGACATGGTTTGATAAACTGTAGGGAAAATGTTATGCAGGGCAAGATGCTCAAACAAGACATGAATGCTGGAGCTATTGCTGTGTACCAGAATCTTTTTATGCTGGAATTTTACCCTGCGTGCCATGCGCTCAGCCGCTTGTCCCATACTGTCTTTCCATTCTGATATATAGTTTTTAACAAATAATTCTATTCCAATAGCCATATGGTTTTTGTCGGCTCCACGCTGTTCCAGGTCATCCAGCAGATTCAGAAATTGCTGTAAAAAGTGATGTATTACTGCAAGATCAGGGAAGTGAGTAGTTATATTATTCAGGTTTTCCCACAAATAATCCGGATCAATCTCTTGATGGTTAACATAAGTTTGGATGCTTCTGATAACTTTTTCCAGCAGGGCAGCCGATCCGGAATAATTGTCCGATATGATTTCTTTGATTTTTAATTCAAACGACATAAGTTTTCATTTAATTGATAATCAGATATTAAATGGTGCTCCTGCAATCCATAGATAAGTGTAAACTCACCGGTAACCTCAAAATTATATATCTTTGCGAAGATAATGTAAACTCTACAAACCTAAAATAACAATTCATTATGATGTCAGAAAAAATATTTGATAAAGTTAAAGCCGGTGTGGTCACTGGGAATGATGTTCAGGAGGTTTTCCGCATAGCCCGCGCCAATGGCTTTGCATTGCCTGCTGTAAACGTAATAGGCACCGATTCTATAAATGCAGTGCTGCAGGCGGCCAAAGAGGTCAATTCACCGGTTATCATTCAGTTCTCGAATGGGGGAGCACATTTTTATGCAGGTAAATTCTTAAGCAATGAAAACGAACAGGCTGCCATTGCGGGTGCAGTGTCAGGCGCAAAACACATTCATCTGCTTGCGAAAATGTATGGTGTGCCGGTAATTTTGCATACCGATCATGCAGCTAAAAAACTGCTTCCCTGGATTGACGGCCTGCTCACTGAAGGTGAAAAGTATTATAAAGAAACAGGAAAGCCCCTTTTTAGTTCCCATATGCTTGATTTGTCCGAAGAATCATTGGAAGATAATGTTGCCATCAGTAAAAAATACCTGGAACGTATGAGTAAGATGGGAATGACACTCGAAATTGAACTGGGGGTGACCGGAGGTGAAGAGGATGGCGTTGATAACACCGATGTGGACAGTTCTAAATTATACAGCCAGCCTGCCGATGTAGCTTATGCCTATGATGAGCTGATGAAGGTAAGTGATAAATTTACCATTGCTGCCTCGTTTGGAAACGTGCATGGAGTATATAAACCCGGAAATGTTAAACTTCAACCCATTATTCTGAAAAATTCTCAGGAATATATTCAAAAGAAATACAATACTGTTGAAAAACCGGTGAACTTTGTATTTCACGGTGGTTCAGGTTCGAGTCGCGAAGAAATTCGGGAAGCTATTTCTTATGGCGTTGTAAAAATGAATATTGATACCGATACGCAATGGGCGACCTGGGAAGGGGTGAAGAATTATTATAAGAAAAATGAAGGTTTTCTTCAGAGTCAGATTGGTAATCCTGAAGGAGATGACAAACCCAACAAGAAGTATTATGATCCGCGCAAATGGATCAACGAAGCCCAGAAAAATATGATTGCACGTTTGAAAATTGCTTTTGAAGACCTCAATAACCTGAATCGTTGTTGATTGATTTTTTCTGTTTGGTTAAAAAAATCGCCCTGCAATAATTTGCAGGGCGATTTTGTATTGAAGTGTGTGATTCAGATGTGTGTGCATTAATATCCTAATGAAATATTGATTTCAGCAGCATGAATGCTAAGTACAGGAATGGGAGAGTGATGAACCATTTGTTGGGCATAAGGACCTAACCAAAGGTTGCTGGTAGATTTTTCCTGCTCGGTCATGATGCTAATCATGTTTGCCTCAGATTCCCTGGCATAATCCATAACGGAAGTAGCCAGATTGTCGGCTTCCAGTTCTACGATAAAATGACGGACATCCCGCTCTTTCATATATTTGGCAGCCTGTTTTGAATAGCTCAATACAGTGCTTCTCACATTCTGTACATTGGTAGTGTACATGGCCAATATATGCACCTCGGCATCAAACATTCGGGCCAGAGAGCATGTCATGGGTACTTTTTGCCGTGTTTCCATGGTGCTGTCCATGGGCATTACTATTTTCTTTAAATCCCTGTTTACCGAAATGCCGGCCCGTATAGTGATTACCGGGCAAGGGGCTGCTGAAACAATGCGATTGGCATTGCTTCCTATCCAGAACTCTTCAAATCCAGAGGAACCATGGGTGCCAGCCACCAATAGCCAGGCATTGCTCTCTGTAGCCTGAGCAACGAGTTCTTTATAGACTTTGCCTTCTCTGATCACAAAATCAAGTTTATTATCAGGCATTTCAGGCTGATATTTGGTAATTAGCCTGTTAAATTGCCGCTCCACTTCTTCGAGCAAATCGTCGGATAAATCGGAACTGAGAATGGTTTTGGTCGTATTGGGATTGTTTACCCAAACCATTTGCAGATCGGAAGATGACTTGCGCGCAATACTCAATGCATGTTCCAGGGCATTGATGGAACAGTCAGAGAAATCAATGGCTGAAATGATGGTTTTCATATCTGGTGTTTTGGTTTTGCATCAGGCTAAAATATAAAAAAAAACAATAATAAAAAAGCATTCAGTTGATCCTTTACGATTTTTCACAATAAAAAAGCAAATTCCTGATAGGCATGAAGCTTTTCCGATCAGCAATTGGTATAATGGATTATCGTTCCTGCACTGCTTCAGTTGGTGTTGAACCGGTGAGTACAGGTGGATTTATTTTGTCATTTACGGTAAAAGCATTAGGATATAAGGCATGAATTTCCTGAAGAAAACCCTCAGCTTCAAGACGAGTTCTGAAGTCACCTACCCTAACCCGGAAATAGGGTTCCTTAAAAGAAAGGTAAGCACCGGTTTCGGGGTAGCGGTTTGAAAATCGATTGAGTGATTCAGTAGCCCGGCTTTTGGAGTTGGCACCTGAGTCGAAAAATATTTGTACCCTCCATCCATCTAAGGTACTTTGATGGCGGTTAAGATAGATATATTTGTCCATTAGCAATTCAATACGGTTGTCGGCATTGATATTAATATAGCCTGCCTGCTGGGCTAATGCCTGCAGTCCACAGAAAAAAAGTAACGAAACCAGGAGCGAGAGTCGCATAATCAGATGATTAACGTGTGGAAATGGAATAAATTTCCTTGGGTTGAATGCTAAGTACCGGTATGGGAGAGTGATTTACCATTTGCTGGGCATAGGGGCCAAGTAAAATGTTTGAGGCTGTAGTTTCCTGTTCCGTCATGATGGCAATGAGGCTGGCATTTACCTTTTGCGCATATTTGATGGTGGCATTGGTAATGTTGTCGGCTTCTATGGTTTCGGTATATTGATTGATTCCCGCTTCGGTGATTTTTTTCTGCGCTTCTCTGGTATAATTATCCACTTTCTTGTGCATGGCTTTAAAAGGCGTGGAATAGAGCGACAGTAAATAAATGTCAGCATTGAAAATTTTAGCCATTTCAATGGTAAATGGCACTTTTTGCCTGGTGTCCAGGGTGTTGTCGATGGGCAAAACTATACTGCTGATGGGCCTGGAGGTAATTTCAAAATCATATCTGACAGTAATTACCGGACATGGAGCATAGGAAACAATGCGATAAGCATTGCTGCCAATCCAGAATTCCTCGTAACCCGTAACACCGTGGGTACCTGCAATGATTAATTCCGCATTATTGGCTTTGGCCTGATTGGCAATTTCCTGATAAACCTTGCCTTTACGGAGTTTATAGCTCAGTTTTCCCGACTTGAGTTTTGGCTTTTTTGAGGCCATAATTTCATCGAGGTTTTTTATGGCCTCTTCACGGAATTCGTTTGGTGCGGAACTGAAAAACATTTCCTGATTTGCATTATTGTCTACCCAAACCATCGTTAAATTGCTCTTTTGATGATTGGCAAGTTCAATAGCATAATCCAGCGCATGCAGCGAGCCTTTGGAAAAGTCAATGGCGACAATAATTTCTTTCATAGCAGCAATGTCTTATAAATATGCCGCTAATTTATTAAATTTTTCGATACCAAGCGCATAATTCAACGTTTCATTCCTAATTTTTTAGAAGCAGAAGAAGTTCAGCATTAGCCGGATGGGATGTAACTTTATGTTTATCTTTGTCGTTGAATCATCTTTATATTATGAATCCAAATTTAGATGCCGATTCCGATAACCTGAATCAGGTTGAACGCGAAATTGAAAAAGTGCTGCGTCCTGCGGACTTTACTGATTTTTCGGGTCAGCCCGGCGTGGTTGAAAATCTGCGGGTATTTGTTAAGGCAGCACGGCTTCGCGGCGAATCGCTGGATCATGTGTTGCTTCACGGCCCACCGGGTTTAGGAAAAACCACTTTGTCATATATCATTTCCAATGAACTGGGTGTAAATATTCGTACTACTTCGGGGCCGGTATTAGACAAACCCGGCGATCTTGCCGGATTGCTCACCAATCTTGAACCCAATGATGTTTTATTTATTGATGAAATTCATCGTTTAAGTCCGGTGGTGGAAGAGTATTTATATTCGGCAATGGAAGATTACCGGATTGACATTATGATTGAGAGCGGGCCCAATGCCCGGAGCGTTCAGATTGATCTCAACCCTTTTACGCTCGTTGGAGCTACCACCCGCTCCGGCTTGCTTACTGCCCCGCTAAGGTCACGCTTTGGCATCAATGCCCGCCTTCATTATTATGATGTTGCTACCCTGGAACATATTATAAAACGTTCTGCCGGTATTCTTAAGGTGCACATTACCAGTGATGCTTCAGCCGAAATAGCACGCCGCAGCCGGGGAACGCCACGTATTGCGAATTTATTGCTTCGCAGGGTGCGCGATTTTGCTCAGATCAAAGGCAACGGATCCATTGATCTGGGTATTTCTCACTTTGCACTTGAAGCATTGCAGGTAGATAAAAATGGACTGGATGAAATGGACAACCGCATTCTGGGTGCCATGATTGATAAATTTAAAGGAGGGCCTGTTGGACTCACCACCATTGCTACTGCAGTAGGAGAAGATCCTGGAACCATTGAAGAAGTTTATGAACCTTTCCTTATTCAGGAAGGTTACCTTATGCGTACTCCCCGTGGAAGGGAAGTTACCCCTTTGGCCTACAGCCATTTGGGTAAAGTGAGGCCGGGCAGTCAGTCTGAACTCTTCTGAATAATGTTATATGTATGTGATTGCGATTTTAAATCACTAATTTATGATGTCGACTGAAAAAGTTACACATTTCATAAAGCAGCGGGCTGCTGAGCTGGGCTTTTCCCATTGTGGCATAAGCCAGGCCCGACGGCTTGACGAAGAAGCTCCCCGCCTCGAAGGCTGGCTCAGACAACAGCATCATGGGCGCATGGCTTACATGGAAAATCATTTTGAAAAACGTCTGGACCCGCGGTTGCTGGTGGAGGGCGCACGTTCGGTAATTTCATTGTTGTTCAATTATTTCCCGGGTAATCAGGTAAATTATACTTCTCCATTAAAGGTGTCTTCGTACGCTTATGGTATTGATTATCACAAGGTAATCAAAGACAGGCTGTTTCAGCTTGCCGCAGAGATTCAGGCTAATGCAGGAGATATCAATTACCGGGTATTTACCGATTCAGCTCCTGTGCTCGATCGCGCCTGGGCAGTGAATGCCGGCCTGGGATGGATTGGTAAAAACACTTTGATGATTACCCGCAAGCAGGGTTCTTTCTTTTTTATTGCTGAAATCATTACCAATCTGGAACTCAACTACGACATCCCATTCGGAGGAAACTACTGCGGTGATTGTACCAGATGTATAGATGCCTGCCCCACCCAGGCCATTGTTGGGCCCCGCCAACTGGATGCATCACGATGTATTTCATATCTTACCATTGAACTTAAAGATGAAATACCTGCTGAATTTCATGGCAAAACTGAATCCTGGATATTTGGATGTGACATCTGCCAGCAGGTATGTCCCTGGAATCGCTTTTCAATAGCACACGGGCATGCTGAGTTCTTACCTCAGGAAAACTGGACACAATGGTCGGTAAAGCAATGGACAGAACTTGAGAAACCGGCTTTTAAAGCCATTTTTGGCAAGTCAGCCATAACCCGTGCCGGTTTTAAGAAACTCAAAAACAATATTAACTTTGCAGTCTAAATGTGAATTGAAGGCGATATGGAAAAAGTAAAAATTGAAGTCAACTCAGAAGTTGGCGTTCTTGAAGGCGTAATCATTCATTCGCCGGGAAGTGAAGTGGAGAATATGACTCCAAACATGGTTCAGAAAGCACTTTACAGTGATATTCTTAATTTATCGGTAGCTAAAGCTGAATATAAGCAGTTCAGTGATGTATTGCATCAGGTTACCAAAGTATATGAAGTAAGAGATCTGCTTACGGTAATTCTTCAGAAACAAGAAGTTAAAAATATGTTGGTAAGGCGTATTACGCAACATGAACAGGTGCCATCACTCAGGGAGCGATTGATGGAACTGGATGCACCAGCCCTTACCACCGCTTTGGTTGAAGGAGTTGAAATTACCCGCGATAATCTCTCTAAATTTCTGAGCAGGGAGCAGTTTGAGCTTGATCCTCTTCACAATTTCTTCTTTACCCGCGATGCCTCCATCGTAAGCGGGCATGAGTTGCTGATTAGTAAAATGGCCAGCAGGGTGCGCGACCGCGAGTCCATAATTATGGAATCTATTTTTAATTTTCACCCTTTATTTAAATGTAATACAGTAAATCCTGCATCTGAAAACCTTATTTATAAAGATTTTAGTTTCGAGGGAGGCGATTTTTTGATCGCAAGAGACGATGTAATGCTGGTTGGTACCGGTTCCCGCACTACACCGACAGCCATAGATTTTCTAATCGATCATTATAAAAATCAAAAGAAAGTTCAACATATCATTGTTCAGGAACTGCCATATGAGCCGGAATCCTTTATTCACCTCGATATGGTTTTTACCCTGCTGGATGTAGACAAATGTATGATTTATGAGCCTTTGCTTATTCATTCAAGCCGTTACCTCACCATTCACATTACCATCAATAACGGTAAAGTACACATTGTTGAAGAACCCAATATTTTGACTGCCCTCAAAAAGCTGGGTATGGATATGGAACCCGTACTTTGTGGAGGTTCTCGTGATGTGATGACTCAGGAACGGGAACAATGGCACAGTGGCGCAAACTTCTTTGCTATTGCACCGGGTCAGGTAATGGGTTATGGACGCAATCAATATACCATTGAGGAGATGAACCGCCATGGCTTTGAAATTATAAAAGCCAAAGACATTGCTGCCGGCAAAGCCGTGATACCTGACGGGAAAAAGTGTGTAATTTCCATAGAAGGTGCTGAGCTTTCCCGGGGAGGAGGAGGGTGTCGCTGCATGTCCATGCCTTTTAAACGGGCAGCAGTCTAATGATTATAATTTTCCATTTTTTAATTTTGTCTTATGTCGAAAGATTTCCAGACCAATACCGGCAATACCGGTATACTTCCGGTTACTGAAATAGTTGTTCCACGTGTTGATTATGAACAGTTTTTATTACCCAATGGCCTCAATATTGTATTGCATGCTGACCATTCCAATCCCATAGTTGCCATAGCCATTCTTTTTCATGTAGGCTCATCGCGCGAAAAGCCCGGAAAAACAGGGTTTGCGCACTTTTTTGAACATATGCTTTTTCAGCGTTCTGAAAACATTCCCAGGGGGGAGTTTTTCACGAAGATCAATGATTTGGGTGGAGTTTTTAATGGTGGAACCTGGCAGGATGGTACGGTTTACTATGAAGTGGTGCCTTCAGATGCATTGGAGAAAATTTTATGGATGGAAAGTGACCGTATGGGTTACCTGATCAACACAGTTACACAGTCAGCCCTGGAGCGCGAAAAGGATATTGTAATTAATGAAAAGAGACAGCGTGTTGATAATCAGCCATATGGCCATACATCTTTTGTAATTGATCAGGCTCTTTATCCATCCGGCCATCCTTACTCATGGCAGGTAATTGGCACAATGGAGGATGTAAGAAGTGCCTCTATTGATGATGTGCGCGAATTTTATGAGAAATATTATGCGGTAAACAATGCCACCATAGTCATTGCCGGTGACTTTGAATCAACCGAGGTTAAAAAGCTTATTGATAAATATTTTGGGGAATTTAAATCTCGCCCGGTACCGGAGTTGCCCAGGCCCGAACCTGTTCTTCTTTCCCAAACCAGGCGGTTGTTTCACGAAGATAATTTTGCACTGGTGCCAGAATTGAATATCGTATTCCCAACCGTGCCCATGTACCATAAGGATTCCTATGCACTTCAGATTTTGAGCGATTTACTTGCCGACGGGAAAAGAGCACCACTTTATAAGGAGATTGTAGAAAAACACAAACTGGCACCCGAGCTTTCGGTTAACAATCAACCTATGGAACTCTCGGGTAAATTTGTAATTACCGTGAGGGCTTTTGAAGGGGTGAACTTAAATAAAGTACATGAGGCAGTATTTAATGCATTCAGACAATTTGAAATCAATGGTTTTAGTGACAGTGACCTGCAACGCATCAAAAACCTGAATGAGACTACATTTTATCACGGCATCTCCAGTTTGCTGGATAAGTCATTTCAACTGGTTCAGGGCAGCGTTTTTGGAAACGACCCGGCAAGGTTCGCTGAAGATATGCGCCTGTTGCATGCGGTAAGCCGGGATGATATAATGGATGTCTTTAATAAATATATTAAATCAGCCAATTATATTGTAAGCAGTTTTGTTCCAAGAGGGCAAACAGATCTTATACTGAAAGATTCAGAAATGGCTTATGTTATTGAGGAAAATATCGATGAATCAACTTCTGAAAATGTCGATATTAACACTGAAGATGAGCCATTTGAGTATACTCCCAGTTTGATAAATCGGCGCATTGAGCCTGAATTGGGTAAAGAACCACTACTCACACTCCCTGAAATTTTTAATACTCAGCTCAACAATGGTTTAAAGGTTTTAGGCATCACAAATACGTCGCTTCCGCTGGTGTTTTTTAGCCTTCGTTTTAAAGGCGGCCATCTTTTCGATACTTTGAAGTCACCGGGTGTTTCCCGACTCGTTGCTGAAATGATGCTCGAAGGAACCCAAACCCGAACACCCGAAGAACTGGAAGAGGCCATAGGGCAGTTGGGAGCGAACATTCAGGTAAATGCCTCTCATGAATACCTCAGCCTGGCAGGCAGTTGTCTGGCCCGCAATTATATTAAAGTAATTGAACTTGTGCAGGAGATTATACTTCAACCCCGTTGGGATGAGATGGAGTTTGAACGCATTAAGCAAGCCACCATCAATACCATACTTCAGCGGAAAGCCAATCCCAACAGCGTTGCCATTAATGTTTTCTTTCGTAGGATTTACGGGGATGACCATATTTTAGGCCGACCCATTACAGGAACGGAAACATCGGTAAGCGAGATTCATCTGGATGATCTTAAGAATTATTATTCGCAGTATTTGACACCAGGAATGGCAACTTTTCATTTTGCCGGCGATCTGGAGCCTGAGAAAGCATTAAAATCACTTGGCTTTCTGGAAGAGCATTGGCAAGGCGGTGAAACCCCCGTTCCCGAATTCAAATTGCCGCAACCCGCAAAGAAGCCCAAACTCTGTTTTGTGGATGTTTCCGATGCGAAGCAATCAATCATTTTGGTGGGCTCGCCGGCCATGCAGCGCAATCACCCCGATTACGCCGGGGCCAATATTGTAAACTATAAATTAGGGGAAGGTTCGGGTGGAAAACTCTTTACGGTACTTCGGCTGGAGAAAGGCTATACGTATGGGGCATACTCCTATTTTATGCCACGCAATACCCAGGGGTTGTTTATGGGAAATGCGAATGTACAGTCGGCCTTTACGCTGGAATCATTAAAGTTGTTCAAACAAATATTGTCGGCATACGGAGATGAGTATTCGCAAGCGGATCTTGAAATTACACGCACTGCATTGATTCGTGCCAATGCAGGTAAATTTGAGCACCTGCAAAGTAAATTGGAGATGTTGCATGAAATCAGTACTTTTAACCTGCCATTTGATTACATAAAACAGGAAGAAGCCACCGCTGAGCAGATCACTCTGGAAGAAGCCAAAACAATATTCAGTAAATATATCCGGCCCGATCAAATGATTTACGTGGTGTCAGGCGACGCACGCACCCAGCTTGCCACGCTTCACGAAGCCGGGCTGGGAGAGCCGGTGTTGGTTGATGTATACGGAAATTTGATACATTAGGCAAAATGCAAATTACGTCTACCCGATATTGAAATGTTGAAGTGCCTTGTCGATTTGAAGTTCCAGTTGCGAAACTGTGCCATCATTGTTAAAAAGAACATCGGCCATTTCGATGCATTTTCTCAGATTTTGGTGGTTTGGGTTGTCGGAGTTCATTTCCCGTGCTTCGTTTTGGGTAAAAGTTTCAAAATCGATAAAATCCGTTTCTGACTGTCGCTTTCTGATGCGCTCAAACCGGGTCCGGGCATTGGCATCTACGGCGAAAAGAATGAAATTTCCTTTTTCGCGCAGCGAAATTACCTCACCTGGCGTCCGTATGCTCTCAATGATGCAATTGCCGTGACTAAGTAATGCCTGCTGGTATAAACAATCTACGATATAAGAAGGCGAATGGCTGGTACGTAAATCGTTGGCTACCAATACCATGTTATCCCGGTTAACGGGTAGTCCGCGTTTAATAATTTCAGCAGCTATAAAACTGCGTACCGAAAGATGCGTAAATCCTCTTTCCCGAACGAGGAATTCCACAATAGTGCCTTTTCCTGCACCCAGGGTGCCGGTAATACCAATGATTATCATGGCTCAAAATTAAGGAATAAGTGTTGCATTATACCATTTCATTCTTCATTATGTTTTAATGCGTCTGGTTTTAGCCTAATTCTTCTATAAAAATCCGACAGAACCGGGCATAAGTTGTTCTGCCGGATATTAATTTTCTGGTTTTACAGATTTATTGGTTTAGCCTCCTCCGATTATTGCTTTTTTGTTACCAGGGCTAAAAGACCCGTCTGCCCGCGTAGGTTCGGAGTGACCTCACAGGTTGAAAAGTTGAAATGTTCAGGACTGTAAGCTAAGTTATTAGCGTTTAAACGTCTGAGCTTTCCACAGATTACTCCCTGTATTTTCGGGGGTTAATCAAAAACAAGTTCCATTTCAACCCTGCGATTTTTCTGACGGCCTTCTGCTGTTTTGTTATCGGCTATAGGTCTTGTCTGACCGAACCATTCAGTGATGATATGATATTCCTTCACGCCTTTGCTAATCAGGTAGTCTTTTACGGCCTGAGCCCTGTTTTTAGAAAGTTCCATATTCTTTTCGGCCACGCCTGTATTGTCGGTATGACCTGAAAGTTTAACTTTCCAATCAGGACGGGCCAGGAGCAATGCGGCCAATTGGTTGAGTGAAGGATGGGAGGAGGTGCGAATTACAGCCCGGCCCGACTCGAACTCAAGATCGTCGAAAGCCTGGGTAAGTATTGCTTTTTCTTCTTTCTGTATTTCGGGGCAACCCTTGTTTGCAATGGTTCCAGGTGTTTTGGGGCATTCATCCAGATGGTCGGGTACTCCATCGCCATCGCTGTCGGGACAGCCGTTAAATTCAGCCAGGCCAGGTATGTCGGGGCATTCATCCAAATGGTCAATAATGCCATCACCATCGCGGTCGGGGCATCCATTGAGTTCAGGCAGTCCGGGCTGATCGGGACATTGATCTTCAAAATCGGGAATGCCATCACCATCCCTGTCCGGACAACCATTGAATTCAGGCAATCCGGCTTCATTCGGACATTGATCCCGGTGGTCTGGAATGCCGTCTCCATCGGTATCCGGGCAACCGTTAAATTCGGCCAGTCCGGCAACGTCGGGACACTCATCCAACGAATCGGGAATGCCGTCACCATCGCGGTCTGCACATCCACGCTGAGCCCAGGTACCAGGCGTATCGGGGCATTCATCCAGTTTGTCGCTCACGCCATCACCATCGCGATCTTTTGGGATACTTCTGAAGATCGGAATTTTAAGCATTATATAAGCATCAGCATTGTAAGTTTTAGAAGACATAACATTCGTTAATATGCTGTTTGATCCCACCCAAACCGGGCCGAGTCTCAGTGCCAGACCTGCACGTGCTTTGCCATTTTCATCTATCTGAAAGGGAAGGCCCGCACCAAACCACTTGGTTTCGTAACGGGGAACCACATTTATAGTGGTAAAATAGTGCGTTTTGGAAGTAATATCAGTCCCCTTTCGCATAGCCAGATATGGCGTCATATTAACATAAAACCCTTTGCCAAGGTTGTAATCTATCTGAAGACTCAGCGCGGTGGGAAGCCGCATCCGGAAAGACTCTTCCACAAACTGGCCAAAATTAAACCGGTTGCGAAGGGTGTCGTTTAAATCTTCTATGCTGTTGATCTCAACCTGGGTAAGATCCCAGTTTTGAATGTCGGCAGTAAAGTCCTGACTGCGAAACTCTTTATTGAAATTGATGCCACCAAGATCCAAAAGCGATAAGCCTATTCTCAAAAGATATTTGTCTTTATCGGGACGGAGCAGATTTTCTTTTCCGTCCATATTATAACGATAACGCTCAATATCAGGACGGTATTCATACACAAACCCAATATCCATTCCAAAGCCCGGGTCAGAGACAAAATCAAAAGGTTTAAAGGTCTTGCTATCCAGATTTCCCGACAGGCCATAATTAACGTCGGATTGAAACACTGAAATTACATCCCGCTTCTCGAGCCGGAAGGTGAGGTCACGTACAAAAGCATAACCAGAGGCAATACCTTGAAGGTACTTTAAGGTTATTCCCCCTTTCAAAAAGTGCTTATCATTGACTAAAGGTATTTCATGCGCATAGGTAAGGTTGAATTCAGCCCACCAGTTTGTCTGCGAACTCAGGTTGGAATTATTCAGGATTATCTGATAAAAATCCGGATTATCGAAACTTTCGGCCATAACTTCGGCCAGATCCTCAGAAAGCCGGTCAATATTTATCTGCCCCCGGATTCTGCTACTGAAAGCAAATGCACTTTTAGCATTAAGGTTAACCATAAATGAAGGCAGCATGGCAACAGTAGAAACCATGCCTTGCTTATCCTTACCATTAAGGGTTCTATATAAATAATCGGCGCCAAACCGGGTTTCATCCCATAATCCGGGACGAAAAATGGCCTCACGTTTCATGGCCAGGTAGTTGTTGGCAGCCTGGGCTGAAAAGCCCGTGAGTACCATGTCGAATTTATAACGTGAATCTGCAATAGATGCCGGTTGAATATGGATACCCCCAGCACCCGAATAATTGCTGATGGCAAAAGGCAGGAAATCCTGAGCTCTTAATTCTGTTAAACCAGAGCAACTCCAGATGATTCCCAGAGTGAAAACAAGTAGAATTCGTTTCATAAGCATGTTTGATAAGGGTTTTTACATTGTGGTTTGCGACTGATAATCCTGATCTGATTGCCTGAAATTGTTATGCAACCCGGCAAAGCGGTCGGTTTGTGGTGAAATGTCGATAATTTCTGATCGTTTTTTTTCGGATTCCAAAAAGCTAAAACAATGGTATGCTGATTGTGTTCTAAAACTTTAAAATTGATGCCAGAATAGACATTGTACAGAAAAGGGGGCGCATCAGTGAGCCAGAAGGAAAATCCGGGATTGGTGGAATAACTGGAGAGACAATCCGGGCAGGTGATTTTACGGAAAATCCACTCAGATGCCTGACTTTTAACTTTCAATTTGCCCATATCCCGCCAGATAAGTACTTTGTTTAAGCAAAGTTAGTAAAATCGTACCAGCAAATACAGTAGTGATGAAAAATTTATAACATGAAAATATCTACCCATAAAAGAGAGTTTAATAAAGCAATTTATTGTGGGGATACCGTTTTAGATGAAGTTCACGAATCGTTTGATAAAGTGCGGCTTTAAATTCATCATAATGTAGCTTTTTGGTGGCAGATATAAACTGGGCATGATGATTGAGCTTTGCTATCCAGGTGTTTTGCAGCTCTTCGAGGGTAGGAATAATTTTTGCAGGAGTAGTTAAGTTGTCTGGCTCCGGTTCAGTAAAGTTGTAAGCGTCCACCTTGTTAAAAATCATCATAAGTGGTTTATCTGCTGCCCCTATTTCTGATAATGTTTCGTGAACTACCTCAATCTGGTGTTCAAAACCGGGATGAGAAATATCGACTACATGCAGTAATAAATCGGCTTCGCGCACTTCATCCAGTGTTGATTTGAATGAATCAACCAGGTTATGAGGGAGTTTACGGATGAAACCTACCGTATCGGTAAGCAGGAAAGGGAGGTTGTCGATAACCACTTTACGGACGGTAGTATCCAGGGTAGCAAAAAGCTTATTTTCGGCAAATACCTCAGATTTACTCAGCAAATTCATCAGGGTTGATTTCCCAACATTGGTATAACCAATAAGGGCAACCCTCACCAGTTTTTCGCGTCCGCTGCGTTGGGTAATTTTTTGTTTATCAATGTCTTTAAGCTTTTCTTTGAGTAAAGATATTTTATCGCGAATGATGCGTCTGTCGGTTTCAATTTCTTTTTCTCCGGGTCCACGCATGCCAATGCCTCCACGTTGCTTTTCCAGGTGGGTCCACATACGCGACAGTCGGGGTAGTGTATACTGAAGCTGGGCAAGTTCTACCTGAGTCCGCGCTGTAGCTGTCCGCGCCCTGCTGGCAAATATATCGAGTATCAGCGCAGTACGGTCAATGACTTTACATTCCAGTTCGCGCTCAATATTTCGCAATTGTGAAGGGCTGAGTTCATCATCAAAAACAACAGTTCCAACACCTGAAGCTTTAATGTAACTGTTGATTTCGTTCAGTTTGCCTGATCCAACGAAAGTACGGGGATCAGGTTTATCAAGTTTCTGGATAAAGCGCTTCACGGCTGTCCCTCCAGCTGTTTCAAACAAAAACTCGAGTTCATCCAGCGTTTCATTGAGGGTTGCTTCATTTTGTCCTGAAGTAATCAGGCCTACCAGGACAGCAGTTTCAGTAATGGGAGTATAGTCTATCATATAGATTAAAAGTCAAACGAAAATCGTACCAAATCAGGATTTATTTGCAGCTTTGTTCATAACGTTGGTTTGTATTTCTATGGATTGCTCGTGAACTACCTGCAACAAATCCGCAAGGAATTTCGGATTAAGGCCGGCTTTGTCTCCTTTTTTGATGCGATCGGCAAACAGGGCTTTCCACCTGTCAAGTTGGAGTATGGTGATGTTGTGGTCGTATTTGTATTTCCCCATTTCGGCAGCAATCTTCATCCGCTTGGCCAGGAGCTTGATCAGCTCATAGTCTATGCCATCAATTTCTGACCGCAATACTTCAAGGTTACGTTCGAATTCACGGTTTCCTTTAGGCGTGCGTATATTGAGTGCCTTTAATAAAGTGAGGAGTTGTGAGGGCTCAATTTGCTGTTCGGCATCTGTCAGGGCTGTGTCAGGATTGCAGTGAGTTTCAATCATCAGTCCATCCATTTCCAGATCCATAGATTGTTGTGCGACTGCCAATAACAAATCGCGTTTGCCACTGATGTGACTGGGATCGCAAATCATTGGCAAACCGGGCATGCGGCGCATCAGTTCGATGGGGATTTCCCATTGTGGTGGGTTGCGGTAAGCATTTTTTTCATATTGGTAAAATCCCCGGTGAATGGCGGCTATGCGGTTAATTCCGCTTTTTAGCACCCTTTCGATGGCTCCAATCCAAAGCTTCAGGTCGGGGTTTACGGGGTTTTTAATCATTACCGGCACTTTTACTCCACTCAGACTTTCACCCAGGTCTTGCATAGAAAATGGATTAACCACTGTTCGGGCACCAATCCATAAAATATCTATACCATATTTCAGCGCTTCTTCCACATGCTTAGGACTGGCCACCTCCACTGTAGTACATAGCCCGGTTTCTTCTTTAACCTCGTGCATCCACTTTAAACCTTCCACACCAACCCCTTCAAAGGAGCCGGGGCGGGTACGCGGTTTCCATACTCCCGCTCTGAATACCTTTACCTGGGGAAGTTTAGCCAGACCACGTGCCGTTGTCAGCACCTGCTCTTGTGTTTCGGCGCTGCAGGGGCCAGCAATTACCAGTGGTCTTTCATACGAAGGCATCCAATCGGTGAGAGGTTTAAATTCCATGGCACAAAAATACTAAAAGTTAAGGCAGCCTGCGAAGCTTTGGCTACATTTTATTTTGATG
>DHSR01000049.1:31473-34171 GCA_002410555.1 Bacteroidales bacterium UBA5281 | reverse complement strand
CACACTTTTCTGAACACTCCCTTTGAAGTATTGAGCACAACCAATTGAAAATGCAATAAAACTTGCATTTTGTTGTGAATTGCTTTTGAATTGTATCTTTGAAGTATTGAGCACAACCAAAAATTGGCCGCTATTACTACTGAGTTCGTTGTGAATTGCTTTTGAATTGTATCTTTGAAGTATTGAGCACAACCAGCAGCAGGGTAAGGGGATGCCACAAATCGTTGTGAATTGCTTTTGAATTGTATCTTTGAAGTATTGAGCACAACTCTGACAGCTTCACTACCGCTCAGCAAACTGTTGTGAATTGCTTTTGAATTGTATCTTTGAAGTATTGAGCACAACGAAGCATTGCCTTACAACACCGAGTTTGAAGTTGTGAATTGCTTTTGAATTGTATCTTTGAAGTATTGAGCACAACGGCAGCAGTTAATTTCAGAACGATTATGTAGTTGTGAATTGCTTTTGAATTGTATCTTTGAAGTATTGAGCACAACAATTGAATCTAACTGAACGGCTGTCATATCGTTGTGAATTGCTTTTGAATTGTATCTTTGAAGTATTGAGCACAACCATCTTTATTATTAATCCATTCAAGGTGGTGTTGTGAATTGCTTTTGAATTGTATCTTTGAAGTATTGAGCACAACCTTTGCAGACACTTTCACCTTACCACTACCGTTGTGAATTGCTTTTGAATTGTATCTTTGAAGTATTGAGCACAACCAATGCCGGAATGGACATTGAATGCCACTCGTTGTGAATTGCTTTTGAATTGTATCTTTGAAGTATTGAGCACAACTGGATAACGAGCAGCACCATTTCAGCCTACGTTGTGAATTGCTTTTGAATTGTATCTTTGAAGTATTGAGCACAACGGTTGACAATAGGGTAAAGGTGATGAGCCCGTTGTGAATTGCTTTTGAATTGTATCTTTGAAGTATTGAGCACAACAAATTCTAATGACAATAATCGAAGCATACAGTTGTGAATTGCTTTTGAATTGTATCTTTGAAGTATTGAGCACAACTAAAGATAGCTTGCAGTGTTTCCCAAATGGGTTGTGAATTGCTTTTGAATTGTATCTTTGAAGTATTGAGCACAACCAGAACAGGAATCGAACCTGCAACTCCCCGGTTGTGAATTGCTTTTGAATTGTATCTTTGAAGTATTGAGCACAACAGATTTTATTGTTGGTATGCCTCTTGAAGAGTTGTGAATTGCTTTTGAATTGTATCTTTGAAGTATTGAGCACAACCGCTTGGGTTTAATGTAGCTCCAACCGCCAGTTGTGAATTGCTTTTGAATTGTATCTTTGAAGTATTGAGCACAACACCCCTGAACGACGAAATAGTATTAGACCCGTTGTGAATTGCTTTTGAATTGTATCTTTGAAGTATTGAGCACAACGTGCCGTCTTTTTAGCATTAGCCACAACGAGTTGTGAATTGCTTTTGAATTGTATCTTTGAAGTATTGAGCACAACACTTAATGAAAAACGGATTCACCCTTGCCAGTTGTGAATTGCTTTTGAATTGTATCTTTGAAGTATTGAGCACAACATACCGAACTGCTTCCCGAAGAGTTTAAAAGTTGTGAATTGCTTTTGAATTGTATCTTTGAAGTATTGAGCACAACCGTGATGAATGGGTTTCACGGCACATTCTAGTTGTGAATTGCTTTTGAATTGTATCTTTGAAGTATTGAGCACAACAACTCCTTATTTTTTTCGCAATCCGGGGCTGTTGTGAATTGCTTTTGAATTGTATCTTTGAAGTATTGAGCACAACTGTCGTACCTTTGACGTATTGTTTAGAACTGTTGTGAATTGCTTTTGAATTGTATCTTTGAAGTATTGAGCACAACATAAGGCAGGCTGGATAATGTGTATGAAGAGTTGTGAATTGCTTTTGAATTGTATCTTTGAAGTATTGAGCACAACCCTGAAAACCGCACCCCAATCCTTGAACCCGTTGTGAATTGCTTTTGAATTGTATCTTTGAAGTATTGAGCACAACCGCTTAAATGTTATTCAAACCAAGTAGCATGTTGTGAATTGCTTTTGAATTGTATCTTTGAAGTATTGAGCACAACGGCAGCAGTTTTTAATCAGATTATGGATAAGTTGTGAATTGCTTTTGAATTGTATCTTTGAAGTATTGAGCACAACTGTATTTGATATTTATATATATTTGTTGTTGTTGTGAATTGCTTTTGAATTGTATCTTTGAAGTATTGAGCACAACTGACGCATTATTAGAAGCGACTGCCCGACCGTTGTGAATTGCTTTTGAATTGTATCTTTGAAGTATTGAGCACAACATCGTTTGCGTGATAGTTCGTGCTAAATTGGTTGTGAATTGCTTTTGAATTGTATCTTTGAAGTATTGAGCACAACGAAAGATTTGATGCGGAGGATTGGCTTGGTGTTGTGAATTGCTTTTGAATTGTATCTTTGAAGTATTGAGCACAACTATCAGGATTTTCACAAAGAAAGTGAATGAGTTGTGAATTGCTTTTGAATTGTATCTTTGAAGTATTGAGCACAACATTGTGTTAGTGACAAAGTATACACAGAGTGTTGTGAATTGCTTTTGAATTGTATCTTTGAAGTATTGAGCACAACTCAATCTCGTGGACTTACGATGGTGCATTGGTTGTGAATTGCTTTTGAATTGTATCTTTGAAGTATTGAGCAC
>DHSR01000049.1:10734-31301 GCA_002410555.1 Bacteroidales bacterium UBA5281 | reverse complement strand
TTGCTTTTGAATTGTATCTTTGAAGTATTGAGCACAACTTAGCGATCTGCCCCTGCACCTTTGCCTGCGTTGTGAATTGCTTTTGAATTGTATCTTTGAAGTATTGAGCACAACCGGCTGCGGCCTCTCCGCCTAAATAGCCAAGTTGTGAATTGCTTTTGAATTGTATCTTTGAAGTATTGAGCACAACATTGTTGAGCCTTACCCACATGGTGACACGGTTGTGAATTGCTTTTGAATTGTATCTTTGAAGTATTGAGCACAACGATCACGATTTGGGTCTTCAAGTGTATCACGTTGTGAATTGCTTTTGAATTGTATCTTTGAAGTATTGAGCACAACACTAAAAGCAATGACCACAAAAACACAAACGTTGTGAATTGCTTTTGAATTGTATCTTTGAAGTATTGAGCACAACTGTTAGCGGTTCGTTGCGTTTCTCGGAGCAGTTGTGAATTGCTTTTGAATTGTATCTTTGAAGTATTGAGCACAACCCCCACACCACTTTGTCTGTATCAATAGCCGTTGTGAATTGCTTTTGAATTGTATCTTTGAAGTATTGAGCACAACCATTATTTTTCAATCTCACCAATAGGTGAAGTTGTGAATTGCTTTTGAATTGTATCTTTGAAGTATTGAGCACAACGGAGCGTGCCGGACTCAGCCACCTTACAGCGTTGTGAATTGCTTTTGAATTGTATCTTTGAAGTATTGAGCACAACCACACGCAGGGGTTTAAAGTCTTCTCTACGGTTGTGAATTGCTTTTGAATTGTATCTTTGAAGTATTGAGCACAACATACCCGCGCCCAATACACTAATGCACAACCAGTTAACGCTTGTATCAGAAATTAAAAAAGTGTTCAATAAAAGTCCTTCAGCTCCCGGGTTGAAGGACTTTTTTATTCCTGACTAAAATAATTCCAATTGTTGGGGCGTATTCGGTTTCGCTGTTTCTTTTTGGCTTCTAAAAAACTCCATCATACCAAACTGCTTATCGGTAACCGAAAATATAATTATTTCACCTTTAGGAGCTAAAAATGATTTTACACGCTTGGTGTGCACGTCAGCATTTTCACGGCTATTGCAATGACGAACATATATAGAAAACTGCATCATGGTAAAACCGTCTTTTTGCAGATTCTTCCTGAACTGGGCATAATTTTTCCTATCCCTCTTTGTTTCAGTAGGCAGGTCGAAAAAGACGAATATCCACAATATATGGTACTGATTTAGCCGGTTAAAATTATTAGATGTCAATTGTTTCAGTTTAATTCAGGATACAAAATCTTTCGACCTGTACCTTCAAAACACGATGATAAAGATGCTGTTGTACGCTGCATTCCTACCATGAGTGGGCTTTTCTTTCCATCAATTTCTATGTCGATGACCGGCACTTGTAAAAGCATTTTTTTTACTTCTGGTGTAAGCTCGTCACATTCGGGAAAATCTTCTGAAATCTGCAATACAATCCGGTCAACATAAGGTCGATAGGGCTCCATAATATCAGAAGCAAGGCACCAGGGATTGTATTTATTGCGGTGATGGATTCCTAATGCAGGCAGCATTCCGCTGGCTACCAATCCCCGGGCAACAATGGCCAGTAAAATAGCATAGCCATAATTGAGCATGGCATTTATTCCAACCTCATTCCGGTCGCGTGTAAATCCACTTTTGTCGCCAAACAAATGCTCCCAATAAAAGGCAGCAGCCCTTCCTTCCACGTTTTGGGGGTCGCCACTTTTTACCAGCCTCAAATAATACTGCATCTTCCCGTCGGCTACTCCCACACTTCTCAGCATGGCAGCCTGATTGCTGATTTTCGCTACTATGGTTTGCTGCCACAGGTTTTTCTTTAGGGGCAGGGAAGACTCCAATTGCTGATACATTTTCTCAGTAAAGGCATGATGCGAAAACATGGGAAGCATTAACCCATAAGGCAGGTGTTTTGCATCACAACTGATAATGGCGGTATTTTGATCTCCAAGTGCAGCAATTAAAGCATGAGAAAGGGTAATTTGAGGGCTGTCCAAAACCACAATTCCAATATCTTCGATGGGAATAGAAGTTCCCGGTTTCCCATCTTTTTCAGGAAACTCAATGGCCATCTGCATATCTCTCTTTTTAAGATAGCAGGGATTGCCGAAATAAAGGGTACGTTTTATCAAGATTATGAATTAAAAGTTAAATATTACCAAGACGATCAACTTTAAGTTTCATACACACTTGTTTAATCATTACTCCATTCCAGGTTTTTTCTGACTTATTATTAGATCCTAATTCTGTAGTTTGAACTATGGGAGTTGCAATATTATTAGGGATAAAAAAACATTGAGTACCAGTACATGAAACCATTTTATAAATTTCAATTTTGCTTCCTCTTTCATCAGAAACCATAACCAAATCATTTGGTGATAAATTAAATAGAAGTGTTCTTCCCTTCTCATTTTTTTTCGGCACTTCACTCAATCCATGTTTTAAACGTTCAATCACAACATTTAAAGGAATTGTCTCATAACTCCGATTGCCATCCTCATCAGAATAAATTGCAAAAAAGAGATTAGTACCTTTTGCAGCCTCAACGTACTTGTCTTTCTTATTTCCGCTTTCTCCTAACGGAAATTTACTTCCCAATTCAAATATCCGCACCTTTCGAATCGGTTTGTGAGATTTGCCAGCATTAAATTGTTTTATGTTAGCATTCATTTCTTCCAATCCTTCTGCTGAAAAAGCAAGCTCAGTATTATTGTCTTTGTAAGTCAAGTAATTACTAAGAATTTTTTGTATTCCGGTATCCGTAACTGAATTTATGGTTTTCACATCAAAAGAAGTATCAACCGATTTGCGAGTAGCGGTTAGAATTTTTTCTTTTGGTACCTTTATTCGATTTAAAATCACTTTGCCCGAAACCGTTTCTTTGTGCATAGGCTTCCGTATCGCCCAATTTGTTCCTTCCTGTTTAACATATTCTTTTACCTTTACTCCGTTTTCGTCAACCCATTTTTGATAATTATTGGTTGCTTTGTTGATCACACGCAGGTTTTGTTTGAAACTTACCACAACGGTTTCCAAAGCGTTTTTCGCATCAACTGTAAAATCGTCCCAAGGCTTTTTGAATTCTTTAAACACAGCTCTTTCAACTTGTTCGTTCGTTTTTTTATCAATCCACGTTTCCTTGCTCCTGTTTCGCAACTTATATTGCAAGTCATATCGTGACGTTTCCGATTTTGCCGATTGATTATTGAGTAAGTTTACGTGATCTCTGGTCATACAGGCAATTACCAAGGCATCCATGGCATGGTGCCGGTGGTCAATCCTTTTCTTTTCTATCCTTTTAGAATCAGCAGGAGAATAATCTACAGGTAAGAATTTTTGATATTGTTCATTCCAATAAGTGAAAGTAGTACTGTTTGTTAATTGATTCATCCGTTCAAAACGGGGCAGTATCAAATCGTTCCAAACTGCATCCATTCCCCAATCTTTTTTCAAAACAGTTGTGATTTTACCATTTCCTGGAATCAGATTTTTTGAGTTGACGCCATCATCCTCTTTATCAGCACGGACGATATTTGAAAGCAGGGCCGAAATAAACTTGCTAATATAGCGGGTGTCGTTCATTTGCCGGGCAATCATTCTTTCGGGAATATCTTCCAATAATAGGTTCTGACGCTTGGTTTTGTTTTTGGAATAATGCTCTTTTACAAAAGTTTGATAGGCTTCCTCTGTAAATACCTCCACTACTTTACCCATTCCACATTCCACTTTTGAACCGTGGTGATTTTTAATAAACTCCAGACCAAGTTGCTTGTCTTTTAATTGGTTTACAGCAGATTCACAAATCACTTTGTTATTAAAACTATCATCAAAGTAGCGGGATTTTGGGATAACGTGTTCGATTTGATAATCTTCAGTAAATAAGCGACCCAACGGTATCGCTTGTCCGGTGTAAGGCGAACGATACTTTTGCTCAAGCCATAATTTATAACGTTGCAATTCCGATTTACTGGGTTGGGCTGTTTTGCTGATTTTTATAATATCTTCAGGCAAGTCAACCTTTGAGCTTATTACGCCATCTTCATATATTCTCAATGCGTATAGTTGCATTGGGGAGTAAGGACGAACATTTTCAACAGGCAATTTTCCGTCTGAATTTTCTTTTAACTCCGCCAGCAATGCTTTTATTCGGAGATTCGTTGCTTCGTTATTGGTTACTTGTGAAGCCAGCCATTTACGGTCATCAGCAGTATTTTTCATTTCACGCCCCAACTCAACGTGTATTTCACTGAAAAAATCTTTCGCACCTTTTCCGTACTTCTTCCAAATATCACGAACCACCCGCAATGTTTCTGTAACAACCTGTTCTACAATTGGATTGCGCAAGGAGTGTTGTTTAAAATCTTCAAGGTACTGCTCCAATTCGGCAATTGAGTCCCATTTTCCAGCAATTTCGGCTTCCGAATGACGGTCATAAATAATATAACTCGCCAACCAAATAGGTAATCCTTGAAAATGAATATTATCAGTAAGATTTATGACTTTCTCTCTGACACGAGTCTTAATGTTTTCATCATATTCGCCTGATATTATTTTTCCTATTCTGTCTTGAGTTTTACTATCGATAGCCTCCCAATGCCAGAATTTTCCCAATCGTAATAAGGGTATAAACTTTTTGATAGCTTTTTCAGAAAAAGCTCCATATTCACTTGGAAACGGCGAAAATTTCTCAAAGTTGCCGACAAAAGATTCCTTATCAAGAAAGTATTTTTTAGCAAACTTTTCAAGTGCAGAGATATATTCTTTTTTGTCAGTCACTGAATAGATAATTTGCCAAAGTTGATGTTCTCTTGTTCCTAATGAAACAGTAATCTTCTGTCCATTATTCTGCCCCTTCTTGACTTCTACCTCTTTTGTATCTGTAATTTCAAGAAAACCGTCAGGAACATTTACTACTTTTGCCAGTCTTCGCCTGATTTCATAGCCAGTAGAATTACATGGATATTTCTTTGATTTATCTTCTTCCTTGTCTTTCGAGTCGTCAAAAACGTAGTTCCACCGGTATTTTGCAATTTCTTTATCCACTTCCTTATTGAATGTTACTGCTTTTGCGCCTTGAAATTTCACTCTTAAGGTTGGCGTAAGCAACTGTTTAAGAATATCTGTATGTCCAACTTCCTTTTGCGTCATCAAAAACTCAAAAAGGCTGGCATAATCATCTGTACTTTTCAGAAATTCAGTTGTGATATCAGCATCATCCTCTTTTCGGTATATTTTGAGGTTCGAGAGCCATTGCCATACACGGAATTCTTGATATAGTGGATGTGATTGGGGAACAGCTTTCAGATATTCCTTAACTTGATTGCTTTCTGTGTCTTTATAAATCCGATATTCTAAAGAACAATTCCCAATGGATGATTTCTGACTGCGTAGCGGACGTTGATAAAAAATTATATCCTCAACAAATAAATGAACGAAATCTTTTTTACCCAAGGTCAGCTGTTGCGCTTCGTTGTTTCTATAGAGTTCGCGAACACAATCACTATATAAATCTTCGGTGAAAAGTTCAGGTTGAAGTTCAATTTGATTTTCCAGGATTGCAATCAATTCATCCTTGTAAAATTTACGTTCTATGGTACGTACCAATTTACCACGAATTTTTTGAGAAGGATTTTGAAGCAAACTATCATAAATGTAGGCGCCTACTGTTTTGTTAGCACCTATAATTTCCTTTTCAGTTTTAATTTTTATAAGTTTCCATTTTTTCTCCCAATCTTCTTCGGTTGGAATTGAAAATCTTCTCTTTAAAGTGCCATCGTCTTCAAATCTATCATTACCCTCTTTATCCAAGTCAACTGTTGCGATAATACTTTTTTGCAATCCAACCCAATTGGGCACTTCTTTGGAAAAGTATTTGCCACTATCCCCGTTCGCTAGAATAATTTGTATAACTTTCAATCCCTTGTATACTGATCCAGTGTCAATTATACTCTCTATAACTTGTGTATCGAAATACATTCTTGTTTGAACAGTCCTTGTTGCATCTGCATCATCTTCACCACGCAATTGATAATAACCACGTTTTTGATTGAAGTTAAGAATTATCCACGCTAATTCTTCCTTTCCTATTTTATCGGTCAATGCTTTTTTTCTCAAATAATAAATAGTCCAATCATACGGAATTTTGGTTTCTTTTCCATCTGCTCTTGTATAAAATAACTGGGGTTGCAATTGCTTGAATTCATTCAGCATTTCCTCAAAAGAGTCTGCAAATATAAAATTTCGATTGTTGTAATTTAGTTTTGGCTCTGATTCACCCACAAACTGACCATAGTGCTTTTGAAAATCAATTTCTTGAGCATAATGTAGAGGTAGGAATCCCAGAACATTTAATACACGGTGAAGTCTTTCGCGTCGTAGCAAATATCGTTCACGAATGCGGCGCATTCCACGATAGTGGGTGCGGGCGGCTGTTTGTGTTTCAAGCGGTTTCCCTCCACTGAATGTATCTAAAATATCTTGGGTCATTGGAATAATTCGACTACCTAAGCCTTCAATTTTCCTTTCATCTTCATTAACCAAAGCCCATCCGATGGAATTGGTTCCCAAATCAAGTCCTAAAATTCTTTTCATATGCTATTGACTTTTCAAATTTATGTTGTATATTTGTCTCACAATTCAAAGCAATTCACAATAAGGATTATTCCGTTGTGGAAACATTTAAGCTGCCCTCGTCTTTCAATACGGGGGCTTTTTTTTTAGTATTTCACAACCACTGTTTATTTAAGTTCATTCTGTTAATAAAACATTTAAGGCGGCGCAAGTCGCCTTTTTTTATTTTAATACTACTTTAAGCGTGTGTGAAAGACAGCTACCTTATCTCAGTTTTATTAATATCCAGATGGTAGCTTACGTTCAAAGCATTGTCTCTCAATAGCTTGCACCATTTTTTATTTTCAAACTTATGGTTCTATCTAATTGAGCAATCGCGCTATCAAATATATAAAAGTTTTAAGAATATAAGAGAAAATCGAAGAACAATTCTTTGGAATGGAAACTTCTCCCGCTTCCATTCATAAAACTTATCTCAAATTTCAGATCTAGATCAGCATCTAACACTACTTCTTAAATTTTTATCATAAGTTTGTCCAAAATATTAACCCCTGCCAATGAAACCAATGACCAAGTTGCTGATTCTTCTGGTATTGTTTACCAATGCGCTTTTTGCACAAACCCGGCATGAGTGGGAAGATGAAACGGTGAATGCCATCAATAAGGAAAAAGCGCGCAATACCTACATGCCTTATGCGGAAATCGGGCAGGCGGTGAAGGATAACTGGAACGACTCGCCCTATTATCTGAATCTGAACGGTAGCTGGAAGTTCAACTTTGTGAAGCATCCCGATTTGCGACCAAAAGATTTCTACCGTGATGGCTTTGATGTTTCTTACTGGGATAATATTGAAGTGCCTTCGTGTTGGCAAATGAAGGGTTATGGCATACCGATATACACGAATGTGACCTATCCCCATGCGGCAAATCCACCTTACATTATGGATCCCGTGCCGGCCAACTATACAAAAAATGAATATCCCAATCCGGTGGGCTCCTATGTGCGGGAATTTGAAGTCCCGGCAGATTTTGCGGGAAGGCGTACCTTTATCCATTTCGCGGGCGTTGAAAGTGCCATGTATTTGTGGATAAATGGCAAGAAAGTGGGCTATAGTGAAGACAGCCGACTGCCGGCAGAATTTGACATCACCCGTTACATTAAACCGGGAAGCAATCGTCTGGCAGTAGAAGTATATCAATGGTGCGATGGCAGTTATCTGGAAGATCAGGATTTCTGGCGCCTGAGCGGCATTTATCGCAACGTCTATCTTTATTCCGTACCGAACTTGTATTTAAGGGATTACTGGCTGAAGTCCGATTTAAATGCAGATTACTCCGAAGCGATATTTTCCGTGGAAACCAGTTTCGTAAACTATGGAGCAAGTGGCAATCATCAGCTTGAAGTTTACCTTTTGTCTGAAGATGAATCACCAGAAATGGTCATGCCTTTGATGACACATCAGGTAAGCGCAACTGCTCAGCCAAAAGCACCTGTATTAAAGGCAAACATTCCCCATCCCCATCTGTGGTCAGCGGAAACACCCTATTTATACACCATTTTGCTTGTTACCAAAGATGCAACGGGAAAAACCCTGATGGTACAGCGCAGTGATTTTGGCTTCCGCAGGATAGAAATTCGTGATCAGCAACTGTGGATAAATGGTAAAAGCATCAAAATCAAAGGGGTTAACCGCCATGATATTGACCCTGCGGATGGCAGGACCATTTCCAGAGCATCTATGGTTCGGGATGTAGAGCTTTTTAAGCAACTCAACATGAATACGGTACGTACAAGTCACTACCCCAACAATTCCTATTTCTATTCACTATGCGACCGCTATGGCATTTACGTGATTGATGAAGCCAACGTGGAATCTCACGGCATGGGCTATGGTGATAAGTCACTCGGTCATGTAAAAAGCTGGCAGGATGCTCATGTCTCCAGGATAATGAATATGATAGAGCGCGACAAAAACCATCCTTCCATCATCATGTGGTCGTTGGGCAATGAAGCCGGCCCGGGTATCAACTTTGAAGCAGCATCAGCTGCTGTTAAGGCGAGAGACCCCGAACGCCCTATCCATTATGAACGTTACAATGAGGTAGCAGATGTGGTTTCCACCATGTATCCCGATGTGGTATGGTTTGAAAAAGAGGGTGCCAATGATGATCCCAGACCTTTCTTTTTATGTGAATATGCCCATGCCATGGGAAATGCGGTGGGTAATCTTCAGGAATACTGGGATGCCATATATGCCCACAAACGCCTGATTGGCGGCTGCATCTGGGATTGGGCCGATCAGGGATTATATAAAGAAATCCCCGGGAAACCGGGAACTTACTTCCTGGCTTATGGGGGAGATTTTGGCGACCGGCCTACCGACTGGAATTTCTGTGCCAATGGCTTGACTACAGCCGACCGACAGCAAACCCCGAAAATGGAAGAAGTGAGAAAAGTGTATCAAAGTGCCTGTATGGAAGCAGGCAATTTGCTGAAAGGCGATATTAAGATTACCAACCGGTTTTCTTTTATGAACCTTAATGATTTTAATGGCTACTGGGAATTGGCTGAAGATGGTATAGTATTGCAGTCTGGATTTTTCACCTCAAACATAATGCCCGGAGAAACCAAAATGCAGGAAATTCCTTTTAATAAACCGGCATTAAAACCGGGAAGCGAATATTTCCTAAACGTAAGCTATACGCTAAAACGCGATGAATTGTGGGCAAAAGCAGGATATGTGATTGCCAGAGAGCAGTTTAAAATTCCCTTTAATATCCCTGAAAAATTAACGCCATCAACAGAAAAAGCTTTTCCGCTCAGCCTGATAGAGACGGAACAACAGCTTGAAATCCAGGGAAAAACATTTAAGGTCATATTTAACAAAAAAGCCGGTGCGATAACACAATTGGTTTACAATAATTTAAAGGTTATTGACACACCCTTAAGCACTGTTTATGGCATTAAACCGGAGACAGGCCTGATACATTGGGACACCACGGTTAGCCAACGCATTGCCGGACCCAGGGTGAATGTTTACAGGGCTCCCGTGGACAATGATTATATTTTTGGCGGTGGTCCGGGACCCATCTGGCAAAAACAAGGACTGGCTTATCTGAAAGAGAAGGTTACCCACTTTACAGTAAAGCAATTGGATGCAGGTAATATAGAAGTTTTGATCAACCTTGAATCGAAAAGTTCAAAAGGGTATTCGGTTAACTCATCTTTCAAATACACCGTTTCAGGTGATGGACAAATTGAGGTTGAGGTAAACTTTGATCCCGAAAAAGCGGTTTGGCTCTTACCAAAGTTGGGAATAATTATGGAAATGCCGACTGGATTTGAGCATGTAAACTGGTTTGGTGCCGGGCCTCATGAAAATTACCGCGACCGCAAATCATCGGCTTTCATTGGGCTTTATCACAAAACAGTAAATGAGATGACTGAAGCTTATATTCGTCCGCAGGACATGGGAAATCGTTCAGATACGCGTTGGTTCACGCTGAGCAATGATCAGGGAAAAGGCATAAAGATTTCAGGTGAAGCCCTTAATTTCAGCGCATTGCATCATCTCCCCACCGACCTTGATCAAGCCAACCATCCATATGAACTTGTTTACAGAGGAGAAACCATCATCACCATTGATGCCGCTCACAATGGACTTGGCGGTGGAAGCTGCGGCCCCGGCCCAATGGAACAATATCAGTTAAAGACCGAACCCATTACTTTGCAGTTTTCCATCGAACCGTTTGCCCCAGGACGGTAAAAACAGGCAAAAACCTGCCTTTTATTAAAAATCAGGCGGTTAGGAAAAATCAATTTATCTGAAAACCAAAGCTCTGGCAATCCGAATATACCAGAGCTTTGTCGTAATCTATTGTGCAGGTTAAAGTTCTATATTTCTCTTTTCGACTTTTCAACGCCTGCACCCAGGAAGACGCCAAGTTTTTCGAGCAAAAGATGTTTGTCGATGGGTTTGGGTATATAATCCACGCAACCAGACGCATAGCAAAGCTCTACTTCGTTGTCATGCACATAGGCTGTTTGTGCGATTACCGGCAGGTTCTTTCGAATACTGTGAATAGCAACTGTAGCATCAAATCCACTGATGCCTGGCATGTTGATATCCATCAAAACCACATCAATTTCCCGGTGTTCCCGTACCAGGTTGATGGCTTCCTGCCCCGTAGATGCCCAGAGAATAACTGCCTGAGTATTTCTTAATACAGTTTTAAGATATAAAAAGCTACAATCAGTATCCTCAGCTATCAGAATGGTTTTGCCTGACCAATCATATAACTTGTTCACTTTGAAGCCGGAGAAATCAGTAAAAAGTAGTTCTCTCATAGTCCTATTGCGCTAAGCAACTTTGTACCAACAATGTTGCAAAATAAAGTAATTATCTGATGATTTCAAGTATTAATACACAATTTCTTAAAAAGTAATGTGCAATCTGGCTAAAAAGTAAATATACTTACTGCAATTTTTTTTTTAGCGGAGAGTGAACAATAAAAACAGCAGAGTAAAGGTCACTATTTAGCACTGTTTTTTTTACTATATTATGATTTTGACTACCTTTGCACTCAATTTTAAAAAAAGCGGTCCGGTAGCTCAGTTGGATAGAGCAGCAGCCTTCTAAGCTGCGGGTCAGGCGTTCGAGTCGCCTCCGGATCACATAGCAACTGCCTGATAATCTGATTTTTATGATTATCAGGCAGTTTTTTCAACCTTCATTTTAACTGCTTTTTTCGGTTCAGACCGGGTAAATGTATTAAATTTGTAAAAAAAACAGCATGAAATGGCATCAACGGTTGGGGTCGGAGATTATTTTTACATTTCTGCGGCTACTGAGCATTTTACCTTTACAAGTACTCTATGGGATGGCAGCAGTCACCAGATGGTTGGGACAGCATCTCATTGGTTATCGCCGGGACGTAATTATACAGAATATGTCACGGGCGTTCCCAAAAGCCAACTATTCCGGGATTAACAGGTTAAAAAAAGATTTTTACACACACTTCTTCGATGTTTTTGCAGAAATTATCAAATCGGTTTCCATAAAAAAGGATGATGTAAAAAGAAGATTTCTGGTTACCAATCCTGAACTGGTATCAGCACTTCAGCATGCCGGTAAAAACACCATTATATTATCCGGACATACCGGCAACTGGGAATACATGAAGTTTTTACCCTATTCCCTTGATTTCCCTTGCTATATATTGTATAAACCATTATCCAACAAATTGATTGATACAGTAACCAATAGGGTGCGGTTGCAGCATGGGGTAAAATTACTTGCTATGAATCAGGCTGCCCGTTATATTCTTTCTAAAAAGGATTTTCCGGCAACTTATGTTTTTTTGTCCGATCAGTCGCCACACCATCTGGATTCAAATCACATCTATAACTTCTTAAACCAGCCCAGCTACTTTTTTACAGGAGGGATAAAAATAGCCCGATCTACAAAATCAGCCCTGCTTTATATTGAAATTTCCCGCATTAGGCGGGGTCATTATAGTGCTACCTATCATTTAATTTCGGAAGATGCCGCAAAAGAAACTGAGCAGGAGTTAATGCAGAAATATGTGAATCTTCTTGAAGACAGCATTCTGGCCTATCCCGCCTTCTGGTTATGGTCGCACCGAAGGTGGAAGCATCGCGCAGAAATTCCACTCCCTGCTTTAAAGCAGCCTGCTGGACATATTTTTTAATGAATCAGAGAGTGCATTAATCAGGGTTTATAAATCGGCCCTTTATTTTTTTACTAAAAAACCTGGAAGGTCTGTTAAACCAACAAAGAATATGAAGGAAATTACTGTTTTTGCCAGTGGAGATTCAAGTCAGATTAAGACCTGGTCAAACATTCCATATTTTTTCACTACCTCTCTTACACACAAGGGTATAAAAGTTAATCGCGTCAGCTTAAAACCAAACAGATTGATGCGGGCTGCATTCGATTTCAGCTTTACTTTTTTGCTGAGGAAGCTATTAAAAAATACCACTTACGACTATTTCCGATCAGGCCTGCACTTTGCCATAGTACGGCATCAAATTAAGAAAGCCATCCGCCAATTCCCTGACTCCGACGCTTTTGCATTCTTAACCTTTAGCTTTTCTACAGCAGGTTTGTCACAAAAACCATCCATTCAATTGTGTGACTGGACCTATGATTATTACTTTAAATACTTTAAAAACAGAAAGCCCGACTTTTTCGAGAAGCAATCCATCAAAAGAGAAGACAAACAGATACAGGGAACTGATTGTGTTATTTCACTTTTTCCCAGAGTAGCTGAATACATGAAGGCGCGTTATGGTTCGGAAAAGGTTCATTACCTTGGGAATGTCATCAACGCTCTTTTTGAACCAGGAAAAGAGGAAATATTTCATCTTAAAAGGAACTCGGGCAAACTTCTTTTTGTAGGTTCAAAAAAATACATTGAAGGAGCAGAAGCCCTGATCAAGGCATTTGAGTTGCTTAAGCCTGCTTATTCTGAACTGAGCTTACATCTTATTGGAATTGATGAATCAGATATTAAACATCAACCCGCTCATGTTTTCTGTTACGGATATCTGGATAAGGCCCTCGAAGAGGAAAAGGAAAGGTATTATGACTTATTGAAAGAAGCGAGAATCTTTATCAACACCACTCCAAAATGGGCTGCTTTTTCTGCTTCTATTGAAGCTATGTATTACTACACTCCGGTAGTGGTTCCGCCCTATGAAGAATTCAAAACCACTTTTGGAGCGACCATTGATTTCGGAGTATATTGCGAAGACAATACACCGCAGCTAATTGCTCAATCCATCAAAGACATCCTTAATCACAGGAATTATGAAGCACTTTGCAATCAGGCACATGAATCGGTAAAAGCATATACCTGGGATGCGTATACAGATAAAATTATTGAAAAAATCGAACACTTACTGACCTGAACCATTTATAAAAGTAATAAAGAGCTAAAAAGATCAGGTTATCTGTGATTTTGGGGAGTCATGGTGAAACTGAAAGTCGCGCCTTTAGCATAATCATAGCAGCAATTTGAATCGTTTTCTCGACATACGAAGTTACCTAAAGGCACCTGCGCTGGCATTTCGTTCGCTGCGTTACCGTAATTTTAGGTACTTCTTTTTCGGACAATTTATTTCTCTTCCGGGTGTCTGGATTCAAAATATAGCATTGGGCTGGCTGGTTTACCGGCTTACCGATTCAGAGCTTATGCTGGGAGTAGTCGGTTTTGCAGGTCAGATTCCCTCTCTTTTATTGACTCCAATTGCAGGTGTATTTGCCGACCGGCTTGCTAAAAGAAGAATACTGATCATCACACAGTCCATGTCAATGTTCATCGCATTGGGTATGGCATGGTTGATACTTTCGGGACGAATAGAGGTATGGCATATCGTACTATCTGCCGTGTTAAATGGCATGTCGGTAGCTTTCGATACCCCTTTTCGCCATGCCTTTCTGGTGGACATGATCCCCAATAGGGAGGATTTGCCCAATGCCATTGCTTTAAACTCCACCTTATTCAATTCAGCAAGGTTTATTGGTCCACCTGTTGGCGGCCTGCTGATTGCCTGGGGTGGCGAAGGTTTTTGCTTTCTGGTTAACGGCTTGAGTTATATTGCAGTTATTTTATCCTTATTTGCCATGAAGCTTGCTCCGTTTATTGCACGTGTTTCCCAGACGACCATATTCAGCGACCTGTATTCAGGTTTACGGTACGCACACCGCACAAAACACATCCGCATTTTATTAATTATGGTTTCACTTACCAGTTTAATCGGGTTACCTTTTCAGGTATTTATGCCTGTTTTTGCCCAGGAAGTATTTTTGGGTAATGCCCAGACCCTGGGTTATCTGACGGGAAGCATTGGTGCAGGGGCACTTACCGGAGCCTTTTTCCTGGCTTCCCGCCGAACCATAAAAAGTATACCCAACATCATTTTTATTTCAGCATGTATGTTCAGCATCGGTCTGATTAGTTTTTCACTTTCTTCATCACTGTTTTTTTCACTCATGATACTAACCGTTACCGGATTTGGTATGGTGGTTCAGTTTGCATCGAGCAATACCATCATTCAAACCGTGGTAGATGATAATATGCGAGGAAGAGTGATGGCACTTTACAGTATGTCGTTTCTTGGCATAACGCCCCTGGGAAGTCTGCTCACCGGAGCATTGGCAGAATGGATTGGGGCACCAGCCACACTGACCATCACCGGAAGCATCTGTTTGATGGCCGCACTGTGGTTTTTCGGCAAAAAAGACACCATCAGGAAAATTATTGCCTGAAGGGTAAAAAAAAACCGGCCCTTTTACAAGAGCCGGCAATAAAGCATCCCGGATAAAAAAATTATTTCGTTACAATTACCCGCTGGGTTGTCACCTGATTTCCGGAAGTAAGTCTGATGAAATACATTCCACCGGGGAGGTTACTTACCGATATGCCGGCTTCTCCTACCGATGTGCCGAAATCAGAAACTGACCGTACCACATTACCTACCACACTAATGAGTTCAACCTTATCCAGATTTTTTACATTATTGATGTAGATCATGCTGCTTGATGGGTTAGGATAAACTTTGTAATCGATAATGCTTTGAATGGGTACACTAACATTAAGCACGGTAGTAAATGTGCGGACAACAGGCAGTGTAGGCACCGAAGCATAATTTTCCAACTTATCCATCCTGAAGTAATAATCCTGCAAATAGTCCAGATTATCTGCAGGGGTAACTACTATCTGGGTTTTGGCTGAATTTATCGTAGCTGTAAAAGGCACAGCATTGCCCATGGCATTGTCTTCTCTAAACTGGATTATTTCTGAGATATTGGCTGAGGTTATCGGGGCTCCGCCCTGCATACGCACAGGCTGCGAAAAATCAATAATGATAGATTGATCTACAGGTACATCGATGGCGCCATTTTCAATATTCACCATGGCCGAAGCACCAATTTCAAGAGAATAACCACTTTGCTTAATGGTTTTGTCGGTGCCCTGAATGAAAATAGCTACCATAAGATCGTCCATTTCTTCTACGAAAGTAACTGACATATCCTGGGTAAACTTCAGGTTAAGTGGGACATCTTTAACCAGACTTGCGCCGGTACCATTGGCGTTGGGCAACATTTTCATCATTACGTGGTGAAATGAGGTCTCACCGTTGCTGCCCACGTTCTGTGTGGTTACTTTTTCAATAACAGCCATATGTACCCTAACATTGGGATAATTATCGTAAGGAACGATGTTGGCATCCACAATCACATTATTTCCCTGAATTTCGTGGGTAGAAACAATATCCACATAAGCCAGGGTTCCCAGTGTAGCATTTAGTGCATTATTTACTGCGCCGGAGCTGGTGGCTGTCTTTTTTCCGTCTACATACAGGTCAGGCACAGAATTAACGCCATAATAATTGCGACGCACACCACCTTCGGCAGTGTAATAAGGATCACCGCTGCCTGGCCAGTTCATCTGATATTTAATCAGCGTAATTTCATCTTCATGGGTAGCAATGAAATTGTTGAAAAAGCTATTGTTAAAAGACGCACATGGGCCACAGGTACTACTTGTAAATTCTTCAAAGAATGGGCGATAGTTAATCAGATGTGTTGGAATGGATATATCCATTGACAGGGTATCGTTTGCCGGATTGTCATCAGCTTCAAGTCCATTAACCGCACTCAGCCATACATTAATGGTATAATCAGCAGGGGGAAGACTAAGCGAATCGGTTAATTCGAATTCAAAATCATCGCCCAATTCAAGGGCAAGATTGTCAAACGAGTCAGTATGAACGTCTCCATCAGCTACTTGCCAGCTTACATCGGCAGAGGTAACCAAAGTTTGTCCAATATTTATAAACTTTCCTTTAACTGCCTTACTTCCAACAAAAATCTGAGGAAGGTCAATGGAAGCCATGGCTGCATCAACCGGATAAGGGTTGGATAATTCTATATCGTCGATGTACCAATCCTTCATATTGGTTCCAACTCCATTTACATAAATACAGAACTGGAAATCAGAAGCACCCACGTTGGCGTTTTCAATAATAACTGTTAATGTCTGCGCAGGAATGCTTGTGGTTGTATTTTCCATCCACACTGAATTCCAGGCTCCATTGGCCGATTTGGTTTCAACACCAATTTTAATGGGGTTGTTGCCGGAAGCATGGTCAAACTTGTGTTTCATGCGGAAAATCAGTTGGCTTGAGCCGGAAGTATTGATTTTTGGTGAAATAATCCGCTGATAGCCTGTAAAAAGTGGAGTACCACTTACGTGCATTTCAGGTGCTACACCGCCCGCATTATTGGTTGAGCTGGATGACCAGTTGGCAGGATTGCCGAATATCATCCATCCGGAGGGCGGAAAAGTGCCCGAACTGAAGTCCTGAGTGAAAATTTGCTGGGCACTGACCATAGAGGCCAATATCATTGCAAAAATAAAAAGTAAACTTTTTTTCATGGATTGAGGGTTTTGGTTGTTTTTATGATTTTGTTTTTTTCAGGCATAAATATACCTATATTTATACGTGAATGAATGTTTTTGTTCAATCTTGAAATTTATTTTACTTTTATTTTCATTAAGCCTTACCCTTCCTTTCTCAGAAATAGCGCGGGCGGCATGAAAATTGAACCCTTAAAAAAGCAAATAAATCGCTTAGTTTGAATGAGTCAAAAATAGTTGATTTTTTGATTGGTTTTATGTTTTCATAAAAACTTTCAAAAATAATTTAAAAAGTTCTGTCATGAATGAAAATAAAGTTAGTATAACTTTTCCAGTAAGTGGAATGAGTTGTGCAGCCTGTGCAGTAAGTGTTGAGAGTATGCTAAGGTCTGAAAAAGGGGTTGTTGATGCAGCGGTAAATTATGCTGCAAAAAATGTCAGGGTTAAATTTAAGCCCGATGAAACCAATATTGCCAGGCTTCAGCAGGCAGTAAAATCTATTGGTTACGATCTGGTAGCTGACACCACTGACAAATTGGCTGTATTTGAGCAACTGGAGCAGTCACGTTTAACCTCGCTGAAAAAACGTTTGTGGGTTGCCATTGGCTTTTCTTTTCCGGTTTTTGTACTTTCGATGATTTACCATCATCCTTTAGCATGGATGCAATGGCTGTTTCTGGTTCTTACCCTCCCGGTAATATTTTATTCCGGTGCTCCTTTTTACCGGAATGCTTTTCGTTTAATCAGGCGTGGAGAAACGAACATGGACACCCTGGTAGCTTTGGGTACCGGTGCTGCATTTATACTAAGTACGATCAACACCATAGCCCCCGGGATATTTGGAAGCCAGGGCGCGCCGGTACACGTTTACTATGAATCGGCAGTGGTAATTATTACCCTGATACTGCTTGGACGCTTTTTTGAAGAACGAAGCAAAAGCCGGGCTTCAGAAGCCATCAAAAGCCTGATGAACCTTCAACCTGAGCAAGTAATCCGGATTAAGGATGGGAAGCAGGAAGAAGTAGCTCTTCAGGAGATCAAACCGGAAGATATTATACTGGTGAAGCCCGGAGGCACATTACCGGTAGATGGTATTATAGTTTCAGGTAGTTCATGGATTGAAGAGAGTATGATGAGCGGAGAACCGCTTCCTGTTTTTAAGCAGGAAGGAGACCATGTATTATCGGGAACTCAAAACCAGCAGGGAGCACTTACCATCAAAACATTAAAAACCGGAAGTGATACTGCCCTTGCCCGCATAATCCAAATGGTGGAAGAAGCTCAATCGTCCAAACCTCCCATACAGAAGCTGGTGGATAAAATCTCCGCTGTTTTTGTACCCGTAGTGGTAGCACTTGCGGTCATTACTTTCGCCATCTGGATGATTTGGGGTCCTCAGCCAGCCTTTTCATTTGCTTCGGTAGCAGCCATCAGCGTACTGATTATAGCCTGCCCATGTGCATTGGGATTGGCCACACCCACGGCGCTGGTAGTGGCTATTGGGAAAGGGGCCAAGCAAGGCATCCTTTTCAGGGATGCTTCAGGTATTGAGTCGGCTGGTAAAATAGATACCCTGGTTTTAGATAAAACCGGAACGCTTACTACCGGTCGACCCAGGGTGGTTAAACTTAAATATTATTCAGAAAGACCGGATACCGCAGCCATATTTGCAGGGCTCTCGTCCTTGTCAGATCATCCCTTGTCGGGAAGTATAGAGCGTTATTTACACGAAGAAAAATTTAACCGGGTTGATATCCAAAATTTTACCAATCATCCGGGAATGGGAATTTCCGGCTCTTATAAGGGGGAAATCTATTATGCGGGCAGCTTAAAACTTATCAAAGACAACTGTTTTATTGACGATAAGACGCTGGCAGAGATCACCCACGTCACTGAAAAAGGATTTTCAATTACCCTGCTGGCCTCCAGATCAGGTGTGCTCGCAATGGCATCTATTGAAGATACGGTCAGAGAAATGGCTGCCGAAACCATCGCGGGTTTGCATCACGAAGGCATTGAAGTGGTTATGCTCACCGGTGATCAGGCAGGAGCTGCCAAAAAAGTGGCTGATGATACCGGGATAAAGCATTTCCATGCGGGATTGTCTCCTGAAGATAAGGCCAATTTTATTGAAAAACTAAAAGCTGAAGGTAAAAAAGTGGCTATGGCAGGAGACGGCATCAATGATACCATTGCGCTGGCTGTTGCCGATGTAGGTATAGCCATGGGTAGTGGATCTGATGCTTCCATCAACGTAGCCGCCATCACCCTTACCGGTTCGGGTTTGCCTCAGATAGCTGCAGCCATAAAGCTTTCAAAAACAACCAACAAAATTATCAGGCAAAACCTGTTCTGGGCATTTGGTTATAATGTTGTGGCTATTCCTGTTGCGGCGGGTATATTGTTTCCGGCATTCCATATCTTACTTAGTCCGGTAATTGCCAGTGCTGCCATGGCCATGAGCTCCATTTCGGTAGTAGCCAATAGTCTGCGCATACGGCGCACCTAATAAAGAGGCTTTGAACATTCCCCATTAAAAATCGTTAAAATAAATAAAAACATCATGAAAACCTTACATTTCCAAACCACTATGAAATGCGCCGGCTGTGTAGCCGCTGTTAGTCCTAAACTTGAAGGAATCAGGGGATTGAATAAATGGCAAGCCCTGGTTGACCAGCCAAACCCCGATTATAATTTTACCGCCGATGTAGATTCTGATGAGGTATCCAAAGACATTATGGATGCTTTCCAGAAAGCAGGCTACGAAGCCAGACCGGTATAACACTAACCTTCAACAAAAAAATAGTCAGTAAGCTGAGCCATCACCTTACTGACTATTTATTATTTTCACATTAAATCAGCAGTTTGCCTATCCTAATCTTTCTGCTACTCTATTCCAGTCTACAATATCCCAGAAAGACTTCAGATAATCGGGACGGCGGTTCTGATAATCCAGATAATAGGCATGTTCCCATACATCACAGGTGAATAACGGTTTCTGCTTGTCGCGCAAAGGATTTCCGGCATTGGATGTTTGCACTATGCGCAGTTTGTTTTCCTGATCCATTACCAGCCAGGCCCAGCCCGATCCAAATAGTTTGGCGGCATTATCTGCAAAAACAGTTTTAAATTGCTCAAAAGAGCCAAAGTCTTCATTTATTTTCTCCAGTAACCTGCCCTGTGGCTGCCCACCTTTTCCGCCCAATCCTTCCCAATAAAAGGTGTGATTCCAAACCTGTGCACCATTGTTAAAAATGCCGCCATCGGCTTCCATAATAATCTGTTCGAGGGTAGCATTTTCAAAACGGGTGCCCACGATAAGTTTATTTAAATTGTTTACATAAGCCTGATGATGCCTGCCATAATGAAAGCTTATGGTTTCAGCGCTGATAACAGGTTCCAGAGCATTTTCTGCATAAGGCAAAGGGGGTAGTTCAAATTTCATGATTAAAAAACTTTAAGTGAATAATTATTTTTTTGGTTGTTGGATATTAGAGGTTAGAAGTTAGAGGT
>DHSR01000049.1:0-10536 GCA_002410555.1 Bacteroidales bacterium UBA5281 | reverse complement strand
GTTAGAAGTTAGAGGTTAGAAATTTCTCTTTCACTCTTTCACTCTTTCACTCTTTCAATCTTTCTCTCTTGTCCCCCCGTCTCCTTGTCCCTTTCCGCGACCCTCGTCCCTTTTCAGTGTCCCTCGTCCCTTTTCAGCGTCCCCTCCATTGCTTCGCTGCGCCGGGCAGGCCTCGTTCCTACTTCACCAGCCTCAGAAAATCCACATCGGTGCCGGGTTCTATTTCGCGGGGTTCCATACCATAGTGGAAGACACGCATTTTATGACGTCCCACCAGTTTAAGGTGACCATCTTCGTAAATAAGGGAAGTGGCTTCTCTCAGGCCTGCTACATAAACTTCGGGATTGGCTACCAAAAATTCTTCTATGCGTTGTTCGCGCGTTTCTCCTCCATGTCCTTCCGGGTGAGCATCCAGATAATGCGGATTGATCTGAAAAGGAATCAAATTCATACACCTGAAGCTATCGGGCTGAACTATAGGCATGTCATTGGTGGTACAAAGCGTTGGGCAGGCTACATTGCTACCAGCGCTCCAACCCATGTAAGGCACACCGGCCAAAGCACGACCTCTGATGGCCTGCATTACTCCATTGCGCTGCATTTCACGCACCAGATGAAACGTATTTCCACCGCCAACAGCTATGGCTTCTGCTTCAATAACAGCTTTTATCGGGTCATTTTCATGATGAATTGAATATAAGTCATACCCCAATTCTCTGAATACCGCTTTCACCTTATCTTCATATTCATCGTAGCTCAAAGTTACACCAGCATAAGGAATGAAAAGTATCCGCTTTACTCCGGTACCTTCCAGGAAATTAGTTATTAACTGTCGTGGCCAGCCCAGATAGTCTTCGCCGGGATTGGTAGAATTGCTAATCAGTAAAAGTTTCATTTATAGAGATTTAAAGTTTATTGCACTTACAGTCTGAATCACCCCCCAGGAGGAAGTATTTAGAATGCACAAATATAATGAATGAAATTGAGTTCCACAAATATTTAGGAAAGCAGATTAGAAACCCAGTGCTATAAATTCGATTTTATATAAAAAGTGTAGCCCTCCGAAAATGTTTTGTACCATTTATAGCCCGAGGTGTATAACCTGAGCATGGCTTTCAGATTTACTTCCTCCAAGGCTGCTTTATCGCGTTGAGCCAAACCTCTTGCCAGGCTTTGCTGAAACTGAATGGTTTCAGCAGCGGGAACATTATTTAATCTGAGTTGCTCTACCAGCGAAAGTGCATCATCAAATTTATTGCGGGCAATAAAGTACCCGATGGCATAATGAATCAGTTCCCGGTTATCCGATGAAAGGGAAAGTGCCAGAAGTCCCATATTTGATAAACCGAGGGTATCCAGCCTGTAGGTTTGGTAAATGGATTCTGCCTGCTGAAGTTTCTCAATACCTGCATTCAACTCACCGGATCCAATGAGTTCCAGTGCTTCTATATGCATAGAATTCCATTTCATGCGATTTGTAAAGGGAGCGATGCGCTGGTTAATTTCGGCTGTATTTAAGCCACAGTAAGATTTTGTATAGATAAGTTCACGAGCTTCGGCAATTTTTAAGCTTGCTTTTTCAAAATGGTTATTTGCAAGCATTGTCTCCACCTGATTAATCAGCGAATTTAACTCACCCCTGATGCGGCTACAAGCGAGGGCATCGGCCTGTTGTTGTAAATCCGTGTATTGCTTATGCAGTTCTGGGCGCCAGTCCATATGCAGGCGTTGACTAAGCTGACGCGCTTCATGCGCCCACTGCAATGCTTCCTCAGGTTCACCTGCCCACAATTTTAGCCGACCCTTTGAATAAATCTCATTGATGGCAGGCAGTGCCGTTAGCTCAAGCAGGGTGTCGGCCACCGGTGAATCGGACAGGTGCCAGGTTCGGGCAAGGTCAATGGCTGCCAACAAATTTGATAAGGAAGCCTCGGTTTGTCGGCTTTTTTGCAAGTCAAAAGCGGTTTCCAGTAAGTTGTGGTATTTAAAACCTGCAATGCTTTTCCGGAGGCTGTCGGTCAGGGTAAAATCAGCAATAAACTCAGGATAAGCTGCCACAAAAGCCAGGGCATCGTCCAGCTTTTTATCTGCCGCATCCAGTTCTCCAAGTGCAATAAGTTGAACTATGGAACCGGTTTGTTGCCTGAATAAGCGCCCAACGGCTTCATGAATGCCCCTTCGGTAATCCGATCCCGGATTCACCCCGTCGTGGTTTACCGCGATACGCGCGGCCTGCTCGAATTCGGTTAATGCCTGGGTTGCATTTCCCAATGCCAACTGAGCCTGTCCTTTGTTGACATACAAATCCGCAAGTTGCTGATAAAGAGGAGGTAAATCCAGGGAACGGAAACTAATCATCTGGTATTTTTCAGCATAGCGGTTAGCTTCATTCAGATAATTTTCAGCCAACCCGGTAAGTTGTTTGTTTATTGACTTGCGCACTACCCGAATATATGCTGCCGTGAGTCCATTGCGGGCAATGGCCAGCCGGCGCGTAATGGAATCACTCACGATCACAAAGGGGTTTGCTTTCGCCATTTTAATGGCTGATGATAAGATATCCACTGACTCGGCATAGCGATCTTCCGCCATTAATTGATTGGCCAGTTCCAGCACTGCCCTACCCGCAGATAAAGATAAATGCCTGACATCCCAGCCTGACTTAAGTCGGTTACCCGCATATTGATCCAGTTGTTTTTTGATGGATAATAATTGATCGGTCGTTATACAATTGGTATAGAGCCGGTAAAAGAAAGGACTGCTGTAATAATCGGTTTTCTGCGAAAGCGACAAAGCATCTCTAAGCACACGGGCATAAGCATCTCCTGTTTTTTGATAAAGATTTCCCGTTAGGGAAGCAGTAATAATATTACGTTGCAGATGAGGCAGCAAGTCGTTGTAACGAAAGGTGCTGGCACGAAGTTTTTCATTCAGCCGCATCGGATCTTTTCCCGGGATAATAATTGATTGTATAGCACAGGCTTCATGGAGCAGCAGCAAACTCTTTGCACCAAAAATCATCGTTTGAAGGGCACTTTCGGGAGTATGAACCCGCAATCTGGCCAGTTTCAACCGGGCTTCCAGCGTATCGGCAAGTGTGGCTGCAGCCACATAATCGCGGATAAGATAAAGTTCCCTTTCGGCCTTTACATAGGTTTCTTCTGAAAATTCGAATTGAAAAGTCCTGACCTCTGCCCTGCTACCTTCCACCCAGAGACTATCGGGAAAGGCACCAATTACAATACCCTGTTCCAAATCTGAAAGTTTTACCTTTTCCCGGGTTGTGGCCCACAGCTCTCCTTCCAAAGGGTGCATCAACCTGAATGAGATATTACAAAAGGCAGGCACCAGCACTTTTGATAAATCAAATCCATATACAAAGACATCACCCGTGCAAACGGATGGAGAAAGTGCCACAGTAGCTTCAAGCTGATTTTCAAGGTTATAACTTATACTGGTGTTCACATTGTACAGAAAGGCAAATCTGGCTTTATCCGGCACTTTGCGGTTTGCCAGTGCCAGTTGATTGATGATCTTGCTATTGTACCTGTTATTATTTCCATAAGGTTTGTAAAATATCTCAAAAGATGCTTCCTTATCCACAGAATAGATGGTCTGTCCGTTAACAGCCAAAGTGACAGTTGCCAAGAGAAATAAAAGGAGCAGGCGCACGCGCATCGTTAAAACAGGAATTATCACGATGCAAAATTAGCAATGCCTGGATAAACTCTGCAAAAATGAAAAAATAATACCGGGTAAACGGCGTTTTAAATAATGTGTTTCGGGTTCGGGCACCGGGAAGTGCCAAGGTATAGAAACATCTCTCTGATGTAGAATTGACGAAATCACCTCATCCCCCCGCCCTTCTCAAAAAGGAGAAGGGTGCTAAATCCTGCTATTTTCGTAGATTTGTACTTTGATAAACAATTATCATGGCCAAAAACATCTCAGTTAACCCACACTTCACTCTCTCATTGCGGTGCCTGAGCTTAGTCGAAGGCTGGAGAGGGCAGGGTGAGGTGTCAATGGTAACAACGAACCGGCATGACTTCAATATTTTACATAGGTCTATTTACTATAATTAAAACCTCATTTACAGACACACCGAATTGATAATCAAGCAAATAAACACATGGCATAATCAGTTACAACCTCTTTGGCATGAACATAAAAGGGTTGACTACCTCTGAGATTCATAAATAAATAGGTTTACACTATTCTTTATCATGCCTGGGAAAAGGGCTATTACAATTAAACAAATCATTTAAGTTTACAGCGGAAATAACCAAAGACAAGGAAATAAACCAGTACATCGGTATTATTCCGGGTTTGCCGGGTGCGCATACCCAGGCTCCAACACTTGACCAGTTATATGCTAACTTACAGGAGGTTACGCAGCTATGTCTGGAAGAAATGACAGATGAAGAGATTGAGCAATTACCTGAATTTATAGGCTTCCGGCAAATTTCTATTGCATTATGAGCAGCAAACTGCCCATCGTAAAGGTATAAATATTAGAAAAACTCCTTTTATATCTTGGTTTTGAAATTAAAAGACAAAAGGGGAGCCATGTTTTTTACCGACATCCAGATGGAAGATACACCACTTTGCCTCATCATGGGAATGTGGAAATAGGGCGATCATTGTTGCGTCAAATATTAAGAGAGTTAGGACTATCACCCGAACAAATTATTGAAACTTTGAAAAAAATATAACCACGCAAATAATCAGTAATAGAGGTTTCCGCCATCAGAAACAATTATTAAATTCCTTAGTAAATTTCATAACTCAAAATATCTCCTCTTACTCATACTTCACCCTCTCGGTGAGGAGAGGGCAGGGTGAGGTGATACAAGGGAGCTGGGTATATATCTATTTCACTTCCACCACCTTAAATTCCGTGCGCCTGTTGGCAGCTTTTCCCGGTTCGGTGTCGTTGCCAGCTACGGGTTTGGTTTCACCATAGCCTTTGTACGACAACCGATTGCTATCAATGCTATGTTCTAGAAGAAAATCATACACCGCCCGGGCCCTTTTTTCGGAAAGTGCCAGGTTGTGAGCCGGTGTACCGGTATTGTCGGTATGTCCACTGATTTCAATAGTAAGGCCGGGATTGGAGACCAACAGTTGTAACAACTTATTCAGTTCGGCGGTTGATTCGGGAAGCAGGCGGGCACTGTCGGTTTCAAAGAAAATATTATTCAGTGTGGCTATTTCACCTTTTACAATGGGTTTGAGCGGCACATCACGAAAATATGGTTCCGTATAATCATGAATTCCCTGAAGTCTGAAGCGGGCAGAATAAAATAGATAGCCTTTCTTTTCCACCGTTAAGGCATAATTTCGGTTGGCAGGAATGGCAAGCAGAAACTCGCCGGTTTGCGCGTTTGATTCGGACTGAACCACTACATTATTGTTATCCACGTCCGTAAGCGAAAAGCGCGCAGAAAGCTTTTGACCACTAATGCTGTCAAAAACCAGGCCTTTCATAAAGGTAACGGGTAAGGGCCGGGCTGCTTCGGGCAGGCGGAAGCGGTAGATGTCCTGCAATCCAAAGCCACCTTCGGCAGCCGAAGAAATATATGCGTATTTTCCGGCATTATCCACCACCAGATTCATCTCATCGGCAGAGGTATTCACCGGATAACCAATATTTTCGGGCATTGACCAGTTCCCGCTTCCATCAACCCGTGACACAAAAATATCACCCTCGCCCATGCCCGGCCAGCCTTTGGAAGAAAAATAAAGCGTTGCGCCATCCGGATGGATAAAGGGGCTGCGTTCATCTTCAGCAGTATTGAGTTTATCGCCGGCGTTTTCGGGCGCACTCCAGGAGCCATCGTCCTGCCGTCGGGTAAACCAGATATCGCTTTTCCCTATTCCTCCGGCCCGGGTACTCACAAAATAGAGCGTCCTTCCATCGGGAGAAAAGCTTGGTTGCGACTCCCAGGAAGGGGAATTTACCATTGGCCCAAGATTTTTGGGATCGCTCCAGTTATTATCCTGCCTGGTGGAATAATAAAGATCGCAACTTCCATAGCCTTCAGGCCGGTTGCAGGCTGCGAAAAAGAGCAACTGACCATCGGGTGAGAGGCAAAGTGCACCTTCATCGCCGGGTGTATTTATGGGTGATCCCAATGGCAATGCTGCACTCCAGGCAGTATCGCCCAGGCGATAAGAAACAAAAAAATCCTCATCGCCCTGATTGCTGTTTGGAATGCGCCGGGTGAAATATAAGGCTGAACCATCAGCACTCAGATAATTAACAAAATCATAACCCTTTGAATTGATGGCTGATCCCATATTTACCGGATGATAATCAACCGGATGAGCCAGAGCATGTAGGCGAAAACGGGCTGACTGTATGTTTTTTTCGGCACGTGTAATTTCAGCCGTTCGTGCCACTCCAAGCGCAAGATACCGCTCATAATTGGCTATGGCTTCGTTATATTTGCTTTCCCTGAATTGAAGGTTGGCCAGAATATAAAAAGCCGGTGGAAAAAATGCAGGATCAATGGCAATGGCCCTGGAATAAGCTTCTATCGCTGTGGCATAATCCTTTTTCAGGTTGCTGATGTCGCCCAGCAAGAGCCAGCTTTCAATATATTGAGGATCGGCCTTTAAGGCTTTACGCACCTCAGTTACAGCCTGATCATATGCAGCAGCATTGTAATAGGCCAGCGCCTTATGGTGAAACCTCCCTGCACGGCTGTTATCCTGCTGGCCCTTAACATATTGTAAGGCAGCAAAGAGGTACAAAAAACACAAAGAAAATATCCTGATTCTGTACATCTGTAAATAAATGAAATGCGAAGATAATCAATCTTTAAGGATTTCCGAGGGCTGGAGCCGTATAAATCTTCGGATAAAAGCGATAGACCCGGGCAGGGGCAATGGGTGTTTTCTCAGCCGAAATCAGTAAGCTGTCATCCGAAAAGTAAGTGATGCCTTCTGTCTGAGTCCCAAACATGCCAGTGAAAGCAATGCGTCTTTTGTTTCCTGAAAAAATATTACCTGGCGAAAAATCGTAAATAAGCATCAAAAAAGGTTCATAATCCTTATAACCACATAAAGCAATTTGCTTGCCATCGGATGATAAGTCCGCTCCGGTAATCAATCCATCTACCTCTAGTATGCCCTTGGGTTCCAGAATATGGGTGCCGGCGATCTTCGGTAATTCATACACCCGTGATTTGAGATCGGCCCAGTTCTTTGAAAAAAGAAGCAGTTTATCACCAAAAGCAATCAATGCCTCACAATCAAAATTATGGTTATATGCATCGGGCTCATAATTTTTCTGATCTCCGTATGAAAAGTAAATAATTTCGGCTTCCAGCGAAACATCTCCTGTCTCCGGAATGGCAGCCTTTTCAATTTTATACACACACTGGTCGCGGCGATTGCCCACATTGTTTCCTACGTCGCCGATATAAATATAATGATCATCCTGTGCAATGTCTTCCCAGTCAGAATTGCGGGCATTGGCAATAGAAATGGTTTGTCTCACACGTCCTTTAAGTGTATCGAGGCGGTAAATTTCTGCATCTCCCCCGCTGTCGTTATGTGTCCACAGATTTCCTTTCCAGTAAATAAGCCCCGAAGTTTCATGCACCCTGTTTGACAAACGTGGAATGTATGCCCGGGCAGTAGTAGTGGTGTGGGGATATTGGCAGCTTCCATCATTGACAGAAGCGGATGTATCGTAATTTAAGGCCTGAGGATCAGTACATCCGGCTTGCTGAGCAGAAAGGGAAGATACCGCAATAAAAACAGGAAACAAGCCCATCAACAAATGGCAGTTCCATCTTAATCGACTCATTACAAATGCTTAAGGGTAGATTTCTTTTTCGTAAGCCTTAAAGGTATTCAGTATCAGACTCACAATGGTCATGGGGCCAACACCACCGGGTACCGGGGTAATATAGCTACATTTGGGTGCAACCTCTTCAAAATAAACGTCTCCAACAATATGATAGCCCTTTTCGCTTTTATCCTCCACGCGGTGGATGCCTACATCAATCACTACTGCTCCCTGCTTTACCATATCGGCTTTCACAAATTCAGGCTGGCCAATGGCTGCAATGAGTATATCGGCCTGACGGGTTATTTCGGGCAGGTTTTGAGTTTTGCTGTGGCAGATGGTCACCGTGCTGTTACCTGGATAGGCTTTGCGCGACATCAGGAGGCTTACCGGAGTGCCCACAATATTACTGCGGCCCAGAACCACACAATGTTTCCCTTCGGTTTCAATTTTATACTTCTCGAGTAAGAGCATTATTCCGGCGGGGGTGGCAGGCAGATAGCCCGGTAATCCAAGGGTAAGCCGGCCAATATTGGCGGGATGAAAGCCATCTACATCTTTTTCGGGTCTGATGTATTGAAGTACTTTATCGCTATCGATATGTTCCGGCAACGGAAGTTGTACTATGAATCCATCCACTTCATCATCATTGTTCAGAAAATCGATGGCATCGATAAGTTGTTGCTCAGAAATGGTAGCCGGATACCGGTATACGCTTGAAGTAATACCCGCAGATTTACAGGCTTTTTCTTTGCTTGCAACATAAGTCTGGCTTGCCGGATCATCTCCAACCAAAACCGCTGCCAAATGGGGTGGATTGCCACCCGAATCAATGATGGTTGCGGCTTTTGTTGTAATTTCAGTTTTAATTTCCTGGCTAATCTTTTTTCCGTCAATTAATTTCATGTAGAAGTATATTATTTTCGTCAGTGAGCCTGTACATTTTTCTTGAATTGGGAAAACATCTCAAATTTTTATCGTTGCTTTATCTTTTCCTGCCCGACATTTTTTTCATGTTACGCATGGCATTCAGGGCATTTTTCCCACCTCCGCCGGATACCATTTTCATCATTTTCCGGGTGTCTTCAAACTGTTTGATCAAGCGGTTCACTTCGGCGATGTCTGTTCCACTGCCCATGGCAATGCGTTTGCGACGGCTACCATTCATCACCGATGGATTTTCGCGTTCGTAGGGTGTCATGGAACCGATGATGGCTTCAATGCCTTTGAAAGCGTCATCATTTATATCCACATCTTTCAGAGCTTTTCCCATACCGGGAATCATACCGATGAGGTCTTTTACATTCCCCATCTTCTTTATCTGCTTTATCTGGCTGATGAAGTCGTTGAAGTTAAAAGTGTCTTTGGCCAGCTTTTGCTGCAACTTGCGAGCTTCCACCTCATCAAATTGCTCCTGGGCACGCTCAACTAATGAAACAATATCACCCATGCCCAGGATGCGATCGGCCATACGTGAAGGATAAAACACGTCGATGGCATCCATTTTTTCACCCAGACCTACGAACTTCACGGGCTTATCCACCACCGAACGAACGGTTAAGGCGGCTCCGCCACGGGTATCACCATCCAATTTGGTGAGCACAACACCATCGTAATCCAGTCTGTCATTAAAGGCTTTGGCTGTATTTACAGCATCCTGACCAGTCATGGCATCCACCACAAACAACGTTTCCTGGGGATTTACCGACTTTTTGATGGCAGCTATCTCATTCATCATCTGCTCATCAATGGCCAGGCGACCTGCGGTATCTATAATTACCACATTGTAATCAAACTCTTTGGCGTGTACAATGGCCTTTTTGGCTATGTTTACCGGCTCTTTATCCTCATCAATAGTAAAAATCTTAACGCCTATCTGTTCACCCAGCACTTTTAACTGCTCAATGGCGGCAGGACGATATACGTCTCCCGCAACAAGCAAAACCTTACGATTCTTTCTGGTTTTCAAATAGTTGGCCAACTTTGCCGAAAAGGTAGTCTTTCCCGAACCCTGAAGACCGGCAATGAGAATGATGGCTGGCGAACCTTTAATGTTTATCTCTTCCTGTTCACCTCCCATGAGTTGTGCCAGTTCATCGTGCACAATTTTAACCATAAGCTGTCCGGGCGAAACAGCAGTCAGCACCTGCTGTCCCAGCGCTTTTTCCTTTACCAGATCTGTAAATTGTTTGGCTACTTTATAACTTACGTCGGCATCAAGCAGCGCTTTACGCACCTCTTTAAGAGTTTCGGCAACGTTAATCTCGGTAATGTGACCCTGGCCTTTAAGCGTTTTGAATGCCCGGTCGAGTTTTTCACTTAAATTCTCAAACATATCCTTTTATCTCCGCTGTTTTATCATATTTGGAAGTGCAAAAGTAAGAAATTTCGCAATACCAGGCTGCGAGGTTGCGGATTGCGGATTTCATCTTCACAAATCAACAAACCCACAGATTACAGATCACAGATCACTAATCACTAACCACCAATCACCAGTCACTAATCACCGATTAACCGCGAATTACGTTTCAAAGGCTCAACGACTCAACAAATCAACAGATCAACAAACCCACAGATCACAGATCACAGATTACAGATCACCAATTAACCGCGAATTACGCAAATTAACGCGAATTATGTTTCAAAGGCTCAACACCTCAACAAATCAACAAATCAACAAACCCACAGATTACAGATCACAGATTACAGATCACCAATCACTAATCACCAGTCAC
>DHSR01000020.1:142594-142888 GCA_002410555.1 Bacteroidales bacterium UBA5281 | reverse complement strand
ACCAGTCACCAATTAACGCGAATTATGTTTCAAAGGCTCAACGACTCAACGACTCAACAAATCAACAGATCACAGATTACAGATCACAGATTACAGATTGAATTTCTAACCACCAATCACCAGTCACTAATCACCAATTAACCGCAAATTACGCAAATTAACGCGAATTATATTTCAAAAGCTCAACACCTCAACAAATCAACAAATCAACAAACCCACAGATTACAGATCACAGATTACAGATCATCAATCACTAATCACCAGTCACCAGTCACCAATTAACGCGAATTATGT
>DHSR01000020.1:0-142360 GCA_002410555.1 Bacteroidales bacterium UBA5281 | reverse complement strand
TCACTAATCACCAATTAACCGCGAAATACGCAAATTAACGCGAATTATATTTCAAAGGCTCAACACCTCAACAAATCAACAAATCAACAAACCCACAGATCACAGATCACCAGTCACCAATCACCAATTAACCGCGAATTACGCAAATTAATGCGAATTATGTTTGAAAGGCTCAACACCTCAACAAATCAACAAATCAACAAATCAACAAACCCACAGATTACAGATCACAGATTACAGATCACCCATAAGCTAAGTATTAATACCTAATTTATCAACAATCTATTGCTTTTTGGCCGAAAATGATTTACTTTTGTCTGGTAATCAATAGGTTACATCAAATCGGCATTGAGGTTGATTGTAAAGTATTTTTACACGAATTACCTGGATCAACCGCCGGTAAGAATTAAAACAGTGGCCTTTAAGTATGCGTTTGATAGCTGAGTTATTAAAAGTAATATAATAAGGAGGTTTGAAATGAAAATATTTTACACTTTTTCCTGTTTTTATATCCTTTTGGGTAATATTCAACTCAGCTGAATTATCAGGCTTAAAGCGTTCTTCAGTCAAAAAAAAATAATTCTGAAATACTAACATAAAGTGCACATTACAATTGGCCACAAAGTTAATAAACAACAACCATATGAGCTGGAAACATTTTTTTATCAGATTTTGTGTGAAACATTTAATATAGACGAATGATTCGTAGCTTAAACATATCTCCTAATTTCTCAGATAATCATCTGGATGCATGCGGTATTTGCCCACACGTCTGTAAAGTTCACAGAAGTATTGGACAAACCGGTTTCTGTGGAGCCGGAGCAGGGTCGGGGGTTGTTTCAATTTGTGTACATCACGGCGAGGAGCCCTGTCTTTCGGGCGAATCTGGTATATGCAATGTGTTTTTCGGTAATTGTAACCTAAGATGCACGTATTGCCAGAACATTCAAATCAGCGCTCCCCCGTTGAATGGTGGAATGCCGGAACTTAGCTTTGAAGAAGTAGTGAAACGCATTGGGGCGTGTTTGGATCAGGGTTGTACTGCAGTTGGTTTTGTGTCACCATCACATCAGGTGCCACAAATGAAGCACATCATTTCACTGTTGAATGACTGCGGCAGATTTCCGGTAATTGTATATAACTCTAATGGATACGATAAACTTGAAACTTTGCAATCGCTCGAAGGCCTGGTTGATGTATATCTGCCGGATTTTAAATATGCTGATGATGCACTGGCAAAAACCTTTTCAGGCGTTACTCACTATGTTCAAACAGCCACTGCCGCCATCAAAGAAATGATCAGGCAAAAAGGCCGCAAGCTGATTACCAATGATATGGAACTTGCCGTAAGTGGAATTTTAATAAGACATTTGGTGCTTCCAGGATATATTGAGAACAGTATTGGGGTATTAAATATAATAGCTGAAGCGTTTTCACCCGGTATGTGGGTTTCATTGATGGCCCAGTACCATCCCATGCCCGCTGTTGAAACTGTACCAGGTTTAAATCGCAGCCTTTCTTCTGCAGAGTATAACCGGGTTCTAAGGCACATGGAAGATTTGGGAATAAGTAATGGCTATATTCAGGAACTGGAAAGCAACGACTGTTATCTGCCCGATTTTAATGAGTTTCATCCCTTTGAAATAAAACTGACATAAAAATAAAGAAAACATTTTGCAAAAATCAGCGCTAACCGGTATATGTTGTTTCAGGTCCTTAAGGATACTGATGCTTCTTTTTACCGCTTTCGTTATCACATTTCCGTTAATTGCGCAAGTGAACAGAACCGATAGTCTGAGGATGCAGTTAGAAACTACTGCAGACCCGGTCTATCGCGCCAGCCTCTTGCAGCAGCTTTCGCGTAATGCCATGTCAATACATGCCTTTAGCGATGCAGCAGATTATCTCACCCGTGAAGCCGATGAGCGCAAAGCTGCGGGAGATTCTATTGGTTGGGCCAATGCACATTATACACTTGGTATGGTGTATTCGCGGTTAAGAAACTTTGACAGAGCGATTCTGAACAGCCTCACCGCACTGGACTATTTTCACCGGAACCGCATGTTTTCTGAAGCAGCAAATGCAGCCATCAATCTGGGAGTTATCTATCACGAGAAGCGGCAAACTGAACTTTCGCTGGATTATTTTCTTCGCGCACTAAATATTATCGAAAATTTATCTTCCAGAGATGATCTCGAAGCATCTTATTTAAACCTGGGCACTATTGACGATACCCATGTAAACGGGAATTTGAATGCAGGGACCACAGCAGTACAGTCTGTCATAAATAAACACTCCTTGCTTCTGATATATACTACTCTGGGTGAGTTATATAAGGAAAAGAATGAGATTCTTCAGGCCGAAAAGTTTCTTTTTCTTGCACTGAATCTGTCACGCGAGGTTAAAAATGAGCAATACGAGGCAACCGCTCTCATTCAATTAGGTGAAGTCTTTTTTGAAAGTGGCAAAAGGGTGGAAGCTTATAAAAGTATAGAGGGTGGATTGGCCATTGCCCGTAGTTCAAATTTAATGGATTTGGTGCTGAGCGCTTATTCAAAACTTGCTCGTATCACCATGGCATTAAAGCAACCAGCTATTGCTTTTACTTATCTCGAACAGTATATAGAGCTTCAGGACAGTCTGTATAATGATCAACAGTTGAAACTGCTCAACCAGTCGCAGGAGAATTACCGGATGTATGAACGGAGTGAAAGCGAATATTTACTGCGTGAAAATCTGGAGCAATCTTTAAAGCTTGAACAGAATACAAATACCAAAATGGCATTGATTGCACTCTCTGTCTTTGTAATCATATTGTTAATAATCATTGTCCTGCAGCAATTACATAAGACTAAATCAAAAGCTAACAGCGCTCAAAGTAATACATTGAGTGAATCTGAGAAATCAGAGTTAGAGAAACTAATTGAAACTAAAGATCGTTTTCTGTCCATTATAGCCCATGATCTAAAGAACCCATTTACTTCCCTGCTTGGATTTGTCGATCTGGCTTATACTGAATTTGATGAGATAAGCGATGCAGAAAAGCGCTCCTATCTTGGCATCATCCGGCAGTCGAGTCAGCACATATATGCTTTGCTCGAAAATTTGCTTACCTGGTCCAGAGCACAGTCCGGACGCATTGAGTTCAATCCGCAACCCGTTGATATTGCTGAAATCGTTGAATCATCCATAGAAGTTGTACGTTCTTCAGCTGATAATAAACAGCTATCGCTTTACACGGATATACCTGGAAAAATAACCGTAATCGCAGATAAAAACATGTTGTTTACGATAATGAGGAACTTGCTGAGTAATGCCATAAAATTCACTCCCAATGGCGGATCGGTCACTGTAAGTTGCCGGGTGAAAGAAACAAGCGCTTATGTGAGTGTTACCGATACCGGGGTAGGAATGACTGAAGATGAATTGTCACGCCTGTTTCGCATTGATGGCAATCTGAAAAATAGTGGTACCAATAGCGAAACCGGTACGGGTCTGGGACTGATTTTGTGTCAGGAATTTATGAATATTCATAAATCAGTAATTACAGCCGAGAGCACACCAGGCAAAGGAAGTACCTTTACCTTTTCTCTTAATCTGGCAAAATCATCCAAATAATAGTATAGAAATCAGAAAAAATCATCAGGCCATAGTGTATATAGCTATGGCCTGATTATTCAGCTTCGGATATTTTCTAAAAAGGTAGATCATCGTTGCCTTGCGGTGCAATTTCACCTGCCTCAGGTATTGATTGGGCAGCGGGTGCGTTATTGGCAGAACCCACAGCTTCAATGCGCCAGGCTTCGAGGTTGGTGAAATAAGTTACATTATTGTCTTTCACCCATTTGCGGCCCTTTAGGTTAAATGAAACTTTAATCTCTTGTCCGAGATTAAATGGATCGATCATTTCGCAACGGTCATTGGTAAGTTGAAATTTCAGTAATTCTGAATACATTGAATTTGGATTGTCTTGATATTCAACCACAAATTCTCTCTTTCTGAATTTTTCGGAAGTTTGAAGCGTTTGCAGTTTGTCAATCAATTTTCCGGTAATGTCAAAGCTCATGTTAATAGTATTTTAATTTGATTAATAAGGAATTTTTCGGTTTGAATCGAGCCATTGTTCAAAAATAGTCACGGCTTCATCGCGCATGAACTGTTGCATGGGTATGGCCCGATCATCATTGTCAAGATTTAGCTGTTCATAAATAAAGCTGTCGTCAAACTGAGCTTTGGCGGCATCATGCCGGTTTGCAGCAAAAAAAACTCTGGCCGGCCGGGCCCAGTATATTGCTCCCAGACACATGGGGCAAGGCTCACATGAACAGTATATATCGCAATTGGTAAGTTGAAAAGAGCCCAGCACTTTACTCGCCTGACGAATGGCGACAATTTCCGCATGAGCCGTAGGATCATTATCAACTGTTACCCGGTTATTGCCCCGCGCAATTATTTGGCCATCCAGAACCACCACGGCTCCAAAAGGGCCGCCACTTCCCGTTTCCACATTGTCAGAAGCCAATTGAATGGCTGCCGACATGAAGGTTTTTCGATCATTATTTGTCATAATAACTGTTAAATGCGTTGGTCCATGAACCGGTAAAATCCGGATATGCCATGGCCTGGTGAAGCAATTTTAGATAATCGGCCCGGCTTATCTCAATACCTCCCAACGTCAGCAGATGGGGTGTTGGAATTTGTGCGTCCACGAAACTGAAGCCTAAACTGTCGAGCCAGTTGCAAAGATAATAAAGTGCCACTTTTGACGCATCTTTTTTTTGATGAAACATTGATTCTCCAAAAAAAGCTCTGCCCAGGGATACTCCATACAGACCTCCGGCCAATTCACCATCACTCCAAACTTCAATGGAATGGGCATAGCCGGCCTGATGTAATGAAACATATGCCGAAGCCATCCGTTCATCTATCCAGGTACCATTCTGATCTTCCCGTTCCACTGTGGCACAACGATTCAATACATTTGCAAAATCCCGGTCTGCTGTTACTGAAAAAAGCTTGCGGTTTATTTTCTGTTTCAGACTTTTCGATGCCTTAAAATTTCCATTTGAAATGATGCACCGCATGGGAGGTGAATACCACATGATTGGTGACCAATCCTCAAACCAGGGAAAAAGTCCTTGCCGGTATGCTTTTATCAGGGTGCTTACTTTAAGGTTTCCTCCGATGGCTATCAACCCATAGGGATCACCCACCAGAACCTGAGGAAAGTCATCTGATGTTCCATCCAGAAATTCAATTCCATTATAATCCATTAAGTCACCCGTTATCAAACAGTAAAAATAGTAAAAAAAAACAGATTCCGTTTGCGTGAATCAGCATATATTAAAAACAGCTGTCTCGCCGGAGACAGCTGTTTCAATAAAAACGTCATCAAAAGTTTAAGCGTTTTCTTTTTCGAAATCCTGCATGCATTTTATCAGTGCTTCAACACTTTCTTTTGGTAGTGCATTGTATGTAGAAGCTCTGAAACCGCCAACGGAGCGATGCCCTTTAAGACCTACCATTCCATATTTTTTGGTATGTTCCATAAAGGCCTCTTCTTTGTCTTTATATTGATCCTTCATTACAAAGCAAATATTCATGAGTGAACGCGATTCTTTTTCAGCAGTTCCTATAAACATTTTACTTTGGTCAATAGCATTGTATAGCAGGTCTGCCTTTTCAATGTTCATTTTTTCAATGGCTTCCACTCCGCCCAATGATTTTATCCAGCGTAATGTTTCACGGATGGTAAAAATCGGCAATACAGGAGGGGTATTAAACATAGAACCCTCTTTAATGTGGGTACGATAGTCGAGCATGGTAGGGATTGCCCGTTCAACCTGACCAAGGATATCCTCACGGACAATAATGAAGGTGACCCCTGCAGGGCCTAAGTTTTTCTGAGCACCGCCATAAATAAGTGCATATTTGGATACATCCATTTTACGGCTAAAAATGTCGGATGACATATCGGCTACTAAAGGAACGCGGCAATCGTAATCGGTTCTGATCTCAGTACCATAGATGGTATTGTTGGTAGTTATGTGGAAATAATCTGAATCGGAGGGAACGGTATATCCACGGGGGATAAAATTAAAATTCTTATCTGCGGAAGAAGCGACAATATTTACTTCACCAAATAATTTGGCTTCTTTGGCCGCTTTTTTGGCCCATACTCCTGTTTCCAGGTAGGCAGCCTTAGTTTTCATCAGGTTAAAAGGAACCATAGCGAACTGCAAACTGGCTCCACCTCCCAAAAACAACACCTGATAACCTTCGGGAATATTCAATAATTCCTTAAATAGATCAACTGTTTCATCCATTACCGCTTGAAAATCTTTGCTGCGGTGAGAGATTTCAAGCAAGGATAAACCGATGCCGTTTAACTCATTAACAGCTTTTGCCGTGTTTTCAATGGCGACTTGTGGCAGGATGGAAGGACCTGCACTGAAGTTGTGCTTTTTCATGATGTGAAATTAAATGATTTAAAAATATAGCTTAAAAAGAAATTGGTTTTCAGTTTAATAACCTGACAAAGGTATAAAGAAAAATAGAGTTGCAAACTTATTTTGCAACTTTTAAATACTTTTTATACTATTATATATCAAATAGTTATAAAGCTTAAGTTTCCTGAATGTAACAAAACAAATGCGATAATCCAGCAAGTCAGTCACTTATTGCCCCGGTGGAGGGAATAAATCATATTCTACTTTTTTAGCTTTTGTTTTCGGCTCAGCAGGATTACGGGGGGAAATGTCCTCGACAAATGTCCAGTATTGATTTAAAAACACAAAAGCATCATAGGTATCGCCGGCCGGCACATAAGCCCAGTATTCCCCAACCAGGGTTTCATTTAAGGGAACCAGCTTGTCCAGTACAATCATATAGTCGGTTATTCTTTGTTTTGATTTCCTGACGTTTGATATTTTTATGCTTTGCTTATCATAGATTAACGTAAATCGTGCTTCACTTGAATACTCTTTAACAACTCTGTGTTGAATTCCATCCATAGTTTTAAAAACCGGTAAGCCAAAAACAGGGATGCCTTTATCAAAACTCAGTACATCTATACTTTTGCGCACCGTACTTCTGCTAAAACCGTCCCAGGACAACAGGGTGTAAAACGGCTGCTTTGCCTCTTTCCGGGAGATAATTTTGTAAATCAAGCCTCCCGGCCAATCCTTACTGGTGAATATCCGGTCACTTTCAATGTGCTCCAGAGCAGTCACAGGGCTCATTCTGAAGACTTCATGTGAAGGTAAATGATGAATAATCAGAAAATATATATTCCGGCCATTGTTTTGCTGAATATTCCAATTAAATAATTGAACCCGGCCATCCTCAGATGCAGGCTTTCCTATATACAGGGAATCGAAAGGCCATTCGCCATTGGAGTCCTGCTGAATGGCTGCATATAATTCATCGTAAAACAAGCTGTTTAGTGCCAGTCGAATGCTGTCATTTTTTTCAGTACGGGTACTGTCGAGAAGCAATTTAAGCCGTGATTCAGTTTCTGTAAAATTAATTTCCTGCGAAAGTCCGGTAAGGCAGGTAACCCAGATCATTAATAATAATATAAGGCGCATGGCTGTTGATTTTGAGGTAAAGGTATTTTTGACATCAAAATGTTACTTTTGCTGCAAAATAAAGGCCAGTTTATGAACATTACAACAAATGGCATCGAAAAAGGACTAAAAAGTTTTATGAATGGGCTCAAAAGCATTTCAGATTCCTTTACAAATCACTCTGCCGAAATACAGCATCCCTGGTATATCTCGCCTCATCTGGCTTTTGCATTTGATGCTTTTGCGCATTCAATAAAGAAAAATTTCATTGAACTAAACACATTAAATCTACAACATAAACGGATAGCATTGATATTAAGAAATGATGCTCCTCTCGAAGGTTTTGATATATTGCTCCACTTGCTTTTAAAGGGAAATACCTGTCAGTTAAGCATTCATCAATCGCAGGAGGAATTGTTGAAGCTCTTTCTGGAGTTGTTGCATACGCACCTGCCCCAACTTTCTTTGGGCATAACTTCAGTAAATCAAAGGTTTTCAAATGTAGATTGCATAGTTTATGATGGCCCGCAGATGAATGAAACATGGCGAAGCTATCTTAATCATAAACATCTGCTGGAACTCAGGAATAAAGAATTTCCGGTATTTTTAACCGGCAAAGAAACCCCTGAAATGTTACACCTGGTTGCCAGGGATATTACCATACACTTTGGAAGGGCTGCCGATAGTGTACGAAATATTCAGGTTCCCACTGCTTATGACTTTGATCCATTGGTCAATGCCCTGGAAACATATTCGGACAATCAGTTTCATTCTAGGTATTTCAAACATTATGAATATCAGAAGGCTGCCATGCTGGTTAATAGCATTCCACATATTGACAATGGATATGTATTGATATGTGATGATATCAGTTACAGAGGAAAAATAGCGGTGGTAACTTTCCAAACACACATTGAAAAGAACCTCTGTGTTGGTTTTGGTCAAAGCGGGAAGCGGTTTTTTCAACAAAGCACAGTCTTAAACAATTGGTTATCAAACATGTAATAGTAACACAGCATTTTTTCGGGGATCGGAATTAAATAAATTTCAGTTTTCTTGTGTGAATAAATAAATCTTCTTACTTTTGCAAACCCAAAACGCCCGGGCATTTGGACCTGTGAACGGCTCTAAAAATACCGACCGGGCAGGCAAAACGAGCAGGAAGGCATTTAACAAATTTTGATTATGAAAAAAGAAATTCATCCCAAGGAATACAGAATGGTTGTTTTTAAAGACATGTCTAACGACTATGCCTTTATGACCAAATCAACGGTGGCAACGCGTGATACCATTGAATGGGAAGACGGTAAAGAGTACCCGCTGGTGAAACTTGAAATTTCGAATACTTCACATCCTTTCTATACTGGCAAAATCAAGCTTATTGATACCGCCGGAAGGGTTGATAAGTTCAAGACCAAATATCAGAAACATTTCGAAAACCGGAGTAAATAAGCTGAAGCGTATCAGCACTCCGATGTTGATAATATTTTTTAAGCCCTTTAATTTTAAAGGGCTTTTTCTGTATTTTTGTAACCTGCTTTTTGCAATTGTGGTAAATTACAATTTATGAATTACATACTTTTTGACGAATCAAGACGAAATAATCTGCTGCCGCTTACTTTTCTACGCCCTGTAGCTGAGATCAGGTTTGGCATTCTCACCATCCGTGAAAAGTGGGAAAGATATTTAAACTGTAAGACTTCCTCGCTTACCGAGACTTATCTTTCCAGGAAGTTTCCAGTGGTAAAAGAGAAAGACAATATCATTATCAATGGTGCCATATGTCCCAATCCTTTGCTGGTGGAAGAGATCAACAAACTGGAACCGGCCCAGGCACTTATAAAAGGCGATACGGTTATTGCCATGTACCTGAGTGATAAGGATATTGAGAAGCAATCCGGCGCCATTTCTGAGATTGAAACTGAAGTTGAGTATCTCGACATCACCAATACCTGGGATATTTTTGCAAAAAATCCCAAGGCCATTGAGGCTGATTTTAAATTGATTACCAAAGGTAGAAAATCTGCTCCGCTGCCTGATCATTGTATAGGCATTGCTCCAGAGAATATTTTTATTGAACCAGGAGCCGAACTTTATGCCTGCACCTTAAATGGTAGTTTTGGGCCAATTTATATTGGTAAAGACGCCATCGTTATGGAGGGTAGTCATATCAGAGGCCCCTTTGCCCTTTGCGAGCATGCCCAGATAAAAATGGGGGCTAAAATTTATGGTGGTACAACCATAGGTCCTTATTCAAAAGTGGGAGGCGAGGTGAATAATTCTGTCATTTTTGGTTATTCCAACAAAGCCCATGACGGATTTCTCGGCCATTCTGTCATAGCAGAGTGGTGTAATCTGGGCGCCGATACCAATACTTCAAATCTAAAAAATACTTACGATCAGGTGAAATTGTGGAGTTATCCTGAAGAATCCTTTGTAGATACTGGCGAACTGTTTTGCGGGTTAATTATGGGAGATCATTCAAAATGTGGCATCAATACCATGTTCAATACCGGAACTGTTGTAGGAGTAAGTAGTAATATTTTTGGCTCCGGATTCCAGCGTAATTTTATTTCTTCATTCCTTTGGGGCGGGGTTTCAGGCTTTTCTACTTTTTTACCAAAGAAGGCCATTGAAATAGCCCGGGGCATGTACAAGCGTCGCGATCTGGCTTTTACTGATGATGATGCCCGATTAATTGAAGATGTTTATAGCCTCACACATTCTTATCGAAGAATGTGAAACATTTCTTCGAAAGGCTTGTTTATCCGGTACCTCCCTGTGCCGGATTTTTTTTGACGGCACAGATTTTGATTATACTGTTCAACTCTGTTCTTTATAAATGACCAGTACCACCAATTTATTATAAAACTATAACCTGCACATGAGCGACAACAGCTTTGGATTTACTGAAATGATTGAAAATGAAACCGAATTTATACCGCTTCTTTCTGCTGAAGATGAAGAGCAGATGAATGCGGAAGAGGTCCCTGATACTTTGCCCATTCTTCCGCTTAGAAATACGGTATTGTTTCCTGGCGTGGTGATACCCATTACTGTGGGACGTGATAAATCAATAAAATTAATTAAAGATTATTATAAAGGAGACCGATTAATTGGTGCTGTGGCACAAAAAGATTTTGAAATTGAAGATCCTTCATTCAGTGATTTAAATGAGATTGGTACCATAGCTTACATCATTAAATTATTGCAAATGCCCGATGGCAGCACCACCGCTATTATCCAGGGCAAAAAACGATTTCGTATTATGGCCATGCTTCAGGAGGATCCCTATTTCATGGCCAGGGTCAGTCAGTTTGATGCTGCCAAAAAACCGGTTAAAGATAAGAAATTCAACGCATTGATGGCCTCCATAAAAGACCTGGCCATTCAAATTATCAACCTGTCGCCCAATCTTCCTTCTGATTCTGTATTTGCCATCCGGAACATTGAAAGTCCGGTTTTTCTGGTAAACTTTATCTGTTCCAATTTAAATGTTTCACTGGAGGAAAAGCAAATGCTTCTTGCTATTGACGATCTGGTAGAACGAGCAAATATGGTGTTGGGCCTGCTCACCCGTGAGCTTCAGATTATCGAACTCAAGAATCAGATTCAAAGCAAGGTGAAAATCGACCTGGACAAACAGCAGCGTGATTATCTGTTGAACCAGCAGTTGAAAACCATTCAGGACGAGCTCGGAGGCAATCCGCATACCCAGGAAATCGGTGAACTAAAGGAAAGAGCTGCCAAAAAGAAATGGAATGAAAATGTAGCTGAAGTCTTTGAGAAAGAGTTGGGTAAGCTTCAGCGCATGAATCCTGCTGCCATGGAATACTCCATGCAAATGAATTACCTCGACGTACTCATTGAGCTTCCATGGAATGAATATACCATTGATAATTTTGATCTTAAACATGCCCGTAAAGTACTCGACAGTGATCATTTTGGACTTGAAGAAGTAAAAGATCGCATTCTGGAGTATCTGGCAGTGCTCAAACTTAAGGGTGATATGAAATCTCCCATCCTGTGTTTATTCGGCCCTCCGGGAGTAGGAAAAACTTCTTTGGGACGTTCCATTGCCAACGCAGTAGGCCGTAAATATATCCGCATGTCGCTGGGTGGGCTGCGCGATGAAGCAGAAATTCGGGGTCACCGTAAAACATATATTGGTGCTATGCCTGGTCGTATTCTGCAAAGCATCAGAAAGGCCAAAGCTTCTAATCCGGTTTTCGTGCTCGACGAAATTGATAAGGTAATCGGAGCTAACATCAGTGGTGATCCTTCAGCAGCTCTGCTCGAAGTGCTTGATCCCGAACAAAATAACTCGTTTTACGATAATTTCGTTGAGCTTGAATACGATCTTTCGAAAGTAATGTTTATTGCAACGGCAAATAACCTCAGTGCCATACATCCTGCTTTACGCGACCGTATGGAGGTGATTGAAATTAATGGCTATCTGCTGGAAGAGAAAGTTGAAATTGCCCGTCGTCATCTTGTTCCTAAGCAGTTGGCTGAGCACGGAGTTAAAAAATCTCAGATTGTTTTCAGCAAAAAAATGCTGGAATTCATCATCGAATATTACACCCGTGAATCCGGAGTTCGTGATCTGGAGAAAAAAATTGCCAAGGTAATTCGTTACCTTGCACGTTTTATTGTTAGCGGTGAGGAGTACAATGTGAACATCACCGTTGAAGACCTTCATAAAATATTGGGGTCACCCCGTTATAACAAAGAAAGGGATTCACATCCTCATGCCCCTGGTGTAGTTACCGGTTTGGCCTGGACGCAGGTAGGAGGGGAGATTTTATATGTAGAATCCAGCCTAAGCCATGGCAAAGGAAATCTGGGCATTACCGGAAATTTAGGAGAGGTAATGAAGGAGTCGGCTACCCTGGCCTATGAGTATCTAAAATCGCATAGCAAAGACCTTGGGCTGGAACCTGAAGTGTTTGAAAAATGGAACGTGCACATTCACATTCCCGAAGGAGCAACACCCAAAGATGGGCCTTCTGCCGGTATTGCTATGTTCACCGCAATAGCATCCGCTTTTACTCAGCGCCTGATTAAGCCCCGTACAGCCATGACCGGTGAAATTACCCTCAGAGGTAAAGTATTACCGGTTGGAGGGATCAAAGAAAAAATACTTGCTGCCCGCAGGGCGGGAATACAGGACATTATTCTGCCTAAAGAAAATGAAAAGGACATTAATGAGATTAAACCAGTTTATCTCAAAGGCCTTAATTTCCATTATGTAAGTCAAATGATTGAGGTGATCAACCTGGCTCTGACCACTAAAAAGGCAGCCTCCCCACTTAAAATAAATTATTGATCAGAAACATAGTTAATGACTAAAAAAATTCTGATCATTCAGGGTCATCCTGTAAAGGACACTTTTTCAGGAATATTGTTTGACCGCTATGTGAAAGGAGCCACTGCTTCGGGAGCGGAGATTAAAACCCTGATATTGAGTGATTTAAAATTTGAACTGAATTTTAGAACTGGTTATCGTGGCACCCAACCTCTGGAGCCTGACCTAATACTGGCTCAGGAACTTATTGCCTGGGCAGAACACCTTGTATTTATTTATCCCAACTGGTGGAGCACCTTCCCGGCTTTGGTAAAGGGGTTTATTGACCGTACCTTTTTGCCCGGTTTTGCCTTTAAATACCGGAAGGGTAGTTTGCTATGGGATCGGCTGCTCACAGGCCGGTCAGCCAGAATCATTGTGACCATGGATACGCCGGCCTGGTTTTACCGGCTTGTATATAGAAGACCCGGACACAATGCGATGAAACGGGGCATACTCGAATTTTGTGGTATAAAACCCGTTAGAATCACTACCATAGGGCCCATAAAAACCTCCTCCGAAGCCAAACGGATGCAATGGTTGGTAAAAGTGGAGAAATTAGGCCGGATGCTGCGTTAGACACCACTAGTGGATGACTGAAAATTTGCTGTACTCATTTACTTCCCCATTACTCAATGTAACAATGTACATACCAGCAGGATATTCCCCCGTTGGAATCTCGATGGTATATTCACCGGCAGCAGTAATGGTTTTTTGCCCTGATTTAATAATATTTCCAGCCAAATCAACAAGAGTATAGGTGTAGACTCCGGTAGACCCTGCATAGAAACTCAGTAATGTTCTCTCTTTGGCGGGATTTGGATGAACAGTGATTGCGAAATTTCTGACCTTCGATACCTTACCACCCACCACAGTGCTGGCGTTTTTAAGAATAATTTGATTGTCAGGGTCAAAAGTGAGGGATTGTGGCTCTTTGTTGAAGCTAAAATAAAAATCCTGTTCATTCACATCATTCATCACCCTTAACAAAGTATCGCTGCCATCGGTAAAATTAATCTTTATTTCCAGAGGCATTCTGAAAAATACGGTATTGGTTTGAATTTGGTTTGCCCTGAAAAATACTTCCCAACTCTCGCCGGCTTTTTGATTAAAATTATAGGTATTCCGGTAAACCGGGTGATTGGGTTCAAAAATCCACTGATTAAAAAACCAGTCGAAATCCTGAGCAGTTGCTTCATTCACTTTATCCATAAAATCTAGAATGGTAGCAGATTTATATCTAAATTCGGCAGTATCATTGGCATATTCATATAATGTATGATAAAACAGTGAATCGCCAGCCACATATCTGAACATATGCATCACACTGGCTCCTTTGGCATAGGTGATGGCATAATTAAACAACACGTTACTAGGTGGTGTGTTTAAGGCCCATTCAGGATTGCTTATTGCCCAACCGGGGTTTGAGCTCAGATAGTAATTTGCATAATATTGAATGCGTGATTTGTAAGCAGCCGTTCCGTTTTGCTTTCCCATCCATTCGGCTTCAAAATAAGATGCAAAACCTTCATTCAGCCAAATGTCAGCCCAGGTAGCACAAGTTATCATGTCTCCAAACCATTGATGGGCATATTCGTGGGCGACCAGTAGCTCATCATTCCAGCAGCCCTGACACAAGGTTGTAAGAGATTGATTTTCCATGCCACCCCAGGAGAATTGCCGGGTTACCGTAGCAAAACCGTCTTTTTCAAAGGGATGATCGCCAAACATGGAATAATAAAAGTCGGAGATAGGCACAATCATATTTTTTATTCTCGATGGATTTTCACCCGGATTGTAATAGAAACGAATGGGAAGGGTATCAGTTGAAGGGGATGGTTTTTCCCAATATACAATATCAAGGTTGTAATTTAGGCGCGATGTCAATACCATAATGTATGTAGCGATGGGATCTCTGCTTATCCAGGTGTACCAGGTTGTATCGGCAATGGTTAATGAGTCGGCAAGTCGCCCGTTTGAACCAAGTTTAACATTAGCGGGTACTTTGGCCCTCAGGTTCAGGGTAGCTTTGTCCGAAGGTTTATCCCAACAGGGAAACCAACGACGGGCACCTTCCGGTTCACAATCCGTAAACACATTGCCTGCATCCACATAAAAAGCCTGATCGGGGACATTCAGATGCTCATAATCAATGCTTACTTCCGCTATTTCACCAGGTTGATATTCGCGATCAAGCACGATGACCAGTGTATCGGGAAGATGTTCAAATGTGGAACCGGCCAATCCTACCCCATTGATTTGCAAAGAAGTCTGGTCAGCATTAAGTCTGATTTCTGTCAAAGCAGTATCCACCCGGAAAGTTACCTTATTTTGTGCATTAAAATTATGTGGATAGGGATCGGTATAATTGTGATAAAGATCAAGGTCGAGGCTATAATTTAATACATCGAAACTATGACGCGGACTATTTGCTGAACGATCAGAACTTCCCGGCGACAGCTTCATTTGCTGCTTTCGGTGTGCGCATTGTCCCCCACCATCATGCTGCCACTCCTGGCCACCCGAAAGGTTATAAATAAAAAATAGCAAAAGAAAAAGGGTTAATCTTTTCATAATAAGGATTATCGTTTGTTTTACAAAGATAAATAAATCCCTTTTCCTGGCAAGAAGTTGGCATATTTTGCCGCATGAAGCTCAATTCGTGTAAATTTGTAAGATTATTGTAAGCAAACTTCACATGAAAAGAATTCTTCTTTATGTTTCTGTTTTCCTGATATTTTCTGGCTGTACCCGCCTGGGAAAAGAACATAAAGGGCAAACCGTTTTCCGTTATAATGAATCGGCCGGTATATCTTCTCTTGATCCGGCATTTGCACGTAATCAGGCCAATATATGGGTAATAAATCAATTGTTTAATAACCTGATTCAATTTGACAGCAGCTTAAATATAATGCCGTGTATAGCTCAAAGCTGGGAAATATCACCCGATGGCCTGCATTATCGGTTTTTACTCAGACAGGATGTTTATTTCCACGATGATGCCGCATTTGAAACTGGTAAAGGCCGGAAACTGATTGCTTCAGATGTAGCCTACAGTTTGAAACGTTTAATGAATCCTGTACTGGCATCACCAGGAGCCTGGGTAATGAATTCGGTGGCCAAAATTTCAGATGAACCGGCAATTCAGGCACTTAATGATTCTATTTTGGATATTTTTCTGGAAAAGCCTTTCCCACCTTTTTTAGGAATGCTTGGAATGCAGTATTGTGCTGTTGTTCCTCACGAAGCTGTTGAATATTATAAAGAAGATTTCAGATCACATCCCGTTGGTACAGGGCCGTTTGTTTTTAATACCTGGAAAGAAGGGGTAAAGCTTGTACTGTTGCGAAACCCAACTTATTTTGAAACATCAGCCGATGGAGAAAGGCTTCCTTTTCTGGATGCCGTCTCCGTTTCATTTATCATTGATAAGCAATCGGCCTTCCTGGAATTTGTTAAAGGCAAGCTCGACTTTATGTCAGGGCTTGATGCCGGATACAAGGATGAATTGCTCACTTCCACCGGGAAACTCAATCCAAAATATGCAGACCGGATACATTTTACCAGTCAACCCTATTTGAATACCGAATACCTTGGTTTTTTAACCGATACATCCAATAAGTTACTTAAAGGTAACCCCTTGTCCGATCTCCGTATTCGTCAGGCCATCAATATGGGATTTGACCGGAATAAAATGATACGGTATCTACGTAATGGAATTGGGCAGCCTGCCAATCAGGGTATTATACCTGCCGGAATGCCCGGCCATGCTGCCAATGCCGGATTTGGTTACGACTACCGCCCTGACGAAGCCCGAAAATTGTTGACTGAGGCTGGCTTTCCCTCAGGCAAAGGCTTGCCGCCAATAACGCTCTCAACCAATGCCTCATACCTGGATTTGTGCCAGTTTATTCAAAGTGAACTGGCTCATTTGGGCATCAATCTAAAAATAGATGTAAGCCCACCGGGCACCTTGCGGGAAAATATGGCTCAGGCAAGAGTCACCTTCTTCCGGGGTTCATGGATAGCCGATTATCCGGATGCAGAAAACTATCTTTCTTTATTTTATTCACCCAACAGATCGCCTCAGGGGCCAAATTATACGCAGTTTAATTGTTCGGATTTCGATAGACTGTACCAAAAAGCCATTGCTACTACCGATGAACGTATAAGAATAAGATATTATCGCGAAATGGATAGCCTGATGATGGAACAATCGCCCGTGGTGGTGCTCTATTATGATCAGGTGCTCCGCTTTTCAGGAAAAAATATTGCGGGATTAGGCTCCAATCCCCTCAATCTGCTTAATTTAAAAACGGTTAAAAAAAATAATCATGAAAAATGAATTTAATATGGTGGATATTCATACCATTGATCTGAATGCTGTTGACCTGATTGGCAGGCAATGGATGCTGATAACAGCCGGAAGCCTGGAAAAATACAATACCATGACGGCAAGTTGGGGGGGCATGGGTGAGTTGTGGAACAAGCCCGTTGTATTTATTTTTATTCGTCCCCAGCGACTCACTTATGAATTTGTGGAACATAATGATTTCTTTACTTGCTGTTTTTTTGATAAATCTTATCGCAAAACCTTAAATTTTTGCGGTGAAAACTCTGGTCGTGATGTGGATAAGGCAGCAGAAACCGGACTTTATCCTTTATCATCGGATCATGGCGTTATTTTTAAGCAGGCTAAAATGTACATTGAATGTCGCAAAATTTATACTGAGGCCATTAAACCCGAAAATTTTCTCAGTAACACCATTCACAAACATTATCCATTACAGGATTATCACCAAATGTATATTGGAGAAATCACCGGGGTGGGTACTAAAGAATAATTTTTTTTTGAAAAAGGTTGACAACTATTGGATTGTTTGTTACTTTTGGGAGCAATGTTAAGGGGAATAAATAGGGAATCTCTTTTTTTATCATCGAAAAAGCTTGAAAAATTGATTATTCTGGAAAAGATCCGTTCACGTATCGGCATGCGGGGGGTACTTCGTGAGGTCAATCGCATGAAGCGAAAAGTTAAGGCTGTGAATTTAAAGGATGCCCGCAATATTGGTGTGCTGTTTTCCCTCGATTCAGAGATAGAATATGAAAGGATAAGCCGCTTTGTAATGCAATTGCAGGACACCGGCAAAAAGGTGATGGTAGTGGGTTCATTCAAATATCGAAAATTACCCCCTTTTTATTCACCAAAATTGTCCTATGATGTAATTACACCTGCCGATCTTGATCTTTTTTTGAGGCCAAAGGCTAAATTTATACCCCCATTTCTCGGGCAATCTTTTGACATGTTGATAAATCTCGGTTCCCCGGACGATTTTCCGCTTTATTATCTGTCAACCATATCGAAAGCAGGCTTTAAGCTGGGACAAAAAAAAGGGATTGAACCCTGGCCTTATGATTTGATGATTGATATGGATATTCATAATACCGATGAACTCATTGAACAGATGGTTCACTATACCAGTTCGTTCAATATGGGCGGAAGGGCCGGCTAAAGAATCCATGATTTAAAAACCAAACAGCACTCACACATATATTTACACACAAAATATTTAAAATATGCAAAAATTTACCGGTACAGGTGTGGCTCTTGTAACACCATTTCACAAGCAGGGAACCATTGATTTTGGTTCATTGGAAAAACTGCTTAATTATACAGTTTCAAATAAAGTGGATTATCTGGTTTTAATGGGAACTACCGGAGAGGCTGTTACCTTATCGAAAGATGAAAAATTTGCTTTGCTTGACTTTGTAAAGGAACACCTGAATGGACGTATCCCATTGATATTGGGCATGGGAGGGTACAATACACAGGAGGTTATTAATAATCTGCAAACAACTGATCTCAAGGGTGTTGACGCCATACTGTCGGTTACCCCGTATTACAATAAGCCCAGCCAGCGCGGATTATTTCTTCATTATAAGAACATTGCAAGTGCCAGTCCTTTACCTGTAATTCTTTATAATGTACCCGGAAGAACCAGTGTGAATATGACCGCTGAAACCACGCTGCAACTAGCCAATGAAGTTAACGGAATTATTGGTATTAAAGAAGCTTCGGGAAATATGGGACAAATTATGGACATCATAAACCATAAACCCAACGACTTTCTGGTTATTTCTGGAGATGATGCCATGACATTGCCCTTAATTGCAGCCGGTGCCCAAGGGGTAATATCGGTAACTGCAAATGCTTATCCCTCAGCATTCTCACGCATGGTAAATGAGGCACTGGCAGGTAAATTTGATGAAGCCCGAAAATTGCACTACCTGTTACTTCCATTTATGCAGGTGTTATTCGCCGACGGAAGTCCTGGCGGGATCAAAGCTGCACTGGATAACATGAAAATTGTATCTAATAATCTTCGTCTGCCAGTAGTTAAAGTGGGTAAAGCTATTCAAAACCAAATTAATGCAGCAATAGCTGAACTTAAGGAAAAAAACATTGACTGTTAGTGCTGCTGCAAAATTCATAAACTATGATTAAGTTTTTTACTTTTTTGGGATTATCCCTGATTTACATTCAATTGTATGCCCAAAATTTGCCCCTGCCAGATAGTGACAAAATATTCGGCACCGAAGGTGAAATTTATTTCGCCCTGCCCAATGCAGGGAAACAGGTGAATATGCTGAGCCGCATTATCGGCGTTGACCAGATTAAGGGCGATACGGTTTTTGCTTATGCCAGTAAAACTGAATATCAAAGGCTTTTTGCAGCAGGCATCAGTGAGGTGATTGTATTGCCACATCCCGGTGATGTAGGCGATGTGGCCATGAGCAGCGATCCACGTCAGGTACTCGAGTGGAATTATTATCCCACCTATGAAGGCTATGAGGCAGTGATGCAACAGTTTGCTGATGATTATCCCGAACTTTGTGAACTGGTTACCATTGGGGTACTTCCCAGCGGTCGCAAACTTCTTGCCTTGCATATCTCTGACAACGTCGGTACCAGAGAAGCAGAACCTGAATTTCTGTATACATCATCGATGCATGGCGATGAAACCACAGGATATATTCTGATGTTACATCTTGCAGATTATCTACTTGCCAATTATAATAACGACCCCCGCATTACACAAATTGTCAATGAAATTGATTTGTGGATTAATCCACTGGCCAATCCTGATGGCACTTATGCCGGAGGAAACTATACCGTGAATGGAGCCCGGAGATACAATGCCAATTTTGTTGATCTCAATCGCAATTATCCTGACCCCGAAGATGGACCTCATCCTGATGGAAATGCCTGGCAACCTGAAACAGTTGCATTTATGGATTTTGCGGAGGAGCATAATTTTGTAATGTCAGCCAACTTTCATGGTGGTGCCGAAGTGATTAATTACCCATGGGATACCTGGAGTAAACTTCATGCAGACAACAACTGGTATGTTATGATCAGTCGCGAATACGCCGATACAGCACAGGCTAACAGCCCTTCAGGATATATGACTGGTTTTGATAACGGAATTACTAATGGCTATGCCTGGTATTCAATATCGGGAGGGCGTCAGGATTATATGAATTATTTTCAGCAGTGTCGTGAAGTCACCATGGAGATATCAAATACTAAACTATTGTCTGTTAATAAGTTAATTCCTCATTGGAATTATAATTACCGCTCTTTGCTGAATTACATCGAACAGGTTAAGTATGGCATCAGGGGTTTTGTGACCGATACCATTACCGGAGCACCTATTGTTGCCCAGGTTTTTATTAATGGTCATGATAAAGACAGTTCTATGGTTTTTAGTAACCCTGAATTTGGAGATTACTACCGGCCACTAAAAGGAGGTAGCTATAACATTAGCTATTTTGCAGAAGGTTATTTCCCAAAGACGATAACCAATGTATCAGTAAGTGATTATACCAGCATAACCAGAAATGTTAAATTGTGGGATGGCACAGCCATTCCGGCTTTTACTGCCAGTGATACGGTGATTGCATCAGGTCATGAAATACAGTTTACCGATCTCTCTGGCGGAAATCCCACCCAGTGGTTGTGGACTTTTGAAGGAGCAGATACACCCTCTTCAACAGAGCGCAATCCCAAAGTAACCTACAATACGCCAGGTACATACAATGTTACCTTGTATGTTGCCAATATTATTGGAGGGAACCAACTGTTGAAACAAGGCTATATAACCGTAACTCCCGGTTATTACATTGGTATGCAGGGAAGTGCAACTTGTCAGGCAATGTTTTATGATAGTCAGGGTCCCGATTATCCATACCAACCCCATGAAGATCTTTTGACAACCCTTTTATCATCAAATCCCGATCAAGTGTTACGAATTAGTTTTTTATCCTTTGATGTGGAGCAGAGTGAAAACTGCGGTGATGATGGTCTTTATGTATACGACGGGCCTGATGTTTCTTACCCTTTGCTTGCAAGGTTATGTGGCTCAAGCCTGCCGGATGATATATATGGCAGTGAAGCTGGCGGGGCGCTTACATTCCGGTTTGTATCCAACGACCTTATTCAGGGGCAGGGATGGAGTGCGATGGTTAGCTGTGTGGATGATGTGAATGCTGAATTTAAGGAGAAAAGCTACCTCAAAGTATATCCCAATCCGGTGGAGAACGATTTGTTTGTCGTTAAATCAGACCATCTTATTGAACAGATAAAACTGTATGCATCTGATGGCTCATTGTTGTATTTACTGCAGCCCTTTTCATTTGAAGGTAGGGTTGATGTTTCAACATTAGCTCCCGGGTTTTATTTTCTTTCGGTTTATACTGCTACCATGCAGAAACAATTTAAAATAGTGATAAGCCGTTAGAAACGAATCGGTAAGCTTAAACCAATACGGTAAATTAGCAGCACAATAATCGCCGTAGCCACCAGGCTGCCGTTTATTTTTATATTTTTGGGTACCTCATCAAAGAATAGTGTGGGCCGGCCCGTACTGTTAAGCAATACAGTTAACAAAATAATTATGGGAGTCAGCAGCAAAGCAACATCATAATATTCAAGAGGAAGTCTGATAAGCACAATGATTGCCGTACCTATTATATAGGGGAGAATTGCCTGATTCAATAAAAATCTCCGCACATTTTCAGGCTTAAGCTGGTTGTAATAAGTGTTGGCGCCGAGCATAAAAAGGCCACTGATGGAAAACCCCACGATAGCGAGCAAGAATAAAGAGATTAGTGTAACAAGTAGTTTACCGGTATCAGGTAAAAACAACCAGATGAGCACATGACCGAAGCCTTCACCCAGAAGCGCTCCCGCAAAAGCCGGACCCAACAACAGATTAATGCAATGTATAAACGCCCAAAGAAAAAAAAGTTTTAACAATCCGTTGTATTCTTTGAAACGTACCGCTATGGCTATCATGGCAATGGAAACGATAAAACTGATGATGGGACCACTACTAAAAATTGTTTTTACTGAATCGAAAGACCATTCCGACCGTTTTACGAGAAAAAAAATCCGGGTATAATTTACTTCTACCGTAAAATCAAATAAAAGTGCCGCAATTACCGTAAAAGACTGAAACAACAAAAAGGCAAACAAGTAAGCCAGTAAAAAAAAAGCAGTAGAATTAGCGACAATCGCAAGCTGATTTTTTTGCATAAGGTTGGGAATAAACTTTAAAACCAATGATTTTTCAGGTTATGGCAATAATTAAATTAAATCCGGCAATCTGCAGCAAATATAAGATAATTGGCATCAATTCAAAAACGTGAGAATGGTGATAAGAATAATCCAGAGACTGATGCCATTGATAAAAATCAATTCAGCTATTCCATTCAAGCCGTTTTTTAAAAATTGCAAGAAGAACACTTAACAGATTTATAGCAATAATGATCAATCCTGAAATGCCCAGAAAAATAAAATCTTGAAGTATAATGACCTGAAAAGTGATAATAAGTGCCGGTAATGTAAGAAATACAATCACGGCAAGTACATTATGCAGGAAGCGCTGAAGAGTGGGAGCCAGGCTTTTCAGACTGTAGGGTTCTATGTTGTGCGGCATAAATGCAAGAAGGGCAAGAGAAACAAAACTAAGATCAATATAACCCATTAGCCGCTCATGCTCTCCCAGATCGTAGTACCGGGTGAGCAACCAAAAAAACAAATAGGTAAACAGGGCAGTTGAGAAAAGTAGCCATTTATAACCTTTTTTATATCTTTCACCATAAATGTTCTTATTGCTTAAAAAACTAAGAGTTTGAGTATTGATGTCAAATTTAACATGGGCCAGGGCTTTACCAACTGTGTATGGCAGCGCCCCGGCGCTTGTAAATCCGATGAGCAATATTCCCAGCTTGGTCCAAATCATTGCAGGGGATCATTATAAAATTCGTGAATGCTTTTTCTACAAAATTAAGGTTGTTTCATGATTGTGGCGGTTTCATTTTGTTCTAAGCTGAAATTTAAGGAATTATTTTATTTTTCCATTTTAAATATATAGTTATAATACTGTTTGTCAATTGATTGTAGATTGATCTGTGACATTGCCCGGGATTTCTTAATTTTGAGGATTAAAAGAACTCCTCATTTTATGAAACTGTGTATAGCGGAAAAACCCAGTGTAGCCAAAGAAATAGCCCGGGTTCTCCATGCGGGAAACCGCCGTGATGGCTACTTTGAAGGCAATGGCTATCAGATAACCTGGACTTTTGGCCATCTTTGCTCACTTAAAAATCCCGATGACTATACCCAAGGCTGGAAACAGTGGCATCTGAATTCTTTACCGATGATTCCGCAACGGTTTGGTATAAAACTTATAGACAATGAAGGCGTTAAGAAACAGTTTGAAATCATTAAATCCCTGGTGGAAAGTTGCGATGAAGTGATAAACTGTGGTGATGCCGGCATTGAGGGTGAACTCATTCAGCGCTGGGTGCTCACCCTGGCGGGAAATAAGAAACCTTTGCGCCGTCTTTGGATATCTTCATTGACCGACGAAGCCATAAAAGAAGGGTTTGAGAAACTCAGGGACGGAAGGGAATTTGACCGTTTGTATGCCGCAGGAAATGCCCGCGCTATTGGCGACTGGTTGCTTGGAATGAATGCAAGCCGTCTGTATACGCTCAAATATGCCAACGGGAAAGGTGTACTTTCTGTGGGACGGGTACAAACTCCTACGCTCGCACTTATTGTCCGCCGGTTTGAAGAGATTCAGCATTTTATTCCTAAACAATATTGGGAAATAAAAACCAATTATCGGGACGTGATCTTCAGTGCAACCAGCGGACGATTTGACACAGTGGAAGATGCCACAAAAGTTATTGAAGAGATCAAAGAAAATCTATTTGAGATTGTATCTTTTGAGCAAAAGAAAGGGAAAGAAGCGCCTCCAAAACTGTTTGATCTCACCTCTTTACAGGTAGAGTGTAATAAGAAGTTCGGTTTTAGCGCAGATGACACACTCAAATACATCCAAAACCTTTACGAGAAAAAGATGGTAACCTATCCGCGTGTAGATACTACATTTTTACCCAACGATGTTTACCCGAAAATAGAAGACACTTTAAGAGCAATGGAGCCTTATGCCAATTTTATTGAACCCTTGCTCAGGCAGCCCATCCGTAAAAGCAAAAAAGTATTTGACGATACCAAAATTACCGATCATCATGCCATCATACCTACTGGTGTAAGACCTTCTGGTCTGATACTTGAAGAGAAACGGGTCTATGATCTTATCGCTCGAAGGTTCATCGCTGCCTTTTATCCCGATTGTATCGTTTCCAATACCACCGTGCTGGGCATGGTTATCGATTATGAGTTTATGGCCACCGGAAAAGTTATTCTGGAAGAAGGCTGGCGGGTGCTTTATCCCAAAAAGGAAACCGATAAGGAGGAGAATGCTGAAGCCGACCAGGAGCAGCTTATGCCCATTTTTGTGAAGGGTGAAACGGGAAAGCACATCCCCGATTTGCTCGAAAAAATGACTCAGCCACCAAAAATGCTCACCGAAGCCACCCTGCTTAGGGCTATGGAAACTGCCGGCAAACAAATGGAAGATGAAGAACTGCGCGAACTAATGAAGGAAAATGGTATTGGTCGCCCTTCTACCCGGGCAAATATCATAGAAACACTCTTCAAACGTAAGTATATGGTGCGTGAAAAGAAGAACCTGGTTCCTACCAAAACCGGGATTCAATTGATAAATACCATACAGAATGAGTTACTTAAATCTGCTGAGCTTACCGGTATTTGGGAACGCAAATTGCGGCAGATTGAAAAAGGAGAATACGATCCAAAAACTTTCCTCGACGAAATGAAGGAGATGGTTACCAGCCTTGTTGCAGAGGTAAGGTTGGAGCATCACGAGAAAATTGTGATTGAGCAATCTGCGGAAGAGAAAAAAACGGAAAAAGAAGAGAACCCTGAGAAATCAGTGCCTGAAAAGCCCGTAGCTAGGAAAAGGGAAGAAAAAGTAGTTGATTTTTCTACGTTATACTGCCCAAAATGTAAAAAAGGCATGATTCTCAAAGGCAATACTGCTTATGGCTGTAGCGAATACAAAGTTGGCTGTACCTTTATAGTAATGTTTGAGCAGTATGGAAAAAAACTCACCGAGAAGCAAGCCTTCACCCTGATTCAAAAAGGTAAATCGCCCAAAATTACAGGCCTGACCGTTAATGGCCAAAAAGTGGATGGTGTGCTGCGTTTTGATGAAGGGTTTGGAGTGGTGGTAGAAGAGTGAACTTCGGAAGGAGTATTCCGCCCTTTCAGGGCTGTCTTATCCTGATGGCTTCATCCGTCGTTGATGTCGATGGCTTCACCCATCGTTAATGTATTCCGCCCTTTCAGGGCTGTCTTATCCTGATGGCTTCATCCGTCGTTAATGTCGACGGGCTTCACCCATCGTTAAGGTATTCCGCCCTTTCAGGGCTGTCTTATCCTGATGGCTTCATCCGTCGTTAATGTCGATGGGCTTCACCCATCGTTAAGGTGTTAAGCCCTGAAAGGGCGAAATAGTTAATCCCATACGTACCTTTCATCATAAGCTATCCCATACTTCTTCAAAAAGGCCAGGTACTCCTCCTCAAAGGTCTTCTTTCTGTGATGTTCATGCTGATTCTGAATATACGCGATAACTACATCTACCTCTGCCGGATTTACCGAGAAAGCACCATAACCGTCTTGCCAGTAGAACTTTTGAAGTGATGGATCTAATGTCTTGAACCATTTTGATGAATGTGATTTTACTTCGTCAAGAAGTTTAGCTAATGCGACATTTTTTGACAACATGCAAAGTATGTGAACATGATTGGTGAACCCACCGATTTTTATCGGCTGACAGTTCATATTTTTACAGATGCCACCTAAATAACTGTGCAGTTCCGCTTCATAAGGGGGATGGATTAAATGCACCCGGTGTTTGGTGCTGAAGGTGATGTGCATGTAGTTTTTAACTAATGATTGTCCCATAGTAATGAGTATTTCGCCCTTTCAGGGCTTAGGTTTGAAGATTACTCCTTTTTCGATGGGCTTCACCCATCGTTAAGGTATTCCGCCCTTTCAGGGCTGTCTTATCCTGATGGCTTCATCCGTCGTTAAGGTCGATGGGCTTCACCCATCGTTAAGGTATTCCGCCCTTTCAGGGCTGTCTTATCCTGATGGCTTCATCCGTCGTTAAGGTCGATAAGGTCGATGGGCTTCACCCGTCGTTAAGGTCGATGGGCTTCACCCATCGTTCAGGTGTTTCGCCCTTTCAGGGCTATTACTTCCCGATGCAAAACTTCCCGAAAATATTCGTAAGTAGCTCATCGTTAGTTACTTCGCCCGTAATGGTGCCCAAGTGATGCAAAGCCTGACGGATGTCAATGGCTACCAGATCGGAGGGGATTTTTTCAGCAAAGCCTCTTTCTATATTTTCAATGCTTTGACCAGCCTTGCTCAGAGCATCAAAATGACGCAGACTATACACTATTGTGCGATCATGAGGACTACCGTTGTGCGTTGTCTGAAGCAGTTTGTCGGCAATAAGATTGATATTTTCGTTTCGCTTGGCCGATATAAAAATTGTTTCCATTTCAACCAACTTCTTAAAGGTATGAGGAGCCTCGGTGAGCAGGTCAGTTTTGTTGGCAATAGGAATGATCACTTTTTCAGGATCATGGAGCTGACTGCGAATATCATCCAGAGCTTCATCTATTTCATCGCCTGAAGCAGTAGTAATATCAAATACATATAAAACTACTGCTGCCTGGTTCATTTTTTCAAATGTACGTCCAATGCCTATAGTTTCAATAGGTTCTTCGGTATGGCGGATACCGGCAGTATCGATAAACCGGAAAAGAACTCCCTGAATACTTATGGTATCTTCAATGGCATCGCGTGTTGTTCCCGGAATCTCTGAAACGATGGCCTTTTCTTCATTCAGCAGTGCATTAAGCAGGGTGGATTTGCCTACATTTGTTTTACCGGCTATCGCCACAGGTATGCCATGTTTCATTACATTGCCCAATTCAAAACTTTGTTTCAGGTGATCAATTTCGGATTTAATGGCCTGGAGCAGGTTATTGAGTTCATCCCGGTTAGCAAACTCTACATCTTCTTCACTAAAATCAAGTTCCAGTTCGATAAGTGAAGCAAATTCAATCAATCGTGCCCGCAGGCGGGCAATTTTTTGAGAAAAGCCACCCCTCATTTGCTGTATTGCCAATTGATGCGATGATTCTGAATTTGATGCAATGAGGTCAGCCACTGCCTCGGCTTGCGAAAGATCAAATTTGCCATGCATAAATGCCCTGAAAGTAAATTCACCAGGGGCCGCTAACCGCGCACCCGTCTGAATCAGCAATTCCAGCACCCGCTGCTGAATGTATAGGGAACCATGGCATGAAATCTCTATTACGTCTTCACCCGTATATGAGTGAGGAGCCTTAAAGATTGAAACCACCACTTCGTCCAATACATTTTCCCCATCATAGAAGTCTCCGAAATGCAGGGTATGGCTTTCACCTTTAGAGAGGGTGAATGTGTCCCTTTTTGACTTGAATAATGCATCGGTAATGCTTATAGCTTTTGGACCCGATAACCTGATTACGGCTATGGCGCCTACACCCGGAGAGGTCGAAAGTGCGCAAATGGTATCTTCAGAATGTAGAAAATCTAAGTTCATGGCAAAGTGGTTTAGGGTTTACACGACATAAGGTATCATTTCATCGCAAACAGCATTCATTGGTTTAGAACTTGCAGGAAATGTGCTTTTTTTGCATTAAATTAACATTTTCATGTCAACATATGAACAAAAATAGGTAATTTTCCTTTTTAAAGTAGCATTTCCAAATCAATCAACTGAAAAAGATCAAAAATGAGCATTTTAGTCAACAAAGATTCAAGAGTTGTTGTGCAGGGTTTTACCGGCACTGAGGGTACATTTCATGCCACCCAAATGATAGAGTACGGTACCAACGTAGTGGGTGGCATCACACCAGGCAAGGGAGGCCGATTCCATTTGGGCAAGCCGGTATTTAATACAGTGGCGGAAGCAGTAAAAGCTACTGATGCCAATGTGTCGCTTATATTTGTTCCACCTGCATTCGCAGCAGATGCCATTATGGAAGCTGCCGAAGCAGGCATCAAAGTAATTGTGTGCATTACAGAAGGCATTCCGGTTAAAGATATGATGAAGACCAAGGAATATCTGAAAGGACGCGACAGCCGTTTGATTGGTCCCAACTGTCCGGGCATCATCACTCCTGGAGAAGCAAAAATAGGTATTATGCCCGGCTTCATTCACCAAAAGGGCAAGGTAGGTATTGTCAGTCGTTCAGGAACCTTAACCTATGAAGCAGTTGATCAGCTTACCAAGGCAGGTTTGGGTCAGAGTACTGCTATTGGAATAGGGGGTGATCCAATTATAGGTACAACTACACGTGATGCGGTAGAGCTTTTTATGAATGATCCCGAAACCAGCGGCATTGTGATGATTGGAGAAATAGGAGGCGGCATGGAAGCAGAGGCTGCTTACTGGATTAAGGAACACGGCACTAAACCTGTAGTTAGTTTTATTGCCGGAGCAACAGCACCCAAAGGTCGCACCATGGGGCATGCCGGGGCCATAGTAGGCGGTGAAGGCGATACCGCTGATGCTAAAAAGGCTATTTTGCGTGAATGTGGCGTAAATGTAGTTGATTCACCCGCAGAAATCGGGAAACGCATGCTTGAATTGTTGAAATAATCTGCTATTGGAAGATTAGGGATTTAATTTTATGATAAGGCCTTCATACTTTTACTAAGGTTTGAGAGGACGAATAAGTTCGATCCTGAATTTTTTTTTCAGCTGATTTAATCCTGATAGCAATCAGGCAGAATCAAAGCTTAGTATTCTTTTTGACCTCAGCATTCCGCTTAAGCTATATCGTGGTTGAGCGGAATATGCCATTCCGCTCTCCAATCACTTCCGCTTGGTTCGCCTGAATGCCCTTTATCTGAGTTTCATTGCATCAATCATCTCTTCAAGTTTTTCACGCATCTTCCGGTTCACCTCTTCAAATTTTGCTTTGTCCTGAAGCTGACCTTTTACACCGAAATAGAATTTTATTTTAGGCTCTGTACCCGAGGGCCGCACGGTAATCTTGCTTCCGCCTTCCAAAAAGAACTGCAGCACATCGGATTTAGGTAAGTTAATGGGTTTGACTTCACCGCTTGATACATGTTGCTCTTTCTGAATCAGATAATCTTTTATCTTAACTACCTTGATGCCATTGATTTCTTTAGGCGGATTGCTGCGATAATCAGCCATCATTTGCTGGATTTCTTCTGCTCCGGATTTTCCTTTTTTGGTGATGGACACCAATTCTTCAAGGTAAAAACCATATTCATGATAAATGTCTATCAACATTTGATACATGCTAAGTCCTTGTTCACGTGCCCAGGCGGCGGTTTCACAGAGCATGGCACAGGAGGCTACTGCATCCTTATCTCTTACTGCATCGCCAATCAAATAACCATAACTTTCTTCACCTCCTCCAATAAACTGCTTTTTTCCTTCATTTTCACGAATCACTTCGGCAATGTATTTGAAACCGGTAAGTACATCAAAGGTTTCTACTTCAAAGCTGTCGGCAATATCCTTCAAAAGTTCAGAAGTTACAATGGTTTTAGCGATAAATTCTTTGCCGGTAAGCTTGCCTTTGGCTTTCCATTGGCTAAGCAAATAGTAAATCAGCAGTGAAGCCGATTGATTTCCATTGAGCAGGATATAGTTACCGGCGTTGTCGCGCACGCCCATGCCCACACGGTCAGCATCGGGATCGGTGGCCAGGATGATATCTGCTTTCTCTTTTTGAGCCAGATCCAGAGCCATTTGCATGGCAGCTTTTTCTTCAGGATTGGGAGAAACCACCGTTGGGAAGTTTCCGTCCGGCTCCATCTGCTCCTTTACAGTGATCACATTGTTAAAACCAAACTTTTTAAGTGCCTCAGGCACCAGTTTGTATCCGGTTCCATGTATGGCTGTATATACAATCTTTAAATCCTGCTGTTTTCTAATGATTTCAGGAGAGAGGGAAAGCGACTTAAGGGTAGCAAGATAGGCTTTGTCAATCTCTTCACCAATAATTTCAATGTTATCTTCTTTTCCACTGAACTTAACATCCTCAACGGATGCAATTTTTTGTACTTCGGCAATCACATTTTTATCGTGAGGAGGAACCAGTTGTCCGCCATCGCTCCAGTAAACCTTATAACCATTATATTCCTTAGGATTGTGTGAAGCAGTAACTACAATGCCGGTATGGCATTTTAGTTTTCTGACGGCAAATGACAATTCAGGGGTTGGACGCAGGCTGTCGAATAAAAAGACTTTAATTCCATTGGCAGCAAGCACCTCGGCTGCAATGCGGGCAAAATAAGGACTCTGATTCCTTGAGTCGAAAGCTATGACTGCCCTGATTTCTTCTGAACCAGGAAAAGTCTTCTTTATATAATTGGCCAGCCCCTGGGTTGCAGTGCCCACGGTATATTTATTCATGCGGTTGGTGCCGGCTCCCATAATTCCGCGCAGACCCCCGGTGCCGAACTCAAGATTCCGGTAGAAACTATCGATTAGTTCTGTCGTATGGTTATTCATCATGTCCTGGACAGCCTTTCGGGTTGCCGGATCGTAAATTTCACTGAGCCAGCCTGTGGCTTTGGTTACAATGTTGGGATCGATGTTTTGGAGACTCATAATTATACGGTTTTTAAATGAGATAAACAGACTATTTTCAGCTGTTGTTCAATATTTTTCGATAGCCTTCAGTTACTGTAAGGGCATTAAAAGTAAGTAAAATTCCCATACGCTTTTGTGCAATCTTCAATTTGCTTGACATACTGCTCATTTGCAAGGGTGTAATTGATTCCGATGGAGTTACATCTACCAGCAGTTGGTTTTCAATCATCAAATCAACGATGATTTCCCGGTTGGTTTTTATGTTTTTGTAAATGACGGGAAATGTTACTCCACGTTTGAACAGTAATCCTTTTAACCTCAATTCATGCATAAAACAGGTAAGGTATATCTCAGTATCAAGTCCCTGACCAAGGTTGGCATATATTTCCGAGGCGGCTTCAAAAATCCGGGTATGTATGCGGTTAAGTTCAGCCTTGCTCATCGAGAATTTTTATACATTTCTTCAGGCTTTGGCGCCAGTGCGGTATGCTTGTCCGGGTTAATAATTCATATTTGTTCTTATTCAGCACACTGTAATAAGGTCTGGGTGAGGGTAGGGGATAACCTTCGGTATCTGTTGGACAAACACGGGTATCTATGTCCGAAAATTCAACGATAGCCAAAGCGAAATCATACCAACTGCAAACGCCCTGGTTAGAAAAATGAACAATGCCACTCTGATTACCCAGTTCTGCGAGTAAAAGCAAAGCTTTCGCCAGATCGTGGCCCCAGGTGGGAGTACCTATCTGGTCGGCTACCACTTTTAGTTCTCCATGGTTTCTACCAGCTTTGCGAATGGTCTTTACAAAATTATGTCCATAAGCTGAATAAAGCCATGAAGTGCGCACAATGAGTGATTCCGGATTATTCTCCAGAACCTTGATTTCACCGGCAGCTTTACTTCTGGCATACACGCCGGCAGGATCAGGAACATCCTCTTCAACATACGGCTTGTAGTTTTTTCCACTGAAAACATAATCGGTGGAAACATGCAGCAATCGTGCACCACACTTTTTGGCTCCCAATGCCAGCAGTGCGGGGCCATCGCCATTCAACGAAAATGCGACACCGGGTTCCTGTTCTGCCCGGTCAACGTTAGTATAAGCAGCACAGTTGATGATTTGGTGCGGGGCAAATTCCTTACACACACCATCAATCATCACTTGTTGTGTAATGTCGAGCTCCAGGAAGTCGGTAAATAAAAACTCATGTCCTTGGTTGGATAATTGCTTTAATTCATTTCCCAATTGGCCATTACTACCAGTAACAAGTATCCTCATGACAGTTTAGTTATTTAACAATGGTTTTAAAATAGGCAATGGTTTCCTTTAAGCCATCTTCCAATTGCACTTTAGGCTCCCAGTTGAGCAATTGCCGGGCCAGGGTGATGTCGGGCTGCCTTTGCATTGGATCATCACTTGGGAGTGGCTGAAACACGATTTTTGATGAAGATTCTGTCAGCCGGATCACCAGTTCAGCCAGTTCCAGAATGGTAAATTCATTGGGATTACCCACATTTACCGGACCAATTACTTCATCACCTGTTTCCATTAATCTAATCATGCCTTCAAGCAGGTCGGTATAATAGCAGAAACTTCGGGTTTGTTCTCCCCCTCCATAAATGGTAATGTCCTGCCCTTGCAGGGCCTGTACAATAAAGTTGGAAACCACCCGGCCGTCTGTGGGATGCATGCGTGGACCGTAAGTGTTAAATATACGCATAATTTTGATGCGCACCTTGTTTTGGGCATGATAGTTTACAAATAAAGTTTCGGCTGCGCGCTTGCCCTCATCATAACATGCCCGTTCACCAATGGGATTTACATGTCCCCAATAACTTTCGGTTTGCGGATGAACTTTAGGATCACCATAAACTTCGCTGGTGGAAGCCTGTAGTATTTTTGCCTTAACCCGTTTTGCCAGACCAAGCATATTGATGGCTCCCATAACGGAAGTTTTTACCGTTTTTATCGGATTATACTGATAGTGAATGGGAGAAGCCGGGCAGGCAAGATTATATATTTGGTCTACTTCAATATAATAAGGCATGGTAACATCATGGCGAACCAGTTCAAAATAGGGATTTGCCAACAGATGAACAATGTTTGATTTCTCGCCGGTAAAAAAATTGTCCAGACATGTTACCTCGTTGCCCTCGTTAAGCAAACGTTCGCACAAATGTGAACCCAGAAATCCTGCTCCACCCGTTACCAGTATTTTTTTACCCATTGTTGGTTGTGTTATCGATGGTTGAATGGATCAATTTGCCGTTCTTTATTCCTATACCGAAATAATCGAAGCCATGACGCTGTATCTCTTTAACATCATATATATTGCGACCATCGAAGATAACCGCTTTTTTCATCAGTTTTTTAATCACATTCCAGTTGGGGAACCTAAATTCAGTCCATTCTGTAATGAGCAATAAGGCATCGGCATCTATCACTACTTCATAAGGATCGGCACAGTATTCAATTGTATTTCCAATGCGTCGTTTTGCTTCCTCCATGGCTACCGGGTCATAGGCTTTTACCCGGCAATTGCTTTTCAGAAGATGCTTGATAATCACCATCGCAGGAGCTTCACGCATATCATCGGTTTGAGGTTTAAATGAAAGACCCCATAAACCAATGGTTTTTCCGTCTAAATCGTTCTTATAATAAGATTTCAGTTTATTGAACAGCACAGATTTCTGATCATCGTTCACAGCTTCAACCGATTTTAAAATTCGCATGGGATAACCTACATCGTCAGCAGTTTTTATCAAAGCTTTCACATCTTTAGGAAAGCAGGAGCCACCATAACCTATACCCGGATAAATAAATTTGTTACCAATACGTGAATCGCTACCAATGCCTTTACGAACCATATTTACATCGGCACCCAATATTTCACATACATTGGCGATGTCGTTCATAAAACTTATTTTGGTGGCCAGCATGGCATTGGCTGCATATTTGGTCATTTCGGCCGAAGGTACATCCATGAAAATAACCGGATGACCATTCAGTGTAAAAGGTTTGTAAAGCCTTGACATGATCTCTTCGGCCTGCTTTGATTCTACGCCTACTACAATGCGGTCGGGTTTCATAAAATCACTGATGGCATCGCCTTCTTTCAGAAACTCCGGATTTGAAGCTACATTAAATGTCAACTCAGATTTTCGTTCGGTTAAAGCCTGTTGTATGGCTCCCCTTACTTTAAGGGCGGTACCCACAGGCACGGTACTTTTGGTAACTATGGTAAGCGGACGCTCCATATGCATGCCTATCGTCCGGGCCACGTCAAGTACATGTTTCAAATCTGCGCTGCCATCTTCATCAGGAGGCGTGCCAACAGCTATAAATATTACCTCAGTGTCGTTTATTGCGGATGCCAGGTCAGTGGAAAAATGTAGTCGTCCCTTCTCAACATTGCGTTCTATCATTTCGTCCAGGCCAGGCTCATATATCGGACTGATGCCTTTTTTCAGATTCTCGATCTTTTGATAGTCAATATCAATGCATACTACATTGATGCCTACTTCTGCAAAACAGGTGCCGGTAACCAGGCCTACATAACCCGTACCGACTATGGTAATTTTCATAAATTGGATTTTAAAATAATGATTGATTATAAAAAAGCAAAACTACCAATAAGATTAATGGCCTGCAATAGTTTTTTGGGATTTTTACAATTATGGCAAAAACTTAAACCGGCATTGGTATGAAAATCTGACTTCATATAAAAAAAGACAGTCGAGAAACTGGCCCCAAACTCACTCAAAAAATTCCTGAACGTTTTTTGTTGATTGATACATACTCTATTGTCGGGTTGAATACGGCTATCCAGGTACCGCTAAATTTCATTCCCAATAAAAAGTAAGTCACGGTGCCCGATTCAACAAGGCTTACCGTTGATAAACGTACCCGAACCGGAAATTTCTATCGTAACTTTTGTTCCTTCAATGATTTCTGTTTGCGTGTACTTTTCATAATCATACCTATTCCCGTTTACAGAAGCTTTCTGAGTTACAGTACCATCATTGAAAAGGATTTTGAATTTTTCACTGCTCTTTGTAATGTTCATCGTTCCACTTGCCGTCTCTGATATTTCAAGTTCCGGAACAGTTACGGTTTGCGTTCCATAATAGGTGCCAACAAATTGATCCCTGCTGTCTCTTTCTTCTTCTTTTTTACATGAAGTTGCAAACACCATGATGAGGCTGAAAAATAATAAGAATTTTTCATAAGGGTTTTTTTTAGTGTGTAATTGTGTGTTGTGGTTTTACTAATGCTTTCAGGAATAGTCTTTGTATAAAAAATAATAAAAAAACGAATCTCCTACCCAAATAAGTCAGCCAATGCTGGTTATACTAATGATTTAAAAGCTTTTAAGCCGGCGCTCAATCTTTATGAATATAGAAAACTAATTTACAAAAATATAATGGAGGAAAAAAGAGTAGGATTCAAAAAAAACATTTATTTCTTCAAACTAATCCTGCCCACATTTAATAAAATGGGGTTAATGTTTTTTCGGGTTCTTGTATATAATAGAAAAAACCACCTGTAAAGTATGGTTTTACAAGTGGTTTTGGTTGTTGGTTGTGATCCCGCTGGGAACACAAAAGCCATTTTTATACATATTTATAGATTTTAATTGACACCTTAAAGTAGTTGATAATTAAGGCTATAAAGATAATACATTATTTTAGATTATGTTTGGTTATTCCAATTATTGTATGTAAATTTGTATGTAGATTCTAAACCGTTCATTATTTACATACAGTTATGAAACACAGCGTTAAGATTTCACCAGAAAGGCGCAAAGATAAAGCCGGAAACCTGATTGAAACCAATGTACCCGTATTTGCAGATATTCGCTTTGCAGGTACCCGAATGTTTTATTTCACTGGATACCGTATTGATATGGATAAATTCGACATTAAAGCACAGCAGGCGAAGAAAAACAGCATAGGGACAGAAGGGAACCGGGATGTACAATACAATATCATTAACAGCAGATTTAAAAAAATACGTGCAGCGTTGGAACTTTTTTTTCAGGACGTGGATAGTGCAACAAAGGATCAGATAAAAACATTACTGGACGATGTATGTAGCAAAGCGATTACACCTGAGCCACAACCAGCCGGTGCAGACTTTTATTCGATGTTTCATCACTACCACGATGTTTGCAAATTGTCAACAGGGCGCAAAAATAGGATAAACAGTACAATTAATCATTGGCAAAGATATGAAGCTACCAGAGGCTTGCAAATCACTTTTGAAGCCATTACAGTTGACTTGTTAAGGGATTTTGAATACTACCTAAGGAACGAAAGCACAAGGCCGCAAGGCAGGGGTACAAAATTATTTCATTCACCCGTTGGTAAAAATACCGCTCATGTAATTATAGCATTAACCCGTACTTTTTGGAACTTTGCCCGGAAGGAATTGAAAAGGAAAGGAACTGAAATACATTACCCGTTTGGATCAGATGGCTATCAGGTGCCCGGTGAAACATACGGCGAACCAGTTTATATCACAGCAGACGAAAGGAACATTCTGTTTTGTGCCACCATTGAATCAGAGCGTTTGCAGCGTGTGCGGGATATATTTGTGTTTCAATGCCTTATTGGTGCAAGAGTTGGCGACCTATGTAAGTTGACAAAAGCGAATATTCAAAACAATACAATCACCTACATTCCAAGAAAAACCAAAGAAGGGAAACCGGTAAATGTTTCAATACCTTTGCACCCTAAAGCATTGGAAATATTAAGCCGTTACAATTTACCTGATGGCAGGTTATTGCCTTTCATCACAGATCAGCGATACAATGATTACCTGAAAGACTTATTTCGGGAAGTTGGCATTAATCGTATTGTCACCCGATTGAACCCCACCACCGGAGAGCCGGAACAGGTGCATATCAGCGACATTGTGAGCAGTCACATGGCCAGGCGGGCATTTGTGGGCAATCTTTACGGCAAAGTTGATAACGGTATTATCAGCAGCATGAGCGGACACGTGGCCGGAAGTAAGGCGTTTACACGTTATTACGATGTAAGTAAGGAATTACAGCAGGATGCAATAAATCTATTATAAAACAAAGCCCCGGAGGCTTGCAGGCCATAAACCGGGGCATAAAATTAATGATATGGACAAAGGTAAAGAAAAACAGTTAACAGATGCTTTTTTTAAGCAGGTAGGATTTTTAGGTAATTCTGAAAAAGCAATGGAGGTAATTAGCCAACAATTAGGCATTTTATTTTCAGAATTGGAGGTTAACACCAATAGCAAATTGGCCAGCATGAAGGCGTTTCTCGAGCATAGGGGATTAATATTACCTAATAATTTTATGAATTTTATTAATTGGCATATTTATGCGTACCCAGATGAACTGGACGAAAAAGGATTATTGGCCATAAAGCAGGAACACATAGCAGAATACTGCCAAATTAGGACAAAAGAACTGGATGCGCACCTAAGCAAAGGTAATGATAATGGCACCCAGCCGAAAGGCCTATCAGTTGATGACATTCTGAATAATATGTTCACGTTAACAAGCCTTGAACTTGAAAACCTTAAGAATAACCTTACTAAAAATGATAAGCAATATATTTCACTAAATTACATAGGTACAAAAAAAAGTTTATGGGAGGATTTAGGAAAATTACTTTCAGCCGGAATTGACCGAAACGAAATTTCACGTGTATTTTCTGAATATTGCTATTGGCAAAAATCAACAGCCGGTAAATCAAATAAACTTGAATATGATGAAATTTACAAGAAAATAGGCAGAAAGGTGACAAAATAGGGATAAATAGCTTGCATTTAATTGTAAAGCCTTGATGTATAGCGATATACATTAAGGCTTTTTTTTTATTTAGGGTAAAATCCCCGAAAATCCCCCGCTTTATTTGCCTTCACAACCAATACATAAAAACTATGGAGGCAATTAGCTTATTTCCCTACAATGAAACAGCGTTAAAATCGCTGATTTACGATGCCGTTAGAGTAGCATTGTCAAATCATGAAGTCAGTACTCAACAGACCCCGCAACCCTTTATTAAAGGCATACATGAACTTGCAGCATTTTTAAGGGTATCACCTGCCAGAGCCCAGAAGCTCAAAAACGAAGGAGTGTTTGAATTTTGGCAGGATGGCCGGACATTGTTGTTTGACCCCGACAAAGTGCGTGGCGCAATGACAACTGTTAAAGATCGGAGGCGCAAATGATAAATAAAAAAAACCCCACCGGGCGGGATGGGGAAGGCAATCAGAATAAGAGCAAAGATACATATTTTCAGGTACAATCACAAAGGACGTTTCTATCCTTTCTCGAATACCCAAAGCGGAAACATAATCATATTGAAGTGGTGCGGAAAGGCATTTGCCCAATTTCAAAACACCGGGCGGGATTTTACACAACCAACCCCGAAATGTTTCCGGCTATTGTTGAACCTTCAAATACTGTTAAGCGATGAACGATAAAACGGTATTTGATGCCAACTCGGCCATGGGTGAAGCGGGCGACAATAGTATAGATCAACCAGAAACCGACTTGCAGCAGTTTTATGTACAGAATGGAGCACCAAGCAAGTTATCGGAATATGAATATTTGCGGATCACTGATTTAACCCTGATACCAGAGCCGCAACCAGTCCTAAAAATTAGCGGTGAAATTATCGCAGCCGCTGAAGACATATTCACCATATCAGGTGCCAGCAAAAGCGGAAAATCAGCATTTGTAAGTATGTTAATAGGTGCGGCAATTAGTGAAACGGGGCAAATAGCTGATGGACTGGAAGGCGTGGAAGTGTTATTCAATGCCGATAAAAAAGCCGTTATTCACTTTGATACCGAACAGGCCCGGCATAAACAACAGCGCAATGTAAAAACAATACTGAAGCGTGCTGATTTCACCACGTGCCCGAACCATTACCTTTCTTATAATATCCGACAACTGGACATTGATAAGTATGCAGATATAACAACAGGCATTTGTGAGGGTGCCAGCGATAAATTTAACGGCATACATTCAATATGGATTGATGGGGGTGCGGACTATATCGCGGACGTGAACGACCCAGAGCGGTCAAATGCAGCGGTAAAATACTTTGAGGAACTTGCAATTCAATACCATACAGCCGTATTTATCATTGTTCACACAAACCCAGGCAGCGACAAAGAACGTGGACATTTCGGGAGCCAATGCCAGCGCAAAAGCGGTGGTATAATTATGGTAAAAGCTGAAGGGGACATTTCATTTATTGAGCCTAAGATATTACGGTATGCCGGGAAAGCAGACATACCACAGTTGATGTTTCAATACAGCAAAGAACATGGCTACCATGTAGGGTGCGGAGTTAAAAGTATGGAATCAGACCCCGATAAAAAGGCAGAATTAAAAATGGCTGATGCATGGAAAGTATGTGAAAAGATATTTTCAGGCCCGAATTCCTACAGCCGGCAAAAGGCAATAAAGCAAATAATGATTAAAAAAGCGTGCCAAGAGCGCACAGCAGCAGGCATATTTGCCTTAATGAATGCCGATGAGATGATTTTAAAAGGTGAAGATGACAATTACAGACTTAATAAACAGTATAGCAATGCTTTACAATAGACTTGCATACGATTTGCATACGATTTGCATACGGACAAAAGGTATGTATTTGCACTTGCATAACTTTATGCAAATGCAAATATGTATAGGTATTTTGCATTTGCATATTTTGACCTTAAACAAAAACAATGAATAAAGATAACAGAACAAGCGCAAAACCGAAGGCCTTACAGGCAGGAGCGTTGACCATCAACCAGCATGGATTTATGGCATACGTGCGAACGTTGCAATTCATGAAGACCCGATTAAAAGGCATTGATGATGGCGAAGTGGTACATATTGACCAGAAGGAAATTGAACAGCGTTTCTTTGTATGGCCTAAAAACCCCAGAAAACAGGCATTAGAAGAACTTATCGCAGCCGATGAACTGGAAATATCCGAACAAATGAACCCGATTTCAGGCAGAATAATGCTGATGTATAGGGCTATCAACCCCGACAAATGGCCGTTGGATTTGCGTTTGCTCAAACCTAAAAAGGTTAATTATGGCCCACAAACGAAGTTGATGCAAGGGCACCTGATGCGTGTATCATTGCCACCGGGCGCACCTTCGACACCTTATTTTGATTTCTTTTTGCAGAATCGCAATTTCGGACTGGATTACTTTTTTACAGTGGATGCCTTCGCCAGCCGAGTACATACCCCGATAACTAATTTTCACCGTACCCACCGGACTAACTTACTAATTGATGGACAAACCACCATTGGTTTGGATGTTACCACCATGCAGCCGCTTTTATTGGGAATGATACTTCACCAGCGGATCGGGGCGAATGACTTTTCAAACTGGATTGAATCGGGCGAAGATATTTACATAAAATTACAGCAGGCAGCAGGGCTTGAAACAAGGGATCAGGGAAAGAAGCGATTTTTTGAAATAATATTCGCACGGGCAAATAACAGCCTTGCAGAGATGTTTGGTGCCGCTGATTGGATTACATGGATCAATGCGTACAAGCGCAACCATGAGCCGGGAAACCCTCACAGCAAGGCGAAACCATATTCAAATTTATCCTGGTTACTGCAATCAACAGAAGTGCAAACAATGCGTAAAGTATGGCAATCGCTAAATGAATCCGGGATACCTTTCTTATCGGTGCACGATGAAATAATTTGCAAGCAACAGAACAGGCACCAAGCTGAAAGCCTTTTCAGGCGTGTGCTGGATGATGAATTTACTTTCTATAAATTGAATGTAAAAGAAGCCACACATGCCACCGAAACCCCTTTGCAGTGCAATATACCACAGCACCCCGAAACGATGCCACAGGCCACCGGAGAGGCGAAACCTGAACGAATTGCACACCCTATAAAGGAGCAGCCCGATGACTGGAGCAAGGATATTATAGAGCTGGAAACCTACTATAAAAGCATTGAACTACCAACCCAACCCATAAAGCTGAATCAGTGCACTACCATAATGGACATAAATTTATTTATTGATGGGCACCTTTCAACTATTAAGGCGAATAACGGCAAACCTCACTTTCTGCCATACCTTGACCGATTGAAAGAAGTTAAACAAATATTAACCGACACCCTGTTAACAACAGGCTAAAAACAGTTGAGATATGAAATTTGAAAAAGGCGTTTCAGGGAACCCCAAAGGCAGGCCCAAGGGCACCCCGAACAAAACAAGCGATGAAATTAGAAACCTGATACAGGACTTCATTGATAAAAATATGGAAACCTTACAGGCCGATTATGAATCATTGGAGCCAAAAGACCGTTTAAACTTCATTGAAAGATTGTTTAAACACGTGTTACCGGCACCCCTTCATGAACTGGAGCGTTTGACCGATGAACAGCTTGATGAATTGATAACCCGATTAAAAAAGAACAACCAATGACAAAAGCAACCATAAGGCAACCAATGACACGAAAAAACAAGATCACCCAAGCCAAAAAGTTATTGGCCGGAATAGATGAACGGGATTGCAAAGCCTTTGTAGTGATTGACAGGAACGGTGTACTCACGTGCGCTGATCCCGGATACCCTGATGAGGTATTACCCCAGGACATAGTATTTCATATTAGAGTTAAAGAAATGCCACCTAAAAATGAATAAGAAAGAGAAAATCCAAACAATCCGGGATTTATCAGCCGGTAAAATGGAACCCGTAACACTTCAATCGTGGAAGCTGATAACGGAAACGATATACTGATAAATGGAGAATTTACACCGCAACAAATTGACCAGATCAATTCAGGAAAAGTTAAAACCATTGAAGACCTTACCCAGATTTCAGATGAGATGCTAAGGCGAATTTCAGAAGGGTACCAACCGAAAGTATTATTTATTGCTGAAATGATTTAAAGACTACAAACATCCCCCGGCCATTAAATTGACCGGGGTATATTTTTGCTCAAAAATAGGGGGGTAAATTGTCGAAAGTGTATGTAGATTTGTATGTAAAAAGAAAAAACCACCTGTAAAGTATTGATTTACAAGTGGTTTGTGTTGTTGGTTGTGATCCCGCTGGGGCTCGAACCCAGGACCCCATCCTTAAAAGGGATGTGCTCTACCTGCTGAGCTACGGAATCGTTTAAGGGACTGCAAAAGTAGTGCTTTTGGTTTAATCTCCAAATGTTTTTTTACAATTTTTTCTCCTGAAAGGGTAATTTTCACATTTTCAGCTTACTGTAGATTCAAATTTAAAAAATGAATGGCCAGCCAAATGCAGGGAGGGGTAGTGCTGGTATAACTAACGCGGTGTTTTTTGTGGGCTGGTATAAAAATATAGTCGCCCTTATGCAATTTTATAATTGATCCATTCTGAAATTCCAGGGTAGCTTCTCCCTGTAATAATACCACCCATTCGTCGGATTGCTGATTGTACCACTGATTTCCTGGGGTGATTTGCCCATGTGAAACAATGCGTTCGATGCTCAGATTATTGCCTGAAGCGAGTGTCTCAAACCATTCTGATCCATTGGGATCTATACCGTTTAGGTCAAATAGGTTGCCGGTGGTTTTGCTGTTGTATTCCTTCATAAACCCATCCGCTTTATATCAGGATGCCTTTGCCTTCACGGATAATCAGCGGTTCAGGCCCGGTACAGTCAATTACGGTGGAAGGTTCATTGTCACCATAACCACCATCTATCACAATGTCCACCAGATTGCTGTATTTTTCATAAATAAGTTCCGGATCGGTGGTATATTCAATGATTTCATCATCATCATGAATAGAAGTAGACATGATGGGATGCCCCAGTTCTTTAACAATGACTCTGGGAATGTTATTATCGGGAATGCGGATACCCACCGTTTTTTTCTTACTCTGTATAAGCTTGGGCACGTTATTACTTGCATTCAGGATAAATGTGAAAGGCCCGGGCAGGTTTTTACGCATTAACCTAAATACCTCGTTGGGAATTGGTTTGCTATAATCAGAGAGTTGACTCAAATCATCGCAGATAAATGAAAAATTGGACTTCTCGGCCTTGATGCCCTTAATCAATGCGATACGTTCAACAGCTTTCGATTTAAAGATGTCACATCCAAGACCATATACTGTATCAGTGGGGTAAATGATAATGCCTCCATCCATCAGGCATTCCACCACGGTATGTATGTGACGGGGATTGGGGTTTTCGGGATATACTTTTAATAACATGGCTCCGGATTTTTTACAAAAATAAGCAAAATAAAGCCAATAAAAAAGGGTAAGCTACTTACATCGCACCGCTACAACCATTGTACCCTTGCTTCATTCCTGACCTGGGGGAGTTAAATGGGAGCTGGTCGTATAAGACTTACCCGGTGCAAAAATACAACTTTTTATCCTGAAAACAACTTTTATATAAAAAATTGTCTGTCGAAAACCGGCATTCGTATGTAAAAATACCTACGCATGCATGAGGAGGGAGATGTTTTCATTTTAGAGAATTGTAACCGTAAATTCATTTTATTTTTTGAGTAGGTAAAGGGATTTATTACATTTGCATAACTTTAAAACACATTTCAAATGGAAACAAGTACAAATGAAACCGCCTTTAGCGGCAACCCACCAAAAGTGAGCCTGTTTAACAATGCATTACGTTATGGACTGTTAACCGGTGCAGGATATATTCTTCTGTCATTGCTGTTTTACAGTTTTGGTTTTTCCCAGGAGTCCTGGGTCAGTTTTGTTTCATTTATTGTACTCATAATAGGTATAGTTATAGGTACAATAGCTTATCGTGACAAACATTCACAGGGTTTTATTACCTATGGCAGAAGTCTTGCTTCAGGAGCGCTTATTAGTTTGGTCGCGGGAGTTGTAATGGCTGTATATACGTATGTGTTTTTTAAATTTTTTGATCCTGAATTGATCAATCAAATGTTAGATACCGCTGCTCAGAATCTGGCAGACAGGGGAATGACCGAAGATCAGATTGACCAGGCGATGAGTTTTTCTGCCAAAACCATGACTCCAATTGGTCTGGCTATCATTTCTATGTTATCACTCACTTTTTATGGCACCATATTCTCGCTCATAACTTCTATATTTACTAAAAAGGAAGATACCAGCTTTGATGCTGCCTTTCCCGAAAACTAAACATGGGCTCCAACTTTAAATTATGGATATTTCTGTAGTTATTCCCCTTTATAATGAGGAAGAGTCTTTACCTGAGCTTTTGCAATGGATCAATAAGGTAATGAAGACCCATAAGTATACCTATGAAGTTATTTTTGTTGATGATGGTAGTAATGATGGTTCCTGGGGTGTCATCAACAGGTTGAAAGCTGAACATGCCTGTGTAAAAGGCGTCAAATTCAGACGCAATTATGGCAAATCTGCTGCTTTGAATAAAGGTTTTGAACTCGCTTCGGGCAATGTTGTCATTACTATGGATGCTGACCTTCAGGATAGCCCCGATGAAATTCCCGGACTTTATCGCATGATTGTTGAAGATGGCTACGATTTGGTGTCCGGCTGGAAGAAAAAGAGGCATGACTCAAAAGTGACCAAAAATCTGCCTTCTAAATTATATAATGCCACTACCCGCAAGATTTCCGGAATTAAACTTCACGATATGAATTGCGGCCTAAAATCCTATCGCCGTGAAGTAGTCAAATCCATTGAGGTATATGGCGAGATGCACCGTTATATCCCGGTAATTGCCAAATGGGCTGGTTTCAATAAAATAGGGGAGAAGGTAGTAGAACACCAAAAACGCAAGTATGGAGTAACCAAATTTGGCTGGGAAAGGTTCATCAATGGTTTTCTGGATCTGATTTCCATAATGTTTGTGTCAAGATTTGGCAAAAAACCCATGCATTTGTTTGGTGCACTGGGAAGTGTTTTGTTTTTATTCGGATTTGTTGTTGCAGCATATCTGGCATATGCCAAAATTTTCATGGCTGGATATAAAATGACCGACCGGCCGTTATTTTATTTTGGCTTATTGGCTATGGTGCTGGGAACACAGTTGTTTCTGGCCGGTTTCCTGGGGGAACTGATAAGCCGGAGTTCCAGCGACAGAAACCATTACCTGGTGGAAGAGATAATTTAGTCAAACAGCGACAGATGACAAAACATAAGGTAGTTATTATTGGTTCCGCTCATCCATTGAGGGGAGGGCTGGCCAACTTTAATGAAAGGTTGGCGCTCGAATTCGCCAATGAAGGCTGGAGTACTGAAATTTATACCTTCTCATTGCAATATCCCAAATTATTGTTTCCTGGTAAAACCCAGCTTTCTACAGAAAGTTATTCGGGTAATGTTCCTATCCGGGTAATCATTAATTCAATCAATCCTTTCAACTGGATCAGGGTGGGAATGATTCTCAGGAAAATGAAGCCTGATCTGATGGTTGTAAAATTCTGGATACCTTTTATGGCGCCCTGTCTGGGAACCATTGCCCGCATAGCCAGAACCAATAGAACAACCAAAGTGGTTACCATTATTGATAATATAATTCCCCACGAAAAACGTCCCGGTGATCGCATCCTTGCACAATATTTCAGCAACAGCATTGATGGATTTGTTGCCATGTCAAGAAAGGTAATGGACGATATTGCACTGTTTGATGTTAACAAGCCCAGGGTGTTTAGTCCGCATCCGATTTATGATAATTTTGGAGCTCCCCTGGAAAAAACAGTAGCCCGGCACCGCTTAAAGCTTGATCCTGAATTTAACTATCTGCTTTTTTTTGGATTTATAAGGGATTATAAGGGATTGGATATACTCCTTGAAGCCATGGCGCGGCCTGAAATTAGGGCGCTCAATATCAAGTTGCTGGTGGCGGGTGAGTTTTATACGGATTCATCCCCCTATTTTGAACAAATAATGAAATTGGGTATAGAAGACATTGTCATAATGTCGAACGACTTTATCCCCGATAGTGAAGTAGGTGCTTATTTTAGTGCCTGCGATGTGGTCGTACAACCTTATAAAAGTGCTACTCAAAGCGGAGTTACACAAATTGCTTACCATTTTAACAAACCAATGATCATCACCAATGTGGGTGGCCTGGGTGAATTCGTGCCGGATGGCGTGGCAGGCTATGTGGCTGAACCCGAGAGTAAAGCTGTGGCCGAATCCATTGTTTCTTTTTATAAAGAGAAAAAAGAAGAACAGTTTTCAAACAATGTTTCTAAATTAAAAGAAAAGTATTCCTGGAAATATTTCCTTGATAACTTAACATCGATGTTTGGCTTATGAAGACATTGGGTTTTAGGGCAATAGTCGTTTTTAGGTTGATAAAGAGGTCGTTAAATGGTTTTTATCCCCGGTTAAGATGTATTATCAATTATCTTTGCTGATGAACAACATTGCTATCAGCGCATATAAGCAACAATTAAGTGCTTAAACCGTTGGATTGTAGTAAAAAAAAGAGTTGCGTATGTTATACAGATCAAAAGCTCCGCTTCGTCTGGGTTTGGCCGGTGGCGGTACCGACGTTGCCCCCTATTCAGACATATATGGCGGAGCCATCCTGAATGCTACCATCAGCCTTTACGCTTATGCCAGCATTGAACCCAGAAATGACAATAAAATAGTATTGCATTCTACGGATAAAAACGAGTTTTTTGAATTTGATTTAACACAGAGCCTGCCCATTGATGGAAATCTGGATCTTCACCGTGGTGTTTATAACCGGGTTATCCGTGATTTCATCCATAAACCGTTGGCTTTTACCCTTACCACTTACGTGGATGCCCTGCCCGGGTCGGGGCTGGGCACTTCATCTACGCTGGTGGTGGCCATTTTGGGCGCTTTCGCTGAATGGCTTAAACTTCCATTGGGAGAGTATGATCTTGCTCAACTGGCTTATGATATTGAACGCGTCGATCTGGGAATGGCCGGAGGCAAACAGGATCAATATGCCGCTACTTTTGGCGGAGTTAATTTTATGGAATTTTCAGCCAATAACAAAGTAATTGTTAATCCTTTGAGAATAAAGGATATTTATCTCAATGAACTGGCACATAATCTGGTACTTTACTACACTCAGACCAGCCGCTATTCCTCAACCATTATTGAAACCCAGGCTACCAATGTTATTAATAAAAATCAACGGTCTATTGAAGCCATGCATCAGCTTAAGGATCAGGCAGTAATGATGAAAGAGGCTTTGCTTAAAGGGGAACTTGACAGCATTGGCGAAATCCTTGACTTTGGATGGAGGAACAAAAAACGAATGGCCGATGGCATTACAAACCCACTGATTGATGACATATATGATACAGTGCGAAAAGCCGGAGCTTCGGGCGGTAAGATCAGTGGAGCCGGTGGCGGTGGTTTTATGATCTTTTATTGTCCCGGTGAAACCCGCAATTCAGTGATCCATGCACTGAAGAAATTTGGCGGAGAAGCCAAAAGATACGATTTCACTTCATTCGGACTCACTACCTGGAGTATTTAAGCATAGTTATAGGCATAATTCCTATTGCTGTTTTGCTTATTTTTGCCGCAAAGCTATAAATATGTATACAAGAATCAAGGAAATTATTCAATCGTCCATCGCAGTTAAGGCACTGGTTCTTGCCGATGAAAATCTGCTGGCTACTACCCGTAAAGTAATCGATGCTATCGTTAACTGCTATCGCAACGGGGGGAAAGTCCTTTTATGCGGGAATGGCGGAAGTGCCGCTGATGCGCAGCACCTGGCGGCAGAGTTGTCAGGTAGATTTTATTATGACCGCGCTCCGCTCAATGCCGAAGCATTACATGTGAATACCAGCTTTTTAACGGCTGTGGGAAATGATTATTCCTTTGATGATGTGTATGCCCGAATGATCTTCGCAGCTGGTAAGCCGGGTGATGTGTTGGTGGCTTTATCTACCTCCGGAAATTCGCCCAACATACTGAAAGCCGCCACTGCCGCACGTGAAATAGGCCTTATCGTCGTGGGTATGACCGGAAAGTCGGGTGGTAATTTAAATCCCTTGTGTGATTTGCTGCTCAATATCCCCTCAGGCGATACTCCGCGCATTCAGGAATCACACATTACGCTTGGACACATCATTTGTGAACTTGTTGAATCAGAATTATTTCCCCGATAATGTTCATGTCATTGCCAGATATTATCATTTTAGCCGGTGGCAGCGGTTCCAGACTTCGTGAAGCGGTGCCCGACCTGCCCAAACCCATGGCGCCCATAAACAACAAGCCGTTTCTGGAATACCAGCTCGATTTTATCCATAGCCTGGGTTTTAAACGCGTTATTTTTTCAACAGGATACCTTGGACAGGTCATTGAAACTTTTTTTGGTGACAGCTATAAAGAACTTGAACTGGAATACGCTGCCGAACCCCAGCCCATGGGTACAGGTGGGGCCATTAAATTTGCATTTTCACGGGTGCAAACCCCTCATTTTATGGTAATGAACGGCGATACCATGTTTAATATCGACCTGGATAAGTTTTTCCAGAAGCATGTGGAGGAACTGGCACCTGTTTCAGTGGCCCTTCGCAAAGTAAGTGATGCCAGCAGATATGGAACGGTTAAAATGAATAGAGTAGGGGTGATTACTTCTTTTGCTGAAAAGCTGGCTCAAAGTGGTGAAAGCCTCATTAATGGTGGTATTTATCTGTTTGCCTCCCGCTTTTTTAAAAAGCTTAATCTGCCTGAAATTTTTTCTGCAGAAAAAGACCTTTTTCCTGAACTGGTCAAAAAAGAGCAACTCTATGGGCAGGCATTCGATGCCTACTTCCTCGATATTGGCATTCCTGAAGATTACAAACGCGCACAGCATGAATTTCTCCGGTTTAAATATTGATAAAACCTGGTCACTCTTCCTCGACCGGGATGGCGTGATAAACCAGAAACTGCCGGGCGATTATGTGCGCTCCTGGGCTCAGTTTGTGTTTGCCAATGGTGTACTTGAAGCGCTCCCTGTATTTGCCAGTATTTTTGGCCGCATTGTAATGGTCACCAATCAGCAGGGGGTGGGCAAAGGGTTGATGAGTTCATCTGATCTGGATGACCTGCATAAAAAAATGCTTTCTGAGATACTATCATCCGGCGGACGCATTGATGCCATTTACCATTCGCCCCACCTGGAAAAAGAGAATCACCATAGCCGCAAACCAAATGTAGGCATGGGCTTAATGGCCAAAAAAGATTACCCCGAAATCAGTTTTAAGAAATCCATTATGGTTGGAGATTCACCGGGAGACATGCTTTTTGGTAAACGTCTGGGAATGAAAACGGTTTTTATTGGAAACTTTCCTGCTCATTTTAATGGATTACATCAGGTCGACTGGCGCTATGATGATTTAATTACCTTTGCACGCGACATTAAAAACCAACCCTAACTGCTGACTTCGTGCCTCCCGTAATTATTCTGGGCGTATTTCTGGCCTACTCAATATTGCTTTTTATCATCGCCGGAGTTACTGGCCGCAAATCGAACAATGCTACCTATTTTACCGGTAACCGCAATTCTCCCTGGTATGTAGTAGCTTATGGCATGATCGGAGCTTCCCTTTCGGGAGTTACTTTTATTTCCATTCCAGGTGAAGTGGGAAACAGTGCATTTTCATATATGGTTCTTGTACTGGGCTATCTGCTGGGCTATGCATTTATTGCCGGCGTCCTGCTACCGGTATATTACGGACGCAATCTCACCTCAATTTACACCTACCTCAGGCAGCGCTTTGGAAACCGAACCTATAAGACCGGAGCTTCTTTTTTTATTTTATCTCGCAGTATTGGTTCTTCTTTCCGGGTCTTCCTCGTGGTAAATGTGCTTCAGATATTTGTTTTTGATGCCTGGAATTTACCTTTTATATTGAATGTGGGTATTTTTATGAGCCTGATTTTGTTGTATACTTTCCGCGGTGGCATCAAAACAATAGTCTGGACAGATACTTTACAAACTACTTTTATGCTGGCTGCAGTGGTGGTTTCTTCAATAATGATTTCGAGGGAGCTGGGACTGAGTTTCACCGGAATGATCCGGGAAATAGAATCCAGTCAGTATTCAAAAATGTTCTTTACCGAAATCAATGAAAAGCGGCATTTTTTGAAGCAATTTGTGAGTGGAGCCTTTATTGCCATAGTTATGACCGGACTGGATCAGGATATGATGCAGAAAAACCTGACCTGCCGTAACCTGAAGGATGCCAAAAAAAACATCTATCTGATGAGCTGGTCTTTAATCCCGGTCAACCTGCTGTTTTTAAGCCTTGGTGCTATGTTGTATATATATGCAGAGCAGATGGGTATTGCTATTCCTGAACGTACCGATGATCTCTTTCCCCTGATCGCCCTTAAGTATCATGGGACTTTTATGGGCATCGTTTTTCTGATAGGATTGGTGGCAGCAGCCTATTCCAGTGCCGATGGATCGCTTACTGCACTCACCACTTCATTCAGCATTGATATTTTAGGACTAAACGAGAACTCTCTTTTAAGTGAACAGCAGCGTGTAAAAACCCGTATGGCTGTTCATATAGGATTTGCGCTCTTTCTTACCGGACTCATTATATTTTTCAGGGCCATTAGTGATGAATCTGTAATTAATAAACTGTTTACCATTGCCGGTTATACTTATGGCCCCTTATTGGGACTTTTTGCCTTCGGTCTGCTCACCAAACGCATCGCCAATGATCGCATAATACCATTCATTGCCATAGCATCCCCAATTATTTGTTATTTCATAAATGAATATTCAGAGCAGTTGTTAAATGGTTATAAATTTGGCTTCGAATTGCTGTTATTAAATGGATTTATTGTTTTTTTGGGTGTTTTGCTTGTTTCGCGGCGTAAAAAACAAGGAGACAGCATTAATGTGTAACTTAAAAGTAGCATATTTTAATAAAATAAACAATTCATCTAAAATGATGTTTGTTATCTCTGTTTTCAACCAATCAAAACCATGAGCAACATTCGTTTTAAGGCTATTGAAATGGCGTTGTCCCGCCCTCGCCGGATTATGCCTGAAATTGAAGGCAAAATTTCCGATTATTATGGAGAACTTACCTTCAATTATGATAAGATGCGTGAATTTATGTCGCGTGAAGCATTTGAAAGTGTGAGAAAAGCCAGCGAGACGGGTGAAAAGATCAGCCGGTTGGTTGCCGATCAGGTAGCTTCAGCAATGAAAGCCTGGGCAATAGGTAAAGGAGCAACTCATTTTTCTCATTGGTTTCATCCCCTTACGGGAAGTACGGCCGAAAAACATGATGCTTTTCTGCAACTCTCTCCAAATGGCAAGGCTTTGGAATCGTTCAATGTAAATGAACTTATTCAGCAGGAGCCTGATGCTTCCAGCTTTCCAAGTGGTGGCATTCGCAACACCTTTGAAGCGCGGGGCTACACTGCCTGGGATCCCACTTCTCCTGCCTTTATTATTGATCAGACGCTTTGTATTCCCACCATTTTTGTTTCCTACACCGGCGAAGCTCTCGATTATAAAACACCATTGCTGAAGGCATCATTTTCACTTGATCGTGAGGCACTTGCCGTATGTCAATATTTCGATAAAAATACCAAACGCGTAACGGCCACTCTGGGTTGGGAGCAGGAATATTTTCTGGTAGACAGCGCATTGTTCAATGCACGTCCTGACCTGATGCTTACCGGTCGCACCCTTTTTGGGCACTCCAGTGCCAAGGATCAGCAGCTTTCTGATCATTATTTTGGTATAATCCCTGAAAAGGTGATGGATTTTATGCGCGAATTTGAATATGAAGCACATCGGCTGGGCATTCCGGTGCGTACCCGTCACAATGAGGTTGCTCCAAATCAGTTTGAAGTTGCACCCATATTCGAAGAGGTGAATGTGGCTGTGGATCACAATCAGTTGGTCATGTATCTGCTCGAAAAAGTAGGCAAACGTCATGGATACAATGTTTTGCTTCACGAAAAGCCATATTCGGGAGTGAATGGTTCGGGCAAGCACAACAACTGGTCGTTGCAAAATGATGCAGGCGAAAACCTGCTTTCCCCGGGCCGTTCCGCCAAAACAAATTTACGCTTTCTGGTTTTTCTGGCCAATATTCTTAAAGCCCTCGACAGGCACTCACCGGTACTGCGCGCCTATATCGCATCGGCAGGTAACGACCTCAGACTGGGAGCCCATGAAGCGCCGCCTGCGATTATCTCTGCATTTATCGGCACACAGCTTACTGATACCATTGAAAGAATTTTAAAAACAGATAAAAAAGTATTTACCAAAGCAGGCGAAACCAACGGGAATAACCTGAATATACCCCGGATACCGGAAATACTACTCGATAATACCGATCGCAACCGTACCTCACCTTTCGCTTTTACAGGCAATAAGTTTGAATTCCGTGCTGTGGGATCCTCCTCCAGTTGTGCCATACCCATGATTGCTCTGAACATTATTGTAGCTGAACAATTGCGTCATTTCCGTTCTGAGGTGGATGCTTTGATGGCGAAAGGCATGCGTAAAGACAATGCGCTGTTTTTCATTATGAAAAACTATTTTAAGGAATCCCGGCGTATTTGTTTTGAAGGCAATAGCTATAGTGATGCCTGGATTGAGCAAGCAAAGCATCGGGGGTTGCCCAATCTGCCCGATACACCCAGGGCTTTAAAGTCCTTACTTGAACCAGCATCCATTAAAATGTTTGAAAGTCACGAGGTGCTTACCTCCCGCGAAATACATGCGCGGTATGAAATGAAACTGGAAAACTACATTAGTAAAATCCAGATTGAATCGAGAGTGATGGGCGATCTGGCCATCAACCACATTATTCCTACCGCCATCAAATACCAGAATGAACTCATTAACAATGTAAAGGGACTTAAAGAAGTGCTTGATGGAAAGACTTATCTCACGCTGGCCAAAAATCAGATGGATGCGATACGCGAAATGTCAGACCACATCAATGAAATTCGCGATAAGGTAATTCAAATGACTGAAGCCAGGCGACAAGCAAATACCATTGAAGATTACCCGGCAAAGGCATTGGCTTACCGTGATGAAGTATTTGCCTTTTTCGAGCAAATAAGATATCACGCCGACAAGCTTGAATTGATGGTAGACAATGAAATGTGGCCCCTGCCCAAATACCGCGAATTGCTGTTTATCCGATAGGGAAGCATAGCCTTTTAATTCACCGTTATTTAAGGTTCTGGTGCACTTTGAGCAATAGTTCAACCGTCCACCTTTCAGAGATATACATTTATCAGGCAGTTTTATCCTGTTTGCGAAGCATGGCTCAGGAAACCTTTAATTTTAGTTTTTGAAACTGGGAATGGATTAAAAAAGACAGATAATAATTTGAAATTCACTATTGATTTTAAACTTAATTTTTGAAAATAAAGCTTGTCACCAATAAATAAGACTTCATTTGGCACGCAGTGCCCATCCCTTTCCTATGGGTTAGATGGTTTTGGGGCAGGCTTTCTCGTTCCTATCCTGAGAGTTGGATATATTCGCACTGGTTTGCGTTTTTTAATCCTTTCGGGTAAATAATAAGCATGCTGGCTAAGTTGGATATTTAAAAACTTTCTATCTTAGCAGAGACTTCTGTTGGATTAATAGAAATTATTGAGCTATAGATAAGTCGGATATATACACAATCTTGCGTATAGTCAATCGTTGGCAGTAATTCTGAATCAAAGCCTAAAAAATCTGAACAATTGAATTATATTTAAAATCAAAAACTATGGGGATTACTCAAAGTGAATATGACTTTTTAATGAGTCAAGAAAAGGTTTTTGATGATTCATCAACGCCAATTGAACTTGGTCCCGCACCAATTCATTGGACTAGACAAATAAATTCATTGTCAAGTAAAGATATTTTTCTCATAGATTTTTATCGGGGGAGTATTGAAATCTTAAAATATACTGTAAACAAGCGCTACAGACAAACCATTATAATGCTTCGTTATGACAATGGTGGTAGACACACAAACCCTGATGGAGAAAAATTTGAAGGTCAACATATTCACCTTTACAAAGAAGGTTTTAATGATAAGTTTGCATACCCAGTTTCTGTTATTGGAATAGAAGAAACAGACTCAATAGAAAGAGTATTCACTAAAATATTGTATTTTTGTAATATTAAAAGAGTACCAACTATTGAAATACCAATGTTTTAAAGATGGAATGTCAACAAGTTATTACCGAGTATCTAAGGTGGATTAAGGACAACACTATAGTCAAAAGCGTTGAAGAAGGTAAAATTTGTTCAATTTCTACCCCTTTTCTAGACAGACATAATGACCATCTTGATATTTATTTAATCAAAAATGAAAAAAACCTAAAATTAACTGATAATGGTTATACTATCTCTGATTTAAGAATGTCAGGCTTTGAGATTAACACACCAAAAAGAGATAGCATTTTAAAAACCGCATTAAATGGGTTTGGAGTAAAAGTGGGTAATAGTGACGAACTCTTTGTAGATGCTACATATAATAATATTGGTCAAAAGAAACATTATCTATTACAAGCAATATTAGCAGTTAATGATATGTTTAATCTTGCACAAGAGACTGTTTATTCATTATTTAAAGAAGATGTTGAACTCTTTTTTAGAAGTAGTGGAATAATCTTTTCGAAAGATATAAAATTAACTGGTAAAAGTGGATTTGACCATAACATTGATTTTTTAATACCTCAATCAAAAAATAAGCCAGAGCGTTTAATTAAAACAATTAATAATGCTAAAAAGGATACTGTACTATCCTCGATTATGGCATTCAATGACATCAATCAATTGAGAGAAACTAAAACACAAAATTATGTTGTATATAATGATATAGAAAAAGAAGTTTCAAAAGATATAATATATGCATTAGAGAATTATGGGGTAAAAAACATTCCTTGGAGTAAGAAAGAACTTTGTCTTTCCGAATTCACGTTGAATTAAGAATCAAATTAATCGAAAGAAAGAACTACCGCCAATGAGAGGGGTAACCAATTTGAGATGAATGAGTTAGGTAGGCGGGTCGGCACGCAGGAAATTTTCTAATGTGGGATAAATCCAGCCCGAACTCTCAAATTAGTCACACACACATCCGTTAGCCGATAGCACAATAGGTCTGCAAAACCCGGATTGAACCTTATTTGAATTAACATAATAAATAAGACTTCATTTGGCACGCAGTGCCCATCCCTTTCCTATGGGTTAGATGGTTTTGGGGCAGACTTTCTCGTTCCTATCCTGAGAGTTGGATATATTCGCACTGGTTTGCGTTTTTTAATCCTTTCGAGTAAATAATAAGCATGCTGGCTAAGTTGGATATTCAATTCTTTCTTATATTTGTATAAGGTATCCGACCTGAATTTAAGCCGCACGAGGCTATACATAAGCCGGATATATACGCGAATTTGAGGTTAGTTAATCGTTAAACAACAGTTAAATAATGATTATTTATGAGAACATTTGTTGTAGGAATATTATCGTTGATTTCGTTATTATCTTATGGACAGAAAAGCTCAAAATACACCAATAAAGATGCATTGGAGTATTATAATCAGGGCATTATAGCCTGTAATATGAACAATATTAAGTTAGCGGATTCTTTATTTTATAAATCATTAAAGCTTGAAGCAACAAAAGATGGTCTCTTTAATCATGCCATGACGAGATTGATGTTGTTAGATACTTGTACTGCATGTCAAGATTTAAAAATTGCAGGTAACCTTTTCTTTGACTCAGAATCTAAGGAGAAATATTATAAAATTTGTTTAAATAAAGTGGATACCATATATTTTGATAAAAAATTCCAAAAAATATATAATCCAAAGGAATACAAATATTTTGAAGAATATATTGAGCCCAAATTTGATTCGAGTATTTACATAGTTACCCATAAAAAGAACCATTATAGTACTCAAGCACTAGGAGCAGATATTTTTAAACCCAAAGGTGTTGATATTTATGCACTTTCAATTATTATAGATTCAATCAGGTTTTACAGTTTTATATTTTCCTCAACGTTTGAAGAAAATAATAAAAAAAGGATTGATTATTTTGAAGAGTTCTTAACTAGATATTTGAATAATAAGTATGATTTTGGCAACTTATCTTATCGGGATAGATACTTTAAGGTGCAATTATTAGTTAATTCAGAGGGGCAAATCTATAATTGTTACATTCTTGATAATCCATTCGACATTATGGATGGTACTTTACGGGATGAAATAAAATCTGAAATAAAATACAATATTTTAAATATGCCTAAGCTAACACCTGACAGTTTTTTAGGTACTCAAGTAAATAGACTTTATGAATTCACGATAGGATTATAATTTTAACTGCATGGTTATTAGGGTATTAAAAGGTTATAGCTTACAATAGCTTTTGTAGCATCCGAATGGAATATCGCCCCTATTTGGCAACTTCTTATACCGATAAACGTAATGCCTTAAAATAAATAAAACTGATGAGGGGAGGTATTAATATTTTAGTTTTAAGTATGTTGTTAAGCGGTTGTTCAACTTACATCTGAAAATAAGTCATTTATCAATGATAAACCGACTACACACGGTATAAAAAGCAACCTCACCCGTTATTATCTATGCGCCTTACGATAGGCCCGTTTCCAGGCCCGACGGGTCCAATAGTTACGTTTCCAGTATTTGCCCCATTTTATTCCCGACCAAATCCTTTCGTGGAAATAATAAATGGCAAGCTTTACCGTAAAATCAATAACACTGATGATACTTGCATCGCTCAGACTCTCGTACATATTGCGCTGGGTGGTACTGCGGAATATGATAAAAAAGACAATAAACATCAATGATGATGCGGCAATGCGATACGTAAGTGCTTTAATGAGGCTGCGTTGCGGACTATCCCTGTATATTTTCTCGTTTACTTCAGCATCAGGATCACGCTTTTTTGCATAAATATTGGCCATAAATGATCGAGAATTAAAAGCCAAATATACAACTATTCGGTTAAGCATGGCGAAGTAAATAAATTCGGTTTTGCAAATGAGGATTATACTGCTTATTCTTCATTTATTGATTATCTCATGTGAAGTTTGCCGGTGCTATTGAAAAAATAGACTAATTTTGAAGCAAAATCTGAAATCTATGAAGCGTTACATTAACCTATTGACAGCAGGTACCTTCGTATTGACCGGCTTGCTCATTTCTTTCCAATCCAGTGCTCAGTTTAACACGGTATCAGTGATTAAAGGCCAGCCGGATCCAAAAGCGGATGGGATATTTTATGCCTTATCACGAAATGTTCTCAGAGTAGATGTTACCATTGAAAAAAGCGCGCGTTATAAAGGCCCGTATGCCGATTATGCACGAAAATATCTTGGTTTGAATAGTGTGGTTACCGTGACCGGATCAAGCTACGAAATTGAACAGGTAAATATGACCCTCCTTGCTGAACGTGATCCCGACCAGTTATATTTCATAGAATTTCCATCAAAAACAAAGTCATTGCCTCCTTTAACGCTTCAATTGGATGAACAGGGACTGCTTAATGGGATGCAGTTTAGTGCAAGCGGACCTGTGGACATTTCGAAGTCCGGTATGCAGCGGTCGGCGGATTTTATTGAACAGTTACAACCATCCATGACAGAAAAAACAGACACCATCATTCGCCGCATCAGTGTAGATACCACCACCATTGAGGAACGTTTTGTGCGAAGAAGTGTATCTGAGAAATCAACGGAGCAACAAGCCAAAGAAGCAGCGGAATTGATCCGGAAAATTGAAGAAAATAAATTCAATCTGCTGACAGGCTATCAGGAAATTAATTATTCGCGGGATGCACTGAACTTTATGCTCAACCGTCTTGACTCGCTTAAGAATGAGTATCTCGATTTATTTAAAGGTAAGCTGGTAAAAACTTATGAGTATCATACTTTTTATGTTGTTCCTTCATCTTTACCGGAAGGTACTTTTGAGACCATATGCCGGTTTTCACCCGAGACTGGTTTGCACAATAAAAGCAGTTACAAGGGTGAGCCGCTTAGTGTAAAGATTGTGGCTGAAGGTGATCCGGCATTTCTGAATCAATTTCTCGACAAAAGGGCCAATACCGGTCGCAAACAAGCAGGTATTTATTATCGCATACCACAACAAAGCCGGATTACGCTGACACAGGGTGCGCGCGAAATCGCCGGCCTGCATGCACCCATCAGTCAAATGGGTCGCGTAACCTTTCTTCCGGCAAACGGACTCACGGGCATAAAATTTCATCCGTTAAGCGGAGCTTTAATCATGATTTCTGTGAATTAACTATTATTTACAAGCCCGCTGATTATGAATTTTAATGCTTTCCTTGAACGGATCAGAAACCTGTTGCTATTCCCGGCTTATGAATGGAAAGTTATCAGTCTGGAGGATAGAACTGCCAGGGAAGATTTGTATCATTATGCATTCCGGCTAATCCTTCCGGGGGCTATCGCAAAATTTTTGGGTAGTTTTTTTTATGTTCAAAAACAGTTAGACATTGATGCTTACCGTTTTTCTTTCCCTTTGACTCAGGCTGTATTTTTTAGCATCATTCAATTGCTTACCATAGTAGTGAGTGCTTATTTTATTACCGGAATGGCCCGGAAATTCAGATCGACACGTAATTATGCCCGTTCACTTAAGCTGGTAATTTATTCCTTCACCCCACTTTTGCTGATGTATATGGTAGCCAATCTAAATCCCATTCTCCTGATTGCACTCCTGCCGGGTGCTTATGGTTTGGTGCTTTTTGGAAAAGGTCTTCCTGTACTGCTGCAGACCATCCCGGACAAACAACCTGCATTTATCATTATCTTTTTAATCAGTGTATCAGGAATTATGTTTTTGCTCAACGTATTTTTTAATGCACTCACTTTATTGATCTTCCCCGGGGTAATGAGATGAATTATAGTGTAGTAAGATAAGCCTGCCGGATGCTTACCAGGTCAGTGAGCAGTTTTTTCAGGTTTTTAAGATGCAGCATATTGGCACCATCCGATTTGGCCTCTGCTGGGTTTGGGTGGGTTTCCAGAAAGATACCATCAGCGCCTGCAGCTATGCCGGCCCGGGCAATGGTACTTATCAGTTCAGGTTTACCGCCACTTACCCCTTCGGCCTGGTTGGGTTGCTGCAGACTGTGGGTTATATCCAGAATTACCGGTACTTTAAAAGCCTGCATGGCAGGGATGCCACGCATATCAACTACCAGATCCTGATAGCCGAACATCGTTCCCCTATCGGTGACAAGTACCTGATGGTTCCCTGCTTCCATAACTTTATTTACTGCAAATACCATAGATTCAGGAGACAGAAATTGTCCTTTTTTGATATTTATCCACTTGCCTGTCGCTGCAGCCGCTTCCAACAAATCAGTTTGACGGCACAGAAAAGCAGGTATTTGCAAAACATCTACATATTGTGCCGCAAAAGCAGCTTCTGCCGCAGAATGTATGTCGGTAACCAAAGGAATGCCCAGCATATCCTTAACATCCGCCAGCACCGAGAGCGCTTTTTCATCCCCTATACCGCTGAAAGAACTGCTTTTAGACCTGTTTGCCTTGCGGTAGGAAGCCTTAAAGACAAAAGGAATGTTTAGCTCAGTCGTAATTTTTAAAATTTCGGTGGCGATTTCCAGGGGCATGGTTTCATTTTCGACCACACAAGGCCCCGCAAAAAGAAAAAAATTACGGTTGGGGTTGGCATTGATGCCGGGTATGGCCGGAGTTGTCTGCACGTTCATAAGGTTGTTGTTTAGTAGTTATATCTATCTTTCCACCTGAGTTTCAGGAATTTTCTCGTTTCTTCTTCCCTTGCATTGTTGCCGGGATTGTAAAACCGGGTACCGGTGATGGCCTGTGGCAGGAAGTCCATTTCAACGAAATTCTCCTGATAGCTATGGGCATATTTGTAATTAGCACCATAGCCTATTTCTTTCATTAAGCGGGTGGGTGCATTGCGCAATGATAAAGGCACGGGCAGGTCTCCTTTTTTACGCACCATTTCCATTGCCTGTTCTATGGCCATATAACTTGCATTACTTTTTGCCGAAGTTGCCAGGTAAACGGCACATTGCGAAAGGATGATCCGGCATTCTGGATAACCGGTTTTATGCACAGCGTCAAAACAGGCGTTTGCCAGCAACAACGCATTGGGATTGGCATTGCCGATGTCTTCAGCGGCCAGTATCAGCATTCTGCGGGCAATAAAAAGAGGATCTTCACCCGATTCAATCATTCGGGCCAGCCAATATACTGCTGCATTGGGGTCGCTGCCACGCATGGATTTGATAAAGGCGGAGATGATATCGTAATGCATCTCGCCCTTTTTATCGTATTTGCTTAAATTTTGCTGTATGATCCGCGTGGTGGAGGCATTATCGATCACTACCTCGCCATTTACAGGCTTGGCAACTCCTGCAATGATTTCAATGGCATTAATCAGTTTGCGGGCATCCCCTCCTGAGATACGCATGAGAGATTCATCTTCTTTGATAAGTAATTTTAATCCACTGGTTTCCGAAATCTTGTTTACAGCTCTTTGAATGATGGTGCGCAATTCCGCTTCTCCCAGTGGATTCAGAATGTATACCTGACACCGGGAGAGCAGGGGAGAGATGACCTCAAATGAAGGATTCTCGGTTGTGGCACCAATAAGGGTAACTATGCCCTTTTCAACCGCACCTAATAATGAATCCTGCTGCGACTTACTGAAACGATGGATTTCATCAATAAACAATATGGCTGTTGTTTCCATCTCCCGGGCTGAAGCAATTACTTCTCTTACGTCTTTTACACCTGAATTAATGGCACTCAAGGTATAAAAGGGACGCGATAGTTTCTGAGAAATAATATAGGCCAGAGTGGTTTTCCCAACACCAGGCGGCCCCCAGAAAATCATGGATGGCAGATTATCCGATTCAATGGCAAGTCTTAATATGCCTTTGGGGCCAAGAAGATGTTCCTGCCCCACATAATCATTGACATTGGCTGGCCGCAATTGCTCGGCCAAAGGAATTTGTTGCTGCATATATAAGCCTATCCTTTCAGATCACAAACCTACATGAATTGAAACAATTTAACAAATTAAGATGTGTATTTATTCAGGATCTGTCGAAAAACTTCCAATCATTTAATATCATCTTTTATTTGATTGTCTCAAAACAGATGTGCGGTCTGGTTCAGAAAGTCTGGACTGAACCATATAATGAAACCTGACTCTCCTTAAATCTGCGATTAACCTGTACTTTTGTTTCACGAATTTTATGAATCATTCAAACTAATATAAAGAGAATGGAAAATAGTAGAATTTGGTTTGTTATGAAAAAATACGACGTTTTTTTAATGGTTTTATAAGCTGATTTTAATCTCATTTTTAATTAATTATCCAATATAATTCGTAACATGTTGATATAAAGCTTAGTAGTCATATTAAAATTACCTTAAAAAATTTTCAATAATGCTTGCTTTTTAATCTAATCTTTATGTATCTTTGCAGCGTTAACCTTAAACAAAGAAACATGAAAACTTTATCACAAATTTTAGTTGTAGCTGGTCTGGCTACTTTAGTTGCCTGCGGTCCCAGTGCTGAACAAAAAGCTGAACAAGCCCGCCTGGATTCAATCCGTATTGCTGATTCAATTTCACTTGTTGAAGCTGAGCAAATGCGTATTCAGGATTCAATTGCTGCAGCTGCAATGGATACTACAATGATAATGGAAGAAGAAGTACCTGCACAATAGTGATAGACTTTTAATCTGATAAAGAGGGGTGAAATCACCCCTTTTTTTATGTCTTTTTTTTTGAGCATGTATTGAATATACGAAGATTGTAATCTTTTGCTTATTTTTGAGCAATGGTTAATCTTAAACCATACCATTTCACTTTTTTTTTATGACAGCGCACGACACCCTTCTACAGGCAGAGAATAATGACAATTTTTCATCTTTTGGATTTGATCCCGGCATTATGCAGGGTCTTGAAGCCATTGGGTTTGAAAAAGCTACCCCCATACAACAGCAAATTATCCCTTATATCATGCAGGGTCAGGATGTAATAGGTTGTGCGCAAACCGGTACCGGAAAAACGGCTGCTTATCTGCTTCCAATTTTGCATCGAATCATTACCAATCCTGTAAAAGGCATCAATACCATCGTTATTTCTCCTACGCGGGAACTTGCCTTACAAATAGCGCAGCAACTCGAAGGTTTCAGCTACTTTCTTAACATCAGCTCACTAGCTGTTTACGGTGGTACCGATGGCATGGAATGGGAGCAACAAAAACGTGCCCTTACCCAGGGAGTGGACATTGTGGTAGCTACCCCCGGCAAATTAATTTCCTTTCTGAATATGGATATCGTGCCGGTTGATCAACTCCGGCATCTGGTACTGGATGAGGCCGACCGGATGCTGGATATGGGTTTTTTCGATGATATTATGCGTATAATCAGCTACTTGCCGGCAGAGCGGAATACGTTTTTATTTTCTGCAACCATGCCCTCACGTATCCGCGAACTAAGCAAAAGAATTTTAAACCAACCTAAGGAGGTCAATATCTCATTATCAAAACCTGCCTCAGGGATATTACAGGTAGCCTACAACACCTACGACAAGCAAAAAACACCTCTTCTTATCAGCTTAATTGCCGACAGAGATTTACCCAGCATCCTCATTTTTGCTTCAACAAAAATAAAGGTTAAAGCCATTTATCGCGAGTTGGCAGCCGCAGGACTGAATGTTGCTGATATTCACTCGGACCATGAGCAGAGTGCCAGGGAACAAACCCTGCTGAAATTCCGCAATCGGCAACTTCAGATATTGGTGGCTACTGATGTATTGTCCAGAGGGATAGACATTGAGAACATCAGCCTGGTGGTAAATTATGATGTTCCGCATGATGCTGAAGATTACGTTCATCGTATTGGGCGCACTGCCCGTGCTGAACGCACCGGTATTGCCATTACTTTTATCAATGAAGAAGACCAATATCGCTTTTCGCGCATTGAAAAGCTGATTGATACCAATATTCTAAAACAAATGCCTCCGGCGGATCTGGGCGAAGGCCCTGTGTATGATCCATCAGCCGAAAGGCCGCAACAACGTCGCAAACCCGGTCCAAAACCCGGAAGCAAGCGAACAAAAAAATCATAAATTTATGTCTGCTCAACCTTCTTTATTTATAGTACTTGGTGCCGGGAGTGGTTTTGGTGAAGCTATAGCCAGGCATTTGCTGGCTCAGGATCATACCGTAATTGCAGTTGCCCGGCATACCGAAAGCATCCAATCCTATGCTTCAGCGTATCCCGCGAGTTGCGAAGTATTGGCTGCAGATGTAACGGAACTTGGATTTGGCGATAAGCTGATTGCCTTTTTAAAAAACCGTACGCCTCAAGGTATTGTAATCAATGCGTCCGGGCCTCCGGCAGGTGGATTTTTTGATGTTTCTCCACAACAATGGGAGGCAGCATATCACAATGTGCTTCACTGGAAGGTGCTGTTGTTACATAAAATTATTCCCATTTTTAAATCGGCGCATTATGGGCGGGTAGTGATGATTGAAAGTGTTTCCATTAAGCAACCCGTGCCGCAGCTTATCTTGAGCAATGCCTTGCGTGCCGGGGTGGCTGGCATGGTGCGTACCCTCGCTGATGAAGTGGCAGACAGTGGCATCACCATAAATATTATGGCTCCTGGATATCACGATACTCAGGCCATGCAGCGATTATATAACCGCAAGGCTGAAACATTGTCAATAAGCCTTGAAGATGCCAGGGCGATATTCACGGCCGATACCGGAACCGGGACACTGGGAACTGCAGCTGATTTTGCTTCACTGGCGGTCTGGTTGCTCTCCCCTGAATCGCGGTATGTAACCGGCCAGACCATTAGTATTGCCGGAAATCTGGTAAAAGGTATAATGGGTTGATTTTTCCGGTTAAACGTCCATAGAAGGATCAATCTCAGTGGCATATTTGTAAATACCGCCATCAAGTATAAATAACTCTTTTATCTTTAATTTGTCTTTAAGGTAGATGTATACCTGCTCGCTTTTAATACCATAGATACAGTATATAATTACTTTGCCGTTTGTATTAATCTTATCCAGCATCGTTGGCATGTCAAGCTGTGGTATCGAAATGGCCCCGGGTATATGACAGGTCTCATATTTATCTCCGGGTCTGGTATCTATCAGTTGAAAAGGCTCATTTCGATCGATACATTGTTTGAGTTCCTGAGCTGTTATAAATTTCATCCGTTCAATATTGTATCAGATTCATAAATATGTGTTCCATTTACTGTAAGTGCTGTTTCAATCATAAAGCGGGCTAAATCAGCAGCATGTACCGGTTTATATTTTTTCAGCTTCCCAATCATTAGCGGCGACATAAGTTTTATGAGTACCTTGCCGGCATCTTCCAGAAACCTGGTTTGTGGTCGTATACCTAACAGCATAGAGGGTCTCATAATAAGCAAGTTATCAAATTCAAGCTGCTTAACACTTTCTTCCATCTGGCCTTTGGTTCGCAGATAAAAATTTCCCGATGTTGCGGATGCTCCCACAGAGGAAACCACCGAGAACGTACCAACCATGTTCTCGCGGGCTGCTTTTGCGATTTCTTCAACGAGATAAAGGTCTACTTTACGGAAGTTTTCCTTGCTGCCAGCCTGTTTGATGGTAGTACCAAGACAACAGAAAAGGTAGTCTCCTTTTATTTTGCTATGCACAGCAGACAGATTGTCTGCGTTAAATTCAACCTGATTAACCCTATCGTTGAAGTTGGTTTTATTACGGACAAAAGCTACCACTTCATTAAAACGTGAATCATTGGAGAGCAGTTCGGTCACAAACCGACCGGTAAGTCCGGTTGCGCCAAATACCAGGGCTTTATTTTTCTTAAAGGAGGATTCCATCGTTAACGAGATTTTAATAAAGTAAAAATAATTATTTTTTAGCGTGGAGTGTTCCACGTTTTAATGAAAAGTAAACGCCAATCAAACACAGCACCGCAAATACCAGAAAGGCAAGCCTTATACTGGGAAGCAACCCAGCATCACTTTCGTGCGTTATGTTAGCATTGCCCATCATCAATGAGATGATCATCAGACTAATGCCCATGCTCATGGTTTGGCCGGTAAGCCGCATAGTACCCAGAGTAGCGGAAGCAAATCCGTAATGGTGTGGCTTTACAGAACTCATTACCGCATTGGTGTTGGGGGATGAAAAAAGAGCGAAGCCCAGGCCCAGAATCACTTGAAACATAATGATATACCAAAGTGGGGTAGTGTCCTTCAGAAAGGCAAAGCCAAGTAATCCTGCCACAGTTATGCTCATGCCCACACTGGCTACCAGGCGGGGTTCCATACGATCGCTCAGTTTGCCTGCCAAAGGTGAAAAAATGGTCATCATTACCGGTTGTGCCATTAATATAAAACCGGCTTCGCGTGCATCAAAATTTTTTACCTTCTGTAGGAAAAAGCTCATTAGAAATACCAGGGCAAAGGTTGCACTATAATTGATGAATGCTGCCAGATTGGAAAAAATAAACACCTGATTACCTTTAAATATATTCACGTTTAATAAAGGTTGACTCAGCTTACTTTCCACCCGGAAAAATAATATTAGCATGCCCAAACCTATTGCGAGTAATATTACGCCGTTAAGGGTAGCAATTTCAGGAAATCCGTAAATAACCAGCGCCAGTCCAATTGCATAAAGAAAAGAACCTTTGTAATCAAATTTCGTAGAATTGGCCTGTTTACGGTCATTTCCCAACTTTTGCATGGCAATAGGTAACATGCCCATACCAAGTATGGCTGCGACTATAAAAATACTCTGCCATCCCCAAAAATCGGTGAGCAGTCCACCTGCCGTGGGGCCTACACTCAGTCCAAGATAAACAGCGGCAACATTAATACCCAGCACCTTGCCACGTTCTTCCTTAGGGAAGGCGGAGGTTAGAATGGCGATAGCGGTAGCGTAAATCATGGCGCCACCTATTCCATTGATCACTCGGGAACCTAATAGCATTATCTGATTTCCTGATAGCGCTGTAAACGATGCTCCCAACGAAAAAACAATGATTCCTGCCAGAAAAAAAAGCTTGCGTCCATAGGTATCTGCCAGACGTCCAAAAGGAAGTAAAAATACCGCAGCAGCCAGCAAATAGGAAGTGGATACCCATCCCAATGCAATGGTATTTAGACTCAACTCCTTACCCATAGTAGGCAAGGCGATATTTATGGCTGACCCCATAAAGGGAGTAAGAAAAGAACTCAGAGTAGTGACAAAAAGTATGGACTTGCTGCCTTGCATTTCTATTAATTTTTCCAGCAAATGTACATTAATTGGCTGATCAAGGTCATAATACCTGCAAAATTGCATTATTTAAAACCATTAAGATTATTGTTTGTTATGATAATAAACCCTTGATAAAAGAATTATGAATTATTTTTTTGCTAAAACAATTGAGAGCAGTTTTGATGCTGCAGTTGAAAAAATTACAGATCTTCTCAAAGAAGAAGGCTTTGGAGTGCTTACCGAAGTTAATGTGCAGCAAACTTTAAAAGAAAAATTGGGTGTTGAAATGCCCGCCTATAAAATTCTGGGTGCATGTAATCCAAAATATGCGCATCAGGCCATATCTACTGATCCGAAGGTGGGTTTGCTCTTACCTTGTAATGTTATTGTACGTGAAGTGGATGAGAACAAGGTAGAGGTGGCAGCCATAAATGCTAAGATTAGCATGGATACTACCGGCAATAAGGACCTTTCTGATCTCTCATGCACGGTAACCGAAGTAATGGAAAAGGTGATTAAGAACCTTTGATCTCTTTTCAAAAAGAGAAGCTTACTGAAAAGTTAAAGGTACGTCCGGGCGACCAGAATCCGGTGAAACCGTCCATATGATGTAAAGGGCCATCCTGTCCGCGCAGGATGTGTGTTTTGCCGCCGGCGTTATACACGCTCACCCCGGCCTCTCCGCTTAATTTTAATATTACAAAAGTATAGTGAACGTGCAGGTCAAGAAATTGATAATCGGGAAGTCGATAGGGCTGGCTTTTATCTTCCGGATTGTTTCGTGAAGCGGGATCAAAATCAGCATAAAGCCGGGACATAAACAGCCAATTGGCCGTTACTTTCAATCGATTGAACAAGCGATAGGCGGCAATCATACCATACTGAATCTGTGGAGCATCTCCGACTTTAAGGTTGTTAGCATATACTTTGGTTATCTCTATCAATTGCTGGTTGTCATTATACAGGGCTGCCTCCACATTGTTTTTCCACCGCCAGTCACCCAGCGAAGCCATAATCCCGATATTAAGGTTGTTGAGCATCCGGTAATTGCCTTCCACTTCAATACCTTTATGCAGTGCATCCAAACCGCGGATCAATGCACGTGTCTGAGATTGATCTGCCAATTGAACATTTTCTTTGCTTAGTATGGATTTATCCTGCCAAAGTGTGTAATATGTGTTTACATTCAAATCCAGTTTTGTAGAATAGAAGTTGTAACCGGCTTCAATCGCACTTATCCTTTCGTTTTTCAAATATTGAACAGGTGCATTGGTAAAATCAGCATAAACAAATTTAAAATAGGGGGCTTTGCTGTAATGTCCAGTATTTATATAAATGCGGTGCTTACTGTAAAATGAATATTGCATCCCTGTTTTTATATCAAATCCGGCCCTGGATATTTTTTCACTCTCTGTATTCTGAATGTAATTCATTCTGTCAACCCGCTGGAACCGGGTATGAGAGTAGGTGGCTGCCAAAAAGGCTGAGAATTTATTAAAAGTGTATTCAGCCTGCGCAAAGAGGCTGCCCACATCTACCCGGGCATCATTGTCAACATTAATGACTTCTCCTATACCTTTTAGCTGTTTGCGACCAGCCACTCCGGGCAAGGTAAAAGCATACTGATCCACCCAGAAGTTTCCTCCCAGTAAATCGCTGATTTTTTCTCGCAGGTTCGATTTAAAATACCGGATGTGCATACCACTAAGTATTTTAAAATGATCATTTATAGTCAGGTTCAGTGTGGATAACCCACCATACCAGCTGTGACTTGCCATATAATTGGATTGTATGATTCTGGAGAATCCGCCAACTACCTTACCTGACTCAAGCTCAACGGAATCCGTATGGGAAGTATTGTATAATACAATGGCTTCCCAGTCTATCTGATTATCTTTGCGGATGGTATTGGCTGGCGGGCTCATGAATGACTCAGCAAATTTACCTCCGCCATCGCCAAAAGAAAGGTAGGCTGAGGAGGATAGGGTTGCACGGGAATTTATTGTCCAATAATGATTGAGTGCCAGTTGAGGCTTGTGGTAGGCATTTTCCGAGATACTATTTATTTTTCCATTCAGCATTCCCCAGTTAGGGTTGTATCTGTTACCAAATTGCTGAACCTCAGCCTTTGTCATGCCATAGTTTTGCTGTCCGTGTTTTTCAGGAGACCCCATACCTGTAAAGGAGATCATCTGAGCGGGATTCATCTGCCAGGAAGCATTCAGAAACCACGACCATGCATCAACATAAGTAGCATCCACATAACCTGGCCCAACAGTTCGTGAACCCAGAAAGGTAACGGCCAGGCCATTTTCCATTAGCCCGCTCGAAAGCCTTAATGAAGTTTGCTGGTTGCCATAATCCGTTACCATATATCTGATGCCGCCTCCTGCTTTGGCTTCAGCAGGACGGGTAATGATATTGATGGTGCCACCCACTGAATTGAGGGCAACCCGGGAAGCACCCAACCCGCGTTGTATCTGAATGGCCTGGGTAGCTTCGGCTAGTCCGTTCCAGTTCGACCAGTAAACCAAACCATTTTCTACACTGCTAACGGGCACACCATTTAGTAGCAATCCAATGTTTTCCTGCTGAAAACCACGAATACTTATCTTGGCATCTCCAAATCCTCCTCCCTGAGGCGTGGCGTAAATACCTGGTTTCATCTTCATTATCTCCGGAAAGGTCTGACTGCCCAACTGCGATTGTATATGTGCCTGATCAATAGTTGAAATGGCCACCGGAGTTTGCCTTTCACTTGCAAAAGAGGCAATTACACTCACCTCCTGTAATCCGATCATCTTTGGAGATAAGGCAATTATAACCGGCTCTTTATAAGCATGATCCGCAATTTTTATACTGCTTTTATTATAAGCCAGATGACTGAAGGTGAAGGTTGTGGGGGGAATTATCTTTAAATTAAAGTTACCATTCTCATCAGAAATGGTGCCTTCACCCCCCGTACTGTGAATGGCCACTCCAGCAATGGGTAAATTATCAGAAGCATCAATAACTTTTCCGGAAATATACAACTGAGCACTTGAGGTAAAAACAAACCCAGGCAATAATGTCAGAAGTAAAAGTGAATAACGAAAGCGGCAAGCTGTTGTGGCCTTTAGCATAGCAATGGTTTTTTTAATAACAGGCATAAAAATACCCGGTAATAGAAACTTCCGGGCAGCACACCATTAAACCATTGCTGCCAGAGGCAGTAATGCATTAAGGTTTGGTTCTTCTTCCATCCAGACTTTACTGTCGGTACCGGAAATTAACCGGTTCAGTCAGGCTTTTCAGCCTGAGTCGCGGACTCTACCGCCGGTCGGGAATTGCACCCTGCCCTGAAGAATCAATAATTAAACTGCCTGCGAAATTAATGTTTTTCTTTGTCATGAGAAAAAATAAAATCATTGTGGGATTCAGATTATATAATCAAAAGAGTAAATGCAAAACTTTTTTACATTTACTCTGTTTTTACATACACATAATAGATATAATGAGAAAACTCATACTACACTCAGTGCTATTTGAAATCCGGAGTTTCTGTCTATTTTTTTAAAATGATTGCAAAAAAATATCATATCTTTATGCATTAGAATGATTCAAAATGAGCCTGTTTAAATTTTTGGAAGCTTTTCATACTCCTGCTATTGTCACTGACGAAAGCTTTATGATTATGTATCTCAATCAGTCGGCTTCTGAGAATAAGATTTATGGCCATTTGCTCGACAGAAATGTAAAGTTAATGCCTGATATTATTCAATCAGTATCTGAGGCTTCTGAGCTTAAACCGGCAATAAAAAGCATGCCTTTCAGCCTGCACACCACGACCTCTAACTATGGCACTTCCATACAGTGGGAAGTATCTGCCTTAAACCTTAATGGCGAAAAATACTTACTGTTTGTAGAACAACTGAACTTCGGGATCAATACTTCAGATAAATATGGCAAAAATATTGATAAACAACCAGTTAATCATATTTTTGACGATAATGCTCAGCTCGACAGATTGCTGAAAAATATTCCGGGAATGGTTTTCAGAGGCCGGTATAATGCTGAAAGAAATATGCTTATTGTGAGTCGGGGATGTAAACGTCTTACCGGATATACGGTAAAAGAACTGACTGAAAGTAACAAATACGCTTTTGGTAATCTGATACATGAAAATGATCGTATGCCGGTATGGAAATCTATTCAGGAAAATCTCAATCATCATTCCTATTATAAGATTCAGTACCGGATAGTAACAAAAAATGGCAAAATCAAATGGGTAGAAGAGCAATCTCATGCCCTTAAAGATGCCCAGAATAAAGTTGAGTATCTCGAAGGTATTCTAACAGATATAAATCAAATCAGGCTTTCGGAGGAAGCATTGAAATTTGAAGTTAGCCTAAACCAGGCTTTTGCAGGTATAAGTCTGGAATTGCTTAAAGGTTTTGTAAAAATCGATCAGATTGCGGATATGGTAATTAACCATGCCATGAATTTTACGGGCAGTGCCTACGCCTTGCTTATTTTACCTGGTTCAGACGGAAAGCATTATCAGGTATTTGCTTCAGGTGAAAAGTTAAGTGTGCAACATCCATTATCTTTTGAAGTGCCGGCTGAAACCTTTGAAAAAGGATTTTTTAAAAATTATCTTCGGCTCAATTCTGCAATAATTGATAATAATGTAGATTTTCATGGAGAATTGACCGGAATCTCTGACAAGCATTATCACATACGCCGTGGCATGGCCATACCTGCTATATTTGAAAATCAAATGGCTTCCATACTTCTGCTGGGCAATGCTGAGGCCGATTATGACCACAACCATCTGGCAATTGCACAACGATTTCTCAATGTGTTTACGCTGGGCATGTTTAAATTAAAAGCCGACGAAAGTTTGCGATATGACAAAGAAAAAGCTGAGGAATCAGATAAAATGAAAAGTCTCTTCCTGTCAAATATGTCACACGACTTGCGCACTCCTATGAATGCTATTGTTGGATTTGCGGATATGCTTCGCGAAACTAATCTGAATGTTGAAGAAAAAGAAAAGTTTATTGAAGCCATCATACGCAGCGGTGACAATCTGCTGCGTCTGGTAAATGATATTATTGATATATCCAAAATTGAAGCCGGTGAGCTCAGATTAATAATTTCAGAGTGTAATCTGAATCAGATGATTGATGATATCGAAATGGCTACCCGTCAGGCATTGAGCCGACATCATAAATTACGGGTTCAATTTTATTCTCAGAAGGGTGTTCCTGGCGATACTTTTATGATTCTCACTGATGTTACCCGATTGCAGCAAATTTTAATGAACCTCACCGGAAATGCGGTTAAATTTACGGATGATGGTTTCATAGAGGTAGGTTATCGCATAGAGAATACAAAACTGCTATTTTTCGTTCGCGATTCCGGATTAGGTATCCTTCCCGAAGATCAGAGGCTTATTTTCGAACGTTTTGGGCAGGCCCGGCAACTTACTGACCGGAATAAAACAGGTACCGGTCTGGGACTTACCATTTCCAAAAATCTGGTAGAACTTATGGGCGGAAACCTATGGCTTGATTCCTGGCCGGGAGAAGGTTCCACTTTTTGGTTTACCCTCCCTTTGCTTAAAGTGCAAAGCAAGGCTCAACTATTTCAACCTCCCCAAAATTCAAAGCAAGAGGTAGATCTTAGCGGGAAAACAGTATTGGTGGTGGAAGATGTGGATACCAACTATTTTTACCTCAGTTCACTGCTCGAAAAGCTTAAATGCAGGGTGTTGCGTGCTTCAAATGGACGAAAAGCTGTTGAGATGGGCATAAATGATCTTTCTATAGATATGATCTTAATGGACATTGAGTTGCCCCTAAAAAATGGTTATGAAGCAACCCGCGAAATCAAGGCCTCACGTCCTGATTTGCCCATAGTTGCACAAACGGCCTTTGCCATGATAGGTGAACGTGAACGCAGTGAAGCTGCAGGTTGCGACGATTATATGGCCAAGCCCATACGCAAGGATCAACTGATAAATATGGTATTGAAATACATAAAATAATCACTTATAACGGGGGTCAGACTTAAAGGGCAATTTCGCCATTTTTTCCACCTCCAGTGAGTAAAACCCAAACTCCTCCACCACTTTCCCGCGGATAAGATAAATGCCGCGCCCTCTAAAGGGATAAGCTTTGGATACATCGGGGAAATGTACGGTGTCAAAGTATTCACCTTCTGCGTCAAAGAAAGTGGCGAAGTGCATAATTTCGTTTTTTATGGTGCGCACATACTTTATGGTTACCAACAAACCGAGCATTTTTACCGTACTTCCCAGATAGCTGTTGAGTCCGTGCGACATTATCCCGCCCCGGAAAGAGGTTTGCAACATATCGAAGTAGGTCATGCTGACTGGAAAATCAAGTAATTCAATTTCATCGTAGCTGTCTTCCAGCGGATCGTGAACCAATTGGGGCAGGCTAAAGGTACGCACTGCCTGGGTGAAAAGTGCCGTGGCAGGCACTGTTTGCTGCTTTTTGGTGAGCATATGGGCTTCCCAAAGCAATTGTTGCTTGCTTAAGCCGGTAAATCTGAGTGCACCGGTACGTATAAGAATTATCAGTTGCTCCAGTGGTGGCTTTACCCTTTCGGTAAAATTATGCAGGCCTGTGTATGGGCCGTTTTGGGTGCGTTCGGTAAGCACCTGATTTATTACCTGCTGCTCAAGCCCGGCAATGTGTACAAAGCCCATAGCAATGGTATCGCCTTGTACCAGGGTAAGATAATTGCTTTTGTTTATACATGGAAGCTCAATGTGGGCACCATAACGGCGGGCTTCATTATAATACACCCAGGTTTGGTAAAACCCGCCAAAATTGTTGATGACAGCTACCATAAATTCCAGCGGGAAGTATGTTTTCAGATAAAGGCTTTGGTAGCTTTCCACTGCAAATGAAGCCGAATGGGCCTTTGAAAACGAGTAGCCGGCAAAGGATTCGATTTGTCTCCACACTTCATTGATCACGGTTTCGGGATATTTACGGGCCCGGCAACTGTGGAAGAATTTGTCTACGATCTTCTGGAACTCCACCCGTGAACGGTATTTGCCACTCATGGCCCTGCGTAATACATCGGCATCGGCCAGGTCGAGCCCGGCAAAATGATGACAAATCTTAAGCACATCTTCCTGATAAACCATTACTCCATAGGTTTCGCTCAATTGCTCTTTCATAATGGGATGAATGTACTCAAAATCATTGGGATGATGGAAACGCTTGATGTATTCACGCATCATGCCTGAGCGGGCAACTCCGGGACGGATGATAGAGCTGGCTGCGACCAGGGTAAGGTAGTTGTCGCATTTTAGTTTGTAGATCAATCCACGCATGGCGGGGCTTTCGATGTAAAAACAACCGGTGGTTTCGGCATTTTGCAGGCGTTGTTTCACCTGTTTGTCCTGCTTAAATTTTTCTACCTGATGAATGTCGATGTCAATGCCCCGGTTTTCTTTTATCAGCTCAACGGCTTCCTTTATGTGCCCGATGCCGCGTTGGCTCAGGATGTCGAGCTTTTCAAACCTCAGGTCTTCAGCCACATACATATCCCATTGGGTTACGGGCATGGATTTGGGAGGCAGGTCCAGTGCAGTATAACAGGTGATGGGTTCTTCTGAAATAAGTACTCCGCCGGCATGTATGCTCCGGATATTCGGGAAGTCGGTCATTCGGGTGCCCAGTTGCAGGATGTGACGGGTAATGTCGTCCTGGTTTGATGGATTGTGCGGTTCGTCTACCAGGCGGTCAAGATCGGCCTTAGGCAACCCCATTACCTTGCCCAGTTCGCGCAGTATGGATTTGCCTTTAAAAGTTGACATGGCCCCCAACAGAGCAGTGTGTTCGCGTCCGTAACGCTTAAAAATGTAATCGAGTACCTCATCCCGTTCTTTCCATGAGTAATCAATATCAAAATCGGGGGGACTGCTGCGTTTTGGATTTAAAAACCGCTCAAAATAAAGATTGAGTTCAATGGGGTCCACATCGGTAATCCGGAGGCAGTAAGCTACAATACTGTTGGCACCACTGCCCCGGCCCACATGATAAAACCCCCTGGACATAGAGTAGCGGATGATATCCCAGGTAATGAGAAAATAGGCGCCAAATCCCAGCCTGTCGATAATATCAAGTTCGTGCCTCACCCTTCGGGCAGCTTCCTGATGGTTCTTGCCGTAACGGTAAGTCAGCCCATCGGTTGCCAGCTTCTCCAGCAGCAGGCGATCATCGTAAGCACTGCCGGTAAATGTTTTTTTATTTTTAATGATGTTATAATCAAAATCAATGGTGCAGCGTCCGGTAATGCGTTCGGTATTACGGATGAGTTCCGGGTAATTTTCAAATGTCTTGCGCAACTGTGTCAGAGAGTGCAATTGATGTCGGTTTCCGGCTACCATTTCAGGCGTAAGCCGGCTCAGCAGTATATTATTGTCAATGGCGCGCAGGTAACGGTGCAGTTCCTGCCCGGCGGCATCCTTAAACGTGATGGGTGAATGAATGATAAAACGGGCAGGGTGTTTTTTATAATCCGAAAGCATCAGTTTGTTCACTTCATCTACAGCAACACCAATAAACTCATTGTCAGCCATTTCAGACTGGTTTCTGCTGCCAAAAGGGTACACCACCAGCACATTTTTAAAGGGCGGGGCCGGCCAGGGCAGGGGAGTGCCCTGTAAATTACACCGGCTCAGTAATTCATTGAGTTCCCTGAAACCATTGTTATTTTCGGCTATGCCCGTGTAAAGCAAGCGGTTGTCTTTTCTGAATTCAACGCCTGCCATGGGGCGAAGACCATTTTTTTTGCAGACTTTTACAAAATCAACGGTTGCGCTGGTATTGTTGATATCAGTAAGCAACAGAGTTTCTGCTCCGGCCGATGCAGCCAGTTCAGGCAAGGTCTCAAGGGCGAAAGTGCCGTAGCGCAAACTGTAATAGGAATGAAAAGTAAGGTGCATGGTTTTGTTAGTTTTGTAGTCTGCCTGAGTTGTGCTAAGGTGTAGTAGTTTTTATTCGGGGCGCATGGCGGCTGCATGGGTAATGGCATTGCTGCCAAAACGGTTTCTGATGCGATCCATGGCCTGATAAAGGTTGATGGTTTGAATGGTGTCGTCGAACATGTTTATCTGTTGCATGCCACTTACCAGATGGCTGAAACGCACACCAACAAGCCGGATGAGCATGCGACGTTGATACACCCGTTGAAACAGGTTTCGGGCCAGCGGTAACAGTACATGATCAAAGGCAGTATAGGGGATACGTTGTTGCAGGGTGTGGGTGTCGAAATTGGCATAGCGTATTTTAAGGGTAACGCAGGCAGTGAGTTTTTGTGAAGTACGCAACTGATAAGCGAGTTTTTCCACCATGTGCATCAGCAGGTCATTAATCATGGCAATGTCAATGGTGTCCTGCTCAAAGGTGGTTTCGGTACCTATGGATTTGCGCTCTGAATAAGGTTCCACGGGGGTAGGGTCAATACCATTGGCTTTTTTCCAGATCACTATCCCGTTTTTGCCCAGCACCCTTTCTACCATCTCTACCGGCATGTGACTCAGGGTTTCGATGCGGGCAATACCCATAGAGCGCAGCAACCGAAACGTTTTTTCACCTATTCCCGGAATTTTGCTGATGGAAAGAGGCGAAAGAAAAGGGGCAATCCCTTCGCGCGTAACTTCCAGTTCCCCGTTGGGCTTGGCTTGTCCGGTGGCAATCTTCGATACGGTTTTGTTCACCGATAGCCCCAACGAAATGGGAAGCCCCGTTTCCTTAATGATGCGTTGTCGCAACTCATGCGACCATTTTACCGATCCAAAAAAGCGGTCCATGCCTGTGATGTCGAGGTAATGCTCATCAATGGAAGCTTTTTCGTAAACAGGAGCCTGCCCGGCAATGATGTCGGTTACCACATTCGAATAGCGGCTGTATTGTTCCATGTCGCCCCGGATTACAATGGCATCGGGGCACAAGGTTCGCGCCATTTTCATCGGCATGGCTGAATGTACACCAAAAGTGCGTGCTTCATAGCTGCATCCCGCTACCACGCCCCGATCCGACAGCCCGCCCACAATTACCGGCAGTCCCTTTAATCCGCTGTTGTTCAGCCGCTCCACCGACACAAAAAATGTGTCGAGGTCCAGATGAACAATGGTTCTGTTTTCGTTTGCGATCATTTTTTAAAAAATATTTTGTCTTTTTTGTTAAAGAGATACTTCTTTGTTGTATCTTTGATTAGTTTTTAATCAAAATATTGATTACAATATAAGCATAAGTTTTATTAAACCAACAAATCATGATGAATATTTTTGCTTCAAACATTAAACTCTTGCGCCAGAGGCGCGGCCGCACCCAGGAGGAGGCTGCTTTTGCAATGAATATGAAGCGTTCTACCCTGAGCGGTTATGAAAATCAGGTGGCTCAGCCAGGCATAGAAGCTTTACTGATCATTTCAAAATATTATGGCATTGCCATTGACACCCTGATAAAAATTAATCTTTCCGCACTGTCAGAAAGTGAACTTAGCCAGTTGGAACGCGGATATGATGTATACATCACCGGAAGTAAATTGCGGGTGTTGGCCACCACCGTGGATGCCCGCAATAATGAAAACATTGAACTGGTGAACGAAAAAGCTTCTGCCGGTTACCGTACCGGTTTTGCTGATCCCGATTATATAAAGGTATTGCCTATGTTTCACATGCCATTTCTGTCGAAAGACAAAAAATACCGTACTTTTCAGATAAAAGGAGATTCTATGCTGCCCATTCCCGATGGCTCATGGGTAACCGGAGAGTTTGTGCAAAACTGGAATCAGGTTCGCGACGGTCATCCTTACATCGTGTTAACCCTCGAAGATGGTATTGTGTTTAAGGTAGCCGAAAACCGGATAAAACTGGATGGCCGGCTGGTGCTGCATTCACTCAATCCGCTATACGAACCTTATGCCGTAGATATTAAGGAAGTGAGAGAGCTATGGAAAATGGTACACTACATCAGCAGCGAAATGCCGGAGCCTAATCTGCCGCGAGAAGAGTTGTCAAATACGGTGGCTATACTTAAGAAAGACATGGAAAAACTGAAAAAACAGGTGGCGGCGGTTCAGATTATTGAACTGCCTTTGGATGAGTAGAATTTTTACTTCAGGCTGTCGAATTACTTTTTGCAGCCGGGACTTAACGCACTTTGGCCACATATACCAGGGATGTACTGCTCTGCAGAAGGTTTATCCTGTTTTTTTTACCTTATTTTAATTTCATGGATGAAAAAGATTATTTAAAATGAGTATTTAAATAGTAAATTTAAAATATAGGTTATATATTTGTATGTAAATATGCCGTAATACGACGCTGCGGTTCAATTTGCATTTATGAAATTCAGAGAAGGTACCGGATTGCTGAACGGAGACATGCAGGAGCATATTCGAATATTCGAATTGCTTATTCAACATTCCCCAGATGTAATCTGGATGATGGATCCGAATATGCGAACGCTGTTTATGAGCCCTTCGGTAGAAAGGCATCTTGGATACACTGTGGATGAATACCTTGCCATTGATCATGAAAAACGGCTGCCTGCCCGGTCGTATGAATTGCTACAATCGATTATAAAGGAACAAGTTGCCCCTGTATTTTTGGGCGAGCGCTCATTGCCGGAAGATCCCATTCAGTTTGAAATGCTGCACCGACATAAAAATGGCAATTTGGTATGGGGTGAAATAACCTTGAGTTTTTTACATGATGAAGCTGGAAAAGTGAAATGGATCATGGGCATTACCCGTGACATAGATGCACGTAAACGGGCTCAGGATGAAGTGCTGAAAAGCCGTGCCCGCATTCAGAGCATTATTAACGAATCGAGTGACTGGATATGGGAACTGGATGTAAACGATTGTTTTACCTTTTCAAATAACGCTGTAGAGCAAATTTTGGGATTGAGTGCTGATGCGATTCTTGGAAAACGGCCTTATGATTTTGCCTATGAAAAAACTGCTGAACAACAGTTGGCTCATTTCTTTAATCTCAAGCAGGCAGCGATGCCTTTGATGAATTTTAAGGTAACTGTTCAGCATATTAATGGAACGCTTAAACATCTGGATGTCAAAGCCGATCCCTATTTTAATGAAGATAGCACTTTGCAGGGTTACCGTGGAATATGTCGGGATATAACTTCCGGCAAAGCTAAAAGCCGGAACATAGAATTATTGGAGAAAACACACTCTTCATTGATTGCCAATGATGACTTTGCCTGGATCAAGCTTGACCCGGATTTCGAGATATTAGAATGGAATAAAGGAGCCATTGAGATGTTTGGTTTTTCGAGATCGGAAACCCAGGTAGGGGAGGTGCTTTCAAAGATTTTCCCACCTCCTCAATTGCGCTTGCTTAAAAAGAATTTCTCAAACCCGGAAAACTTATCCGGTATGCTTAAATATACCGGAATGGGTTTGCATCAGGATGGTCGCAAGTTACATTGCCACATTGTCATTTATCCTGATTTTGATGATGAAAACAATCCGGCTGGAGGTGATTTGTTTATTTTTGATTACACCCGGTTTAAACAATTACTCGATGCTTCAGCAGAATATGATGAAATACTCTCAAAGTATTGTGATGCCTATGTTTTTACAGATAAATTTTTCAATATTACATTTGTAAATGAAGTTTCAGCTAAATGGCTTGGTAGGACAGTAAACGAACTGACCGGACAAAATATAGGCAATTTTCAGTGCCAGGATAGCCTAAAACGGATACAGGAAAATGGTAAACATGTGGCCTGCAGAAAACATCCCTGGAAAACTGCTGTGTTAATTAACCATCCTGATATCCCTAAAAATGCAATATTGTCTTTGTTCTCTCCTACCAATTCAAAGGGTAAACAGCTTGACTTTGTATTTATTTTTGATGAGGTTCACCAGTAATGCCCATGCTTTTACAAAATCATTTAAAATTGACTTTTACCACATCTTTACGTAAAAGTTGCATGGATTTTATCTATCTTTGCAGTCCGTTTTTTAAAAAAAATGCATTGCAATAATGGTAAATATAACACTGCCTGACAATACCGTAAAGCAGTTTCCTGAAGGCATCACCTCCATGGAGATAGCCAAAAGCATTAGTGAAGGTTTGGCCCGCAACGTTTTGTCGGCCAGGGTAAATGGTGAAGTATGGGATGCCAGCCGTCCCATATACAGTGACGCCCGTTTAAGCTTGCTCACCTGGAATGATCCTGATGGAAAAGCTACCCTGTGGCATTCATCGGCTCACCTGATGGCTGAGGCCATAGAACAACTGTACCCCGGAGTTAAATTTGGCATTGGCCCCGATATAGAAAACGGGTTTTATTACGATATGGATTTCGGAGATCATGAAATTTCGGCAGAAGACCTGGAGGCCATCGAAGAGAGAATGTTGAAACTTGCCCGTGAAAAGCAAACTTTCGTCCGCAGAAGCGTTCCTAAAAGTGAAGCCCTCAGCTATTTCACTGAAAAGAACGATGAATATAAAATTGAATTAATTCAGGATCTGGAGGACGGTGAGATCACATTTTATGAGTCCGGGACTTTTACCGATTTATGTCGTGGTCCACATATACCTGATACCAGTACCATTAAAGCGGTGAAACTGCTTAATATAGCGGGTGCCTACTGGCGTGGTGATGAAAAGCGCAAGCAGCTCACGCGTATTTACGGCATCACTTTTCCCAGGCAAAAAGAACTCACTGAATATCTCGAAATGCTGGAAGAGGCCAAAAAACGGGACCACCGTAAACTGGGCCGCGAGCTTGACTTGTTTACCTTCTCACAAAAAGTAGGCTCGGGACTACCGCTGTGGTTGCCTAAGGGAGCCATATTGCGTGACCGCCTGGAGCGCTTTTTGCGAAATGTGCAGCAGAAGGCTGGTTATCAGCCGGTTATCACTCCACATATCGGCAATGTAGAATTATACAAAACATCCGGACATTTCCAGAAGTATGGCAAGGATAGTTTTCAGCCGATCTCTACTCCGGTTGAAGGAGAGCAATTTATGCTTAAACCCATGAATTGTCCGCATCATTGCGAAATATATTCCGCCCGTCCACGTTCGTATAAAGACCTGCCGCTGCGATTTGCCGAATTTGGTACGGTGTATCGTTATGAACAAAGCGGTGAATTACACGGATTGACCAGAGTTCGTGGGTTTACACAGGATGACGCGCATATTTTCTGCACCCCTGATCAGTTGAAGAACGAATTTATATCGGTGATTGATATTGTACTTCATATATTTAAAACGCTTAATTTTAAAGATTATACTGCTCAGATTTCCTTGCGGGATCCCATGGATACCGAAAAATACATAGGTAGTGATGAAAACTGGGAAAAGGCAGAAACAGCCATTATGGAAGCTGTAACTGCTGCCGGTATTGAAGCAGTGGTAGAGTATGGCGAAGCTGCCTTTTATGGTCCAAAACTTGACTTTATGGTTAAAGATGCGCTGGGACGGAAATGGCAACTGGGAACCATACAAGTGGATTATAACCTGCCCGAGCGGTTTGAACTGGATTATATCGGCAGTGACAATCAAAAGCACCGGCCGGTAATGATTCATCGTGCACCTTTTGGATCGATGGAGCGTTTTGTTGCTGTGCTGATTGAACATTCGGGAGGAAATTTCCCGTTGTGGCTCACCCCTGAACAGTTTATTGTGCTGCCAATCAGTGAAAAATATCTGGAATATTCAAAAAAAGTTTTGAATTTCCTGAATAATTCCGAAATTCGCGGCCAAATTGATGAACGCAACGAGAAAGCCGGTCGTAAGATCAGGGATGCAGAATTAAAGAAAATTCCATTTATGCTCGTTGTGGGCGAAAAGGAAGAGGCTGAAAATACCGTGTCGGTACGTCGCCATGGGAAAGGTGACCTGGGCGTATATAGTCTGCAGGCGTTTACCGACATGGTCAATGAAGAAATAAATTCGGTGATGCAATAATTGCTATCATCATAATATAAACCAAACTAAGGAGGAATTCACATAGCTACACCATTCAGAGGTTCCAGAGGCCCGCGGCATGTGCCCAGGAGAAAAGAGGACCCACACCAGATCAATGAAAGAATTAAAGCACCCGTTGTTAGGGTGGTAGGCGACAATGTTGAAGCCGGAATCTATAACATAAAGGATGCCCTGGCCATTGCCCAGCGCCTTGAAATGGATCTGGTTGAAATATCACCTACTGCAAACCCACCGGTTTGTAAAGTTACCGATTATAAAAAGTTTCTTTACGAGCAGAAGAAAAAACAGAAGGAAATAAAGGCAAAATCAACGAAAATTGTCGTTAAAGAAATTCGTCTCGGACCAAATACCGACGATCATGATTTTAATTTCAAATTGAAACATGCCATTAAATTTCTTGAAGAAGGTGCCAAAGTTAAAGTTGAGGTGTTTTTTAGAGGACGGAGTATCGTGTATAAAGACCAGGGTGAAATTAAGCTGTTGCAGTTTGCTTCCTTACTTGAAGATTACGGAAAGGTAGAAAGACTGCCTTTGCTTGAGGGAAAACGTATGATTATGATCATCGCTCCTAAAAAGTAGAAAGTTTTTAAATGAAAACTCAATATAAACCCAACTAATCAATTTGTAATGCCAAAAATGAAGTCGAAATCCGCTGCAAAAAAACGGTTTGATGTAACCGGCACCGGTAAACTGAAGAGGAAGCATGCTTACAAGAGTCACATACTGACTAAAAAATCAACCAAACGCAAACGTAATCTTACTTACACTGCAATTGTTGATAAGGCCGATGTGAAAAATGTAAAACTCATGCTTCAGTAATTCGTGTTAATTAAGTATTAACCCTTGCTTTATGCCAGAAAGTCTTTCGCAGGAAGCGGGAGCGCTAAAGCAAAAACAAAAACAAAAAAATGCCAAGATCAAAAAATGCAGTGGCCTCAAGGGCCCGGAGAAAAAAGATCCTGAAAGCCGTTAAAGGACAATTCGGCCGCAGGAAAAATGTTTGGACGGTTGCTAAAAATGCATACGAAAAAGGCATGGTGTATGCATACCGCGACAGACGCCAGAAAAAACGCAATTTCCGCAGTTTGTGGATTACCCGCATCAATGCCGGAGTCAGGGCCTATGATATGTCTTACTCTGTATTTATGGGTAAACTCAAACAAAAGAATATCAACCTTGACCGAAAGGTTTTGGCCGATCTGGCCATGAACCATCCTACAACGTTTAAAGCAATTGTAGAAGCTGTTAAGGATTAGCAGGCTAACATACGAAAATTAAAAAACCACCTCAAAAGGTGGTTTTTTAATTTAAAGAAAATGGGAATGGTCTAATTCGGGCCTGCTGAAAAACTAATATGTCATTGGATACCAGCATTGTATATTGCTAATTCTTATGTTAAATGCAAGGTTTTTCTCGGCTTTAGTCCATATTCCATGCTTTTATATTACGGTGCTCTGCACCTTATTATCGTTCTGACTCATTCTTTCTACAAATATTCGGTGCTCTGTACCTAAAAAAGAGCCACTGTGTGGCGAAATATTTATAGAAAATATGTGTTTAGTTATTTTGGGAGGTGCAGAGCACCGGAATATAAAAAGGTTGTTAGTTTTTCAGCAGGCCCTAATTCGCTTCTGCCTGGAAACACCTCCTCGTTTAATGCCTTTAAATTATATCAATAGTGGCCGATAAATAAAAAGAGTCATTACATCATTACTGATTGTGGATTTCCGGCAGGCCATAATTCTCAGATCAAAGATATGAAAATTCATTTGAACTCATTTTTTTGGCATTTGCTCTCTTTGCCGAATGTAAGTTTCCATTTGGTCTGAAAGCAGCCTTTTAGCAATGATGGTCTTTTTTTCATCCAGCAGAAACATAACCGGTGAACTATGCACATCATATAACTCCCTGAAATCCGGAGTCATGCTGTAAAATCCGTTTACATTTATCCAGGAAGTTTCATTTTTGCGGATATAGGTTTTCATGTCTTTCCACGAAGTGTCCATACAAACGGCATAAACTTCCAGATTAAAGGTTTCTTTATTGTTTTTGTAGAAGTCGCGCAGTAATGGAGTTTCCTTTTTACAATGTCCGCAGTCCGGATCCCAGAAATAAATCAGTGTGTATTTTGCCTGTATGTTGTGCAATGAATGCGGCTGCATCAGGGTATCGAAAAGAATCATTTCAGGAGCAGGCTTACCAATAAGAAGTGGTTTTAATGTTTTTGCGCGGTCGATGAGGTTTTGTTTTACCCCAGTATTCATCCAATCCATGCGTGGATCGTTATACCAGGTATCCACCAGATGTACAAAAATAGCATCATAACCCATTATTTCTGACCCCTCGTATTTGATGGTCAGATACCACATGAGATATTTAAAAGCCTCGTAACTGTTTCCTGTTTTGTTTAAAAGTAAATCTACGGCAGCAATTAGAGAGTCGGGTAGGGGTGAAGTGAGCCTGTTCAGATATTGTTCCACTTTAGGATGAACCACCGGAGTGCGGATCAACCGATCGTCAGAAAGGTCAATGTTGTCCCAGAAATGATCTTTGTAAGCTTTGTAACGAGCCAATGTGTCGGCCCTGGTATTGCCTTCAATAATGGGAAGTTCGGGTTCCTGCATCGCTTTGAGAAAATCTGCAAAGAAAGTTCCTTTATGCTGAGAAATCAATGAGTTGATGTGGCTCTGCACCTGGTTATTAAGTTCTTCCGTTTGATTTTTGAGAAATTTTGCTGAATCACTTTTGGGGTCGTGTTTATTTAAGCGCTCCCTGAGTGCAGCCTGCTGTTTTTGTTTTTCTGCCAGGAACCGCATATAGTCAAACAACAAGTGGTTCTCGGTGCTTTTTGTAGAAATCAGACTGGTTGGAAGTTGAGCGGTGTTGCCGGTGATGGTGAATGTTTGTTCCTGTCCGATAATAAAATCGAACAATCTTTTTTTTGAAGCATCTACAAAAATGTACATGCCATGATCCAGTAGCTTGCCCGGTCTGAATACGTAGCTTCCATTTTCGGTACGTACAGCCGTATCTACAACGAACTGTTTATCACCTCCATAGCTGGCCAGATAAACCAGCGAATCGTTAAGCCCTTTCAGATCAATGGTAATTTTTGCACTCTGTTGTGCCGTCACAGGTATACCCAAAAGGGTAAGACACAAAATTAAAAAGGGATAATATATAATTTTCATGATAATTGTTGTACTTTTATGCTGCAAACTTACAGTTTTTTGCTTTTAAGATTTCATAAGTAATTATAAACTTAAGACAAATCTTGTACTTTATCAATGAAAAAATCCGGTTGTTATGAAGAAATTGATTGTTTTTATTTTGCTTTTTCCTGCCTTTTTCCTGCCGGTCAATGCGCAGGATATTCAGGATTCTGTGCTTGAAGCAGAACGGGAATACTATTGGAATCGTTATACTTCAATCAGGGATACACTAACCATCAATACATGGAACAATCTGAAACGGATGAAAGACAATCTGGAACAGGTGGTTGACCGGGATGCACTTATTATTGAATCTCTGAAGCAGCGTCACGAAACAGATTCGTCGCTGGTAGTGAATCAGGCAGACATGAATGCGAGATACAATGAATTGGCTGCTGCCCACGATGTGGTACAATCGCGCGTAAAGAATGATATGCAAATGATGCTCTATCTTAAGGCAGCAGTAGGTGTATTGTTATTGATTGTAGTGATATTGATTTTTACGCTTACCGGCCGGGTTTCCTCCCTGAAAAAAGCCAGATCCAGGGCTGACCATTACGAATCTCTTGCCGAACAGCGCAACCAGATGAACGAATTACAGGAATCGGAACTTAGACGGTTGAAAGAAAGGGAGATTGAATTCAGAGAAGAACTGGAAAAAGGCATACAAGCTCATCAGGAGCGCCTTATTTCCATACAACAACGTAATAATGAGCTGGAACATGAAATAGAAGAATTAAAAAATGCAGCAGTTTTTGTATCACAGGATGATGATCCTGTTCAGGTTGAAGGAGGCGAAGTCCCCAATGATAATGAAGAACTCAGGCAATGGGGAAATAGTTTGCTGGATGAACGGAATAGCCTGCTAAAACTAGCTGAACAACTTAAACATAAAGTAGCGGAAGAGAAAGCACGAAGAGAAAGGTTGTTGGAGAAAATCAGAAATCTGGCAGGGTCGTTGTCCGGACTTGATGAAGATATCTCAGAATAAGCGTCCCCGTTTTTTTACGCGCGAAGTTCCGTCGCCTTCAGGGCAGTCCAGTTGCCTGATGATGTTCTTTTGTGATTTATTGATGGCATAAATGACACCAATATGCAGCACTGAGTACCTGTCGTTGATGTTTGTAGAACCAATATGGGCATCAATATTATCTGTATTGTGTAAACGCATGCTGTAGCCGGCCTCTAAAGCCCAATTATTATTTATTTCAAAAGATACTTCCATACCTAAAGGAAAAACAAAGGAGTTTTGCGCATTTCCTGATTTTTCGCCCAGCTCATCATAACCAACTGATGCTTCTGGAGTCTCATCTTCAAGATTGAATTTACGGGCGCGAAAGTTGATGATTCCTACTCCCGCAACAACATAAGTATTTATTCGGCTGGTGGAGCGTGGAGAAATCAGATGATTGATGTTTAGGCGGGGCAGTAATGCCAGCTCGTTAAATTTGGTATTGAAACGGAATCCACTTTCTGGATTTGCTCCTTTCATTCTGCCATGTATAAATTGTATTTTAGCACTGAATAAAGGTGAAAGATGCCGGATAAACTGAAAGTAAAAGCCGGGAGCGCTCTCTTCCTTTATTTTTTTTCCCGGATTGAAATCATGCACACTTAAATCTCCAAAAAATGATTGTATCGTGATACCTCCACCTAATTGCCAGTAGGCCGAACTTACCGGTTGTGCCCTTAATTCCGTGGCCGGCAATATTAAAAGCATGCTAAACAGTATTCTGAGCATGGGTTTATTCATCGAAATTCTTTTCACCGGCAGTAACATAGGTATTCAGATAGTTTTCATCAGGAGTTAGCGGACAACTGTATCGCTTGCTATATACACAGTAGGGATTATAAGCCCTGTTAAAGTCCAGAATAAGATGATCGGAATCAGTTAAATAAGCATCCAGATAACGTCCTCCGCCATAACTTTGTTCTCCCGAAGTATAATCCCGGAAAGGTATAAAAAGATAATTTTCATATCCCGGCTTTTTCATCAGGTCGATATTGCGAAAAACGGTAAGCTGGAGAGTGGTATCATTGATTTCAAACTGAGCAACACCATAAATAAGGTATAAAGGCAATCTGTCGGTGGTGGTTTTCATTGCCAGAGTGTCCGGCTTCTCAAAACGCTTAAGTCGTGCGGTAATCACCCATGAAGTATCCGGCTCAAAATAGGTCAGACCCCTGAAGTCAGCTCTCAATTCTTTGTCTATTGGTGAATTTTCTGTGGTTTTAAACTCCAGGTATTTTTCATGGCGTTCTGATAATAATTCGTTGAGGTAGGCCCGGGTCGAAGCAGAATGAATTTGTTGCCCACTGGCGGTATAATTGCTTATTGTAAAAAAGGTAAACAGCAGAGAGACGATCAGATGTATTTTAAATCCGGATTTCATAGAAATTGATATTTGCTGCAAAGGTATTGCGGTTAATCCATATAAAAAGGAAAATCTATCAATTTTATTGTCTTTAGTCAGTTAAAATCAGTATCATCATTTTGAATTTCATTAACTTGCATTCTATGGAAAAAGTTATGTGAAATGGTAACCATATATTGAGTTGTAAAGTCTTTTTTTGATACAGGGATAAATTGAATAAAAATATGGCTTCATTTGCTTGTGATGATATGAATGTGTGAAGATAAGTCGAATTAACTGATGGTTTATTTTAAATTTGCAGAAGCATGATTATAAATCTGAAATTTCACAATGAGACTTTTCCATCCGGAAGTTTTCCAGGGCCGATTGACATCTAAACGATATTTTGAGGGCTGGTATTTTAAACATGTATCTGCTGATCTGAGCAGGGTATATTCATTTATTCCGGGTGTGGCACTTAATTCAAATCATCCACATGCATTTATACAGGTGATTAATGGAACCACCGGAAACACCCATTATATCGAATACCCCTTATCAGAATTTAAATTCCGCCGGGATAACTTTTGGGTTAAAGTTGGCAAATCGGAGTTTTCTGCTGAAAGTATGCATCTTGATATTGAAGGTTCTGATATTAAGGTAAAAGGCAGGTTGAACTATTCCGGCCGCGTGAAATACCCCTTTTCATGGTTTTCACCTGGCATTATGGGCTGGTATTCCTTCGTACCTTTTATGGAATGTAAACATGGAGTGGTTTCAGTAAACCACCACATAAATGGTTTTCTTCATATAAATGAAGAACCCATCGACTTCGCAGGCGGCAAGGGTTACATTGAGAAAGACTGGGGCCGTTCTTTTCCCGAAGCCTGGATATGGTTACAGAGCAATAATTTTGACCATGCGGATGCGTCGATTATGATTAGTATTGCTAATATTCCCTGGTTGGGAAATAATTTTACAGGATTCCTTGGATTTATGTATGCTGACGGGCAGTTTTATCCTTTTAGCACTTACAATGGTTCCAGAATTCAAACCTGTGAGCTGACACCCGAGGGACTGGTCATCTCGATTAGACATCAAAATTATATTCTAAGTATCAATGCCACATTAAACCGCGCCGGGGTATTGAAAGCACCGCAATCGGGTAACATGGACAGACATATAAAAGAAAGCATTGATTCTGAACTTAAGGTACTGCTTAAAACGATTGAGGGTAAAATTATTTTTAAAGGTACCGGACATCGCGCAGGCCTGGAGGTGATTGAGGGTATTTTTGCGATGGTATAGCGATTTGGAATTGCCAGACTAACCATGAAGGATCAATTGTGAAACAAGCAGTAGTCGACCAGTAGCATTGCAAAACGCCTGACAGAAAAATGGTAAAAAAAGTCTGCATGAAAGCTGTTCATGCAGACAGTGAATTTCCAGCGTGAAAAAGTAATGAGTTTATTTCAGCACGTGGTATAAAGCGTGAATTACACCCGGTATCCAGAATAAAAGTGTTAAAATTAAGTTTACCAGGAACGGTGTGCCTACCTCGTTGTATACAAGGAATACAGCCAAAGGAGGTAACAGAAAACTCAGAATTACGAGTAAAATGGTATTGGTGTCGGATGCCGGTGGAGTGACCGGAACTGCCACAGGCGCCAGCATAGTGGTTTCTGAACTAATTGCAGTCTCAGTATGGGCTTGTTTCTTTTTTCCGGCGAAAGCAGCGTCAGCAATATTGACGGAACCTAACATGAAAAAAATCAGCAGTAAGGCAGCTGTGATTCCTGGCTTAAAAATTTTCATAATTTTACAATTTTAATTTAGACTTAATTTTATGACCACAAATGTACAAAATATCTCTAAATACCCGCTCTTGCTATTAATTGGTTATCTGACCTTATGTTTAACGGTTGAAGCTCAGGAAATCAGACTATCAGGAGCTATTGTTATTGACAAGACCGAGGTGATGAGTTATTCAATTGCATATCAGGTTGATGCCAACAATATGCTTTCTGGTTATTCCATTGGTGACCTTCAGGGTACAGAGGAAACGAAAGCCCTGATAGGCGGAACTTATAATCCCAAAGACAGAACCTTAATTTTTGAGGAAAAAAAGATAGTAAGCACCCAATCAGAGACGCCTGTGGACGAGTTTTGTCTGATGAAGGTAACGGGAAAGTTTGAAAAAAAAGGAGGCACATCCATTTTTACCGGAAAATTTGATGCCTTTAGTTCAAGTAATGAGGTAATTTGTGCTTCAGGTACTTTGGTGTTGATGACAGAAAAGGACATTGATAAATTGACAAGTCAGGCAGTGAAAATGATTAAAAATACGCCCAAACTCAAAGAGGTTGATTCTGAACAGGAGATAAAGCCGGATGCTGATACTACTTCCTGGAGCAGAAGAGTGATTGAACTGGAGGCGGGAAAAACTATCGAGCTGGAGCTAAAATCGGACCATCTGGTGCTCGAACTGATTGACGATCGCTTTCAGGATGGGGACAAGGTGAGCGTTTTTAAAAATGGTGTGAAGATTATAAACTCCCTGGAAATTATCAATAGGGTACAATCGTTTAAATATGTAATTGACAAGAAGGAACAGTTAACCACATTTACCTTCCTTGCTGAAGAGGAAGGTTCCATAGCGCTTACTACATTTAAAGCAGTAATAAAAAATGGCCGTGAAAATATAGTTATCTTGACCAGCCTGAACAAGGGCGAATCAGTAAAGGTAGTTTTCAAAAAAAAATAAGCCGGGTACTAAAGGAAAACTGTCGGATTACAGGCTGTTTCTGGTAATTCAATCTGCAATACCGCCAGATTTATTAGATACTGCATCCCGCGAGATACGGTTTTTATAAACTTTTACAAGGAGAGGATTATTCCATGGATTCATTCAGGGGTTTGAATCCATGACCAATGATCTCGTTTGCTTCCGATACATTAACAAAAGCTTTGGGGTCGATTTCCTATATATGCTGTTTCAAAATTTCAAGCTCCCGGCGACTCATAACGGCATAAACCATTTTCTTGGATTCTCCGGTATAAGCGCCTGTGCCATTAAAGATGGTGGCGCCGCGTTTTAGGTCATTGTTAATTTTTGCCGTGATGGATGCAAACTGAACAGAAATTTAATAAACTCTCAAAATATACTCGAAATGCCTAAATCAACCATTAAAGTAAGTGCCCTCATGGGTGAAACTTACAGTACTCAAATCAATTGTTCACACCCTTTTGTAATTGATCAGCCGAAAATGGCCGGTGGAAACGATGAAGGACCCAACCCTTTAGAAATTTTTCTGGCAAGTCTTCCTGCATGTATTTGTGCTATAGGAAGAATCATTGCCACTCAACGCCGCATTCCATTGCGTGGCATGGAAGTGGAAGTGGAGGGTGACATTGATAAGGATTTCCTCATGGGTAAGACCACAGAGGGACGAGCAGGTTTTACTGAAATCCGCAGTTTTATCCATATTGATGCCGATATGACCCTGGCTGAAAAGGAAGCTTTCCTGAAAGATATTGCGGTCCGCTGTCCCATAGCCGACAACATTAAGTTTACTTCAGTAGTTCTCCCGGAAATCGTTGAGCGACAAGCCATCAACAACTAATCCGGTAACCGTATTAAAGAAATGCTGTTTCTTAAAAGAGGCAGCATTTTTTTTTGAAAATATTGCATATTTAAGCAATATATAACATTGATATAAAAATAATTATATTGTCTATTATGAAGTGATGATTACAAAATTTAACACCCTTTGACAGAATAATTTATTTGGTTACTGTTCGTGATCATTTTAGTGTTTTGGTCTCCTTATTTCATCTTTTTGATGTTGCCGCTTCTCATTCTTTTAGGGCCATACCACAGCCAGAATCCGGTTAAGGTAAATACCAGTAATGAAAGCCCCATAATGGAAGTATATATCAGTTTTATCAGTTCATTTCCGGTATTGAAGTAATGGTCCAATATTGATCCATCGTGCATTTTTTCTATAAAGTCAGAACGTCTTACTTCGATGTGAAGCAATCTTCCCGTGGCCCCGTCGAGTTGAATTCCGGTAAAATGACGTTTAAAAATGAATTTCACCATTCCCTTATCCTTTCGAATATCAATGCGATCCAATTCAGTAGACCATTCCGGAGAAACAGAATCCCTTAGAATATTGCATGCACTTGTATGCAGGCTGTCCAATGGCAGCCATTTTTTTAAGTCGGCAGTAGTCCCGGAATATGATTTTGACAAAATTACGCCTGAAGAATGCTTTTTCCATCCCAAAAGTATTCCTGTGCCGGAAATGATAAGGAGAAAGACAAGCAGCGACAATCCGGTTATACGGTGGATTTTCCTGAATGCTCTCAGCCATTTTGCCTGTATTTTTTTTCTTTCCGCAGCAGTCATTTACTAATCTTTAAAGACATAGGTCTGGCTTAGTCATCGCTCTATTGGTGTTAGCAGATTTAATTTCATGATGCAAATGTATAAACATTAAGCTGAACGCAGGAGTAAGGTTACGATTGATAATCTTATTTGAAATAAATAGGAGCATAATTTTTTTGATCCACAGGTTTTTACACACACTATCAGGTGACAGCGCGCAATATAGGGCAACTTTAATAAAGATCATCAGGCGATACGTGCCAGTTTATTCTTTTTGAAAAAGTTAATTACTGATCAGATCATTCAGAGAGGTCTCCAGCAAGATGTTGTCACGAATGCTGTAAAATTTTGAATCAAGTATAAACGATTCATCGGAGCCTGGAATTTCAGCAATTGCCCGTCCCTGGTCATCAAGAATCAGCGTTTGTTCATCCTTGGAAATAAACCTGTAACCATCATGTGTCAGATAATGAATATACAACTGGATTTCAGGTACCTCACCCAAAAGATCAAAGTTTGCATTGAGCACCTGTATTTTACCCAGGCTGGTATAAACATAGTGGAAATCCGGTCCAGACAGTGGAAGACTCATATATGGCAATTCTGATTGAATATATATGTGATTACCGATATAGTACAGTGGTTCTCCAGTGTTATTGTCCATTGTTTTTTCCAGAATACAGCTACCATCTGTGAGGGAGTATTTAGAAATAGCATTATTGGTTATCAGATAAATGGTATCCCGATTGGTTTTGAAACCTTTTATCAGTTCCTTTTTCCCATCTATGATATTTTTAAAAATTTTATTCCCTGTATGTGAATCAAAGGCAGCAATAAAGGGGGTTCCATAATTAATTTTGCGATACCCGGTAAAAGCAAATCCATTATTGATCATATATATCTTTCCGTCATCCTTATAAATGGTTGATTTACTGGCCATATCTTTACCGAAAGTGGTTGACCATTGTGCTTCGCCCATATGATTTAAACATACTATTTTATCGCGTGAAGCAAAGTAAATATATACACTGTCAATCAATACATTAGATACTATTTCCCGCACAATATCGGGGCCTGTTGAAACTACAAAACTTCCTGTTAAAATTCCCAGTGCAAGACCTGCAGCATTGGTAGCAATCATTGCCGTATAATCTTTGTCACCGGTCTCCATAAAGTAATCCCAACCTTTACCTGTATGAATGTTTACGGTATGTAAGCCTGAAGAGGCTATCATTATTGTTGTATCATTCAACTTAATAACATCATTCCAACCGAAAGGATGAAGCAATTCTCTTTCCCAAAGAGTTTTGCCTGTTGTTAAATCAACGCCCTGAAGTTTATCTGTGTATCCTGAAAAAGAGTTAAAGGTATAGCCAATACCGGTATTTATGGTTGGATCAACAAAATAAAGTGAATTTTTGGTTTTCCAGGTTGGATTTCCATTTTCAGTGTCCAGTTTACTCATCCAGCCTGCATCAAGGGTTTGTATAATAATGTCCTGATGTTGTCTGAAAGAGGTATTGCGGTAATCAATTTTTTTGGACCACCTGATTGTTCCTTCTTCCGGGTTTAACAAAGTAACATATCCCATACTTTTAAAAGTTTCTTTGTTTTTACGCGTATTTCTGAGCTGAACAATCAGATTTTTGCCTGTTGCCCGTGGATATACCTCATAAATTTTTTGCGGAAAAATGTATTGTTTTGAAAAAATATCCTGATCAGTGAGTAAGTTTCTCCCCGATGCAAACTCCGCTATGCTGAGTTTGATTTCTGTTTGGGAGAATAAGGAGAACGTAACCAGGACAATGCAGAGGGTTGAAACTATTTTTTTCATAATCAATTATTTAAATAAATACAGGATTTTATTAAAAACAACATTTGTTGATCGTTTTTATCGTTTTTGCCTCATTGAAAAATACCAACCACGAAAATACAAAATGGAATGGATATTCAATTTTTTTTTTCTGAAGGAATATGCCGACGTCATGTTTGTTTTTTTATTAGCGGAATGCTGTTTTTTTATCTCTTTTTTCGCTTTTTTTCTTAATTTTGGAAAATGCTCTTCCCTGAGTAGCCGATGTTAACTTTAACTTGATTCATGGAGCTTCCCTTGCTCAAAGAAGTCGTTATTATTTTAGGATTATCAGTATTGATAATCCTGTTGTTTCAGCGACTCAAAATGCCATCTACACTTGGTTTTCTCATTACAGGTATGGTAGCCGGGCCCAATGCTTTAGGTTTTATAAGTGCGTCGCATCAGGTGGAAACGCTTTCGGAAATTGGCGTAATTTTTCTGCTATTCATTATTGGTATTGAGTTTTCCATAAAAGGGCTGGCCAAAGTTAAGCAGACTGTTTTCTTAGGCGGTACGCTTCAGGTAGCGGGCACCATACTACTTACCGCCATAATTGCATTTACTTTGGGATTAAGCCTGCAACAGGCTGTTTTTATGGGCTTTCTCATCTCGTTGAGCAGCACAGCCATAGTGCTAAAAATACTTCAGGAACAGGGGCAGATGACTACCCCTCATGGTCGCATCATCATGGCCATACTTATTTTTTAGGATATTATTGTAGTTCCAATGATACTCATAACGCCGATACTGGCCGGCAACGGAGGTAATGTATTGTCAGCGGTATTGATATTATTGCTTAAATTCATTCTTGTACTGGTTATCTTATTCCTGCTTGCCCGTTTTGTGGTTCCCCGTTTGTTGCAAAAGGTGGTAGAATCGAGAAGCAGGGAACTTTTTATTTTGACCCTGGTGGTGATTTGTTTTGCAACCGCCTGGCTAACCTCATCCATTGGTTTGTCGTTGGCGCTCGGGGCTTTCTTTGCAGGCCTTTTCATATCAGAATCCGATTACAGCCATCAGGCCACAGCCAATATTTTGCCCTTCCGGGAGATTTTTCTGAGTTTCTTCTTTGTTTCCATTGGGATGCTGCTTGACCTTCAATATTTTATTCAACACATCGGCTTGCTCTTGCTCTTTGCGCTGGGTGTTATTCTAATCAAAATAATCATTGTCATTATCTCTGTACTTGCGCTCCGGTTTCCCATTCGTACGGCATTAATTACAGCACTCAATATTTTTCAAGTGGGCGAATTTGCATTCCTGCTTTCCATAGTAGGCCTTCGTAATGAGCTGATAAGCACCGAAGTTTATCAGAATTTTCTTGCAATCTCCATTATGACGATGGGGCTTACCCCATTTGTAGCCGGCAATGCAGATGCCATATCCAACTGGTTGAGCAGAGCATTGCTTTCACCTAAGGTGCGCCGCCGGTTAATTGGTTTTCAGAATCGGCGCAAAAATAGAGATGAAGAAAAAAGTATGGTGGATTTACATGATCATCTGGTGATTATTGGTTGTGGTATAAACGGAAGCAATGTATCCCGCACTGCCCGGGAGGCAAGCATTCCATTTGTAAGCATAGAGCTTGATCCGGATGCCTACCGTAAAGCGCGCGAACTGGGCTTCCCGGTAGTTTTTGGTGATGCCTCGGATGAGATCATCCTTAAATTGGTAAGAGTACATGAGGCAAGGGTAATCGTTGTGGCCATCTCTGATCCTGAAGCTACCCGTCGAATAGTGGTTCAACTGCGCAGCCTCACTGAAACAGCTATGGTTATTGTGCGCACCCGTCATGTTGACGAAATGGATGAAATTCTTAAGCTTGGGGCGGATGAGGTGATTCCGGAAGAATTTGAAACTTCCATACAGATATTCCGCAGTGTGCTAAACCATTATCTTATCCCTCAGGACAAGATTCAAAGTTTTGTATCGCATATTCGGGCACGCAACTATGAATTGCTCAGCAATGCCGGTTTTGATGCACAACGTCCGCCAGCCATTACCCTGCACATTCCCGATATGGTGATTGCCACTTTGCCGGTGCAGCGCGGTGCAAATAAGATTGTTGGTAAAACCATTGTTGAAAGTGGATTGAAAAGCCGCTTCAATGTCACGGTACTTGCCATCCGGCGCAACAACCGTTACCTCACCACCATCTTGCCCGACATGACCATAGAAACGGATGATATGTTGTACCTTTTCGGTAGCCCCGAGAAAATTTCAGAAGTTAATCGTTATCTGGTGCTAACCTGATCGGGCGAAGTTTCTGTCCATCGCATTATTTTATAACCTGAACTTTGGTGGTGCTGGAAACTTTGCCTTTTGTATTGAAAACCGTTATCAGATACAATCCGGAGTTGAGCTTATCCGTAGAATAACGAATGCTGCTTTCATTGCCCGACAATGTAAAAGCATCTATTTGCCTTCCCTGAAGATCGGTAATGCTTAACATCCATCCCGACTGATTTTCCGGGAGCTTGTAAGCTATGTTAAGTAATCCGTTGGTCGGATTTGGATAAGCCACCTGAATGATTTCCTGACTTAGATTAGTATTTTCAAGCTCTTCCAGACTCAGGGAGATGCCATTTTCGTTGTATATGCTGATGCCGACATCGTAACCTCCCATCCAGATATTGTTCAGGTAATCAATACGCAATTTGTTATTTGTGCCCCAATTCATACCGGATTCAAAATAGGAGATAACCTCAAAGTTTACCCCATCATATTTTACCAGGTTCTCACGTCCATTCATAAACCAGACATTTCCTTCGGCATCAAAATCAAACTGGAATACATAGTTCAATGGAATGGGGGAGTTTTCCGAATTATAGGTTGTCCAGGTTAAGCCATCGTATTTTGTTAACCCGTCATGACTGCTCAACCAAATATCATTGTTCCTTACGGCAATGTCCCACACCTTCGGATAATCATGGTTACCGGCTTCAGGATTCAGTTCTGCAACCCATTTGGTACCATTCCAAATAGCAATGCCCTTATCGATGCCACAAATAATTTTTCCGTCATTATCTACTTCCAGACAAAATGCTTCCTTAGCAGGGAAATTATTGGAATAATAAGAGAAGGTGGTTAAATTGATGCCGTCGTACTTATAAAGAGAATATCCCTCAGTGTACCATAGATTGTTGTCTCCATCAAAACACATGTTATTGATGGAAAACATTTCGCTTCCGGAATCTGGAAAATAACGAATCCACGTGTTGTTCACAAATTTGCTTATGCCATCATAATGAGCAACATATAATACACCATAATTATCTTCAGCAAAGCAGGTTGTGCTTAGATATGTGTCCCTGTCGTCATGATTATAATTAGTTATCACATTATCTTTAATCCTTGTCATTCCGGTATAACTGGCTGTCCAGGTAGTTTGATCAGAAGCATGCAACAGGTGGCGCACAATATTTCCTTTAAATCCTGAACCGGGTGTACTGAGTTTTTCCCAACTTTCTCCGTCAAAAGTGCAATTTGGATATGCTGCGAAATATAATTTATCATTTTCATCCACGGCTATATAGCGGAAGTATCTTATACTGTCAAGCGGTGAAGTTGGATTTACTATCTCCCAATCGTTTCCATTATGATGATATAATTTACCCTCATAGGTGCCTAACCAATAATCCCCATTACTCATTTGATCAAAGGCATACACTTTTTGCAATGGTATGTCTGCCACCAGCGTATCATAATATTCCCAGGTCGAAAAATCGGTTATGGTCAAACCACCAAATGGATGTCCAATCCATGTTTTCCCATCCGGAAAGGTTTTAACAAAACCTATTTGATTACTGCTCAACGGTGAATTGGCAGTAGTGTATGTGGTCAACTGATTACCATCCCATGCCTTAATGCCATAATTGCCAAAAAGCACGCGATCGTCTTTATCTATATCAAGCATAGTAGGAAACAACATATCGCCACCCAGTGTATCTAAGGAATAGCTTGTCCAGTTTTCACCTTCATATTTAACTAAATAATGGGATAAACAGGCCCAGATACCCCCTTTTGAATCACATTTAATCGAATAAGCCCTGTTGTTGGGCAGTGTTGTATTTGTGGTATTATAACTTGTCCATGTTTCACCGTCTTTAGATGCAATTCCTCCTCCCGGGGAAGCCAGCCATAACCTGCCTTCCGGATCCAGGCAAATGTCATAAATATTGGTAAACGGCATTCCGGAGTTTGCGTGGTTGTAGTAAGTGGTGTCATGGCTTGCATTATCAATGCAAATTAATCCACCTTCCCTAGCTATCCAGATTTTCTGGCCATCAGGCAAAATTTTCCTGTGGCTATAGGTGTCCGTGATGTTTCGCCAGGTTTCCTGAGCAATGGAGGTAGAACCAAAACCGATAAGTAGTGCTAATAGTATTAATTTTTTCAAAGTAAATATATTTTAGTGAAGGGATATTTTTTTTTACTAAAGCAATTGTATAATAGATTTTGTAATAAAAAAATAAATATCAGGAAAATGATTAAGAGAAAATGATAACAGATAAAAAATATATCATAAGTAGCTATAATACAGTTAATTAACTGGCCCGATAATCAGCGAATCATTTAATTCGATAATCGGCTAATCTACTTTAGTAAACCTATTCCGAAAAAACATATTGAATCAGGTTCGTTCTCATTCTCAAAGCTTTCAGGCGGGTTTCGGGGCTGTCGTTGTGCACTTCGGGGTCTTCCCAGCCATCACCCAGGTCGCTTTGAGGGATTGTTTCATGGCAGCAATCGTAACTTTTTCCAGCCGATATGTATGCAGACGAGCCCGCTCGGAGTGTTCGCAATAATTGGGGACGATGCTGTTGATACCAATTTCAGTGGCTTTTTCGATAAACTACTCGTAGCGCGAAATATTCTTGGTGGGTGCTGCCGCGATGGTCAGTTGGTGTTTATCTTTGGGTTCTAATATCACCCTGCACAAACTAACCGTACTTTTTCTGGATTTATATCCTCAACCAACGCATCGGCAAAATGACCGATTCCATTCGTAAGCCTCACCGCATCGCCGGCCTTCTGACGAGTTACCTTTATATGTTCCGATTCCACATCGGGCAAAGTGTGAAGGACTTCTCCGGCATCGAAACTTTGGTGGAGATCAACGCCGGGAGTATAAAACAGGTGCATGAGGCAAGAAGATTTTATTCAAAAATAGGCAAAGGTACCTTGCATATTCCGCTAAGCTGACTTCTTTAGCGATCCTTCCACCGGTCAACTTTAAGAAAAAGCGTATCTGCCTCCTCTACCCATGCGCCCCGGTTTGGAATATCCCTACCTGTTGAAGACACTTCAACGCTTCCCCAATTGCCGCGGGTAATTTTAAACTCTATATGTTGACTATTGGTAGTCAGATGATAATATCGGCTGCTATATCCGTCATTTGCAAACTTATAGTACGTATGCCCCGGATCCCAATTGTTGAAATTCCCGGCCAGATAGATGGCATCCGTTGCAAAGGTTTCTTCAGGTAGTTTTTCGAGCACGATGACAATGCTGTTTTTCTTTTTCACATCCAGGGTTTTCCATGAGGCAATACGAACAAAAATTGTGTCCGTATTATCGAAACAAAGCTCACGGTTTTCAATATCATTCAAATCGGCAGCAGCCTCCACTGTTTCCCAATTGCCCAAAGTGAATTTATATTCCAGGCAATCGGCCTTTTTATCCAGCGTAATAAAATATCTTCCTTTCTTATCTTTTTCAAGGATGTAACTCACATCACCGGGGTTCCAATCGTTGACATTTGAGGTAAAGTATATTTCCGGATCATCGGGTGAATTCTCAGGTAAACTCTCCACAACAATAGTTTTATGGATGCAATTCATGGGTTCGATATCGCCCCAGGCAGCAATCTGATTATATACCGTAGCATTCTCACCATATATCAGGCTACGGTTCTCCCGGTCATATCCACATTCGTTCTTTTCAATCGTGGTCCAGTCGCCACGGCTGAATTTATAATTAATCCTCCCGATACCACTGGGAAGCGAGATGGAATAGCTGCCTGTGGAATCCTTTTCAAGGCGGTACCGGTTATCGCCGGGGTCCCAGTTATTAAAGTTGCCGAAAACGTAAATGGGTGCATCCCCGGGAGTGTTTAGCGGTATCTGGTCAACCACCAGCTGTTGGCGATGGCATGAGGTTATCAGGAGAAGCAGGAGCATCCCCATCAAAAACAACCAATATTCAGGAATAGTCTTCACTTTTTTCATTTTTATTTATCAAGCCATTCAATAAATCCCTGTGTTCTTGCCCTGCTTACATAAACGGGCTCCTTGCAGGCGGGCAGTAGTTCAATACTTAATCTGCCATTAAAATATTTGCTCACTTTTGCAATGGACTTTATGTTAGCTATCACACCCCGGTTAAGCCGTGTAAACAGGGCAGGATCCACAAGCATCGACAACTGATCAATGGTATGATCGATGATGTAACGATGATCTGTGCGGGTAACCAGTAAAACAACATTGTCTTCAGCATAAAACCAGGCAACATCCTCTACACTGATATGTTTAATCAAATCGCCAACCCTGGAGACAAACCTTGATTTATATTCTTTCGAAGCCGGCTGTAAAAGTTGTGCAAGCTTTGAAAAGTCAAGCAACGGATCGATATTCTCCTGATAGGATATTTTGACCTCTTCCAGTTTTTGAAAAGCTGCTTCCAAATCGTTGGCTTTTATCGGTTTAAGCAAATAATCTATACTATTTACTTTAAAAGCCCGTATAGCATATTCGTCAAAAGCAGTGGTAAAAATCACCGGACAGCTTATCTTATGGTGACTAAAAATATCAAAACTCAAACCATCAGAGAGCTGGATGTCAAGAAAAAGCAGATCGGGTGACGGGTTGCTGTTCAGCCACGCCACCGTGTCATATACGGTATCAAGGCAATCCAGAATCTCAATTCCGGGTTTAATTTCTTTGGCCAGTCTTATCAACTCCTGCTGTGCAAAGGGTTCATCTTCAACAATCAACACTTTCATACTATTTAAATTAAAGGTAAGCTGACCATAAAATCAGTTTCTGTTTTGTTGATCACTACGGGTTGTTTGCTCAAAAAGGCATAACGGCTCACAATATTCTTCAGGCCCACTGCTGTGGAATGGTTACGATCGGGTTTCGGCTGCAAATTGTTACTTACAATCAGCCTGCTTTCATCCTGGTCATACAATCTTATTTTGAGCGGATTGCGTGCCGAAACGACATTGTGCTTTACGGCATTTTCGATCAATAATTGAAGGGTCATGGGCGCTACCAGCTTTTTAAGAGCTGATGGCTGGATGTTGATTTCGACCGACAATTTTTTATCGAATCGCAATTCATAAAGATATACAAATGCCCGGATAAATTCAATTTCCTGACGTAGCGAAATGGTTTCATGGTTCCTGTTTTCGAGCACATAACGATACACATCAGACATATGCCTGATAAAAGTCGCAGCTTTATCGCGGTCGTGATAAACCAGTCCGGATAAAGTATTCAGGCTATTGAACAAAAAATGCGGATTAACCTGTGTGCGTAAGGTTTCAAACTGAAATTCTGCGTTCTCTTTCTTAAACTTCTCAATTTCGGCAAGGCCAAAGCGGTATCTGTTCAACAGAAAGAGGGCAAATTCACCGAAAGCCGGTATCAATACCAGCCAGATTAAGTAAAAAATGGCCGTGATGGCTTCATCCGAAAACCGGATAAATTCAACCTTGCTGATGTAAATATGAGATAAAACGCTAATAGCGATAATTACAGATGACATCAAACCCGTGTTGATAAAAATTTCCACGACAAGCCTGCGCGTGGGTCCTTTTTCCCAGGGAATGCGCTTGTTGAGCCAACGCTTGGTCAGTAAAACAAGTTCAAAAACAAGCACTACCAGAAGAACGGCCCCGAGATACTCCTGCACAGGCCGCACTATGCTATAGAAGCGATAAATTAAAGCAAAACCCAGGTCCAGTAAAAACCGGAGCATGACACCAGCCAAAATCACAAGCGGTATCCTTAAAAAGGAATTTGAAAAATGCACAACCAGCATACTGCAAAACTTTTGATACATCAAAGGTAATACTTTGATAATTATTTTGAATACCGGAAAATACTGGTGCCGGGAAAATCATTCAAAACGCCGGTGCGGGAACCAGCGTTTTATTACTAATGATGAAGAACTTTCTCCATAACAAACCTGAAGCTTATCTGATAATCTCCAGCGAGGATATTATCTTACCATTTTGCTCCACCTCAACTGCATATTCTCCCGCAGGTAGTTCGGACAAATGATAGCACAGCATACGTTTGTGTTGGTTTCTTTTCATCCGTGTTTTCATCAGTGAAGTGCCCGATTTACCCCTGATGAAAATTTTTACCACTTCATCGCCGGGTTTTATAATGTAAACATCAACACACCCGGTGTTGGATTCAAAAATACGCACTTTGGTGGTGTCGGATTTTTCTGTTGTGCCATTAGTGGCAGCGCTAAGACTGAATGAAAGAATCAGCGCAATTGCTGTTGTAAGGATCATTGTTTTCATGGCCTGGTGTTTTAAGATTAACTTTGAATGCGGGCTATGGCCCTTTTGATGAAACAAAGGTATGGTACCAGGCTGCCGGGTAAAATGAAAATCTTGCCAACTGCATAATAACGTAGATGAAATTAACACAGCGGAAGGTGAATGGTAAAGCGGAATAGGGAGAATTTTTAAAATTCCGGAAATTTAACACTAAGCAAGAAAAACAATATGCGGCAACCTGAAAAAGATGGTTACATTTTATTTTGATCCCAAATGTTGCCGGGTGCTGAAATGTTGAAACAAATTTGAATTAAGAGTTTTCAGGTATTGAATGCTGGAAGGGAAACAGGGCGAAGGCATTCTCCGGTGTTTATTTAACTACGTTCCGCCTTTGGCGGTGCGAATAAGAATTACTCAATCTATCCAGCACATCAAAATAAGATACTGCCGACTAAATCTAAAAACTTTCGAATAACCGTTCTTTTGCTATTTTTGCTACGCCTGTGTAATTTCATTATTTCTGAAAATTTTTGTTGATTTACAAAAATATGAGATTCTCAGGTACTTTAATTATTAAAAGTATCGGATAGTAGTGATAAAAAATATAAAAACAGATAAAGTCCTTTATGTTAAAAAATCACAAGTACTATAATACAGTCCATTCACTGGCCCGATAATCAGAGAATAATTTAATTCGATAATCGGCTAATCTGCTTTAGTAAACCTATTCCGAAAAAACATATTGAATCAGGTTCGCTCCCATTTTCAGGGCTTTCAGGCGGGTTTCGGGGCTGTCGTTGTGCACTTCGGGGTCTTCCCAGCCATCACCCAGGTCGGTCTCATAACTATAGAAACACAACAGCCGGCCTTCCCAAATCAAACCAAAGCCCTGAGCCGGCTTGCCGTCATGTTCATGTATCTTTGGCAACCCGTTGGTAAATTCATATTTCTGATGGTAGATCGGATGTGAAAAAGGTAGTTCTACAAAGTCGAGCTCAGGAAAAACCTTTTTCATTTGTGGCCGGATATAAACATCCAGTCCATAATTGTCATCAATATGCAAAAAGCCTCCCGCCAGTATGTAATCGCGCAGGTTTCGTGCTTCCTGATCGTCGAAAACCACGTTTCCATGCCCGGTCATATGCACAAAGGGATAGTTAAATATCTGCGGATCGCCTACATCAACAGTAGCGTTGTCGGGATTGATGCTTGTGTTGAGGTTTTGATTACAGAATTCAATAAGATTGGGAAGGGAGGTAGGATTGGCATACCAGTCGCCACCGCCGCGATACTTAAGCAGGGCTATTTCAACTGAAGGTGGAACGGCACTCTGAAGGCCTAAAAGTAAAAGAACCAATGGTATATATAGTAATTTTCTCATTTTAACTGATCTTTTATTGATTCAACAGGTTAACAATGTGGCAGGCTACGAGCGCAGCGGTTTCGGTTCGCAATCTTTCCCTGCCAAGAGTTACCGGCCTAAAACCATGCTCAACAGCCAATTCTACTTCACGCCTGCTGAAATCCCCTTCTGGTCCTATAAGTATGCTGACCGCTGTTTCTGTCATGATACAATGCTTTAAATGATCATTAACCGTGTCGTCAATCCAGGCAATAAATTGCTGACTTGAATTTTGACAGGTATTTAAATATTCATCCAACTTTATGGGCTCATTAATTACAGGCAGCCAGGCTTTGAGGGATTGTTTCATGGCAGCAATAGCCACTTTTTGCAATCTGTCTACCCGTAAATGAGCACGTTCCGAATGTTCGCACCATACCGGGCTTATGCTATCAATTCCAATTTCGGTGGCTTTCTCAATAAACCATTCATACCGGGCAATGTTTTTGGTTGGAGCCACTGCCAGATGTACTTCGTAATGTTTGGGTGGATGCAGCTGCACCTCTAACAGCTTAATCAGACAATTTTTGCGGGAAAAGTTGAAAATCTCCGCCTCACCCATGGCTCCGCTTCCATTGGTTACCGAAAGTGCGTCACCCGGTTTGAGTCGCAATACTTTAAGATGGGCCACTTCTTCAGCAGGGACCTCAAGCAACTCTTCTGTCTGCTTGTGACGGACTAAGTCGATTCCGGGAAGATAGGTCAGGTGCATCTTTTAAATAAATATCGAATCAAAAAAAAGCCTGCATTTTTTTCTTATAAAAATGCAGGCTTAAGGTTAATTTATCATCAACTTGCTCCTGAACTGAACATTGCCTGATTGCACGGATATAAGATACAATCCTGCATCAAAGGAGCTGGTTTCAATGGTAAATAGTTTCCCATTTAAGCCGGATGTCACATATACCTTTTTCCCGGTGGCATTATATATAGTTACTTCTGCATTCGTCAGGTTCTCTGCGGAGGATATGAAAATCCGGTCATTGGCAGGATTTGGATAGATCTGAATATTGGGTTCATCCTGTTTCTCAAATGCTGCGGGTACGGCATTGGTAAAATAGATGTTGTCAATATAGAGTGCATTGCCGAGACGGTGCACACTCTCGAATGCAATTTTCAGGTTTTCCATACCCACCCATGGGGTGAGGTCAATTTGAATGCACGCAGGATTACCCGGTGCACTGCACCAGTCCGATGCGGTTTCTGGTACAAAAAGCGGATTGAGAAGTAAAGGATGCGTTTGGAAATTACCGCTTCCATCTTCAGCAAATGTTGCAATGCGTTCCCAGGAATCTCCGCAATCGGTGGAGATAAGAACTATGAGTGAATCAGCCGTTTGTGCATAACGACGTGCATAAGCATGGCTGAAACCCATAACGATTTCATTGAAGCCTTTAAAGTTTAAAGGTGGACTTATCAGGCGGTCACGCTTACCAAGAGGAGGGTCGTAGGCGTAAAATGTTATTCCGGCGGCTACAGTCCCCTGCTCAACTCCGTTTACCGGAAGTAATTCCCAGGTTACCTTATTGTCAGGGTTTTCAACGACCCAGCCATTTGTTTGCAGTGACTGTGTTTCCCAGTCTTCCATAAATGGTGCCGGCATACCACCGATTAAAATATAATCCGGTATGCTTAGGGTTGAAGTTCCGCTTGAATTGGTTACCTGTAAGGTGATATCATAATTGGCGTTTCCATTGAATAATACTTCAGGATTGGCTGACGCTGATGTGGTGCCATTGACATAAGTTACATCATCGGGATTAAAGCTCCACTGCCAGGCGACAGGACAAAATGGTGATTCATCACTGAATTTAATGGCGGTAGCTGTACCGGAGCACAATATTCTTTCAGAGGCAGAGAAGGCAGGCACAGGCATCAGTTCACTACTTACTGTAATGTAGGCTGTTTTCAGTTCGATATTGGTGCCGGCAGGATTGGTAACGGTAAGACTCACGGAATAGACGCCTTCGGTATTCCATACAATGCCTGAAGGGTTTTGCTCCGTGCTGATGGGCGTTTCTGAGCCTGGGAAAGACCAGCTCCATTCATAAGGAATACCCACGGACAAGTCAATGAAATCGATCGGACAGCCAAGGGGTACCATAGTTTCAGAAGCGACAAAATCAGGTTGAGGAATGGAATAGTTCATTGGTGATTCCCATAAACCGCGGCCGTAAGTACCCGCGCGAATTACATCGTTAGCCGGGCCTGTTGAATCGTAATATATCTCCAGTTCAGTAACAATACCAGATACCGGGAAGCTGTTCGAGAACAATATCCAGTCATTCATGGGTGCATCCTTATAAAATACCCCTATGTCGGTGCCAAGATACAGGCCTTCGGGACTATTGCGGTAATAGGCAAGTGTATTCATCTGCACATCAGGCAGTCCACCCGTAATATCCTGCCAGGTGAGCCCTTTGTTTACGGATTTGAATATTTTATTTTGCTGTACTACATATACCACATTCTCGTCAGCAGGACTGGTCTCGATAGCTGTAATGGTTTTATTGACCGGCAAATTTGAGCTTAATGTGGTCCATTGGACGGCAGCAGCTTTTACATTGTCGCTGCGGTACAGATTTGCTCCATTGGCGGCGTATATGATATCGGTATTGGCACGCGATTGAACCAAAACGCTGAGATTATTGGTATTGATGTCAGATATTTTTGTCCAGCTTACACTGTTGGTACTGCTTGCTTTGATATTGGTACTCCTCCATACATTTTTATAACCAATGAACATGATGTTGCCATCATTGTGGTCAATGAGAAATGGGGTAACCCAGGCGCCACTTTCTGTAATGCCGTTTACATTTTGACCGGCAATTCTTCCCTGCGGGTAGTGGTTGAATATGCGATTAATGACGCCATAGTAAACTGTTGAGTAGCTGTAGCGATCATCGTTTGGGTCAAAGGCACATTCCATTCCATCACCGCCACCTACAGCTTCCCAGGTACCTCCAATATAGGTGGAAGTTCCGTTGTCCTGATAACCGTTGATTACCAGATCGCGATTGGTAGCGCTTTGTCCAATTTTATAGGCCTGGCTAATCACCAGTCCGTCGGAAATTTCAGTCCAGGTCTGACCTTCATTACCGGTCCAGTAAGCTCCACCATCATTTCCGGCATAAAGACGATTGTTCAGTGGCGAAAACTCCAGCACATGCAGGTCAGCATGCACGGCTTGTACGCCACAATCTCCAGTCCAATGAGAAGTGATAAACCAGGAATTGCCGCCATTGGTGGATTTAAAGCAATTAACCCCACCGGCATAAATAACCTCGGGATCTACCGGGTCAGCGGCTATGTCGAGGTCATACCAGGCTTGTCCACCACTGCCACCCTCACAATCCCAGGCCATAATATTTGGCTGGTTAGAGCGCAGTGAAAACGAAAGGCCCGCATCTGTAGAACGGTAAAGACCCTTGAACGAATCAGAATTTGTTATTATGAAATAAACCAGTTCAGGATTGGCAGGGGTAACAGCAATACCGCTCCGGTAACCGGTAGGTAATCCGTTGCTAATCCTGGTAAAGGTTTCGCCATTATTCACCGACCTGAAGAAATTACCTGCCTGGGCTCCGTATACTATATTGGGATTGTCAGGTTTAAAAACAAGGTCTTTAAAATCGCCACTGGCTTTTTTCGACCAGCTTAGTCCGCCATCGGTTGATTTGTAGATGCCACTGTTGGTAGCTGCCATAATAAGCTGATTGTTATTGGGATGCATAATGAGCTTACTTACAGTAACATTACCCATACCAGTATTGCTGGGTTGCCAGGTTTCGCCCCCATCAAAACTTTTCCATACGCCTAAACCAGGGGCATCACCGGCATCGCGGTCGCCCGTACCCATGTATATCACTTCGGCTTCCGTATGATCAACAACGATATCAGAAACTCCAAGTGTGGGCAAGACGTCGGTAAAACTTACCCAGGTAAGACCATTATCCGTAGTTTTCCACAATCCGCCCGAAGGAGCGCCAATATATACTGTATTTTCATCTGTGGGATGAAAAGCAATGGCATTCACCCGACCCAGGCCACGATAACCATTTTGCCCTGATGGCACGGTAAAAGGGCCCAGGGGTTGCCAGTTGCTGGCATTGGTTTGTGGAGCACGGGTAGAAGTGTATTCCGAGAAAGCCCGGATGTTTCTTTCAGCCAAAGGGCGTATTCCTTCGGGAGACACCCGCTGCTGCATCATGTATTCCCAGCGTTTAAAAGGTTTATAACCGCTACCTTTGGTTACTTCACGACCTTCCCAATAGACATTAAATGCGCGTTGTGTTTCGTAAAAATTAGCTGAGGGGTCTTTCATCATTTCTATCCAGTAGGGAAAAGCTGCTGTATCAGCTTTTGAGGGCTGAGCTAAGGTAATTCCATTCCAGAAAAATCCGCAAAAGATAATCGCCAGAATGAATCCATGTCTGAAGTGTAATTTCATCGTAAAGTCTTGTTCTTAAAATAGTGCGTCGGACAAAAGTACTTGTTTTTAGTTTATATATTGTCAAAATAAGGCTTTAAGCTGTTATTTATTCATGAAAACCGGCTTTGGTCGTTTGTATCTGGAGCAGAAAGCATGTCCATTTTGCGGTGGACTTAAAATGCCAGAGCTATTTCAGTATAAAAACAAACCTAAGTTTTGTTGTGATAAAACAGAAGTAAAATCAGCTATATAATATATTTTATCTTTGCTTATAAATATTTTGTTTTGAGCACGATAAGAAGCTTTATTTCCGGACACTATAACGAGCTGTTATTGTTCTTGAAAAGCGTCAGTTTTTCTCGGGCCATACGGGTTGGCATTGCGGTTACGCTTCCTGTAGTAGTGGGTCTCCAGCTCGGATATCTGGAAATCGGACTGGCACTCAGCTTCGGTGCATTCTGGAGTTCGCCCAGCGATGTAACGGGAAGTCCGCAACACAGAAAAATTGGCATACTCGTTTCTGCGGCATTGGTTATGCTCGTTAGTTTTATTAAGGGTTACCTGCATTTTGAATTGTGGTTGTTGCTGCCCATACTGGGCTTGCTCACTTTTGTCATAGCTTTTATTTCTGTTTATGGTTTCCGAGCTTCGCTTGTAAGTTTCTCAGGCCTGATGGCCCTGGTTTTGAGCTTTTCTCACGATGCTGAACATCTTGAAGTTTTTCAGTATGCTGTATTGTTAGGTGTTGGCGGACTTTGGTATTTACTCTTGTCAAAGCTTTGGTACCGGGTAAATCCAAAAGCAGAGACTGAAGAATATTTAGCTGAAACTTATGTGCTTACGGCGACATTTATAGAAACACGCGGGAAGTTGATTGACCCTTCTGAAGACCATGAAAAATTGCAGGTCAAATTGCAGCAACTGCAAAATGAGCTTACCGAAAACCATGAGACCCTCAGGGAAATTTTAATTCTATCCAGAAGGGCATCCGGTTTGTCAAATTATCAGGACAAGCGCTTATTGATCTTCGTACAATTGGTGGAAATGCTGGAAACGGCAATAGCTAACCCTGGAAGTTATAGCCGGATGAATGCGCTTTTTATGAACCATCCTCATTACATAAAAATGTTTCAGGATGTAATTTTTGAAATGTCCTTTCAATTGCGATCAATTGCTGAATCGGGGAGCGATAAAAAGAATCTTCCGGGGAACAACACCATAAGGCAATGTTTTGAAGAGGTAAGAGCTCAAATAGATCTGCACAGAAACAACCTGGATTATGAAGAGTATCTAATGCTTCAAAACTTGCTTGAATATCAGGAAAAGCAATTCGGGAAGCTAAAAAGAATAAAATGGTTGTTGGGTGATCCCAGGGCCGCCGAAGCAGATGTTATTGACAGGAAAGCTGCCCGGCGCTTCGTTGCACTCCAGGAATATAATCCCATGTTATTGATCCGGAACTTTAGTTTTAAATCTACCATTTTCCGGCATTCGGTTCGACTGTCGGTTACGTTCATGATTGCATATGCGTTGGGTTCGATGTTTCCTTTTCAGAACCCGCAATGGATATTGTTAAGCGTTATTGTTATTATGCGGCCCAGTTACGGACTGACCAAAATCCGTGCAAAAGACCGGATAGCCGGCACACTTATAGGCGGGGCCATCGCAACCGGTATGGTTTTTTTGATAAGGGACCCATACATTTATGGAGCAATGGGTGTGGCATCCCTGGTGATTGCACTTTCGATGCTGCAAAGAAATTTCAGAGCTTCAGCAACTTTCATTACGTTGGGTGTAATCTCTATTTACGCTATCCTCCAGCCGGATATTCTTACCGTGATAAAATTCCGTATCCTGGATACACTTGCCGGAGCAGGACTCTCCTACGCTGCCATGCTCTGGCTATGGCCCACCTGGGAGTATGTAGGGATCAGAGAAAGTATCGAAAAGAGTGTGAAAGCCAATAGGCACTTTCTGCATAAAATTACCGAATATTATCAAAAAAAGGGAAACATACCGACTTCCTTTAATATTGCGCGAAAGGAAGCATTTTTAGGTACTTCTGCATTGAATACATCTTTTCAGCGTATGGCACAGGAACCAGGATCGAAACAAAGGGATGCTGAAAAAGTTTATGAACTGGTAGTATTAAACCATACTTTTTTGGCTTCGTTGGCTTCGTTAAGCACATACATACAGCTTCATCAAACTACTGAGGCATCCGAACATTTTAAAGTTGTAACAGAAAAAATAGAGAAAAATATGGAGAGGGTACTCCAATGCCTGAAAGACAGAAAATGTGACTTTGCGAATGCATTTGCAGAATCCAATCCGTTTTTGAGGAACAGTTGCCTGAGTTGAATGCATTAGAAATAAAGAATTTGGCATCATGGGACAAACAAACCCTACGTAACCTTCAAGAGGCCCATTTGGTCTGGGAACAACTCAAATGGCTGTTTTCCATAAGCTGTAAAATGCTCAAACTGGCCGCATCTGTGGAACTTGATTGAGATTAGCTGCTATTAATTTTATCTGATAAACATATAACATCATTTCTGGAAACTTAAAATGAACACTGTAAAAACATACCCAAAGGTAAATTCCGGAAAGGGAAACGTGAGTTTTTGGATATCTGAAATGGAAGATATTTACACGAAACGAAACGGAGAGGCTGATGAACCACACCGGCACAACTATTTTACCGTTTTAATTGTCAATAAAGCCAGGGGACAACATATAATAGACTTTAATACCTATGAGTTTACAAGCCAACAAATTTTCTTTGTGGCTCCCGGGCAGGTACACCAGGTTGTTGAAACGGAAAAACCTTTAGGTTTTGTAATGACTTTTTCTAATCAGTTTTTAGTGGAAAATTCTATTCCAATTTCATTTATTGATAGTTTAAACCTCTTTCAAAATTATGGACAAAGCCCACCATTGTTGCCAGGCAAAGAACAATTTGATATTATAGAAGGTTTTGCAAAGAACATCTATAAATTGTTCAGCAGTGATACAAACATGAAGAGTTTATCTATCGGTGCGTTTTTAAAACTCTTGCTTATTGAGTGTAATAATATTTGTGCCATCAACCCCATCGAATCGGATGTAGATACTACCGGAGATAACCTGATCAGGGCTTTTAAAAAGAGCGTGGAAGAAAACTATAAAACGGAACATTCAACGACCTATTATGCGAACGGGCTTTATATCACGCCTGATCATTTAAACCGAACCGTGAAAGCGAGAATTGGTAAAACTGCCAAAGAGTATATTCAGGCAAGGATAATTACCGAAGCAAAAAGACTACTTTATTTTACAGCATTATCAAATAAAGAAATTGGATATGAGTTGGGGTTTACTGAGCCTGCTAATTTTAGTGCATTTTTCAAAAAAAACACGCAATTATCCCCTTTGAACTTCAGGAAAAAAGAAATTAAGACTTAATTGTCGGATTTTCATACGTTTCCTCCCTTTTTTCATATTCCACAGTATTTTAAACTGTTCCATCTTTGCACTTTATTTTTCAGGCAAAGAAAATGAATTGCAAGCATTTTATAATAACTTCACTTTTAACCGCCGGGATGGTGGCTATTGCTCCACAAATACTCAAAGCAATAAAGTGTAAACCGGTAAGATTGATTTGTGGTACATGGATGCCAGAAGGAGAAAATTATTATTTGTCAAATAAAAACAAAAAAACGATGAAAACAATAATTCACAGAGCAGAAACAAGAGGGCATGCGAATCATGGTTGGTTAGACTCACACCATACATTTAGCTTCGCCAATTATTATAACCCTGAAAGAATGCATTTTGGGGTGCTGCGCGTCTTGAATGACGACACAGTAGAGGCAGGGATGGGTTTTGGTACGCATCCTCACGACAATATGGAAATTGTTTCCATCCCATTAGAGGGCGATTTAGAGCACAAAGACAGTATGGGAAACATAGCCGTAATTAAAGAAGGGGATGTACAGGTAATGAGTGCAGGAACTGGAATTACGCATTCGGAATACAACCAGAATAAAGACAAAGAAGTGAAGTTTCTTCAGATCTGGCTGTTTCCGAATGAAAAAAATGTGACGCCAAGATACGACCAGATTTCACTGAAAGATATTGAAAAAGAAAATGAGTTTTACCAGGTTCTTTCGCCCAATAAGGAAGACCAGGGCGTTTGGATTCACCAGGATGCCTGGTTTCATTTAGGGAAATTCACCAAAGGAAATGCGGATGAATACCGAATTAAAAAAGAAGGTAATGGTGTTTACGCATTTATCATTGATGGGGAAGTGGAAATTAATAATGAAAAGCTTTCCAAAAGAGATGGAATGGGTATTTGGAACACCGATACCATCAAAGTAAAAGCAACAGAAAATGCGCGCGTACTTTTGATGGAAGTGCCAATGGTAATGTGATTAGTCGTATTCCTTCAATCTCAAACAGACCTAAAATGGAAATACAGTTAATTGAAGACCAAACAAAGGGCTTTGCCATTGCCAGAGATAACAATATAGCAGCAGGCAAAATGACCTACTCCATTGCTTCAGCAGATTTTATAATCATTGACCATACCGAAGTGGAGCCAATGTTTAATGGCAAAGGAGTCGGCAAACAATTGCTATATAAAATTGTTGAAATGGCACGGGAAAGAAACATTAAAGTACTGCCATTGTGCCCATTTGCGAATGCTGAGTTTCAGAAAACTACAGACATTCAGGATGTATTAAAACAATAACCAACTAAAAATTTGAAAAATGAAAAACAACACAACCTGGTCAATTGACCCCACGCATTCAGAAATTGCTTTCAAAGTAAAGCATATGATGATTTCAACTGTTACTGGTTATTTTGATGATTTTGAGGCAACTGTAAAAACAGATGGCGATAATTTCAACAATGCTGATATAGAATTTAGTGCCAGAACAGCATCAATAAATACAAAAAACAAAGATAGGGATGCACATTTAAGATCGGATGATTTTTTCAATGCTGAGAAATTTCCTGAACTAAAATTTATTTCAAAATCATTTGATGGTGAAAAGCTTATTGGCGATTTAACCATTAGGGATGTGACAAAAGAAGTTACTTTGGATGTTGATTTTAACGGCATAGCAGTAGATCCTTATGGACAAACTAAAGCTGGTTTTGAAGTCAAAGGGGAAGTCAACAGAAAGGACTTTAATTTAACCTGGAACGCAGTTACAGAAGCGGGTAGCATTGTGGTTTCTGACAAAGTTAAGTTGGAAATAGACGTGCAATTTGTCAAACAGGCCTAAGATTAATTCAGACCAACCGAAGATTTGACGATTCACAAAAGTGGATATCCGTGAAAATAGATTACACAAAAGAGGCAGTTTGATAACTGCCTCTTTTACGCTTTATAACCCTTTATTGTTTTGGTGAAAGAGTAATCGTCACTAAGCGATAAAACTTTTTTTTCGGTGTTAAACATAAATTATTGTTGTTTCTTATCTATTTGTATTCTGCACCAATATTGGGACAACCTACCCCTGAAATAGTATCTGTCCTGGTTTCAATGTCGGTTTATCCTATATTCATCAAAATGGCAAAGCAACTTATTCCAGATCCGTGATTCATTCTACCTATTTAGTTCCTCATCCACAATGTCGTTTAGCGATACTTGCCGGCTGATTTTGCCAATTAATTGATCTATTTCTTCATTGCGGAGTATATCACGCACACCAGCACGGGCATTTGCTATACGGAGCAGAATACCCTTTGCTTTTAAATCCAGGAAAAGCTGGCCAATCATTTTAGCTCCTGCGCGGTCAACGTGGGGGGAAGTGTTCAAATCCCATATCACTGTTTTTAATGAACTTCCGGCTTCATCGACTTTCATCAGGATGTGGTTTTCGATGTATTCGGTATTAAAGTAATAGATGGATGATTCAACCCTGAACAAGAAAAGCTGTGGAAACAATTCATTGTCCGGGTTTCTTTCCACATCGGAGTAACGGCGGGTGCCTGGTATTTTTCCTAATATGGCGATGTGGGGAGTGGAAACCGCTTTAATTACCAGGACTAAAGTAACGATGGCTGCTATCATAACGCCTTCGAGTATTCCAAGAACGAGTACTCCAATGACCGCAGTTACAGAAAGGACAAGTTCTGTTCTATTGGTTTTCCATAGATGAATAAACTCTTTTACATCAATGAGTCCTTTTACTGCCACAATCACAATACAAGCCAGCACCACATTGGGCAGATTTTCTAAAAGTCCGGTGAACAGCAGAAGGCAAATTCCAATGACTATTGAGGCAATGATGAGCGCAACCGGTGTTTTTGCTCCCGCTTTATCATTCACAGCGGTTTGCGATAAACCACCACTCACCGGATAACTTTGTCCAAGTCCGGTAGCCAGGTTGACAATACCGATGGCAAGCAGCTCCTGCCGGGGATTAATTTTATACCCATATTTTTGAGCCATAGTTTTTGCTGATGAGACACTTTCGATGTAAGCCAGCAAAAAACAGGCGAAAGCAAGCGGAAAAATTTCATCCAGATCGGCGGCATCGAAACCGGGTATATGAAATTGAGGTAAACCGGCAGGAATTAATCCCACGGTGCTTAATCCAATATTTCCCAGGGGTGTTAGAGTGACGACTAGTATAGAGGCAATCACCACCAGAATGGCTATGGGCCTGCCGGGGAAAAATTTCTCCCCCAGAATTAGCAATAAAAGCACGATTATACCAAAGGCAAGGACATAGTAATTAAAATGCGGCCATTGCTGGGCAAGCACCACCAGCTGGCTGAAAAAGTTTGAGCCACCCCCTGGGACACCAAATAGTTTAGGCAATTGGGTAGTGGCAATAGCCAGTGCAGCCCCTGCTTTGAAGCCCAGCATCACCGTATCACTGATGAAATTAATAATGCCGCTCAAACGCAGAAAATAGGCCAACAGGCTCAATCCGGCAAACACCAGGGCTGTAAATGATGCAATGTCAGCCCAGCGCTGAGGATTCCCATAAGCCATGTTGGCGATGGTGACACCAATAAGTAGTGATATAGCTGAAGTGGGACCAATGGCAAGTTGCCTGCTGCTTCCAATGAATGCATAAAAAATGCCGCCCAAAAGGTAACCGTATATACCATATTGCGGCGGCAATCCGGCAAGTGAAGCATATGCCAGGGAAACCGGTATGGCATAAGCAGCGAGGGTAGTGCCTGCAAGGACATCTTTCTTTAAAAAGCCTGAATTGTATGTCCGTAACCAGGCTAAAGCCGGAAGATGATTTTCCCAAAACATCATTATTGCAATTGTGTTTTTTCGCTGTTACATGACCATATTTTCTTCCTGCGCAATTTTTATGCTTTCCCTGTTTTGTAAATTATTTACACTACATTTAAAACAATATAAAGGTGCTACCACTCAAATGCTACAGGGTTGCAAAGATAAGCCAGCTTTTTTGAAGAATTTGAATAAAAATATTATGCTGATCTTTCAAGTAAAAAATATGGCCAATAGATTTTATTGGCCGTGAACTATAGCTTTTCCGGGTAAATTTATATTTCGTCTGTTTTCAATAATGTTGGTTCAGAAGTTTTGCCCTCTTTGGTGATGGAAACATAGAATGTAAAGCCTTTTGATTCTAAATACTGAAGATAGGGTTTCACCTCAAGATATTGCTCGGGAGCCACTATACCGGTCAATTTTTCCTTTGCATTTGCAACGACCTGTGCTGCATAAGAGGCAGACAAACCTGTAGCCGGGTTCATTTCACAGGCGCAGGTATATTCAATCATCATCGCTTTGCCCTCTTTTTCACCATTAACCTCTACATGAATCTGGAATTCTACTTTTTCGGCGTCTTTATAATCTTTAGGATCAATGGCAAACTGTTCGCCCATGAGTGCGAAAGCTATGTCCCTTCGGTTAAGTTCAATGCCACTTATATTTATTGTACTGTCTTCTGCAAGGCCAATTGCCTCAAAAACTTTTAAATTTGAGATATCCATCGCCCCCGGCCAGATATTTCCCCGATTGGTAACTGTGATAACCCCCGGAATATACTTTGACAATGTTAAAGGTTCGCCATGACCTACATAATGAACTGGATATTTATCTTTCGGTGCTATAAATTGTACAAGTTTAGTACCGGAAGCGGATGGCACGCGTGTAATTTTTCCATCAAGAAATTGCGGATTGGTGCCTGTGGACATTTCTAAAGCATGATAGTAGGTAGCGCCTAAGCTGCGTATGTTATTAGATTCACTGAGAATGCTTACAATCCAGTTGGTATGAATTTCATTTGTTTTGTCCAATTGTCTGGAGCCCAATAGTGCCAGTATGTTGGTAGTTCCGGGGCTGGCTCCCTGACAAATAAGAGCTGTGATGCCGGCTTCTTTGCATTTTTCATCATACCCGAACAAAACTTCTACGGCGGCTGAATCATCGGCAACGTCAACATAGTCGATTTTTTCATTGATACAGGCTTCAACCACGTATCGAACAGTCCTGTAAAAAGGACCGGTTGCATTAATAACAACATCATAATCTTTAATCACCCTGCGCAGGAGTTCTTCATCGTAAATATCAACATAGATGGCTTTTGTATTTCCACCAATTTCGTCTGCCAATTCCTGTGCAAACTCTAAATTAATATCTGCCAGGCCCACTTCAGATGTATGCTTTGCCTGTGCTAAATCCTTCGAAATAACTGTTCCAATTGCTCCGACCCCAATCACTAAATATTTCATTTATTTCCTTTTTTTTAAGATTTTGTATTGACCAATTGCTACAAAGATACTTATAATATTTACAACAAAAGCTTTAATGACTGCATATAGCAGCAAAAATTTAATTATTTCTTTTTAATAAAATCGTGTCTTTGTGGCACATTTAAAATAATCAGTCGCTGGCTTTTAATTTATGATTAAATTTGGCATCTTATAAATTTTCTAATTCAAACAGGTTAAAAATAACTTCTATGAGCGAACAAAATACTGATGCAATTGCCAAAAATTATTTCCCCTGGCCGATAATGATTTTAATGTCATCCGTTACTTTTGTCGGGATACTTTCAGAACTTATGCCCTCAGGAGTACTTCCGCAGATGATGCAGGAACTAAATCTTACCGAAATACAGGGGGGTAATCTTGTTGGCTATTATGCATTGGCCTCTGCAATATTTTCAATTCCGCTTATTTCAGCCACGATGCACTATAACCGGAAGTTATTGTTGCTTCTACTGCTGGGGGGATTTGCAATTTCCAATGTTATTGTTGCTTTAGTCAGCAGTTATGCAGTGGTGATATCCATGCGTGTAATTGGTGGTATTTGTGCCGGCATAATGTGGCCTATGATAGCCGCCTATGGTATGAGGTTGGTGTCGCCAGACCAATACGGAAAAGCTGTTGCAGTAATTATGGCAGGAACTACCCTGGGTATCAGTCTGGGTATGCCCTTAATGACATGGATTGGTGATAACTATGGCTGGAGAAATGAGTTTATAGTCATTGGAGTAGTCATTGCGGTAATTGGAATTTTAAGTATGCTGATGTTGCCTTCCCTTAAAGGAGAGAAATTAACCCGGGAGTCATCTCCATTTGCGATGCTAAAAAACAAAGCTGTGCTTATGGTTTTACTTTTCACCCTGGTAGGAGTTTCTGCTCATTATGGCGTGTATGTATATATTGCAAGTTTGGTAGAATCTATGCAGATAGCCGGAGGTATTGAAATGGCTCTGGTTATGTTTGGTATAGGCTCTTTGCTTTCTGTTGGAATTGCAATAAAATATACAGACAGCCATTTGCAACTTCTAACCATCTTAATGTTCGCGCTATTGATTTTATCCATGGCTATTTTTCTTGTTTTTGGTGGTGCAATAGGCATTGCTCATTTTGGGTTTTTCCTTTGGGGAGTTTCATTCGGCCCTTTGGTTGCCCTGTTTCAAACTGCTGTTGGGCGACAGGTTGATAAAGCAAAAGATATAGCAACCTCCATTCAATCCTGTACCTTTAACCTTTCAATAATGATTGCAGCTTCCATTTGCGGTATTTTACTCAGCAGATACATGGCAATGAGCCTGCCTGTTTTCTCTATCGCAATGGCTGTTCCCGGACTTATACTGGCATTTATTGCCAAAAAAACGCTGGGGAGAGCATAATGGATTCGCAGTATTAAAAAAGGCTGCCATTTGGCAGCCTTTTTTTTGGGAATGCTTAAATCATCATCTGCTTCAGCATCATATGCTGTTACGTTTTATTCAGATATAAGTAGCAGAATACTTATAGCTTTATCTCTTCTGTAACTGCCGGCGCAGCTTTTCTTCCACGTTTCTTAAAAGTTCCATCCAGTTGTCCCCCGAATCAGAAGCATACGGGTCATTACCCGGGATACCCAGTCTGATGCCTATATCTTTGGCATCTGTTGATTTTCCACTTTTTTCAGTAAAATAAACGTCAACAAAGTTAACCTGAGAAACATGCCTTTTTAATCTGTCAATTACATTCCTGATCTCCTGCTGCATGTCATCGCTAATGTCGATGTCAACTGCCTGAACATCTATCTTGATGCCTTCAAAATTTTCTGTGTAATTCATTTTTGTGATTTTTAGAGTTTAGTGGCAAAGATAGTTCCTTTTTTTGAAGGAAACAGGATATAAACATCAATGCTGAAATAGTGAGAACACAACATCGGGGTGCTTGTTAAAGAGTCAGGGTGCGGTTTTTGAGTCGCACCCTGACTTGATTAAAAGCTTAGAGATTTAAAGAAATTTCATATTCCGGTTCTCTGCAGCGAAACAGGAAGTCTCCATTGCGTACCGATGCCAACACATCTACTCTTTTACGAATCGCTTCATAAACAGAAGATTCATTGAGAACAATAAAGTTGGCTGGTTTGCCAGTTTCCAAACCGTAGTTATCATGAATATTCAGACAACGGGCTCCATTATAGGTGATTAAATCAAAATCTGACATTATTTCTTCCGGCGACATGATTTGAGCCAGGTGAATTCCATTGTCGAGAATATTCATCATATTGCCATTTCCCATAGGATACCATGGGTCGTTTATGGAATCTTGTGCGAAGGCCACATTTATGCCATACTCAATAAATTCCTTCACCCTGGTTAATCCCCGGCGTTTGGGATAAGTGTCCTGGCGACCCTGGAGATAGGCATTTTCAGTAGGACAGGAGATAAAGTTCATCTTACTCTTCTGGAATAAGTCCAACATTCTGTATGCATAAGAGTCATCTGCCGAACCAAAAGAGCAGGTATGGCTTGCAGTGGTTCTGCTGCCATAATCTTCCATAAGGACAAGTGCGTTTAACAATTCCACAAAACGTGAATGTGTATCATCGGTTTCGTCGCAATGGACATCTATCATTTTATCATATTTTAAAGCAAGCTTAACGATGTCGTGCACAGACTTTTCACCAAATTCCCTGGCCGGTTCATAGTGGGGTATTCCACCAACAATGTCAGCTCCCATTTTAAGGGCTTCCTCTACCAGATCAACTCCACCCTTATAGGTGTACATGCCTTGCTGTGGAAAGGAGACTATCTGTATATCTACGATGTCCTTGAGTTCTTCTTTCATTTCCAGCATAGCTTTCAGAGCGGTAAATTTGGGGTCTGTAACGTCAATATGTGTACGGATGTGTTGAACTCCTTGAGAAACCTCATCTTTGATCCCTTTCATTGCAAGTCTTTTTACACTTTCAACTGTGAGCGTCTCTTTGAATTTAGGCCATAGCTCAATGGCTTCAAACAACGTACCTGATCCGGCTCCTTCCTGTCCTAATTCCGACAAGGTATAAACGTAATCCAGGTGTAAGTGAGGGTCAACATAAGGAGGTAAAACAAGCTTCCCCCCCAGGTCGATTTCCTCTTCACACTTAGGCAGGTTGGTTCCAATCTGAGAAATTTTACCATTTTCAACAATCATTTCGGTTGCTGTGTCGTTACGATAAAACCTGGCATTATAAAACTTTTTCTTCATCTTAAGCTTTTTTTAAGGTTATTACTGATTTTAACAATATTGTTAGATAAAATCTAATATTGTTGACCGCTAAGATAATAAAATAAAGTCACTTATTGCTAAAAATATCAACATCTAATCTGTTTAATTGTTAAAGTTATCTTACCTTTGCAGTAAACCCTGTTAATGCCGGAGATAAGACATTTCTAATTTTTTTTACTGCAAAGGGAACTATTCGGATCAATAAATCATCATTAAAACAATAAGAAAAATATGACACTGATTACCAAAAAAGATATCGTGGAATTACACGATATACACCAGGAAAATTGCATTTCAATTTTTATTCCTACTCATAGGGCAGGTGAAAAAGTATTGCAGCAAGAGGATGCTCTTATGCTAAAGAACCAATTGAAAGAAGTAAAAAGCAAGTTGTCTGCAAAAGGTCTTCAAAATGTAGTTATCACCGATATGGTTGCTCCGGTTCAGCAGTTAATTGATGATAGTTCATTCTGGCGTGAGCAATCGGATGGCCTGGCCATATTTATAGCCGAAGGTTTTACCCGGATTTACACTCTTCCCATTTACTTCAAGGAATTTAACTACATCTCAAATTCATTTTATTTGAAACCATTGATGCCAATTTTTGCCGGAGATGGGGATTTTTATTTATTGATGCTTGAGCGGAGTAATGTAAAATTATATGCATGTACCCATTATAGCTTCACCGAAATAAAGATAGATGATCTTATTCCTGAAACCAAGCAGGATCGTGTTGGCTATGATTATGAACAAAAAAATCTGCAGTTCAGAACCGGGCAGGGTGCCTCAGGACATGCGTTATATCATGGCCAGGAAGCAGCTACAGGAAAGAGAAAGAACGAAATCAAGAAATATTTAAGGGCAATAAACGATGGTATTGCCCCGCTGTTGAGAGAAGAAAAGCGACCAATGCTTATTGTTGGGCAGAGACCGAATTTTGATATATATAAAGAGGTAAACACTTATCCCAATTTGTTGGAAGAAAGTTTGCAGGTTGATTTCAACAATACCACTGTTTTTGATGTCCATGAGTTGGCCTGGGAAAGGATAGCTCCGATATTTGACCAGACGCGAAAAGACAAAATCGCACTTTTCCTTAAAGAAGAAGGAACCGGCAAAACAGCCATAGGAATAGTTAAAATTCTGCCGGCGGCCATTAATGGAAAAGTTGACACCCTGTTTTGCGAAAATAAAGCAGATATCTTTGGAAACTACAAAGAAGAAAATAATTTGATCGTGGTTACTCAAAGTGAGGAAAGTGAAAACACCATATCCTTGATGAATTTGGCTGCAATTGAGACATTTGTTAATGGTGGCGAAGTATACCTGTTGGATAAGGAAGAAATGCCTAATCCCAACTCAAGAATAAATGCTTTGTTCAGATACTAAAAAACAATGATCCATTTTTAGATTGACCGACTTAAAAAAAGGCCTCCCGTCGGGAGGCCTTTTTAGAATATACGCCTACAGTCTCATTCTAAGCATTTGGCTGTACTTTTTGATTACGATTTATATTTTCTGATTGTCCATTGACAGTTTGTAAATGATATTTAAACTATCTGACCCATGTTTAAACTATCTGACCCATGTTTAAACTATCTGACCCATGTTTAGAGTATTTTTTCAATTGCCGATTCCATCTTCTCTGGTTTTGTCATAGGTGAAAACCGTTTAACCGGTTTCCCATTTTTATCAATTAAAAATTTGGTAAAATTCCATTTGATTTTGTTGCCAAATATCCCTCCGAGTTGCGTTTTTAGAAATTTATAAATTGGATGTGCATTCTCGCCATTTACATCCACTTTAGCGAACATTGGGAAAGTGACGCCATAATTAATTTCACAGAATTCCTGAATATCATTTGCATCTCCTGGCTCTTGTGAGCCGAACTGGTTGCATGGGAAACCCACAACCACAAAATCTTTGTCTTTGTACTTTTGGTAGAGCTTTTCCAGTCCTTCGTATTGGGGCGTAAGCCCACATTTACTGGCCGTATTGACCACCAATACTGTTTTCCCTTTAAATTCACCCATTGAAACAGTTTCCCCCTGAAGTTGTCTTGCCTTGAAATCGTAAAAATTCATTCATTAAGATTTAAAATGTGAATAAAAAAGATGCTTTTTAGTTCCCACAACAGGTAGAATACCCGAAAAGGATATTTTTTATCTGATGCATGTCGCTGATGATTTATAAATTTCCCATCTTGTTCTTTTTACACTTTACAAGATGAAAGGGATAGACGTCACGTACATCTGTTATATCAAATAGTCCTACTTTGCCAAACTCTTCCCGTATCGTATCATGGTCGTAAAAGAACATTTTTAAACCACCAAATAACTCAATTTTGTCTTTGCCAATGCAGGTTCCCTGGCCATAAATTTTTGCTTTCTTTGAAACTGTTGCAAAAAACATAAAGCCGTTTTCACTAAGCTGATTGAAACAATCACTGATTAATTTTTTTCTTTCATCTTTATTTAAAAAGTGGATCAAAGCGTAACTATATATTCCGTTATATAGTTTTTTATCAAATGGCATTTCAGTTACTGAACCATGATAAATCGTCAGCTTGTTGCCGAAATGTTTATAAGCCAGATCAATGGCAGTTTGAGAAATCTCAATCCCTGTTACGGTCATTCCGTTTTCTATGAAAATTTGCGCATTCCGTCCATAACCAATACCCGGGATAAGTACATTTTTCACATTGTTTTTAACAAAAAAATCACAGGTCAATAGGGTTGAAGGTGATGGCTCAAAACCCCACATTTCATGATTTTTTTTAAAGGATGCTTCCCAAAATTCTGTCATTGTTAGTAGGTTTTTAATTTAAACGTCTCAGGTCATTTTTTTGATGTTTTGAAGGACTCCGCCATCTACTAAAATATCTGTACTTGTAATAAAACGTGCAGCATCACTCACTAAGAAGCTTACAGCATCTGCTACATCTTCCGGCTGACCATTACGTTTTAAAGGCGTTGCCTGTTTTAGCATTTCCATTTCTTCAGGATGCTCTTTTGCGGCTTTTAATGCCATTGGCGTTTCAATAACCCCGGGAGAAACGGATACAATTCTTGCTCCCCGTTCTCCCCATTTATCTGCGTATTTGTGGGTTAATAATTGCACTCCTCGTTTCGTAAAATTGTACATGATATCTGAATCCTTATTTGCAAACCGACTGACAATATCGAAAGATTCCAATGCTTGTGGATTTGTCAAGGCTTCATCATATTCTTTATTTGCCGGAATTGTATGGGCCTTCATCGATGAAAGTAGAATAGCCACTGAGTCTTTTACGACAAGCTCATAAAATGCATTTATTAACAACTCCGTAGCAAGCAAATTTATGGTATAAACTTTTTTTAAGTCATTAACTGCTCCGCTTACCCCGGCAGCATGAATAAAAGCCTTTAATGAACCCCTTCGACCCACATAGTTAATGAGCTTTTCAATGTCCTTTTTATCGGTAATATCACAGGCAATTCCTGTAACATCAAAGCCTTCGCTTGCCAATGTTTCCACCGTTTCATCCACCATCTCATGTGAGTAATCGGTAATAATTATTGGTTGGTCTTTTAAAGCCCTTGCACAAGCCTGACCTATTCCTCCAGCTCCTCCTGTTACTACAATTAGTTTTTTTTCTGTATTCATTTTAAATTTATGTTTTGGACTTAATTATATTAAAAAGTAATTGGAGAAACTATGTTTTTGAGTAAACTAATCACACTATATGCAGCGAGTGTACTAGATTTTGGATTGTCATCAGACGGCGTAGTCTCAATTGTGACATTAACTTTTATTATTTTTCCTGTTAGGTTAATCTCATGCTCGTTGCTTTCTAACCCGGGAATACTGTGAATAGACACTTTAATATTCTCAACACCCGTTGTCGCTATGGCAGTAGCCACTGCAACATTAACATTCTCAGGAAAATGTTCTATTGCTTCCATCGCTGAACCACTGAATATTTCTTCGGCTTTTTCTTTTGAAAGTTTTCTGCCCTTTAAAAATGGTGCTCCATTTAATGAACCTGGTGATTTTTTTGTGGTAATACTTACTTCTGCATCCTCCATTAACATAGCTCCGCGTAAAACATCAAAACCACCTACTGCTCCTGATGGTATATATACCCGGCAATTATTTTCTAATGCTGCTGCTTTAACATTATTATAATACTCTTTGTCGGCAAGAGCACCTACTGATAAAGGAATTAGACTTATACCATTTTCTAAGATTTTAATTCCAATATTTTTAAAGACTTCCGGAGAGGCAGCTTCAATAATATAATCTGGTTTATCATCAATTATTTCATTTAAAGTTTTATATGCCTTACAACCTATTTCATGTGCTAACTTTACTGCATTTTCTATTCTTCCGCTTAGTACACCTAATATTTCATATTCCTCACTCAAGTCCCCGGAAACAACTTTTCCAATAATGCTACCTAGTGCTCCACTGCCTATTATAGCTATTTTATATTGCTTCATTTTATCTTCCTTTCTTTAATAATATAAAAGTGTTGACGGCACATTTAAAAGAAATTTAGTTGGAGCGTGAGCTCATAAGGCTTTGATCCAGATGCATTCGGGATGCCGGCAAATGATGCCGGCTATTAGAAATCACACAAGCTTTGTCACTCTCTTTACTCATTAAACGCTACTCATAAGTATATTCCCAAATTGGATGGTAAATTACCGGTTAGTTCACCACTTTCGCACATTGCCGCATATTCGAAATAGGCACTCTGTTAGTTCAGAAAAATACAATGTAGAATGTGATTTCCCATCATTATCGCTATAAACTCTGATAACCCGAAACATGATTTAAGTTTCTAACGAATACCTGTCCCATTTAGCTGATGTTGCGCCCGTTTCATAGGTGCTATTGAGGAAATCTAACAGCATTTCTTCGGGTTTGTTTGACTTTTGCACAAGGCTATATGGAAGAATAAACTCTCTTAGCGCTTCATGATAATACGTGCCTTTTGGTTTCACTTCCGCATTTTTATAGCCTGCAGGCTCCGGGTACAAATAGGCATAAAAAGCCGCTTCGGGTAATACCTCACTGCCGGGCCAAAAGCCTAAACTTGCCACTTCATGCGAATAGGCTTCCTGTGCTACCCAGTCAGGAAGGTTAGGAATACCACCCGGATGTGGTGGTGCTTTTCGTCCTGAAAATCTGGATACTGCCAGGTCGAAGCTGCCCCAGAAAAAATGCACAGGACTACATTTACCCTTGAAATTACATCGCATTTGAGTGAGCACATTTTGCATTTTTAGCAATGCCTGATGCAAGTCTGCTGTTTGTGCTTTTTCGTATGTGGCGTTCACCGTGTCTTTTTCAAATGGTATTGGATTTTCCATTTCAACAGGTGTGGAGTTTATTTTTAAATCAATATCCAAATCCCGGAGTACTGTAAATATTTTACGGTAAAAATCAGCCACAGAATTGCCAAACAGATCAAAATCCCTGACTTGTCCATCACTTGTGATGACCTTTAATTTATGGTTTATAAAATCAAAGTCAATTTGGAAATGCTTGTTTTTATAGGGCATTTCAAGGGTGGAAAGACCTGTTGGCGTGATGTGCAGGGTAATATGCCAGGAGTGATTGATCCACGGTGCTACAGCTAATTTTATTTTACCAACAATTTGTGTCCACATATGCAGGGTAGCATAGGTGTCTTTTCCGTTTTCGTAGGATAATACAGGCCAATTATTTTCCATTTTATTATCTTTAAATTATTTAAAAATCACCCGGTTTGCTATTTCTGTCTCATCTCCAGAGATGATATATGACCGTTTCTTATAAACCTTTAGGTGAACGGTTGCGTTCCTTTCTGTTTTGTTGCCACTCCTAATCCCTTCACCTCTAGCATAGCATTTCCAATTACAACGAAGTCTGTGCAGTTAAGTTTGGCATTGACTGATTGTTCAGGGGTGAGCATAAGATATACCGCGAATTGTAGCCTATATCTTTTATTTTAATCAATGGTCTTTCTCAACTTTGCAACAGGTGCATCAACGTGGTTTAATTCAGTTGTCCAATCCAGTAAATTCTTATTTAGCCATTTTACTCCCTGGATGATTTCGTCCTTTTAAGAATTCAAAACATTTTAATTTCAGGTGATTGCCTCGTGATGGAAAATCCTGTTTTTTTCACCACCAAGGCCTAAAAAATCACAATGTTTAAATACCTGTTTTTCATTTTTTTGTGAATCCTGGTTTCTTTCTGGCTGAGTGGCATTCTCTTTTTTTACTTATCCGGAATGGACTCAATACTTTAATTTTTGGGTGATGGATAAGGCATAAATTCAGTGTCGTCTCCTTTAATTTTAGGAAAGGATTGAGCCTTCCATTTCTGTTTGGCTTCTTCAATCAGTTCTTTGCTTGATGCAACAAAGTTCCAATCAATAAATCGTTCTTCGGGAAAAGGCTCCCCACCAAAAATATAGATGGTGCTATTTTCCTGAATGGTGAATTCACAAAGTTTGCTCTCTTTTGCCACTAACAATTGGTTGGGGCCATAAATATTCCCCTCACTTTCAATGGCGCCTTCAAGAATATACAAACCCGCTTCGCCATAAAGCTGATCGCCGATATTCAATGACTGTTTTGTTTTGCTTTTGATTTCAAGCATAAACAGTTTGCTGAAAACCGGAACGGGTGATTTTCTGCCAAAGGCTTCACCGGCCACCAGTTTGAATTGAATGTCACCTTCTGTCCAGGCAGGAATTTGCTCCCGTTCAATATGAGAAAACTGTGGTTCCATCAGCTCCTGTTCTTTTGGTAAGGCAACCCATATTTGTAGCCCGTGCATGTTTATGGCAGAATGGCGCAAGTATTCAGGAGTGCGTTCCGAGTGAACAATCCCTTTTCCCGCCGTCATCCAGTTAACGGCACCGGGTTTTATTTCGATTGCATTGCCCAGGGTATCGCGGTGCATGATGCTTTCTTCAAATAAGAAAGTCAGGGTAGAAAGCCCAATGTGCGGATGCGGCAACACGTCAAAGTTTTCCGCTTCGCTTAATTTAACAGGCCCCATGTGGTCAATGTATATAAAAGGGCCTACCATGCGTTTCTGCCGAAAGGGCAGCAAACGGCCAACCATAAATTTACCAATGCTGGCAGCCCTTTCCTCAATGATCAGTTTGATGTTTGACATAATAAAAATCTTTGAGTGTTTAATTTGCTCATACAATCAGCTTTTCTATCTGGTTTCTATAAGCTGTGTTTTGCAAATATTGAATGCGTTTATTTCAAGTCGCTCCCCATCATTTTACCATGGATTTCTTTTGCGGTATATCCAGTGGTCAATTGAAATTTTTCCTGCGCCTGCTATTGCAATAGCGAAGAAAACTGCCGAATAAAGCAGGGGTAACTCCTGTCTTCCGAATCCATCATTTGCATGAACAATGAATGCTGCGACCAACATGGTGATAATAAGTGGAATGGCCGCCAGCCGTGTAGCAATACCGAATATTAACAGTAAGGAACAGAATACTTCCGCAAAAACGGCAAGTGCCAATGATGCTGTGGCACCCACGCCAATTGGGTCAGAAAACTGTATTGGGTCTGGTCCAAAAAATGTTGAAAATTTACCCATGCCATGTGTCAGCATTAAGATTCCGACCACTATGCGGAGCAGCAATAACGCAAAATTTATGTTGTTGGGGTAATTGCCCGGATTGAAAACACTTTTAATCATTATTAATTTGTCTATAAAATTATCAGGATTAACCGATTTATTGTTGTAAGTATGTAAATAACTGGCGTTTAGAATTTTTATAAATAAAAAAACTGAAACCAGTTGAGATTCTGTTGCTCCAAACTGTGAACTATTTCAGAGTTGACTTCAGGCAATCCTTTCACAGATAGAGAGATAACACGGCCTTTCTTTACTCTGAAAAACAAAATTCAAACGATACAATAATTAACTTCATACACCTTTGAAGTGATTTTCTTCCTGAAGCTACCATGAATCAGAAAAGGATTTTTATAAATTATTGTTTTACAAACTGTCCGTGAAGCACAATGTTCACATCTTTTCCGATGGTAGAAGATGTTGGATCGTAATCAATATTATAATCAAACCTGTTGATGGTTGCTGTGGCTTTCATTCCCATCCTTTCGCCTTGTTCACTTTTAACTTTTCCGCCATAATGTAAATTAAAAACCACATCCTTGGTAACATCTTTTATGGTCAGCTTGCCATACAATAAATATTGGTCTGGCTTGTCGGTAGGTGTAATTCTAGTGCTTTTAAAAGTCATAAGGGGGTATTTATCCACCTCAAAGAAATCAGCACTTCTTAAGTGGTTGTCCCTGTCTTCCACATTGGTATTTATACTGTTTACCTTAACGGTAAAATCAAAACTGGCATTGCTTAATGCTTCTCCCTCCGTAGTTAAAATACCTGTGTAATCCAGAAATTTGCCATTTACCAGGCTAATATTCGAATGTGAAATGTTGAAATTTAAGGAAGTATGGTACGGATCTACTTTCCATTGGGTTTGAGCGAATGAGCCAATACCAATAAAGGTCATTGCTAATAAAATCAATGTTTCTTTCATATTTTTTTAAATTTAAACTTTTAGTTAACAATAGAGTAACAATGTAGAACTAATAAAGTTGTTTCCTGAGTCGCGTATAGAATAGTCAGAGCGCTCACCGCCCAGCGCTGATTATTTAGATAATCAGGCATTTCAGGCGTCATTTTTATCATTTCAGTAGCTTTAACATTGCATAACAATACGGGATACCTAACATTCGCAGTTTATTAAAAACAAGCCAATCTGAACAAAAATACGCTATAATCATGAAATCTTTTAAAAACGGTGCAATGCTGTTGACTGTCCTTATTTTATTTTGGGGATGTGATGGCAATAACAAAGAACAAAATGAAATCATCCGGAAAGTGAAAATTGAACCGGTGCAACAGGCAGATTCTTTGTCGGTTAAATATTATTCAGGTATCATAAAAGGTGCGAGCGAGGTGAATCTGGCCTTTCGCGTAGCGGGGCCCATCCGGAAAATACTGGTAAAAGAGGGTGATTATATTAATCAGGGACAGCTGGTCGCGCAAATGGATACACGTGATTACGAGGTGCAGTTGCAGGCTGCGCAGGCCCAATACGATCAGGTGGAAGCCGAGGCCGGGCGCGTTATTGAACTATATTCCCGCGAAAGCGTAAATGAAAATGATTATGATAAAGCCGTGTCGGGATTAAAAATGGTGGGGGCAAAACTCAAAAATGCAAAAGACCAGCTCAACGATACCCAGTTGCGTGCGCCTGCTTCGGGTTATATTCAAAAAGTAAATTTTGAGGAAAACGAATTGATTGATGCCGGAATGCCTGTTGTTTCCATGATTGATGTTGGCTATTATCAGGTGGAGATAGATATTCCGGTTTCCCTGTATGTTCAGCGCGACGCCATCCGCTCTTTTTCAGGCGTACAACCTTCCATTTCTGATAAAACTTTCGACTTGCAATTGTTGAGTTACAGCAAAAAGGCCAACAACAATCAGTTGTATAAGGTGCAACTCCGTATCAACCCTGATCGTCAGCTTAAGCTTGCGCCCGGAATGGATGTTCAGGTGAAAATTGAACTGGCAACCAACGGAAGCCCACAAACCTGTGTTCCTTTAACCGCTTTGTTCAATGAAAAAGGCAGCACCTTCGTCTGGGTTTACCCATCCAGTAAAAGGGTGCAAAAGCGCGAGGTGGTTATTGGTAATCTTACAGGCGATGGCAGAATCCGAATATCGGAGGGACTTTTGCCCGATGAACAGATAGTGGTTGCCGGAGTGAACAACCTAAGCGACAACGAACAGGTAGAGCCGCTTGAAGCTGTTGCTGAAACCAATGTGGGAGGGCTGCTGTAATGTATCTCACAGAAGTAACATTCCGCAAAAAAGCCGTGGTTTGGTTTATTTTGCTTAGTATGGTTGTGGGCGGCATACTGGCCTTTCGCTCCATCAGCAAACTCGAAGACCCCGAACTGGTCGTAATGATGTCGCAGATTGTAACAGTTTATCCCGGTGCAAATGCGCATGAAGTTGAGATGCAGGTGAGCAACATCATTGAAGAAGAGCTGAGCTCTTTGAGTGATGTGGAAACCATACGGTCGAAATCAATGCCCAATCTGTCCATTGTGACGGTAATGCTTGAACTTACTGTACCCCAGAACGAAATTGAACAGCGCTGGGACTACCTGCGCCGCCGCATGAGCGAAGTAATTCCCAGGCTGCCTGAGGGAGCGCAGCCTCCAATGGTCTTCGATAATTTTGGCGACGTCTATGGCATGTTCTATGCCATGACCGGCGATGGCTACTCTTATCAGGAGATGAGCAAAATGGCCCGGTTCATCAAACGTGAAATGCTGGCCGTTGAAGGCGTTGCCCGGGTTGAAATTTATGGCGAACAGCAGCCCGTTACGGAAATTGTGTTCAATCCTTCCAAAATGGGAGAGCCGGGTGTGTTCCCGTTTCAGGTGATTGCAGCCCTGCAGGGAGAAAACAGTACGGTTTACCCCGGAAGCCTTCAAACCGGCAAACAAATGCTGGATATTTCGGTAGATGGTAAAATTGGCAGTGCCACCGATATTGCCAATGTGATGATAAAGGGATTGGACGGCAGCCTTTTTAAGTTGTCGGACATTGCAAGTGTAAATGAAGTTTATACAGAACCTTCACGCAATAACATGCACCTGAACAACAAAAATGCACTGGCCATTTCTCTCTCCATGGAATCGGGTGAAAATATTGTTGAAGTGGGCAAGCGGGTGGAAAAAAGGCTTGAAGAACTGAAACAGAATATACCGGTTGGCTACACCTTTGACAAAGTCTTCTTTCAACCCGGTTTGGTGAAAAGCGCTGTTGATGGGTTTATGTGGAATCTGGTGGCATCGGTGCTGATCGTTATTGTGGTACTGATGATTTTTATGGGTTTTCGCAGTGGTGTAATCATTGGAACGGGGCTGCTGCTGACCATTCTGGCGACTTTTCCCATCTTGCTGGCGGCCGGTGGAACCCTGCAACGGATTTCCCTGGGGGCTTTTATTGTAGCCATGGGCATGTTGGTTGACAATGCCATTGTGGTCATTGATGGAATTCTGGTGGATCTGAAAAAAGGGGTGGAGCGTAAAAAAGCCCTGATCCATCCGGCCAGCCGCACCGCCTGGCCATTATTCGGGGCAACCTTTATCGCGGTGGCTGCCTTTCTGCCGGTGTATCTGTCGAAGGATGCTGCCGGCACCTATGCGCGTGATTTATTCGTAGTATTGTGCATCTCACTCTTTATCAGTTGGGCGCTGGCCATCACCCAGGTGCCGCTGTTTGCCGAAAAACTGCTGAAACGAAAAAAGACGACCAGAGACGATAAGCCACTTTATCAGAGCTGGGGATACCGAAAATTAAGAAAAACACTTGGATTGCTGCTTCATTACAAAACAGCTACACTCATTGTGGGCGTCTTGTTATTGGCCATTGCTGCCTTCAACTTTCAAAACATTAAGCAAACCTTTTTCCCTGACTTCAACTACAACCAGGTTTACATTGAATACCGCCTTCCTGCCGGTGCAGGTCCGCGTAAAGTGAATGAGGATCTGCACAAGATTACTGAACATCTGCTTTCGCTGGATGAAGTTCAACAGGTGGTTTCCAGTCATGGACAAACTCCCACGCGTTATTGTCTGGTGAGGCCCATGGGCGAACCATCAGACAATTACGGCGAATTGATTGTGGATTTCGAAGACTATGAAACCATGACCCTTATGAAGCCGGTGCTCAGCGATTATCTGCATAGCAACTTCCCCGATGCCTACACGCGTATCCGGAAATACAACCTTTCCATCAAAGCCACGCATACGGTAGAAGTAGAGCTGAGCGGTCCCGATCCGGCTGTATTACGCGATTTAAGTAGTCGTACGAAGGAGATATTTAAGAATAACCCTTACGTAGATCCCTTTACCATTGAAGACGACTGGGAGCCTATGGGGCAGTCATTGCTTGCGCGTTATGTGCAGCAGGCAGGCGGTAGGGCAGGAGCTTCGCGCTCCGATGTGAGCAATGCCATCCTTGCAGCCACTGATGGACTGCCCATTGGCCGGTATTTTGAAGGACAAACCAGTGTAGGCATCGTAATGAAACTGAGAAATGCCGATGGTTCAAGAATTCAACACCTGGAAGATATACCGGTATGGAGTATGTTACCCAACCTTTCGGGCCTAGATGAAAAGGCGATACAGGAATTACTTACCGGCGTGAAATCCATGGATGACATAGTGAATGAACTGGTAAGTCCCGTTCCGCTGAGTGCGGTTACCCAAGGCATCCACCTCGACTGGCAGGAACAGGTGGTGAGGCGCGTAAACGGGCAAAGAGCCATTCAGGTACAATGTGAACCATTGGAAGGGCACAGTCCTGCGCAGGTGCGTAAAACCATGCTGATGGAAATTGAAAACCTGCCTCTGCCTGATGGTTACAGCGCGGTTTGGGTAGGTGAGCATGAGCTGCAGGGCGATGCATTGCGCAATATTTTCAGTTACCTGCCCATTTCCATCATGCTAATTATCCTTACGCTTATATTGCTTTTCAACGATTTTAAAAAGCCCCTCATTGTGCTTATCTGTATTCCCATGGCTTTTGTAGGTATCGTGCCCGGAATGATCCTGGCAGGTCAACCGTTTACCTTTATGGCCATTATCGGCTCCTTTGGTTTGATGGGAATGATTGTGAAAAATGCCATTGTATTGCTCGATGAAGCGGAAACCCTGATTGCCGGTGGTGCACAAAGATATCCAGCCCTCATCAATGCCACAGTTTCGCGCACCAGACCAGTGTTGCTGGCTTCGTTTACCACCATCCTCGGGATGATTCCCCTGCTCACCGACCCCATGTATGCCAGTATGGCCGTGGCAATCATCAGCGGATTGATCGTGGGCACCCTCATCACCCTGCTGTTTGTACCCATTTTGTATGCAGCTTTTTATGGCGTAAAACGAACTGAAAATCTCGAACATAGTACAGAACCCCTATCATGAAAAAAATAATATCTGTTTCGCTTTTTGTTTTTCTGATTGGCTTGATGCATGGAACTGCCCAGGAACAAATGACCCTGCAACAGGCCAGGGAAAAGGCACTCATAAAAAATGAAAATTTGAAAGTGGCCGGCAAATATCTGGAAAAAGCCCGGGCAGAAAAAGCAGCGGTCGCAACCACGCGGTTACCGGCATTCTCTGCCATGGGCATGGGTATATATCAGCACAAGGACATAGAAATGGAGCTGATTTTGCCCACCCAGAAACCCAATCCGCTAACCGGACAATTGGAGCCCAACCTTATGATTGATCCGTCAACCGGATATCCGGTCATTGGGCCCGATGGAAACCCGGTGTTTAATATGTATGCCTGGTTGCCGCTAAATATAAGTTTGAGCGGAGCTTATCTGGCCGGGGTGATGCTGGAGCAGCCGGTTTACACCGGAGGAAAAATCAGTGCCGGCAATAAAATGGCCAGCATTGGCATTGAGATGGCGGATGAGAATGTTGAACTGGAACAGATGAATACCATCGAAGAATCGGACAATGCCTACTGGACGTATATTTCGGTATCCCAGAAGGTAAAACTGGCACAGCAGGCCGTGGATATGCTCACTAAATTGGTTGAAAAAGCAAGCGATGCGAAAGAAGTAGGCCTTTCAAACCGCAACGATTTGCTTAAAGCGCAGATAGAGCACAACAATGCCAAACTCAATCTGCAAAAAGCAAAGAACGGGCTGGAGCTAAGCCGCATGAACTTATGCCGCATCACCGGCCTGCCCCTCAACACTGAAATTGTGGCTGTGGATACAGCAGTTCCTGTTCAGCCCCCTGCCGAACTAGCGCTAAAGGAGGAAACCATTACCGGTAGGCCGGAATATCAACTGCTTCAAAAAAATGTGGCTATGCAGGAACAAAATATCCGGATGGCAAAAGCCGACTTTCTGCCCACAGCAGGCTTTCAGGCAGCCTACAGCCACATTGGGGGCATAGAATTTACCGGAACCGATTTTACCAACACAAGTCTGAATGTGCTGGCATCTGTAAAAATTCCCTTATTTCACTGGGGTGAAGGGGTGAAAAAAATCAAAGCTGCACGGCTTGACAAAGAAATACAGCAGCTTGAACTGGAAATGAACACCCAACTGTTGCAGCTCGAAGCACAACAGGCCCGCCTGAATGTGATGCTGGCCTGGGAACGCATTCAGATGAATGAAACGGCTGTAGCCCAGGCAAAAGAGAATTTACGCGTTACGCGGGATAATTATGAGGTGGGCATGGAGACCATTACCGAGCTTTTAATGGCGCAAACCAACTGGCAGAAAGCTTACAGCGAGTGGATTGACTTGAGAACTGAATATAAAATGAAAGAAACTGCCTGGCTGAAATCAACCGGAAGACTGTGGAAAACCGATTAAGCGGATTTCATCAGATCCAGAAGACTGCCAGTCAGGTATTGTTTGCTTATTTTTGATGATCCATTTGATACAAACAATGAAAAATAAAGAACTTCACTTTTTAAGTCAGCTCTCGTCCTATACCCTGAAAAGTATGCTTATCCGGATAGCCTCAGTGAGCGGAGTGGGTTTGTTGTTTTTCTTTCTATCCATAAAAATTACAGGTGATGTAAACCTGCATGTATCTGTTTTTGAATATCTCCAGGTCGTGCTTATTTTCAACATCATCTCCGAAAGTAATGTTTTTATCGACCATCTTGCCGAACGATTCCTGCCCATTCCCGAAAAAATAAGCCTCCGCGTGGTTTTACACATTGTTGTAAGCCTCATTATCGCTGTGGCTGCCGTGTTTTACTTTTCATTGATTATGCGCGAGACCTCCTTCTTTTCATACCCCATTGTGCAGTTGATGATATTTCTGGGGCTGATTTTTATTTTCATCCTTATTCTCGTTTCGGTTACCCTGCGTATTGTTGAAAAGTGGATTTTCTCCGTCAGGCAATTGGAAGAACTCAAAAGCCTGAAACTCAAAAGCGACTACAATTCATTGCAGGCACAGTTGAATCCTCACTTTCTGTTCAACAATCTGAGTGTGCTGAAATCAATGATTACCTTCGACCCGGATGCTGCCATTGTCTTTACCCAGAATTTCACGGATGTGTATCGCTACGTACTTCAAAGCAAAGACCAGACTACGGTAAAACTTTCCGATGAACTGGAGTTTATGGATGCTTACACTGCGCTTCACAGGGAGCGAATGGGTGAGGCATTCCAGGTCATAAAAAAGGTGGGTGAAACGGCTTTAAAAAAAGATATTCCTCCCCTGGCATTGCAGTTGCTGGTTGAAAATGCCGTGAAACACAACATCGCAACGAAAGATGCACCGCTAATTATTCACATCGCATCAAACGAAGATTCGCTGACAGTTTCTAATAATTTGAACCTGAAAGAGTCGGCTTATTCTGAAAAAACGGGCCTGAACAACTTAAAACAGCGGTATGCACTGTTGAGCGACCGTCAGGTAGAAATAAACCATGGAAACGATACCTTTGAAGTGAAAATACCTTTGCTATGAACTCAATTGTAAAAATAATACTTGTTGAAGATGAACCTTACAATCTGCGCTTGTTGCAAGGAATGATTAAAAAGCTGAGGCCGGAATGGGAAGTAGTGAAAACCCTTGAAAGTGTTAAAGGCAGCGTTGAATGGCTTCGCAACAATCCGCATCCCGACCTCTTTTTTATGGACATTCAACTGGCCGATGGGCTGTGTTTTTCCATTTTCGATCAGGTCGAAGTGAAGGGAATGGTAATTTTTACCACAGCTTTTGATAATTATGCCATTCGTGCATTCAAGGTGAACAGCATTGATTATCTGCTGAAGCCTTTTAAGGAAAGAGACCTGGAAGCAGCCATTGAAAAGTTTGAAAATTTCAGTGAGCGTTCAAAGGGGGTAAAAAACAGTCCTGATTATGCTGAAATCATGGACGCCATCCGCAAAGGTGAGAAGAAATACCGGAAACGCTTCCTGATTTCAAAAGGGGCAGCCTTTTACATGCTTCCGGTGAAGGAGATTGCTTACTTTTTCAGTGAAAACCGTGTCACAACGGCGGTCACATTCAGCAATCAAAATCATGTGGTGGATTTTCCGCTGGAAATCCTGGAAGAGGAGCTTAACCCTGAAACTTTTTTTCGGGCAAACCGCCAGTTAATTGTGAATATCCAGGCCATAGAAAAAATTGAAAATTACTTCAGCGGAAAGCTGAAAATTCGCCTGAATCCTCTTTTCGGGGGTGAACCGATCATCAGCAGGCTTAAAGCCAGCGATTTTAAAGCATGGGTGGGGAGGTAAGTCTTATCTTAGCGAATATCCAATTATCAATTGAAATTTTACCTGCACCTGCTATTGCAATTACTACGTAAATCGCTGAATAAAGCAGAGGTAATTCCTGCTTTCCGAATCCATCGTTTGCATGAACAATGAGCGCTGCGACCAACGTGGTGATAAGCAACGGAATGGCCGCTAAACGTGTTCCAATTCCAGAAATCAAAAGTATTGAACAAAACACCTCCGAAAAAACGGCCAATAACAATGATGCTGTTGCGCCTACACCAATTGGGTCGGGAAACCGTATTGGACCATCTCCAAATAATATTGAAAGTTTACCCATACCAGGCGTCAACATTAAAATTCCTACCTCACATCGAAGGAGTATCAAACACCAGGTTTATCTTTTCGGAGTAATTGCCCGGATTGAAAATACTTTTAATCATTATTACTTTGTTCTATAATTCTCCAAATAGCCCCATTTTTGGTGGCCAATTTTTCCAATGTTCCATTGTCGGCAAGTCCATTCAATATATTTTCACTTTCCTTTCGCGGAGTTCCCGAAAGTTCAGAAAACTCTCTCGCAGTAAGTGAAGGATATGTTGAGAAGAGTGTTTCCCAGTTTTTACTGTATTCACTTTTCGTGATGGTTGGGTCAAGTTTTAGAATGGCCATTTCGTAAAAAGCATAAGGTCTTGAGCCATAAACGATTTCCTGATTACCCGCATTGTCCAGAAAGAATACCGTTGGGAATCCTCTTACGCCAAGTTCTCTTCCCAGCTTCAAATCTTCTTCAAACAATGCTCTTGCCTTACCATCAAAATCGGTTTTGAGCTGATTTACATCCAATCCAACTTTTTTAGCGGCCAATTCCAGATGTTCCCACTTTGCAATATTTTTCTTTTTCAGAAAAACCATTTCCCTGATTTCCCGCAGAAATACCATGGCTTTATCATTGTTCTGCATTTGTGCTGCTTTGAATGCAATGGATGGGGGATAGGATGAATCCAGTGGATCTTCCAGCCAAATGTCACCGTCAATTGGCATATCATAATGCACACTTACCTCATCCCAATGTGAAGCCACATCCGAAGGTTTGCTAATTCCACCTCCATTGTAACTCCAATCGGGCAACAAGCCGCCCATTCTGTATAAAATGTCAAGGTGTTGTCCATATTCTAATTTCAGCCTTCTCAATTGAGGCTCAATACCCCAACAAGAGGAACAAATTGGGTCAGTGTAATAAATTAGTTTTACGGATTTCGCAGTTGACTGGGTATTGCTCTGCATTGAAGTTTCGGTGCTTCCATCAGTAGGTTCACACATTCCGGTTTCTATATCGCATATTAGCGGATTACTCTTTGATGTTTCGTTGTTCATCTTTTTTGTTTTTGATTGTCCCTGACAAGCTAGTAAGCTTAACAAAGAAATTAATAGAGTTGTTGTAATATTTTTGAGTACCATCAAATTCAGATTACTATTGTATAGGATTGAAAAACTGAAGCGTGATTCGATTATCCATGCTCTCCCTGCCGAATCCCACTAAGGGTGCAACAAACCCTGTCAGTGATTTTATACTGAGGAGTTTTTTTAATCTCATTTGTTAATTACAGTGCAAATGTACAATGAGGTTTTGATGTGAATGTTATGGATTTCCTTTTAGAAAGTAGTTTCCTGTAAGAAACTATTGGTTAATTTATAGCTTTGCATAAATACCAATTATAAAATGAAACCAATGAAAAAGAAAGCAGTAGTCAACAATACTCAGGTATGTCAGATTCGGATGCAAGCCATTAGTGACACGATGAGTATATTGTCGGGAAAGTGGAAATTCCATATTTTAGGAACCCTTATAGAAGGCAATAGATTGGGCTTTATGGATTTGTTGCGGGAAGTAAAGGGCATCGGGACGAAAATGCTCTCCAAAGAACTTCAGGATTTGGAGATGAATCACCTGGTAAGTCGAACCGTTATGAAAACAAAACCGATAACTGTAGAGTATGCTATTACTGAATACGGCGCAACGCTTTCACCACTTATTAATGAATTGGCAAAATGGGGCATTGAATACAGGCAATCCATCCTGAAGGCGCAGGATAATTGAATCCTATTTTCGAAGTAAAGCTATCGGCGGTAATGATTTTAGCAACTGGTAAGCTGCAAAAAATTTATAGTGACATAGCAGTTTATTTTTTGAAAATTATTTTTCCGTCTTTTGTTAATTCAATATCTTCACCTTTTCCTCTTAATTCATAATGATCATTTTTGTACCAGATTCCTGAGGCAGGATACTGACCAACCAATTCAATTTGCTCGCCACCGTTTAAATAAATTTTAGCCTGATTTGTTGTGTTGTTAAAAACCATATCAAGCGTCTGTCCATCTTTATCTTTTAGCGAAGTTTTGACAATATCATCTTTATGCTCAAAAATCATTTTACCGTCTTTTGTCAATGCTATATCGTCTCCTTTCCCTCTAAATTCGTAATGTTCATTTTTGTACCAGACCCCTGAACCAGCTCTTTGCTGAACAAGTTCAATGGTTTTACCATCCAGGTATAATGTTGCTGTCCCTTTCGTATTATTAAAAGTCATTTTTAAGGTTTTTCCATCTTTGTCAGTTGAGGTGGCTGTTACAATGTCGTCTGTAACTGCTTCTGCTGCTGTCGTTTCTGCGTTTTGCTGCTTTGGCGTTTCATTACAAGAATTCAGAAACAATGTTGTTAATAATGCAATTGTTAAAATTTTTATGGTCATTTTGTTTTTTTTTTATTGTGAGCCTGATATAAGAACTCTTCCTATTGCCATCAGGGCACGAAGGACAATTCAAAACCTCTATTCCGGAAGCTCCCGGGAATAATCGAAACATCAACTTTACCTTTTCGCTAATACGTTCACTTATTTGTCAGGGATAAAGGTATCGTTTTCCGATTCAATCTGGGTTTTGAGTTTTTTAAGGGTGAAAATCACCAGCAGGTATGAAATTCCTATCATTACCGGCCAGGCTAAAAGCCACAAAATGCTGACTATATACATGTTGAAGTGTTTTACGTGAATGAGTGACTTAATAAACGTGAATATCCTCGTCCAGTTCTGATTTGTCGATGCGTTTGTTATTGATGGCGCGCCATACAAAATAGATGTATGCAATTACAACCGGGACAAACAGCGACACATAGCCCATGGCCGTAAGGGTATAATGGCTTGAAGAACTGTTTTCGATGGTCAGGGAGTGTTGAATGTTGTAAATAGAAGGGTAGTAGGCGGTGTTGTTTAATCCGGCTATGAGAAAAAGTGCCAGCACTGCCAGAAAAGTACCTCCACCAGCAAACCAGAATGAGTTCACCTTTTTGCCGAAAAGATATTTTGCTATTCCCGTCAATACAAGTACTACGCCTGCCAGAAAAATCAGAAGCACTGCGGGCATTTCAATCAGGTTGTTGAAGTATTTGTATTTCTCCATAAATACTTCGCCATTAACCGGATCGTAGGCAAATCCCTCTTTAAACAAAAGATAAATCACAAAGTAAAGAAAGAACAACAGAAATGGGATGGCGTTGAAGATAAGCTGTTTATGAGCGCGTTGGTTCACCGCTGCATCGTCAACCGTATTTACTATATACAGCACCCCCAATACTCTTGCCAGAAAGAATACGGCCAGACCCAATGATACATTGTGGAAGGTCAGCACAGCTTCCAGGCCATGAAAAGGAGTTTGCCAGCGACTGATGGCAGAGTCAAAAATCTGAGTGATATTTATTTTATCAACCGAAAACATGGCACCGTTAAAGAAAGTACCAACAGCCGTTCCAATAAGTATGGTTCCCACTGCTCCATTGATAAATAGAAACACTTCGTATGTACGTGCACTTAGAAAGTTACTCTCTTTTGATCGGAATTCGTACGAAATGGCTTGTATGATAAAAGCGAAAAGTATGATCATCCATACCCAATAGGCACCTCCAAAACTTGTAGAGTAGAAAAGAGGGAAAGAAGCGAAAAAGGCACCTCCAAAAGTTACCAGCGTAGTAAAAGTGAGTTCCCATTTGCGTCCCAGCGAATTGATAATCATGGAACGTTCTGATTTGGTTTTTCCCAGGTTGTAAATCAGCATTTGCCCGCCTTGCACGAACATCAGAAAAACAAGGGCAGCACCAAGCACAGAAATAATGATCCACCAATATTGCTGAAGTGTGAGTAGTTGAAAGGTTTCGAACATCTTAATTTCCTCCTTCTGTTTTAGGTCCGTTTTTAATTGTTTTGAACATAATTTTCAATTCAGCAATCAGCAGTGTAGTAAAAACAACCGCGAACAGAATGAAAGTAGTGATTACGGCATTGGCATCCAGGTGCGAAACTGCGGTCATGGTGGGCATTAGATCCTGAATTACCCACGGTTGCCGGCCCATTTCAGCCGTAACCCAGCCTGATTGTGAGGCCAGATATGCCAGGGGAATGTTCACTATGGCCAGAATAAGCCAGAAACGGGCATTGGAAATTTTGTCTTTGTAAACCAACACCAGCACAATGGCAAAAAACAGCAGAAACCAAAATCCCAGGGCTACCATAATATGGAAGCTGTAAAAAGTGAGTGGCACATTGGGCACAAGGTGGTCGGGGTTGGTGCCAAAATAACCGTAGCCAAAATATTTAAAGTTCTCTTCCAGAATCTGCTGAGCCTCTGCCTGTTTGGCCATATTGCCCACTGCTTTGGCCTGCTTGTATTCTGCCAGGGCATCAATGGCCAGCTTCCCCTTGCTTATCTTTTCAGCGGCAGGCATAATGCCATGTTCCTCATTGCCTTCCATCAGGTCTTTGATGCCGGGAATAAATGCATTGAAGTCAGAGAAAGCCATATAAGAAAGGAAGTTGGGTATCTCGATTTTAAAAACGAAATCTTTGATGTTCTCGTTATCCGGATCGGTAGGCGTAGTAGAAACCACACCAATGGCGACTAAGGGCGCACCCCTTTGTCCATGATACAATCCCTCAAAAGCAGCAAATTTCATGGGTTGGTTTTTGGCTATCACCTTGGCGCTAAAATCACCGGTAAGTACAGTGAATGCAGAAGTTACCAATCCGAAAACGGCAGCCACTACTATGCTGCGTTTGGCAAATACCTGATGTCTTTTCTTAAGCAGAAACCAGGCACTGATGCCAATTACCACGATAGCTCCGAGCAGATATGAGGAGGAAATGGTATGGGTAAATTTGCTCATGGCCATGGGTGAGAAAAGCACTTCCCAAAAGTTGACCATCTCATTGCGGGCCGTATCCGGATTAAACTTCATGCCAACAGGCATTTGCATCCAGGCATTGGCAACCAATATCCAAAGAGCCGATAAACTGGCACCAAAAGCTACCAGCCAGGTGGAAAGCAAATGAAATCTCTTGCTTACCTTGTTCCAGCCAAAAAACATTACAGCTATAAATGTGGTTTCCAGAAAGAAAGCCATAATCCCTTCAATGGCCAGGGGCGCGCCAAAAATATCGCCTACAAACCAGGAATAATTAGACCAGTTGGTTCCAAATTCAAACTCGAGAATAATGCCTGTGGCCACCCCAATGGCGAAATTGATGCCAAAAATAGTCATCCAGAATTTAGTAATCCGCTTCCAGGCTGGGTCGCCGGTTTTAACATAGATCGTTTCCATAATGGCGATAATGAATCCCAGCCCCAGTGTGAGGGGAACAAATATCCAGTGATACATGGCCGTAAGCGCAAACTGACCCCGCGACCAATCTATCAATGAAAAATCGAATGCTTCTGTCATAATGTGTGTTATTTAGGTTTCGTTAATTGTTCGATTACATAATCGCTGCGTTGCGCGTCATTTTCAAAATTGGTTTTTAAGAAGTTGGGGAAAAAGAAGAGCTTCAGGATCACAAACATTACAAATAATTTGATCAGAATGATCAACCATAGCGTTCGACCAACGGTCATACTGCGAAACCCTTCATAGTAAAAACTGAAAACCCGTGTGAAGATATTTTGCTTCATGTGCTGTGCTTAACTTTCGACTTCAAATATAGGAACAAACATCATTTAAAGATATTGGCTTTCTAATTTAGAATCATTCTAAATTATTTTAAGGGCATGACTGGCAGACAGCAGGTTAGAGAATTATTTTTTCGGAAAATAATACAAAAAGCCGCAATTTGACCACGGTGTGGTCAAATTATGCTAAATACTAAAAAATTGTCTTAGGGGGTATTTTCAGCGTCAGTTTTCATTTGTCCTTTAACCGTATAACCCACGCTTTCAATGGCCTGGCTCAGTGCATTCACATCCAGCAGGGTGGTGTCGTAGGAAATGGTGGCCATTTCATTTAGATGTGATGCTTCGGAAGTGGTCACACCGTCAAGTTTGGCCAGCGTGGTTTCTACAGTTTTTTCACATCCTTCGCAGGTCATGCCCGTTACGTGAAGCTGTATCGTTTTAACGGCTGCAACATTTACGTCAGCTTTTTCTGTAGTTGTGGTTGAGTTGCAGGCAATGAAGAATGTGCCGAGAAGGAGAATGATTAAGATTTTTTTCATATTGATGAGATATTAGGAATGAAATTATTGTGAGCTGGTCTAATAAAACTGG
>DHSR01000048.1 GCA_002410555.1 Bacteroidales bacterium UBA5281 | reverse complement strand
GAGGTCAGGAGTTCTGAAATTGCAAAATATTGTTAAGGAGAAGTATGGAACTACACAATCAGATTAAATCATTGTTCAAGCAACTGCCTTCTAAAGATCAGCTGGGCCTGTTGGACGAGCTGAAATCTATCAGTACAGCCCACTCAACAATGCATGTTGAAGACAAGGCTTCACCATGCCCTCATTGTGGTTCTGATAAGATAATCAAACACAGCAAATATAAAAATGGTCAACGGTATAAATGCAAAACCTACAGCAGGACATTTTCGCCTACGACCGGCACTTTGATCCACCACCAAAAAAGCGGACAAATTTGGACAATATGCCTCTATCATCGAAAAAGAGGGGTTGTTAACAATTGCTGAAATGGCCAAAAGACTGGATATCAGCATTCCAACCTCTTTTGACTGGCGGCACAAGATATTGTTTTCGTTGCCAGAAGAGAAAATCAAGTTTTCAGGTGAGACACAGATGGACGATTTATAGTTTCTCTATAGCCATAAAGGCAGGAAAGGCTTGAAATATGGCAGGAAAAGGGGCGGGAGTTCACGTAAAGGTGATAATAGTTTTCAGGCAAAAGTCATTGCTGCAAGCGACAAGCATAATGTTGATATGAAACTTGCAAAAATTGGCAGGATAAGCAAAAACGACATTGTCTGTGCAGTTGGCGATAAATTTGCAAAGGATACCAAACTAGTGACCGATGCTCACAAAAGTTATTCTTCCTTCGCAAAAGCAGTTGGGCTTGAACACATAAGCTTCACTTCAAAAAACCATAAAGCTGTAACAGGAGAAAATGTTCAATACATAAATAATATAGCCGGAAGGCTAAAAACACAGCTGAACAGGGGTATGAGAGGAGTATCTACCAAGTATCTACAGGCTTATGTTTCATATTTTGATAACGAGGAGAAAAACGAAATCAATGTCAGGGAACACCTCAAAAACAAAAAGGCCTGGGACATTTTCACAAATATTGAAAAAATGTACGCGAAATTTATTGAAAACAAATCGGTTAGGACATACAGATGCCCAACGAAAAGAAACTGGAAATCTCAAAATTGGAACGGAGCGGCAGTTGAGCTATACCCAATTTTATAATAAAAACAAAATTTATTCAACAACAATTTCTTTAAATAGAGCCAAACCGATTAAAAAGAATCTCTCCTCAATATCCCAAAAAGAACCCATTTACAATATTGCACCAACCACACTTTGTGCTATCTTTGAAAAAAAACAAACCACCAGCGCCATGTACTACGTGCATTCCGACCATTTGGGCTCCATAACCATGCTCACCAGCAGCAGCGGGGCATGTGTTGAGGAGTTTAGCTATGATGCCTGGGGGAGAAGGAGAAACCCGGCTGATTGGACCGGTGTGCCTTCATCATTTATTTTCGACCGCGGTTACACCGGGCATGAAATGCTTGATGCCTTTGGTTTGGTTAATATGAATGGCCGTATGTACGACCCTGTATTGGGGCGTATGCTCTCACCGGATAATTATGTTTCTTTACCCGAGCATACACAAGGATATAACAGGTACACCTACGCGTTAAATAACCCGTTAGTAATTACCGATCCGAGTGGCGATAATCCTGTTGTTGGCTTTTTAATGATGCTTGGTTATTCAGCAGTAGTGAACGGTTTTATGTCAGCAGAAAATGGAGATGGATTTATACAAGGGTTTGGTAAAGGTGCGGCAACAGGTGCTTTGAGCTATGGTGTTGGAGCAGCAATAGGGCCGGTTGTGAGTGGTAGTACAAGATTGGCATTTATGGCAAATGCAGGAATTCATACCGCAGTGGCAGGTGGAATAACCTATGGAATTGATGCCTTAGCGAATAACTCTTCCTTTAACTGGAAAGGGTATGGCCTGAATATAGCCACCTCAATGGCTTTTGCAGGGTTAACGTATCAAAAGCCTGGCGCTCAACCTACACATTATTCGCGTGCCGATTTAGAAGCTGCCGGGATAACTGATCCGAGAAGAGGGTATGGGATGAGGTATCCTGATCCGCCAGATTGGACTTGGGGGAAGAATGAGAGGGGTGCTGTTATTAATCTTCCGTCTACTGAGATTGTAAGTACACCTATAAACCGCCCTTCACCTTATGAGACTTTAAGACTTCTATGGGATTTAAGAATACTTGGAAGTTCTATACCGGATCACATTGCTCTAAGTGTTGGGCTAAATAGTACATTCGTCCGGGGGCAAAGTATGACTTGGTCTTTTAATGTTCTTACGAGGGGTAAAGAACCAGGTTTTTCAATAACAGTAACAGATATGGAAAGAAAAGGTGGAGAAATAGATTGGGGCATAAATTTAACCATGAGTAGATATGATGGAAATCCGTTGGACATAAATAAGGCTTCATTAGAAGGTAAAATAAAATCAGTATCTGCAGCTTATATATATGGGGGTGAGGTTCATACTGGATATAATCCTTCTGGCAAAGTAATATGGAGAGGAGCTAGCACTGGTTTTGGGTTTTCTTATGGAGTATCATATGGTTCAGGCGTAACCAGACAAATATGGCCTTAATAAATTTTGTTATGAGCAAAAAGGGAATCAAAGAAATATTGCACATAAAATATGCCATCATTTTAATAGGTGTAATAGGTTTTATCATTTTTATTCTCATAGGAGAAAAAAAGAACAAATTAGCCGAAATAAAATACCATGAATTGGCAATTAAAGGCATTGTAGAAGAAATAAAATATTTTGACAACTACAGGGGAACTCCATCCTTTTATATCAATGGAGCTTGGCACAATTTTGATCTACATGGTCACAGGTTAACATCATTTACAATTCCGAAGGACTCATTAGTAAAAAAATCCGGCTCCGATACAATTCAGATTTATAGAAAAAACGAAGGAGGCGAGTGGGAGTTGATAATCGCACGATAGTTCATAGAATAGAGAAGTTACTTCATTAATTTAAAAAAAAAGTGATGGTTACTGTCTTACCTCATACGAATACCACTATAACACCATTACTCAAAATACCCACACCCGCATAACCACCGACCGGATTTTTAATTACTTTTACACCTACGATTCCAAAGGCAGGCCAGATGAATATACCTACCCAATGACTTTACCATTAAAAACGAATACAATCCCAACAACGGAACACTGGAAAAAGTGATTGTTAAAAGCACAAATATCGCCATTTATGAGCCAGGCACTTATAATGCCCGTGGCCAAATGAATCATTTTGCCATAGCGAACAAAAGCATATATACCAGTCGGGAGTACGATGAATATGGCTTACCGACCTTTGTTAAAACAGGGCATTCCTATCCGGGCAGCACGAACATACAATACCTCGAAACCAATTTCGACTCCGAAACCGGGAACCTGAACTGGCGAAAAGACCGCAAGCGCAACCTAACCGAGTTTTTCACCTACGATCCTGTGCATAAAAACCGCCTGGCTTCCTGGCAGGTACGGGGGCAGCAACCATACAGCAGCACATACAACAATGCCAATGGCAATATACTCACCAAAACAGACTTCACATCGTATGGAAACCCCTATTCTTATGGTTTAAATGCCGGGCCACATGCCGTTACCGGTGTTATTGAACCATTGCTGATGCCAGCCGAAGCGGAGCAGGAAATGCGCTACAACAGCTTTAACAAAGCCTCGCGAATTATACATCACAGTCAGGATTTGGAACTTGTTTTACATTACGGCCCCGATGAGCAGCGCATAAAAACCGAGTACAAGATAAACGGGCAAACCACCCTTACAAAATACTTCCCCGGGGGCGGCCTCGAAGTGGAAGTATCGGCCAATGGCAGTGAGCGCTGGCTGCATTACCTGCCTGGTGGAGGTTTGTACGTGTGCGATGAAAACTTCAATAAAATTGGCATGTATTACGTGCTGACCGACTATCTCGGCAGTGCCCACAAGGTAATTACCGAAACCGGTAATACAGTAGAGGAGTATAGCTTCGACCCATGGGGAAGAAGACGCAACCCGACAAACTGGACATACACCGGTGTGCCTTCATCATTTATTTTCGACCGCGGTTACACCGGCCACGAAATGTTGGATGCCTTTGGGTTGGTTAATATGAATGGCAGAATGTATGATCCTGTAATGGGCCGTATGCTCTCGCCCGATAATTA
>DHSR01000041.1 GCA_002410555.1 Bacteroidales bacterium UBA5281 | reverse complement strand
CAATAGGTTTTATCTCACGAAAAAAAGAAAAATTTTAAACAAGCGCTACGATAGGGGCAACTGCAACGATGAATCGCTCAATTTAGGTATAACCATAATATTTACAGAAAGCCTTATATTCACCACATTAAGTACCATTCTGCTTACAGCGTTGGTGGTTCTTTTCCAACTTAAAACCATCGATCTGACCATTATGCTTATTTTTGGCTTACTGGAATTATTTATTCTGAACCTCATGATCATGCTCTCCTACTTTTATCATAAGAGCCTGCTTGACAAAGGAATGAATACACGTAATATCATTCTGATTGCTGATCAAAATTATGTGGAATTTATAGAAAAGATCATGCTTCACAATGAATGGGGCGTCAGGCTGGTTACCATAATTTCTTCTTCGCAACTGGTACATGAGATTTTTGGGAGCAGGGTAAAAGTGATTGAGCAAATACAAAGTTTGCCCTATTTGCTAAAAAATAATATTGTTGATGAGGTTTTTTACTGTAAAAATGACATAAATCAGGATGAAATACAAAACCTGGTTTTTGCCTGTGAAGAAATCGGTGTTGTTTTCAGGTTGCAATCAGCCTTTTTCAAAATGTCCAGCACTCAAACCGAATTAAATTATTTTGACAATGTTCCCTTCTTGAGTTTTACGAATACACCGGCAAACAAAACCGCCCATCAATGGAAAACGGTGGTTGATATTGTTGGTTCAGGCTTAATTTTACTTATCTGGTCGCCCTTTCTTTTAATCATTGCCATCTTGATTAAGCTCACTTCCAGAGGTCCTGTAATCTTTAAACAGCGAAGGATTGGACTAAGGGGACGTGAGTTTAACATCTATAAGTTCAGAACAATGGTTCAGGATGCCGAAAAATTACGTCCCTTACTCGAAGCACAAAATGAAATGGATGGTCCGGTTTTTAAAATTAAAAATGACCCCCGGATCACCTTTATAGGCAGAATTTTAAGAAAAACCGGTTTAGATGAAGTTCCGCAGTTTTTCAATGTATTGAAAGGCGATATGTCTCTTGTGGGGCCTCGCCCACCGTTAGCAAGCGAAGTAGCACAATACCAGCGATGGCAACTGCGTCGGTTATCGATGCGTCCTGGAATTACCTGCATCTGGCAAATAGCACCCAATAGAAACGAAATAACTTTTGATGAATGGATGAAACTTGATTTACAATACATTGATAGTTGGTCGCTTAAAATTGACTTTTTATTGATTCTTAAAACCGTACAAGCGGTAATACGGGGATCAGGCCAATAAACAGGCAACAAATAAATAATATGAGACAAAACATTTAAAACAATTGACCGTTAAACTTATTCCTGTCGATTGCTAATAATGCTTACTTTTATGCAGATAAAATATCGGGCTAACATGAACCTTCACTTTCCCCTACCCCGTGCGATTTTTATTTTTGGATTAATTGCACTGCTTGCTTCCTGTGTTCCCCAGGAGAAACTTAAGTATGTGCAGGATGAAACCACTTCTGAACTGAAAGAAACTTATCTCCATGTAAGGCCTGAAAAAAGAATCCGACCTTTCGATAATCTATATATTAATGTACTGAGCGTTGATGAAGGCACGGCCAGGATTTTCAGCAATCAGAACACTTCAATAACTGGTGGCATTGCCATTGATTTGCTGAGCTATACTGTATCGGAAAAAGGCACCATTGATTTTCCCTTCATAGGTGAAATTGATGTGAACAACCTTACCATTAAAGAGGCCAAATCGAAAGTAGAAGTTGAACTCAGCCAGTATCTTAGTAATACAGCCATCACCATGAAGATAGTAAACAGCAACATTACGGTATTGGGTGAGGTGCGTAATCAGGGAGAATTCCCATTCTTCAAAGAGCAGATTAATATTTTTCAGGCATTAGGATATGCAGGTGGCATCACCGATTATGGAGATAAAAGTCAAATTACCCTGGTGAGGGAATTCGGTGATAATATAAAATTTTACAACCTGAATCTTACAGACAAGAAAATTGTAGAAAGTGACTTTTATTATCTCCAGCCAGGAGACGTAGTGATTGTGGAACCCATTAAAACAAAATTCAGGAATTTACGTACCTTCACCTACTCCACTTTCCTTGCCAGCATGACTACCCTTGTGACAATATTGTACTTTTTTAGAAATTAGCATACTGTGGATAAAACCGAAGAAATTTTTCATCAGAAAACCAATTACAAAGATCTTGTTTTCAAGATGTGGAGATACAAATGGTGGTTTGTACTGACTACATTTGTATTCGTTGCAGCAGCATATCTTTTTAACAAATTTTCCACTCCCATATATAAAAATCAAACAACACTTTTGTTAAAAGAATCGGAGCGCAATAATTTTCTCGCTTCTCAAAATGTAATGCAAGGCTTTGGGTTATTTTCTAACAACGACAACATTGAAAATGAACTGGGCATACTTACTTCTTACTCTCTCATCAATGAAGTAGTTAATCAATTAAATCTGGAAGTTTCTTTTTACCACGAAGAATATAGGTTTGGTGGCATCCTTAAAAAGGACTTTCTATTAGAAACCGAAGAAAATTATTTACATCAACCTTTTCATGTAAGTATAGATAAATCTAAACTTCAACCCATAGATCTGAAGATATATTATACCATACTTAACAAAGATGAATTTCTGTTGGAAGCTCATGGAAAGGATGTTATGATATATGACTACCTGACAGATGAAGTTGTAAATATTGTAAATAATATTGATTTCAAGGGGAGGTATCAATTTGGACAACCGGTGGAAGAAGAATTTTTGCATATTACGGTTCATTTAAATGAAGAGGTTAATAAGGGGACTCCGATGAAAGGCCTCAATTATTTTAGTTTGAACAGCCTTAGTTTTCTAACCTTAAAGAACCTTGCAAGCATTGAAGCCGGTCAGCCATCAATTACGTCATCTTTGGTTACCATCAGTATGTCAGGTGATAACCGATATAAGATCACAGATTTTTTGAATGCTTTGGCCAATACATACCTGGATAACAATCTTGAAAAAAAGAATAAGATTGCAATAAATACAGTTAAATTCATCGATTCTCAGATTAGCGACGTAGCGGATTCGCTGACCTTTGCGGAAAGTAAATTACAAAATTTCAGAACTTCGAACCGGGTAACGGACCTGGGCTACCAGGGGCAACAGTCTCTGGAGAGATTAAGCCGGATTGAGGGAGAGCGTGCTCTGCTTTCCATGCAAAAAAAGTATTACGATTATATCCGTGATTACTTCTCGCGTAATACTGACCTTTCCGATTTGATTGCACCTTCGTCAATGAATGTTCAGGATCCACTGCTCAATCAACTTATTACACAATTAATTACCTTAAATTCCGAACGAACAAATTTACTTAATCAGGGAAATGTTAAAAACTTAAGATTGGGTCCTATTGAGGTTCAAATTGCCAATCTCAAGCAAACCATCATGGAGAATATTAAAAGCAATGCAGCCACCACTGAAATTGCTTTACAGGATTTAAACAATCGCGCTGCCCGTATTTCATCTGAAATGTCCCGGCTTCCTTCAACTGAGCGACAATTGTTTGGCATCGAACGAACTTTCAAGCTCAATGATGCTATTTACACGTTCCTGATGCAAAAAAGATCGGAGGCACAGATAGCAAGTGCATCAAATACTCCTGATTATGAGGTGGTTGACCCGGCCCGATTAATTACAGCCTATAAAATCTTTCCCAAAACCAAATTAATATTGATCATAGGGTTAATGATGGGCTTGATACTGCCTTTTGTGGTAATTATACTTAAAGATTTTCTTAATACACGCATTGTCAATAAAAAGGAAATTGAGCAGTTGACAAACTTCCCAATTTTGGGCCACGTATTTCATAATGATACCAAAGAAAAGATAGTTATTGATGAAAATATCAACTCTCCCATTTCAGAAACATTCAGAAGTCTGCGTACCAATCTGCAATTTTTTGCAAAAGAGAAAGAGCGGCAGGTTTTTTTGATCACTTCCTCATATAGCGGTGAGGGCAAATCATTTATTTCGCAAAACCTGGCTTTGGTGTATGCCCTTTTTGGAAAACGAACATTATTAATTGGCTTTGATCTCAGAAGGCCCAAATTATTCCAGGATTTTAATTTATCCAATAACAAAGGAATTACTTCATATTTAATAGGCCAGGCTCCGCTCGATGAAATCATCCAGCATACCAGTAATGCAAATCTAGACTTTATCAGTGCAGGGCCTATACCTCCCAATCCCCTGGAGTTAATTGCTTCAGATGCAACAAAAACGATGATGAATACTCTAAAAGGAATGTATGAATACGTAATCATTGACTCACCCCCTATTGGAGTAGTTTCTGACTCTTTTTTGTTAACAGAATTTGCTGATGTAAATATTTATGTTGTAAGACAAGGCTTCACTAATCGGGATGCATTTTCCAATAACATTAAACAACTTAAACATAAGGAAATTAAGCATGTTTCCATCGTTATTAATGATGTAATAGCCAAAGGGCTGAAATACGATTACGGATATGAGTACAGTTATTATAAAGAAGATCAAAAGAAAAATATTTTTCGGAGATTATTTAAAACCGGCAAAAACAGAAGAAAAAATAAAAACAGGCTGCAGTAACTATGGCCTGTAAATTGATATCTATAATATCTAAATAACTTATGAATCACATGCCAAAGAATAATATCGTTGCTATTATAAAAAATCCAAACAACTCACTGAATTAACAACTTATTAACATAGGGGTTAGGGATAGAAGCGCCGTTTGGGGAATTATTCCCCAAACGGGGATAGACGGCGGGAATTTCCCCTTTTTTAATTTAGACTGAATATAAATAAGGGCAATTTGCAACATTATTGTTTCATCAAATGATTGATAACAGGACATTTTAAACATAAAAGCTCAGAGTTAAGTTTTCCAACCATAAATTTACTTTTAAGTGGCATAGTTTTCCAGTAAGGAGGAATCACCTGGGGATTTTTTACCTCAGCAGTCAATTGTCAAAGACAATGCCATGCTTTGACAATAATGTTTCAACTTTACGTAAATTTAACTACAGAAATGGAAAACAAAACCACTTTGATTACCAACGGTTCTTTTACTTTTGGACCAAAACTCAAATTTCTAACCCTTACATTTGCATTAATTGTTTTTTACACCACTTTACTTTTTAGTGCAACCATTTATATTGATCCTTCGAGTAACAATTCGAATCCAAATGGGAGCATGAGTAATCCATACAAATCATGGGCAGGCGTAAACTTTGTTAATGGCAATTCATATGTCCAGAAAAGGGGTACTACATATACTTCTTCGTCATATATATATATTAACGGACGAAATAATATAACGATTGGCTCATATGGCACAGGCAGTTTGCCAAAGTTTTCTTATACAGGAAGTGGCCATGCCTTCCGGCTTGAAAATTCATCATCCTGCATTATAGAAGATTTTGACGTTAATGGAAATACCAATGCTGTCTCCCTGGTTTACGTTTCTGGAACTTCGGGCAATTACGCCAGTAATAATATCATTAGGAATTGCAATTTATATAATGCCCATAATAGCAATAATGGCGGATTTGGCATTTACGGATTTTATAATCATAATTTAAAAATGCTGAATACTGATATTCATAATGTTGCTCTGGATGGTGTATATCTTAAATTTGCCACCAACCTTGAAATTGGGTATTGTAATATTTATGATATAAACAGCCGTTATTTCAGCAACTCCAACCAGACTTACTCTTCTGGCGATGGCGTTCAACTCGATGGCACATATAATGGATTTCATATTCATCACACTACTATTGACAGAACCAATGGCGCTGGTAATAAATACAATCTGATATTGAATTCTGCTGCCGGTCTTTCTGACAATGCTACCGGAATTATTGAATACAATACTTTTATAAATTCTGACAATATTGCCTATGCAGTACTGATAGAGCGCGGGAACGGAATAATCACCAGATACAATACCTTTAAAGGTTCCACTGGTGGTATAAGGCTGGGTGGCGCATATACTAAAAACAATCTGATTCATCACAATATTTTTTACAACTGCACCACTGGAGTAGGTATAGGTTACACCTACCCTTCTGCAGGTCCATGCACGGGAACTAAAGTCTATAATAATGTCTTTTACCATGTTACCAGTTATCACATTTGGGTTGACAAAACCAATGTGGTTACACGCAATAACATCCATTATAGAACCAATGATTCTGGCGTAGCTTTATATAATTATGGTGGAGGTAGTTGGACCATATCCAATAACTGCTATGGCACTTCAGCTACTGCTGGCTCTCCTGGTGCCGGAAGTGGAGCCGTTACAGGTAACCCCCTGTTTATAAATCCTTCCACTTACAATTTCCGTTTGCAAAGCAATTCACCGTGCATAAATAAAGGTATGGTTGTCAATCTATCGCATGATCTGGATGGTAATACGATCTTTAGCGGCAGTGCACCTGATATTGGCGCTTATGAATTAACCAATTCCACTGGCTCAAATCAAGCACCTTTGATTGGCAACCAGACCTTCAGCGTGATGTCCAATGCCA
>DHSR01000030.1 GCA_002410555.1 Bacteroidales bacterium UBA5281 | reverse complement strand
GAAGTTTTTCGAGATGCCCTTTACTGATTTATTGCAATGAGAGCAACAAATCCCGGTACATCTGAGTATCCCATTGTCTTAACCCGGTGAATTTGTATACCAGCAACTTGTTTTTGTCAATCAAATAAGAAGTGGGCACGGTTGAATGATGGAGAAACGCCGGTTGGCTTTCGGCATTATACAGAAAATAGGGAAGTCCAAAATTTTTGGATTTTTCAAATTTATTAATCACCTTCTCATTTTCCTGGCTTGCAAATATGAATTTTATATTTGCCTTTTTTATCTCATCCCTATTGATTAAGGAAACGAATTCAGGCATTTCGGCCACACAGGGAATGCACCAGGTGCCCCAGTAATTGATGAAGGTAAAATTACCGGAATCCTTCGAAATGTAAATATCTTCTTTAAGCTCTAAATCATAAAAGTACAGACTATCGAGAGATTTCTGATGGATGGAGAAAACTTCCAGTTCGGCGTTAGTTATGTTTTGTTGTGCGGCAAACTCAGCTACAGATTTCTCGCTTTGATTTTTAATAAGGAAGAATGAAACAACAAGAACCACAATGACGAATAAGATGCCACTCACAAATCCAATGATAAAATATTTTCGTTTCATGCTGTTAATAAGATGTTAAGATTACCAAATATACAAATTTTCGGGATGAATTCATCATTTTATACAATTTATTTTTAATGAATGAGTCCAGTCTACTAAGGTATAAATTAAATGCCATTAAAACACGAAACTACCAGGTTGCACAAGGCTCTGTATATCACTGATTAAAACATGGTTAGGCCTTGAGCCTGCCTGTTCGCATGCGGGCAGTTCTTTGTGCCTTAGTGGCAAAAACGGAGTTTTTATACTAATGGAAATTATAATGCTTGATAGATTTGATTTTTTTTAGACTTAAATTTTACACATCAAGAGAGGGAAAAAAACAAGTCTATTCCGGGATGTATGCAGAAATACTGGTTATGTCCTTTCCTTTTCGGGGAATAATTCCAAACAGGTTTAAATATTACATTTGGTAGTAAAACAACCTTGCATAAGATCTATATCTGCGATTATCTATATTTGATTGGGTTATAGTTAAATATTTCCCAACAAAAAAGCCCCCGAAAACGAAATGTAATGTCGCCGGGGGCTTTATATTGTCATGATAAGATTTCACCTATCGTCCACTTCCGCTGCTTTTTCTGCTGGTACCGGATTTCTTTTGAGAAGAAGCATTGCGGTTTGCAGGTTGTGAAGAACGACTACTTGAAGATCCAACATACTGTCCGGATTTGGACGACCTGTTGTCACTACTTCGTACAGCGGGTTTTTTGGCAGACCTTGCAGGTGACTGAGCCTTTTGTGTTCTCACTTGCCTTTTGGGAGGATTCACATCAGCGCGTTGTTTTTTGGGTGTGGTGCTGCGCACTTCCGATTTATTTGATCTTACAGTCCTTTGCACAGACTTGGTTTTTCCTGATTCCCGACCTATTGAAGGAACAGCCGAACCACGGGGCGCCGATCTTCTGGTGCTTACATCTGCTGACGACCTGCCTGCACCTGGTGCCGTTGTTCTACCCACAGATGGAGTACCTTCAGTAACTTTCCGCTGATTTGTTTTCCGGGATACCCGGCCCGGTTTTTGTCCATCGGTTCGACCAGCATTGCGCATGGCACTCGCATATACCCGTTGGCCTTCATCAGCACCTTTTGAGCGCAGGTCAGGGCGGGTGTAGGTATCTTTATAACGTCCGTTGCTTTCGTAGGTACGCACGGTGTTCGAGTAATTCCGGTGACCATAAAAGTAATTATTCACGTAGTAGTTTTTATGGTAGTGGCGGGTATGGCGGTAATGGCTGTAGTAATGGTGGTGCCAGTGCGAATGATAGCCATAGTAGTAATCCCAGTAATAGGGGCGCCATGGGTTCCAGTAAACAGGATAATAATTCCAGTACCAGGGCGAACGATAGACCACGTAAGTTGGAGTATAAATGTAACGAACAACAGGCCAGGTTCTTACTTCAATATAGGTAGTACGGACTACTACCGGCTGGTTGCTGACTACCCTGGTATTACCGGTATAACCGGGATTGGGAGTTTCAGCATAGTAAGGTTCAATAATGTAATCTTTGCCGTAAAGATATTCATCACCAACCAATTGAATATGCACCTCATCATGTTTGTCGCGAAAAACAGTAAACACTGCAACATCTTGATTTTCACGTTCATTGATGGCCACCTGAAGCACTATGGTATGAGTGGTTCCTTCAACGTAATCAATCACTTTGATGTAATCAATCAGATTGTCGCCATTCAGGTCGAGATTGTTGATCTTAGCATCGGCGGCGTTGAGTTTCCGCTCAAAGCCTTCAAGAGTTTCTGATTCCTGAAACAGGTTCATCACTGCATACAGGTTCAGGTTATCACCCGGAAGGTAGAGCTTTTCGTTTTCGTTTTGCTGTGCTTTAACACCAATGCTCAGTGCGAGTAAAAGCACAAGGGCGGAGATTCTTTTTAAAGTTTTCATGGCGTTTGTTTTTTTGAAGGCATTTGCAACTACCTCGGGTTAATTTCCCCTCTAAATACAAACCACGTACCAAAATACAAATTGCAGCTTAATGCTTGAAGTATTCTCTTTCTGAATATGATTAAAAATAATATTATACTACTGATTACCAATATATTAACAACTTGTCTTTTTATAAAAAAAGATCGCTTATACTATTGCATCTATCCTGTTAAGGCGCTCTTAAAAAGCTAAATAATTCTATGAATTTACAAAACAAAAAAGGTTAAAATTTATGACACATTCGATCCATTGGTTTTTCACCAACAGATGATTAAGCAAAATCTATTCCCCTGAGAAAGTTAAGGATCAATACATTTGCTATTACTTGAGAATGCGTGGCTTTTCATGGAAAGAAATTACAATATATCAATATTGTTTTTCCCGGTTATTTTTTCACAAAAATGACATTGTAGCTTGAGATCCTCCTTGTCAATCACTTTAAAACGTGTAGCTACCGCCTGATGATTTGTGATGCAATTGGGGTTAACACAACGAACAAACCGGGTAATTTCATCTGGTATCTCAACATTGCGTTTTTCTATCACCTCATAATCCTTAATCACAATCATAGAGGCTGTGGGAGCAATAAGGGCAATCTTATTAATCGCCTCGCTTTCAAAAAACTGCCCACTTACCTTTATAATACCTTTTCGACCATATTTGTGACTTTCCAGGTTCATACCTACGGTAATCTGCGACTCAGTTTGTTCCAGATTAAGCATACGCATAACCCTGAAAACGCTTTTAGCCGGTATATGGTCTATTACCGTGCCATTTTGAATGGCTGATACAACCAGTTCTTTTCTTTTGCTGTTTTGCATTTTAATATTTTTAAAGATATATTAACCGATTATTTAACACCCAATATTGCCGACAGCAGTGCCTGCCTGACAAAAACCCCGTTAAGTGCCTGCTGGAAATAGTAAGCCTGAACCGTCGAGTCAACATCTTCAGTTATTTCATTTACCCTTGGCAGGGGATGAAGTATCCGCATGTTTTCACGGCAGCCACTGAGCATCTCAGCAGTAAGAATATAAGCATTTTTTACTTTTTCGTACTCTATTGGGTCTGAAAACCTTTCGCGTTGAATACGCGTCATATAAATGATGTCGGCAATGGGAATAATCTCATTCAAATCTGTGTATTGATAATAATTCAGATTATTGTCCTTAATGTGCATCTTGACATAACTGGGCAATTTAAGTTCAACCGGAGATACCAGATGAAAGGTAGTTTCAAAATTACACATAGCCATAACATTTGAATGTACAGTTCGTCCATATTTAAGGTCTCCCACAAAAGCAATATTCAGACCATCCAGGCGACCCTGAGTTTTACGGATGGAGTATAAATCCAGCAGGCATTGCGTGGGATGCTGGTTGCCACCATCGCCCGCATTGATAACAGGTACCGGCGAAACCTCACTGGCAAAGCGTGCACTTCCTTCACGGGGATGACGCATTACAATAATATCGCTATAATTGCTGACTGTAAGTATGGTATCCTTTAACGTTTCACCCTTGGATACACTTGAACTGCTAACATCACTAAAGCCGATAACTTTGGCCCCCAGCCGCGAAGCTGCACTTTCAAAACTCAAACGGGTACGTGTAGAAGGCTCAAAAAACAAGGTAGCAACCACATAATCCTTCAAAATATTTTGTTTTGGCTCATTTTCAAAAGTCTCGGCCAGATCAAGGATTTTCAGATACTCCGCTTTGGAGTAATCGGTGATAGATACTAAGCTTCGGTTTTTCATCAGGAATGTTTTAATATTTAGAATGTCACAAAATTAACCATTGAAATTCAATCAGGTTCCAATTGTTGAAAACTACTTAAAAAAAAGCCCCGATATGAAACGGGGCTTTTCTTCATCTATTTGAGATTATGCTTTTTAACAAAATCACTGAGCACCTGGGTAAGGTTAGGCGTGCCTATCTCCTGAAGATCATAATCTACAACAACTGTAGGTTTGTTTATCTTTATGATGCGACTCAGGTCAATGGGTGTTGCAATAATAACAGCATCACACGGTGTATTGTCAATAGTTTGTTCAAGGTCTTGTATTTGCTCATCACCATAACCCATGGCTGGTAATAATGTACCAATATTGGGGTAAATTTCAAAGGTTTCACTTAGTTTACCAACTGTAAAAGGTCTTGGATCAACCAACTCAGCTGCACCATGTTTGAGGGCAGCTACTACTCCGGCCCCAATTTTCATTTCTCCATGGGTAAGCGTCGGACCATCTTCCACAACCAGCACTCTTTTGTCTCTGATAAGCTCCGGTTTATCAACCGTAACCGGTGAAGCAGCATCAATAATAATGGCATGTGGGTTAATGCGGGCAAGGTTCGCACGGACGATGTTGATTTCATCCAAACCGGCAGAATCAATTTTATTGATTACAATAACATCCGACATGCGTGCCACCACTTCTCCCGGATAATAACTCACCTCTGCCCCCGGACGCAGCGGATCAGCCACACCTATCATCAAATCGGGTTTATAAAAAGGGAAATCGTTGTTTCCACCATCCCACAGTATAACATCACACCCATCCGGATCATTTTCAGCGGCATGCAGAATGGCATCATAGTCCACTCCGGCATAAATCACATCACCGCGTACCACATGGGGTTCATACTCTTCCATCTCTTCAATGGTGCATTTATGTTTTTCAAGATCTTCGATGGAGGCAAATCGCTGAACTTTTTGTGCATTCAAATCCCCGTAGGGCATTGGATGACGAATAGCAACTACTTTTAGTCCTTTTTCCATTAAAATCTCAATGATGCGCCGGCTGGTCTGGCTTTTACCACATCCGGTGCGGGTAGCTCCAACAGCAATCAAAGGCTTGGTACTCTTTATCATCGTATCGCGCGGCCCGAGCAAAGTAAAGTTAGCCCCTGCAGCGTTTACCAGTGCACTGATATTCATTACCCGCGGATAGGGCACGTCACTGTATGAAAAAATACATTCGTCAACCTGATGCTCATGGATCAGATCCTCCAGGTCAGCCTCAGCATAAATGGGAATACCCTGAGGATAAAGGTCTTCACCGGCAAGTTCTTTGGGATACTTGCGGCCATCAATGTCGGGAATCTGAGCTGCAGTGAAAGCAACTACATTGTAATCACTATTGCCTCTGAAGTAAGTGTTGAAATTGTGGAAGTCCCTGCCGGCGGCTCCAATGATAATTACGTTTTTTTTCATGAAATTGGTTTTTGAATTATAAATGAGTGAAATAAATGCCGGTTTTAGCGTATTTCAGCTCTTTTACGGGCCCGGGCAGACTGGCGTCTTCCACTTTTAAGAACCACTGTCGGCAATCTGCCGCAAAAAAACCATTGCAAATATAAAATATTAGTTTTTAAAAAAATGGTTTCTTTCGATTTTTTTCAAATAATCCGGACTACACATTTATCCTTTTTGCCATTCTAAAATTGGTTACAATTCTCTTTATCAATGCATTAACAATACTTTTCGGACTATTGATAAAAACATGTAATTTTGCAAACCTTATAATATTTTACAATCATGTTCTCCGATAAACTCAGCCGGTATGCTGCCGCAGCCATTCAGACCCTGTTTAATCATACTTTAAGTCCTGAAAGTCTTACCATTCAACGTACCATCCCTGCTTTTCGTGAATTTGGTGATTTTTCGCTGGTGGTTTTTCCCCTGTTGAAAATTTCACGCAAATCACCCGAGGAAACGGCCCGTATTATCGGAGAACAGCTTATCTTATTGCCTGAGATAGCCCAATATTATGTAGTAAAAGGTTTTCTTAACCTCAAGCTATCGCCACAGGCCATTATTGCTGCCCTCGGAGAATCGGCTGAAATACAGCCTGCTGCAATTAATAAAGCTGAACTACCTGTGGTGTTAGAGTTTTCATCACCCAACACCAATAAGCCACTTCATTTAGGACACATCCGCAATAATCTGCTGGGTTATTCGGTAGCAGCCATTCTGGAGGCCGCCGGATATAAGGTGCATAAGGTAAACCTGGTTAATGACCGTGGTATACATATTTGCAAATCCATGCTTGCATGGACCCTGTTCGCCAATAACGAAACGCCCGAATCGGCAGGCAAAAAGGGAGATAAACTGGTGGGTGATTATTATGTATTATTCGATAAAAAATATAAAGAAGAGTTGGCTCATCTTAAAAGTGAAGGATGGTCTGAAGAAGTAGCAGCCAGTAAATCCTTACTCATGCAGCAGGCACGTGATATGCTGCTTAAATGGGAAGCCAGGGATCCGGAAATCCTGCGTTTATGGAAACAAATGAATGGCTGGGTATATGCCGGTTTCGATGAGACTTATAAAACCATGGGAATCCATTTTGATAAAATCTATTATGAATCAGAAACCTATTTGCTCGGCCGCGAAATCGTAAATGAAGGTCTTAAGGAAAAGGTTTTCTTTAAAAAAGAAGATGGCTCCGTGTGGGTAGACCTTTCGGAAGAAGGTTTGGATGAAAAGTTATTGCTTCGTGCTGATGGTACTTCGGTTTATATGACCCAGGATTTGGGTACGGCCCAATTGCGTATCAACGATTTCGGCACCTCACGTTTATTGTATGTAGTTGGGAATGAGCAAAATTATCACTTCGAAGTACTTAAACTTATCTTTAAAAAGCTGGGGCGTCCATGGGCCGGAAATATTTTTCATCTCTCCTATGGAATGGTTGAATTACCGGAAGGTAAAATGAAATCCCGGGAAGGCACTGTAGTGGATGCTGATGACCTGATGGCTGAAATGAAAGCTACCGCACGCAGCATGACTGAAGAATTAGGTAAAATTGATGACTTTAACAGTGAAGAAGCAGAAAACCTATACCAAACCGTAGGGCTGGGAGCTTTAAAATATTTTATTCTAAAGGTGGATCCACGGAAAAATATGATGTTCGATCCTCGTGAAAGCATTGATTTTAATGGCAATACCGGCCCTTTTATCCAATATACCTATGCCCGGATAAAATCTGTACTGCGCAAGGCCGGCGTTTACCCAGGTCTTAATCCAGACTCCTTTGATGCTGGATTACACCCACGTGAGCACAGTATCATCGTTAGTCTGAGTTTATTCTCTACTATGGTAAATCAGGCTGCCAGCGAACTTAACCCGGCCCTGCTGGCTAACTTCATCTATGAGTTGGCGCGGGAATACAATCAGTTTTATCACGAACTCACCATATTAAAAGAAGCAGACGAAAATAAGCGCAATTTGCGCCTGACCATATCATATCAAATAGCTCAGGTTCTAAAATCCGGATTAAATCTGTTGGGTATTGAGGTACCTGAGCGCATGTAAAACACTACAGGCTGTTCCGGGGAGAAACAGCCTGTAGTTAAATCAGGGAAATTGTTGGAAGGTTATCCGTAAAGGTTGTAAAGCTCAAACCCAATTTGAAAATACATCTTTACCGGTAATTATATGACAATTAAGAACCATTTTACCCCTATCCTGATGGCATAAAACCTTGTTAATTATTTATTTAAATCATTAACAAAATAGCTCTGTAATTAAGGAAAGAGCGTTCTGCACGAATATGAAGAATAATAAAAGTCATAAATATCGTGGAAAAATTTGCAACCTCCCTGGCATTTCAGAAACAAATAACCAAAAACTGGTGTGGGAGAACTCTTTTCTTTTAAATAGTCACCGGGTTCCGGCCATTTTTAAAATTTGACCACTTAAAGAACACTCCTTTTTCTGGGTAACCATGAGATATAAACCTGATTAAAGAAAGGCATGTATCCTTTTGACATTAAACTTCGTGTAGACGATTAACTCTTCAATTACCAGCGACTTTAAGCAAATAAAAATAAATTTATCTCATACTGCAACTTTTTTTAATTTACAACGTTTAATATGATAAATACTAACATGACAAATTTTATCATGTCAAAGACAAACAACAACTTACCTATAGGAACGCTATTTCGGCAAAAGCGTGAAGAAAAAGGTTTATTGGTGCGCCAGGTAGCTGCTGTAATTGAAGTAGATCAGGCCATCATCAGCCGAATAGAGAACAATGACCGATTGCCTACCAAAGAACAGTTACTCAAACTGGCAGGGCTATATGGGCTCAATCAAAAGGAAATTCTTTCGGTTTGGCTAGCTGAGAAAATAATGAAAGAATATGGTGATGAACCCTATGCACCCAAAGCATTTGAGCAAGCCTACCACCAAAGCTTGTCTAATAAAAGTCGCATAAAAAGCAAAGATGATGATTCAGTAACAGGTAAACAATAAAGTAAATCAATTAAAACAGCAACACTATGGCAACCGACAAAATTTTCAACCTTATCATCCTGGACGAGAGTGGTTCAATGGAATCCATTAAAAAAGCCACCATCATCGGCTTTAATGAGCTGGTGCAAACCATCAAGGGTATTGAAAAGAAGTACCCTGATCAGCAACATTTTATATCTCTCGTCACCTTCAATGGTTTGGGTATAAAAACACATCTCGACAAGGAAGAGGCAAGCAATCTGTCACAGATAAATAAAAAAAACTATCGACCGGATTCCACCACTCCTCTATACGATGCTATTGGATTGAGTGTTCTCAAACTCAGGGTTGACTTGGCCTCACAGGAGAATACAAATGTTTTGGTGACTATTTTAACAGACGGTGAAGAAAATGCTTCAAAAGAATTCACCGGAAAGCAGGTTAGAGCCATTATTGATGAGCAAAAAGCCCAGGGATGGACTTTTACTTATATTGGTGCAAACCATAATGTGGAAAGAGCTGCTGCGGCCATGTCCATTACAAACACCATGAATTTTGCGGCCAACGATGAGGATGTAAAGGAAATGTTTTTGAAAGAACAGTCTTCGAGAATACGTTATAGCAATAGAATAAGCAATAAGGATTTTTCTCACGAAAACTATTATCAGGATCTTGATGCTTCTACAGAGCCTGAAAAAGCGTAAATAAGGAGTACATACTTTTAATTTCAATCAACCAAAATGTTCCTGGAAGAATATCCTCCCTGTTTATCTCCAGTATTCACATAAATAAAACCCGCCCGGCATCTCAACGACACCGGGCGGGTTTAGAATTTGTAACCTAAAAGGACTACTTCACACTAATCTTACGTGTAACGGTGCCTTTTTCGGTAATGATGTTCAGGAGATATAACCCTGCAGGTACATTATCCGTATCAAAACGGAAATTATTATTACCAACTACACTTTCCATGATAACCTGACCGGCCAGATTAACCATTCTAACGCGCTCAATGCGCTCATTGCCGGTTATGTTCAGCTCACCATTGGTGGGGTTTGGATAAACATTAAAAGCAGCAACTTCAGGATTTTTAACTGAGGTAGTAAAGCTAATGGCCACATCATCAATCATGAAAATGAACTTGTCGTTCGAAACACACTGAATCGCAACATACACTTCCTGTCCATCATATTCCGACAGATCATAAGATACGTTAGTCCATACTTCAGTTGGTGCTATAATCGGGCCTGCAATCTTGGTAAAGCTTGCAGGAGCCATATCGGTGGTTGAAACCAAAATATTATATGACTCCTCATAAAGCGGATCGAAAGATTGCACCCACATATTCAAGTCAGAATTCTGACCAAGCATAATTTTGGGAGAAATCATCCAGTCGTTGTTCGGAGGCGTTATTGAGCCGAAACAGGCACCAAAGCGCTCTCCACCATGGGCTGTCATACCATCAACCGGCGGAGTGCTGGCCATAGGATTGAAAGCAATGTATGACATGGGTTCGCCCATGTGTGGGAAAGTGATTCCCGAAAAGCCATAAGTATTGCTACCATCTACATCAAGACCGGTCCAGTCTCCAAAAGTAAGGCTGAAATCTTCCAGATCTTCAAAATCAAGGATAATACTTGTAGTAGCTCCACCGTCAACAATAGTAACTTCCTGGGTATTTGATGGGCCTGATTCGCCTTCATCATAAACAGCAGTTACATAATATGCATACGTACCTTCGGTCAGATCCATATCGGTGTAGGTAAGTCCATCAACCAATGCATCATTGATTTTCGAACCATCACGGTAAATATTATAACCCGTAAGAGCACGTGAAGCATGATTTTTAGCGGCAATAGGTTCCACAGTATTTACACTGCCATGGCCTGATTTTGCAACCAGATTATTGATTGCGGGTAAAGGTCTTAATGGAGAAGGTGCAGCACTTAATTCATACACTGAACCATCAGGATACTCAACAATGGCACGAATGAGGTAAGTCTCCGTCCATGAAGCCCAGACACCATCTTCAAAATCCCAGATACGGCCATTATTAAGCGCAGCGTCAAACCCAAGATAAGAGGAATCATTGATGGAACCAAAACCAACTACAAAATCACCATCAACCATCAGGTTAGCTGCTGAAATGTCAACTTCCATCCAATTATCTTCAACAACCTCGGCTGGAGTAGTATAAAGCTGTGTAGTGGAAGGCATAGATGTGCTTTCATTCCAACCATATACTTCGGCATTAAATGCTTTTGAACCGCTACCCCAGGTAGTGTAATACTTTAATCGCAACACCTTACATGGACCTTGCGGTGACATGTGAATGGCCATGGTAGCACCATTGTAGCTGTATGCTCCGGTTAAAGTTCCGTTATCATAAATAAGTTCTTCTATACTTCCTGTACCTCCCCCGGGAGCTTGCCAGGTAAGTTTTACATCGTTCTGATTCATAACCGTTGCTACCAGGTTTTTTGGAGCTTCCAGATCTCCTGAATAGATATTCAGTTGAACCGGTACGGTAACTACAGGAGTAGATGTACTGTTGTTATTAATGAGCAGATTTGCATTGAAAGGTCCACCTGTTAAAGCAGTGGCATCAAGTGTAATAACAAGTTCAGTAGATTCACCCATGGTAACAGTACCGGAGGTAATATCAGCAGAAACCCAGGTAGCTGTAGCCGGGTCGACCTCAAGGTTCCAGGTAAGCTCGGCATCACCGGTATTTGAGATGATCATGGGCAGGGTAACCACTTCGTCTTCCTCCACAGTGGCAGTTATGGCCACAGGAGTTACTTCAATCTGAGCGCCAAGTACGCCGGGAACCAATTCACCCAACATACGGAACATACCACCATGGTATTGATCCTGGTTAAAGCTTCCAACATACCCACAGGTGTTATCATAAAAGTCACCCGCAAGGAATTGAAAATCTGAAGTGGTCGGGAAGATGGTCCAGGTTAAACCACCATCATGACTATAAGAAATGCCGGTTTCTCCTAAAGCGGCACCTGTTGAAACATACGTATTTTCGGTACCGGGAACATACATAATATCATTGGTAAAAATATCTCCTGTTGGTGTAAAGGCTTCCCAGGTAGCGCCACCGTCATTGGTGGTGCGATACTGAATGGGTGCCTGAGTTTGTGCCACAATGCCATTCATTTCATCCTTGAAGGCAATGGCATTGATGCCACCATTACTTGCCGGGATAATACCGGTACTGGTAATTCTCCAGGTAAAACCACGGTCATCAGAAATATAAACATTGCCTTTGTTGGTTCCAAACATTACCGTATTTTCACCTGTGGTAGTGATACAGGATGTCCATCCACCTTCTCCCGAAAGTGCTGAACCACCGGTGATACTTGACTGTGGAACACGGGTCCAGGTAGTGCCTCCATTGGTGGTGGTATAAATTTCAAAATACCCGTCTTTTACGTCTCCATGACACATACCTTCCTGCTCATTCCAGAAGAATACGTTATTGGCAAATGAATTGGCTCCCTGAAGCGCACCCGGCAATTGTGCCCATGTAACTCCACCATCAGAAGTTTTATAGATGCCACAGGTATTATTCTGATTACCTTTATTATAAAGTGATACAAATGCAACATTTTCGTTTACACCACAGATATTACCAAGTCCGTAGGTATTGCCGCCCAGCACTTGTCCGGGAGTCCAGTGGGCACCGCCATCCGTAGTTCTTACAAACTCATTGATGGTTGCGGCTCCCCCTGATCCATCATAGGCAATTGCCCATGCTACAGTAGGGCTAACGGCATGCATATAGTTTATACCGCGTGAAGGCTCAGCAAAATGGGTATTTTGAACAATCCAACTGGTGGCATTGTCACCAGGAACTGCACCCACTATAACCCGGTTGTTATCGTTAAAATTATTCCCGGCGGGATTAAGCCCACCAATGGCATAATAACCATTTGCCGAACCTGACCAGCCCCAGTCAAAGTGAAACTTATTATCGCTCAGGCGGTAGCCATCGCAAATCCAGGCATGTCCGCCACTGGCTGCACTCGAACCGGCATAATATAATGGACGGGCAGCATCAAGTTCATTGCGCAAAAGTGCATACCAATCAGCCATTACGGGATAATTTTCTTTAGATTTCATCTCCGTACTTGGGGCATAGTTAAAATAGTTGACCATAGCAAAAGGAACATCTTCGCTATAAGCACCCGAACCATCAGCTCCGTAGTTCATATTCACTGCAACACCGCAATGATACATCAGGGTAGCTACTGCTGCATTGGCCGAAGTTACCTTATTGGGCATGGAGGCATAATCGTAGGTCACTGATGAGAAATCAGCAGTTTGCTCACCATAGGTTGGGTGGGTATAAGTATGGTAACCAATACCACTAACCGGCCATTGATGATATTTCATGATAACAGCCATAGTGGTTGCCACGCAACCCGTCCAGGCCCTGCCACATGAACCGTAACCTGCTCCCGGCTCTACCGGACATTGCGCGTTATAATAACAGCCCTGATCCCAGGTAGTAGTAATGAGCGGATTAACATCCATAATTTCCCGCTCCATGTTATTATTCAAAATGTTGTCCCATTGTATACGGGTTTCTGAATTGCTCATACGGCTGGAGGCAATAATCGAGATCTCATTACTGTATCCATCAAACCAGGCTTTTGCTGCCGGATTAAGTTCTCCATCAAAATTTCCTTCATGTGAGTAGCCCAAAACAGGAATCGAGGCATCGTCAGCGGCTACCATTACAAAACCCCCGGCTGTAAAGCTAAACGTGTAATAAGTGGTTACGCCATTCAATTGGGATTCAAATTGGGCTTTCACTGAATAATCAGTAATTGTTGCAGGAGCGTAGTGAGTGTAGTAATTTACAGCCACCTGCTCTGCAGTTTTCTTGTCAACAGGATTGGCCATTACAGCCACCATCAACAAACTGAGCATTAATGTAAAAAATTGCTTCATTTGTAAGTGAGTTAGGGTGAATAAAAAATTAAAAATTAAAGTTTTTCGAAAAATTCCATTTCACGATTATTGAAATGGAGCATGATTTTAATTGCACAAATGTATGATTAAAACATTAAAACTAACCCATTTTGGTTTTATTTTTTTATATTATAACGATCTTTTTCTCTGGGTTGCAAAACGGTTCTTATGATCTGGATTGATATTCATCAATTTACCAAAGATCAACTTATTTGAAATATATTCATTTACTACCGGAAGATAAATAGTATAGATGAGCCATAACTATAAAAACAATATGTTATTCTTTGACCAGGCATCTCAGCTCTTCAGGTTTGTTTACAAACAAATCGGGAGGCAAGTGATCAAATTCAGACCTGTCACCATAACCATATAATACCGCTGCTGAAGATATTCCGGAAGCATGAGCACCTTCAACATCCAGGTAGCGATCACCTATCATAATTACACTTTTTGAAGGTTTTAATTTTAACTGATCAAGGGTATATAAAATAAGGTCATGTTTTTTACTGCGTTCACCATTTAGCATGCATCCCGAAATAGCATCAAATAGTCCGCTGAATCCTGAAGCTTTAACAATCATCCTGGCATAAAACTCAGCTTTAGAGGTAACCAGACTCAGCGAGCAGCCGCTATTTTTTAAAAAAGTCAGGGTTTCTTCAATACCCGGATACACCTGGTATTCCTTAAAGCCGCTCTTGCTGTAATACTCTCTGTAAATTTTTGTGGCATCCTCAGCTTCATCAGCACTTAACCCGAAAAGCAAACGAAAAGAGTCTCGTAAAGGTGGGCCAATAAATGGATTTAAATCTTCAGGGCGCTCATTTTCAGGAATATTCGTCTTATCCATAAAGTATTTTACTGAATTCAGTATTCCCGCTTTAGAATCTATCAGGGTGCCATCCAGGTCAAAAAACAAATGTGTGTAATGCATATAATTAAAGGTATTGTAATTCTCTTCTTCAACAGTTAAAAGTGCTGCAAAGGTAAATTTTAAAGGTTGATAGATCAATCATAAGGTCACTTCGGCAGAGTTTTATAAATTTGCAGGCTGAAAACCTCTTTATGATGAACTTAAGCCAATACCTCACTCATCCAATATTCAGCAAGGTGGCTGATGCTGCCGAAAACCTTGGAGTAGAGGCGTTTGTCATTGGCGGATATGTGCGTGATCTGATCTTAAAGCGCGATTCAAAAGATATCGATTTTGTAGTAGTTGGTGATGGCATTAAACTTGCCGAAGAAGTAAGCCGGCATATGAAAGGAAAGGTCAAAGTGAATGTTTTCAAGAATTTTGGAACAGCTATGCTTCACCTTGACCCGCTTCAGATTGAATTTGTGGGAGCCAGAAAAGAATCCTACCACATTGATTCCCGCAAACCCGAAGTTGAACCTGGTTCTCTCGAAGACGATCAAAAAAGGCGGGATTTCACCATCAACACATTGGCCTGCCATCTGGATAAGCAAAATTTCGGACAACTCATCGATCCATTTAACGGACATGCACATATCAAAGAAAAACTCATCAAAACACCGCTTGATCCGGACATTACCTTTAGCGATGACCCATTGCGAATGATGCGTGCCATTAGATTTGCCAGTCAACTTGGCTTTACTATACATCCCGGAACCTTTGCAGCCATCGCAAACAATAAGCAGCGCATTTCCATTATATCTTTTGAACGCATCAGCGATGAACTGAATAAAATCATAGCTTCACCCAAACCATCAGTGGGCTTTAAACTGCTGGATGAGAGTGGCTTGCTTACACTGATCTTCCCACAGTTCAGCGCTTTAAAAGGTGTAGAATCTTATGAAGGCAAGGGACATAAAGACAACTTTTACCATACCCTGGAAGTTCTCGATCGCATCTCAATTGTTTCAGATAATTTATGGCTAAGATGGGCTGCGATACTTCATGATATAGGCAAACCTTCCACAAAACGATTCAATCCAGGTCTGGGCTGGACTTTTCATGGACACGACAATAAAGGCGCGCGAATGGTGCCACAAATTTTCCGGCAACTCAGATTGCCCCTCAACGAAAAAATGCGCTATGTTCAAAAACTGGTATCTTTGCATTTGCGACCAATTGTACTTTCTGAGAGTGAAGTTACAGACAGTGCAGTACGTAGGTTGCTCTTTGAAGCAGGAAATGATATTGACGATCTGATGACTTTGTGCGAGGCTGACATTACCTCGAAAAACAAAAGCAAAGTAATCAGGTATTTAAGTAATTTTGCATTGGTCCGCAACAAGCTTCGTGAAATCGAAGAAAAAGACCGCCTCCGAAACTGGCAGCCTCCGATTTCGGGCGAAACCATTATGGAAGCCTTTGGCATAGGGCCCGGCAAACAGGTGGGATTGATAAAAGCAGCCATACGGGAAGCTATTCTGGAGGGTGAACTCGAAAACGAACCTGAAAAAGCCTATCGCTTCATGATTGCGGAGGGCAATAAACTTGGATTGAAAGAAATGAATAAAATGGATTAGTTATTTTGATAATAAAGGATAACTAAGTACCTTTATCGTTAATTAATTTAATAAAACCTTTGCTCATGCACGCATATCGTTTTAGGATGTTACATGAAGAACAGGAAGATTTTCTCAGAGATTTCGACCTGTTGGCCAGACAAACTTTCGCTGATTTTCACGATATTATCAAACAGAATGTAAACCTTAAAGGCAACGAACTGGCTTCATTCTATGTATGTGATCCCAATTGGCGAAAGAAAAAAGAAATCACCCTGATTAATATGCAGGATGAGGAAGACATAAATTCCGGAGATCAGGAAGAAGATGACCGCCGAAACTACAATACTAAAAAGATACCTGTAATCGAAATGGAAAAAGTCAGGATAAAGGATGTAATAGATGATCCACACCAACGGCTGATTTATGAATATAACTTCCTGAATCCGGTGACTTTTTTTATTGAGCTCACCCGCATCCTCGAAGCAGACACCACACTCAGCTATCCGTTATGTTCCAAAAGCAAGGGCGATTTTATTTTATTCACCCCCTCTCCACTACCTCCTGATGAAATGGATGAAGAACAGGACATAGCTATGCTCAGCGAATTCGATGATATACTCAATAATGATGAACAGGACGAAGACTTTATTGAACCCATTGATGATATGCTTCCATGAAAATGGAAAGATCCGGCAGTCCTGTACTCATAATTATTACAGGACCAACGGCTGTTGGTAAAACATCAATTGCGCTAATTGTGGCCCGGCACTTTAATTGTGAAATTATTTCTGCTGATTCAAGACAGTTTTATCGTGAAATCCCTATAGGTACCGCTATGCCTTTACCGGCTCAGCTCGAAGCCGTCAGACATCATTTTGTAGCTTTTCTCGATTTACATGAAAAATATGATGTCTCTATATTCGAGCAACAGGCTTTGACTGTACTGGATAAAATATTTCAAGAAAACCATTTAGCGATACTTACAGGTGGTTCCGGACTTTACATTCAGGCAGTTGAAAAAGGACTGGATCAATTACCGGGCAGCAATGATGAAATTCACGATCAGCTTGTAAATACTTTCACAGAGCAGGGTATAGGGCCCTTACGCGATTTGCTAAAATTGCTTGATCCTGAATATTACCACATTGTCGATCTGAATAACCCAAAACGAATCATCAGGGCATTGGATGTTTGCCTCTCTACCGGCAAAACTTTTTCTTCTTTTAGAAAAAACCAACCAGTTCCCCGAACATTCCGGAGCATAAAAATTGGGCTCAACCTACCCAGGGCCGAATTGCATCATCGTATAAATAACCGGGTTGATCAGATGATTCGGGATGGTTTAATAGAAGAGGCACGTAGCGTATATCCTTTCCGGCATTTAAATGCATTGAATACCGTTGGGTTTAAGGAGATTTTTGAATATTTTGACGGAAAAATGTCACTGGATAACGCAATAGAGAAGATAAAGACCAATACCCGCCGTTATGCCCGAAGACAAATCACCTGGCTCAGAAAAGATCCGGATGTAATTTGGTGCGAACCCAGGCTAAAAGAGGTTATTGATGTCATAGAAAATGCCTTAACGAAAATAGATACCAGCAATTTTTGAATCCAAAATCAGGTGCAAATTCTGGTTAAGAAAGTGATTTATATAAATTAACAACCTTAAACATATACTGGCATTCCATCACTACTCAATTCAACTACCTGATAATTAACACCTGAGTAAAAAGGGTCAAAAAAATCTTCAAAAAAAG